>LN908978.1 GCA_001486445.1 Hugonella massiliensis
CGCTTTGGGTGCGCGCCCGAGCCACCTCAAATCGTCAAGAACGAGGAAAGAGAGCGAGGCAAGCCCGTCCCTGTGCAATACCTGTCTCTTATACACAGCTAGATGTGTATAAGAGACAGGGCGTCCCGTACTCCACCGGGTCTTCCACCCCATTGGCGCGGAAAGCCGCGATGCGGTCGCGACAGGTCGCGCACGTTCCGCACGGCTTGTCGCCGCCTTCGTAGCAGCTCCACGTAAGCTCATAGGGAACGCCCAACTCGAGCCCGCGCTTCACCACACCGGCCTTGTTGTCGTCGACGAAAGGCGCCCGCAAGCGCACGCGCCCATAGGTCCCGATTTCAATTGCCGCACCCATATGGTCGGTGAATTCCGGCGAACAATCGGGGTAGGCGTCGCCCGCCGCATCGTCGGCGTGCGCACCCAAAAAGATCTCGGTCACCTCGTCGGGGTAGATCGACATCGCAAGCGCCGCCACCGCCGACAGCATGAGCCCGTTGCGGAAGGGCACGTAGGTCGACACGGGGCCTTCCCCGTCTTCGGCAATCTGTTCGGCATAGGAGGCGTGCTTCACGTCCTGGTTGCTGCCCGCCATGAGGGCGCTGTTAGAGTCCTTCAGAATCTCCGAAAGGTCGAGCACGCGATGGGCCACGCCGTAATAGCGGGCCACTGCGTCGGCGGCCTCGAGCTCGCGGCGATGCTTCTGCCCGTAGAACACGCTCACCGTCGTCACGTTTTCGGCGCCCAGCTCGTCGACGGCCACCGCCAGACAGGTGGTGGAATCCACCCCGCCGCTCGAGAGCACCAGGGCCCGGGTCGCCTGCGGGCGGCCGGCGTCTGCCTCCTCGCGCAC
>LN908979.1 GCA_001486445.1 Hugonella massiliensis
AGGGATTTTTTATGGCTTCCGTCGAGAAAGGACCACCATGGAAGCGCTGCAGCACGCAAGCACGTTCCTCTCCAAGCATTCGTCGCTCTTCGTGATCGCAATCGCCCTCGCGACCCTTGCTTTCCCCTGTCTCTTATACACATCTAGCTGTGTATAAGAGGGAGCCCGTGCGCCTCGGCCCACGCGCGGCGCGATTCGGTCAGCGCGTCCTTGATCTGCTGGGGCATTGCCTTCACCGTGTCCTTGAGGCGCCGGCCGTCCTCCCCGATGACGGGCTTGCCGTCCGGATCGAGGACCGACTTCTGCAGCCACACCTCCTTGTCGGCGATGAGCGGCACGTCGCGCCAGTCCGGGCCCTTGAAGCGCGAGGAGTTCACGTAGAGCGGGCTGAACTCGTAGCCGCCCACGTCGCGCCCGTCTATGACCGTCCCCCTCGGGATCGTCACCTGGTTGAAGGTCCTCTGCTCGCCGGTCTGCCTGTCCGTGTAGGGAATCGCCTCCCGGACGAAGTTCTTGTGGAACGACAGGTAGACGTTCTTCCTCTTCGCATCGTCTGTCACGGCCGTTCTCCTTTCTCTTTCCTTCTTTGCCGTTCGGAAGACGGGTGGGACGCGCCCCTATGGGCCCCTCTCCATTCGCATGCGGCCCCCTATCCGCCCATGATCTCGCGCGCCCAGGCGCCGCTCTTGACGAGCGCGATGATGAGCAGGACGCACATGGCCAGGTACTGCAGCGCGTAGGACAGCCCGCCCACGACCGAGTCGACGACGGGCACGCCCGCGCTCGCGGCGTTGAGGCCGCCCAGCACGATCGGGAAGCTCACCAGGAGCACGAGGATGATGACGCCCGCCAGGCAGGCGGCGGCGAAGTTCTTGAGGTAGCCGACGCCCATCTGCCTCGTCTCGTCCTGCGAGAGCAGGGCGAGCGGTATGGGGCTGAAGGCCGCCATGACGTAGATCTGTATGGCGCGCGCCCAGCAGACCACCAGGGCCACCACGTAGGCGGCCACCACCACGACCCAGCTCACGAGCGCGATGACGAGCATTCCGAGCAGCGCCGCCACGTCGTCGTCGGTCGTGGTGATCGAGACCGCCGACAAGTCGAGCGCCGAGCCCGTCCCGAACAGGCCCGCCACGCGCTGGACGGCGATGCGCGTCACCTCGTAGACCGCCTGCATGAGCTCGAAGCTGTTCTGGAGGATGAACAGGAACACCGCGTAGAACACCAGCAGGAAGACGACCTCCTTCACGCCGGGCATGGCGGCGTTGCCGTCCATCTTCTGGCTGATCTTGACGAGCTGGAGCGTGAACGAGAACGACAGCACCCCGCAGCCGATGGGCAGTATCGCCGCTTCCCACACGCCGTGCACGACGTCGTACATCGTCACGGTCCCCGCGCTCCCGAGCATCTGGTCGAAGCTCGCCGAGAGCACCCCGCTCGTGCCGATGCCCTTGAGCACGTCCACCTGACTGTTGAAAATCCAGTTGCACGTGTCGCGCAGCACGCCGGAGAGCCACGCGTTGACGTCGTCGGCGATGGACGCGAACGCGGGCTCGGGGGAGAAGAGGGCGAGCGCGGCCAGGAGCATGGTTGTGCCCAGCGAGAGGGCGAACCGCCCATCGCGCAGGGTGTCCGTGAATGTGCGCACGGCTACCCCCTGACCTCGAACTTGCCGGCCCTGTACGAGACCGAGATGGCGGTGGCGGCAGGGTCGTCGCAGGTGAACGTCGCGGAAACGGTGCCGGCCGGGACGTCGAGGTAGACCTCGCCGTCGAAGGCCGCCGTGGTCGCGGTGGGGGCGTGCTCCCTGCACCAGGAGGCGACGCACTCCGCGAGCTCTGCGGTCTTGCCGTCGATGAGCGACGTGTAGGGCTCGGTGACGCCCGAGACCGCGACCGGCCCCTCGCCCTTGCCACCCTGGACGTAGGACTTCGCGAGCGCGAAGCCGTCGCACGATACGCGGTAGGAGCCCTCGACCCCCGTGAGCGAGATGATGCCGCGCTTCGCCTCGGGGCTGCCGTCCGCCGTGATCCGGCAGGTGATGGAGCCCGACGCCCCGTCCCACTGCTCGTCGTCTATCTCGAACGAGGCGACCTTGGAGGTCTTCCCGTCGCGCTCGACGAACGAGCCGTCGCGGAACTGCACGGTCTTCGACGAGTCGTCCTGCGCCTGCCAGGAATGCGAGCGGAGCACGTCCGCCACGTGCGATTCCCGCGCGGGATCGGACCCGTCGGAGCCCTGGCCGGCATCCTCCTCAGCATCGGCGCCCGCGCTCGCGGCCTGCTCCTGCCCCTGCGCAGGATCCGCGCCGTTTCCGGCCGCCGCATGGTGCAGCGCCGCGGTTGTGGCGCCGCCCGCTGCCACGAGGGCGAGCGCGAGCAGCGCGGCGATGACGCCGGTGCGCCGCCTCGTGGCGTCCCTGCTGCCCGTCTGCCTTCTCCTCATCCCTTCTCCCTCCTAGTAGCGGATTGCGCACGTGAAATACGAGATCCCGGTCGCCCGTCTGCAGATGTCGCCCGTCTGGGGCTCGTGAATGTAGCCGTCGCCGCCCGTGTAGATGGCCACGTGGCCCGGCCTCCAGAGGATGTCGCCGGGACGGGCCTCCGACAGCGGTATCCGCCTGCCGCCCGCTGCCTGGTCCTCCGAGTAATGCGGAAGCGATATCCCTGCCTGTGCGTAGCAGTACTGGACGAGCCCGGAGCAGTCGAGCGCCTTCCCCGGCGTCTCGCCGCCCCACACGTAGGGCACGCCGAGCTGCGACTCCGCCGCTGCGACGATCGCGTTGCCGCCGCCTGCGGACTCGAGGGCGGCGAGGTAGCCCTTCGCGTACTCGATCCGGCGGTCCAGGTGCGCGTATTCCCCGTTGGCGGGCTTCTCGTAGCAGGCCATCCACGAGTAGGTCGCGCGCACGACGTCGTCCGCCGCCTTGAACTCGTCCGCCGTCGCGTAGAACGAGCCGTCTGTGTAGCCCGGGCAGTTCGCGTAGTAGCCGCTTCTCGCCAGGTTCGCCGACCATCGGTTCGACCAGGTGCCCGGGCAGTCTCCCGAGAAGGTCCATTCCATCTGGGGCCCGACATCCGACCACGTCTTCCCCCGGCTCCGGCACCATGTCTTGAACTCCCAGTACTCGCCCTGCCCCGGCCGCGTCGAGGTGTACTGGAACACCCCGCAGGCGCGCTCGTAGGCGTAGTTGAACATGCCGTCCATGACCTCGTCGGACGCCGGGTCCATGCCGCTCTCCGCCTTTAGGTTCCCGAGGATTGCGGCCGTGGCCTCGTCCGTGAACCCGTAGCCCTTGAGCGCCGCGGCGATCTCGCGCTCGACGCCCGTGAGCGCGCCGGCGTCGCGGGCCGCCTCGTTCTCCCAGAAGCCGAGCAGGGCGCTCGCG
>LN908980.1 GCA_001486445.1 Hugonella massiliensis
ACCAACGACTACCTCTACAAGGAGGGCCTCGACCTCAAGGTCATCCCGTCCGCCGAGCTCTCGCGCGGCCGCGGCGGCCCGCGCTGCATGAGCATGCCGGCCTGGCGCGAGGACCTCTAGGGTCTCTCGATTTTTGGCGGGGCCACGTCGCCCCGCCTCCCCTTAGGGAATCACTCACTCTTTAGTGATTCGAATATTGTTCATTTGGACAGTAACAAAACGAAAGGAACTTATTATGCCTACGAGCCTTTCCGGTCGCGATTTCCTGAAGCTTCTCGACTTCACCACCGATGAGATCAAGTACCTGCTCCGTCTTTCCAAGCAGTTCAAGGCCCTGAAACTTGCCGGTACGCCGCACCGTTACCTTGAAGGCAAGAACATCGTTCTTCTGTTCCAGAAGACCTCTACCCGCACCCGTTGCTCCTTCGAGGTGGGCGCCATGGACCTCGGCATGGGCGTGACCTACCTTGATCCTGGTTCGTCCCAGATGGGCAAGAAGGAATCCATCGCCGACACGGCTCGCGTGCTCGAGCGCTTCTATGACGGTATCGAGTTCCGCGGCTTCGCCCAGAAGGACGTTCAGGACCTGGCCGACAACGCTTCCGTGCCTGTGTGGAACGGTCTGACCACCGAATGGCATCCGACCCAGATGCTCGCCGACATCCTCACCATGCAGGAAGAGTTCGGCGACGACCTGCGCGGCCGCAAGCTCGTCTTCATGGGCGACGCCAAGAACAACGTGGCTCGTTCCCTGATGGTCGTCTGCGCCAAGCTCGGCATCAACTTCGCCGCCTGCGGCCCCAAGGACTGCATGCCTGCCGATGACGTTGTCGAAGCCACCGCTCCGATCTTCGCTGAGAACGGTGCCACCTGCACCCTCACGAGCGATGTGGCCGAAGGCGTTAAGGACGCCGACGCCGTTTACACTGACGTGTGGGTCTCCATGGGCGAGCCCGACGAGGTGTGGGCTCCGCGTATCAAGGAACTCGAGCCCTATCGCGTGACCGCCGAGGTCATGGCCCAGGCCAAGGAAGGCGCCATCTTCCTGCACTGCCTGCCCGCCTTCCACGACACCAACACGACGATCGGTGCCCAGAAGGCCGAACAGTTCGGCATCACCGAAATGGAAGTCACCGACGAGGTCTTCGAAGGCCGCCAGAGCCGCGTATTCGACGAAGCCGAGAACCGCATGCACACCATCAAGGCCGTCATGTACGCGACGCTTTCCTAAGCGACCGTATAATCTAGTCATCCCGGGGAGGCTCGCCTTCGGGCCTCCCTTCTTAGTTAGCAAAAGGAGGCCGCTATGGCCTACACCAAAGGCAGCGGACCGAGCGTCGTTGTCGCTCTGGGCGGCAACGCTCTGGGCAACACCCCCGAAGAGCAGCTCGAGCTCGTTAAGAACACGGCAAAGCATATTGTCGACATGGTCGGTGACGGCGTGAACACGATCGTCACCCACGGCAATGGCCCTCAGGTCGGCATGATCAACAACGCGTTCGACATCGCCAGCAAGACCGAAGGCTCCAAGGTTCCGGCTATGCCCTTCCCCGAGTGCGGCGCTATGAGCCAGGGCTACATCGGCTATCACCTGTCCCAGGCCATCCTGGGCGAGCTCAAGCATCGCGGCATCATGCGTTCTTCCGTGAACGTAGTGACGCAGACCGTCGTCGACCCCGATGACCCTGCGTTCCAGAACCCCACGAAGCCCGTGGGCGCCTTCATGAGCGAAGCTGAGGCCAAGGAGCTTGCCGAAAAGACCGGCTGCATCGTCAAGGAAGATGCCGGCCGCGGTTGGCGTCGCGTGGTCGCTTCCCCCAAGCCCCAGCGCATCGTCGAATTCGACGCGGTGAAGGACCTTTGGGATGCCGGCTACGTCGTCGTTTCTACCGGTGGCGGCGGCATTCCCGTCGTCGAGGCCAACGACTCTTACCATGGCGTGCCTGCCGTTATCGACAAGGACAACTCCGCCAGCATGCTCGCCAGCTCCTTCAAGGCTGACCGCCTGGTCATCCTGACTGCTGTCGAGAAGGTGTGCGTGAACTTCGGCAAGCCCGATCAGAAGGCCCTCGACCACATGACCGTGGCTGAAGCTCGCGAGTACATCGAGCAGGGTCAGTTCGCCCCCGGCTCTATGCTCCCCAAGGTCGAAGCCTGCATTCGCTACGTCGAAGCGTATCCGCAGGGTCAGGCTCTCATCACGAGCCTCGAGTGCGCCGCTGCCGGTCTTCGCGGTGAAACCGGCACCGTCATCACGCTTAACTAGTTTTCTAGAGTGCGCAATGGGCTCTTCTTCGGAAGAGCCCATTTTTTTGCATAGATACGTGCCATTGCGGGGGAGAGCTGCACAAGCTCTGCGCTATTTGCTACACTCCCAAATAACTGTATACCCATATAGAGGAAGCGACGGATTACCCACCATGCAGATTCGCGAACATCTGGAACAGCTTGTCGAGGGCGCCCTTCAGGCCGCCATCGACGACCATACGCTCGAGTTGGACGAAGTACCGGAAGCTGCCCTGGAGCGTCCGCGCGATCTTGCCAACGGCGACTGGGCATCGACCGTAGCCCTGCGCTCCGCGAAGCTGGCCCACAAGGCCCCGCGCGATATCGCCCAGGCCATCGTCGACCACCTTCCCGCAAACGACCATATCGCTTCAGTCGATATCGCCGGCCCGGGATTCATTAACATCAAGCTTACGCCGACCGCCTATCAGGGCGTTGTTGCCGAAGCGCGCGAAAAGGGAGCTGATTTCGGCAAGAGCACGGTCGATGGCCCCAACTACATCAACATCGAATACGTGTCCGCCAACCCCACGGGTCCCTTCCATGTGGGCCACGGCCGTTGGGCTGCTTTGGGCGACGCGACCGCGCGTGTGCTTCGTCATGCCGGTTACCGCGTGTACGAAGAGAACTACATCAACGACCACGGCGTTCAGATGGACAACTTCGGCGAATCTGTTGCCGTCCGCTACCAGCAGCTGCTCGGCCGCGACGTGCCCATGCCCGAATCCTGCTACGCCGGTGGCTATGTGAAGGACATCGCCCAGGCCATCATCGACGAAGATGGGGACAAGTGGCTCGACGCCGACCCCGACGAACGCCGCCTCAACTTCCGCGAGCGCGCCTACGCCTTCGAGCTTTCCGAACAGCATCGTATTCTCGATGAGTTCGGCACAACGTTCGATATGTGGTTCTCCGAACGCACGCTCTATGTAAAGGATGAAAACGGCAAGAGCCAGGTCGACTACGCTATCGACGCTATGCGCGAAAAGGGCTACATCTACGAAAAGGATGGCGCCATCTGGTTCAAGAGCACCGAGTTCGGCGATGACAAGGACCGCGTGCTCATCAAGGGCAACGGCGAATACACCTATTTCACCAGCGACGTTGCGTACCACTACAACAAGATGCAGCGTGGCTTCGACCATCTAATCGACCTGTGGGGCGCCGATCATCATGGCTACATCAAGCGCTGCGAAGCCATGCTCGCGGCCTGGGGTTATCCGGGTGCTCTCGAGGTCATGCTCGGCCAGCTCGTTAACCTCTTCCGTGACGGCAAGCCTGTGCGCATGAGCAAGCGTACCGGTGAAATGGTCACCTTCGAAGAGGTTATCGATGAAGTGGGCGTCGATTCGACCCGCTGGATGATGCTTTCTCGTTCCTCCGACCAGACGATCGATTTCGATATCGAAGTCGCCAAGAAGAAGGACGCTTCCAACCCCGTCTATTACGTGCAGTACGCTCATGCGCGCATCTGCTCGATTCTGCGCAAGGCCGCGTCCGACGACGTTCGTGCCAAGTACGAAGCGGGGGACATTACGCTCGACGAGCTTGCAAAGACCGTCATTCCGGCCGATGTCGACTTGTCGGTGCTCACCGAGCCGTCTGAAATCGACCTCATGCGCAAGATGGATACGCTTCAGGAGCTTGTCGCCGGTGCGGCTCGCGATCGCGCCGCTTTCCGCCTGACCCATTACAGCCAGGATCTGGCCGGCCTCTTCCATGCCTTCTACGGTAATTGCCATGTCATCGTCGACGACGAAAAACTGCAGGCTGCGCGTTTGGCCCTCATCGACGCTACGCGTATCGTGCTCGAGATCTCTCTGGGTCTTCTTGGCATCAGCGCTCCCGAGAAGATGTAATTTTTTTCTCCGGATATCAGTGAGGAAGGCGGGCGCCGAAAGGTGCTCGCCTTCTTTTGTCCGAAGACCTTTTGCAAGGTTGCGAGGGGACAAGCCCGCCCTTGAGGTCTTAGGACGTGCGTGGAGAAGGCAGCCTGAGGGCTCCTGGAGGCCTCAGGCGGTCTCTACGGTCGCGCCGCCCCTGTGCCCCTTGGTGCGCGTCTCTTCAAATCACTTACCATGCGACAAAATTTCTTGTTGACAGAGGAGGGGCGTCGCGTGATAATACTCCTTGCGTCAAGCGCCGTTACCTCAGCTGGATAGAGGGACTGACTACGAATCAGTACGTCGGGGGTTCGAATCCCTCACGGCGCACCATTTAGAATCAACCCGAGCTTTGCTCGGGTTTTTTTTGTTTGTCTTCCTTTTTATACGCCCTTGCTACGTTCTGCGCTTACGGCCGTTTGCACCGATGCGGTCTGCGTCCTCCCCAATGTATGGTAGAGCCTCCGGATGCCCATCGATGTGACCGTAGGTTATCCGAATCTCCTTTCCTATTGCTGTCTGTGCTCTGCCAGCGCTTGCTCGACTGCGCAGATATGCAGACATACTGCATAAAATGCATGAGATATTGTATATCCATTCTTGGCCTACGGTTGGCGCAACGTCCTTTCCCTGCATGGGAACCCACATTACTTGTAATGAATATGTATCAATATGATTCAATATGCAATTTTGTTGTCAGAGAATTGATGCTTGACATACACACTAAAGAAGAAAATTTGCAAAACTCCTGTTCAGAGCTAATATCGCAGACTAAAGTGCATCAATAGTTGAATCACATTCACATCCCGACCATAGAATCAAGTGTCATTCACCGTGTATGCCAAACCGTACGCCGAAGATATGCCTTAACGAATCCTTCATAATTGAAATTGCTCCCACCGCGAGTAAAGTAAACGTTGTTGATACGTGAGCTGTGTCGCTTACGTGCTCATTTACCTCGCTAGTTGCATATTCTTGCAAAGAAAGGGGAGCCTACATGACCGGAGTCAACGTCAAGAGCGAGATCGGACCGCTCAAGAAGGTCATCCTCCACCGTCCCGGCAACGAGCTTCTGAACCTCACGCCCGAC
>LN908981.1 GCA_001486445.1 Hugonella massiliensis
GCCGTCGCCCTGGGCGCCCGGCGCCGCGGCAAGCACGCGCGCCGCTAACGCATCCGTGTGACAACGTCAAGCGTGCAACGAAAAACGCGGCCTGCCCGGCTCTTCGCCCGGCAGGCCGCGTTTCGTTTCAGGGGTGCGCCAGAAGGGGAGGGCCCTCTTGCCTCCTATGCCTTCACCACGGTGAGCAGCATCTTGTAGCCCTCGATGCCGCGCACCGCATGCTCGGCGCCGGCGGGCATGACGATGGCCTGGCCCTTGGTGAGCACGTGCGGCACACCTTCGAGCGTTACTTCGCCTTTGCCGGCGATGCAGGTCACGAGCGCGTCGCCCGGGGCGGAATGCGCGGCGATCGACTCGCCGTCGCCGAAGGCGAGCACGGTCATCTTGCAGCCCGGCTGCTGGGCAAGGGTCACGCTGTTTACGGCGCCCGGTTCGCAGTCGGCGATGCCGGCGATTTCGAATACGGTGGATTTGTCTATGTTCTTGATGAGGTCGGCCATGACGGGTCCTTTCTCGCAGTCTATGCGTTCACGTTGAGCTGGAAGATTTTGAAGGCGCCCTCGCCGGACACGGCGTGGGGCACGCCGGCGGGCACCAGAAAAGCGCTGCCGGACGGCACGCGTTCGGCCCGGTCGGGCAGGGATATGACGGCCGTGCCCTCGACGCCCAGGTAGAGGGTGTCGCCCGGATAGGTTTCCTCGCTCACGCTCTCGCCCTCGCCGAAGGCGAGCAGGAGGGCGTTGGCGGCATCGGAGGTGGTGAACTGGCGGCTCGATACCTGGCCGGGCTTGCAGGTGGCAAGGCTGGCCAGGGGAGCGGCATGGTCGGTGGGAAGGTTCTTCATCGGTGCTCCTTTGCTGGGGCTTCGTGCTTTTCGGCACGAGCATACGGCGCGCGCTCGAGCGCGTACGTTGCCGTTGCAACGAGCCCTACGAGGTTTTCTTACCGACGAACGCGCCCGAGAAGACGATGTGCTGGCGGACGCTGTAGCCGTCTGCGCGCAGGCTCGAATCGAGGAAATCGGCTTCTTCGGGCACCACCTTGATCAGGTGCAGTCGCCCGCCCGCCTTGCGTGCGGCCTCTTCGGGAATATGCTTGGCCGCGAGCGCCTGCAGGTACGCGGCCGAAAACGGCTCGACGATCGTCGCCGTCCCCTGAACCTGCGCGCTGTGCAGCGAGCCGAATTCGCTCGACGAATCGAACACGGCCAGGCATACGTGTGGGTTGTGCGCCAGGTGGGCGAACTTGCGCCCGCCTTCCGAAAAGAGCCAGAAGGCCCCGTCGTGCCATCCGTACTCGATCGGCGTGCACCGCACCGCGTCGCCGTGTCCCGTCGCCAGGGCGCACACGTGCCTCGCCGCCAAAAAAGCCTCGAGCCGCTCGCGCGCATCGGGCGCTTTCGTCCCGTGCTCGTCTCGCTTTTCCCAATAGCGTGCAGCCTCTTCGTAATCCATGGAATCGCCTCCTGACCGTATGTTACCGCGCAAGGAATTCCAGGTACTCGTCGAAGACGTTGAAGAGCATGTCGCCCGAACAGACGGCAATCTCTCCTTCGCCTGCCGGCACCGCTTCGAAGGTGAACAGGTCGGTCGCCCGCGTGAGCACGAGGGCGGGCACCACGTTGACCCCGGGCCCCAAGACCACTTCCAGGAAGGGTGCGTATTTGGCTGCCTGCGCCACCTCTTCGGGCTCGATAGTGTCTTTCATCTTGAATTCCAGCGAGAAGGCCCACCCGGGCGCGATCACGAGCACGTCGGTGTAGATGCGTACCCGTCGGCCGCGCTTGATGCGCACTTCGAAGCAGAGCTCCCAGCCGGCAAAGTCAAGGTCGTCGAGGTCGCTGAAGAGGCGCGTGACCGTCGCGTATTCGTCGCGGAAGGAGTGGATGAGGCCCCTCGTGTCGTTCAGGTTGCGGCCGATGCGGGCGCACCCGGCTTCGAGGGCGCAGAGCCAGGCGTCTTCGCCGGTGGCTAGGAAGTCGGCCGCCGTGCCGTACCAGCCGCAGTAATCGGCCAGCCCCTCGTGGGGAAAGCCCTGGTGAACGAGGCCGTACCAGCGCCAGTCGCTATCGTGGTAGCACAAGTCGCAGATGAAAGGGGAGGTGTAGAGGTAGCGGTTGACGGTTTTCTTGGCCAAGCCGCAGGCGGAGGCGATCTCGCGCGCCTTCACACCGTTGCGGCTGCAGATGCAGGCGTAGATCGCGCGTTCCGCGTTGTCGGCGACCGACCGTGCCATGCGCGCTCCTTTCCCTGCCGCGCCTTTTGCCCGGCGCGCTCTGCCCGTTTCCCGCAGTGTCCCATATTCCGCCTGCTCGTGTCGAAAGGAAAACGAATCGTTCACGTTGCGCGCGCATGTGTGATGCGATTGCGGGCCGTGCGCTATTCTTCCCACCATTACGCAAGACGAGAGGAACGTAGCTTCATGAACACCAACGTGATCGATTTCGAAAGCAGCGTGCGCGCGGGCGACCATATCGTGCGGGGCGTCGCTGCCGAAGGCCAGGTGCGCGCCATCGCCGTGTCCGCCCGGTCCACCGTGCAGAGGGCGCACGAAATCCACCGCACGAGTCCGCTCGTGACGGCGGCCCTCGGCAGGCTCATGATGGCCGGTCAGATGATGGGCGCCCTCTTCAAGAGCCCCGACGAGCTCATCACGCTCACGGTCGCAGGCGACGGCCCTGTGGGCGGCCTTACGGTGACGGCCAACAACCGGGGGCAGGTGAAGGGCTTCGCCCATAACCCGCATGCCTGGCTGCCGCTGAACGCGGTGGGCCATCTCGACGTGGGCGGCGGCCTCGGCCGCGGAACCCTTACCGTCGTGCGCGACCAGCCCGGCATCGAGCCCTATTCGAGCCAGGTCGAGCTGACCTCTGGCGAAATCGGCGACGACCTGTCCTACTACTTTGCCATGAGCGACCAAGTGCCCACCTCGCTCGGCGTGGGCGTGCTCGTCAACCGCGACACCTCGGTGCGTCAGGCGGGCGGTTTCATCGTGCAGCTTATGCCCGGCGCTACCGACGAGGTGGTCGACGCGCTCGAGGCCAACGTCAAGCGCGTGAGCTCGATTACGCAGATGCTCGAAGAGGGTTTGGCGCCCGCCGATATGCTCGAGCGCGTCCTTGCCGGCATGGGCTTCGAAGAGCTCGAGGTCATGCCGGCGTCCTTCCACTGCGGCTGCAACGAGGACCGGGCCGAACGGGCGGTGCGCGCCTTGGGCCGCGCCGAGCTTGCCGACATGGTCGAAAAGGGCGAGCCGGCAGAGACCACCTGCAACTTCTGCGGCAAGCGCTACGTGTTCGACCCCGCCCGCCTCGAGGCCCTGCTCGCCGACTAACCGGTTTCGACTCCTGTCCCCCAAGCGCGCCATACGGGGCGCGCTCTCCTTATGAAAGGAACTCTCATGATCGTCACCACCACTCCCACCGTCGACGGCTACCGCATCACCGGGTATTACGGCATCGTGTTCGGCGAGGTCGTGAACGGCGTCAACTTCATTCGCGATTTCACAGCCGGCATCCGCAACTTCGTGGGCGGTCGTTCGGGCGGTTATGAGGAAGAGCTCACAAAGGCCCGCGACGAGGCTCTGGCAGAAATGGAGCGTCGTGCCGCGGAAAAAGGCGCGCACGCGATTGTAGGCGTCGACATCGATTACGAAACGCTCGGCGAAGGCGGCAGCATGCTCATGGTGAGCGCCACCGGTACGGCCGTTACGCTCGAGAAGATTTCCTAGCGCCGCATCGGCGCCTTGTGACGACGGGGGCGGCCAGGCGCCGCTCGTGCGCAACTGCGGGTTGGTGTTCGTGGTCGTGAGCGCGGCGTTCCCTCTGCGTTGGAAGGGCGCCGGATGCAGGGTGCCTACGGCATAAGGGCGATGCGCCCCGCAATGGCCTCCATTTGCTACCCTAACAGGCAACGAACCCGTTTCCAAACGAAAGGATTGCTATGGAAGACGTCGCTCAGCCTGCCGACGAGGCCTCCGAAACCGCCGTGCCTGCGTCCGCGAACCCCTACACGATCGAGCCCCTTGCCACCGAAGACGTCACCTTCGATCACTTCTGCGCCTGCGATATGCGCGTGGTCAAGGTGAAGGACTGCGTCGCCGTGCCCAAGAGCAAGAAGCTCCTGCAGTTCACGCTCGACGACGGCACGGGCACCGACCGCACGATCCTTTCGGGCATGCATCCTTTCTACGAGCCCGAAGATCTGGTGGGTAAAACGCTCGTGGCCATCGTGAACATCCCGCCCCGCAAGATGATGGGCGTCGAATCCTGCGGCATGCTGCTTTCGGGCGAACGCCTGCGCGGCGACGACGAAGTGGTCAACCTGCTCATGGTCGACGACAAGATTCCCGCCGGTTCCAAGGTCTGCTAGCGCCCCGCCCGCGCACGAGAACCCGCTCACGAACGGCAAAGGCCCGCTCTCGCGTTAGAGAGCGGGCCTTCGTGTGCGCGGGCGGTCGTGCGCGGATGCCTAGTCTTCGATTTCCACCAGGGTGATTTCGAAGTTGAGGTCCTTGCCGGCCATCTCGTGGTTCAAATCGAAGGTGGCCACGCCGTCTTCGATCGATACGACCTTGGCGGGGATGGGCTGGCCCATGGGTCCCTGGAAGTAGACGGTTTGCCCCACGGGCAGTTGGTCGACGTTGGGGATGGTGTCGGTGGGCACGCGCTGGATCAGAGATTCGTCGCGCGGGCCGTAGGCCTGGTCGGCGGGGATGTGCACATTCTTGGTTTCGCCCTGGGCCATGTCTTTCACGGCTTCGTCGAAGCCCTTGATCATCTGGCCGGCCATGCAGGTGAATTCGATGGGTTCGCCGCGGTCGATGGACGAGTCGAATTTGGTTCCGTCGTCGAGCGTGCCGACGTAGTGTACTTTAACCTTCTTGCCTTCGTTGCTCATGAAGACGCCTTTCACTCAATTGAACCGCGCGTGTCGCGCGGAGCTCGTTGGGCCATTATATCGCTTCGCCGTTCTCGTGCCCTCGATGGGGGAATACCCCCATGCGCGCGGGTTGGGGCCCGTGCTACCATGCGCCTTATGGCGACCGGAAATCCACAGAGCTACGACAGCATCGAAGAGCGCGTCTATCGCGAGAAAGCGACTCTTGCCCAAATGGTGGGCATCTACTGCGCGGGCAACCGCCATGGCGGTCGACCCGCCAACGGTGCGGCTGTGCCTGCCTTCGCTGCCGTTATGCCCGAAAAGGTGCAGGCCGCGGTCGCGGGGATGTGCCCCGACTGCCGCGCACTCACGGAATACTGTTTCACGCGCATCGACCACTGCCCGCATATGGCCGAAAAGACCTTCTGCAGCTCGTGCACCACGCATTGCTACAGCCCGGCCATGCGCGATCGCGTGCGCGCGGCCATGCGCTATGCGGGTCCCCGTATGATCTTCCACGATCCCCTGGGCGCCCTCACGCACCTGCGCGACACTCGTCGCGCCAAGAAGGCGCGTGCCACCCGCGCCTAGCGCGATCTGCCCGGGGTAGCCGGACATCTTTCGAACGCACTCGTTTCCCTTTGCCGCTGCGCTCGCGCGGCTCTTTCTGCGTGCGGCGGGGTGTCCAGCCGGCTTGTGTACGCGGCGCTTTGTTCCTCGTTACCGCTCTTGCGCGCAAACGGCGCCCAGGGGCTGCTTGCGCGGCCGCCCGTCGGGCGACCCGCGTCTCGCCCATGCGCGAAAACGGCGCAAAAACCTCTCCGACGCGGCTCGAAAAGATCATCTTTTAGCTTCAAAATTATGCAACCGAATAAAATAGTCTTATCTAACTATCTGTCCTATCAGGCAAAATGTACCTTACAGTGAAAAGTATTCCAAAAAAATTCAAAAAAATATTGCACATGCACAAAAAACGGCATATACTTCGGCCCAGAAGCGGAGGCAAGGAGAGGTCGTCCGCACAGGGCTTTGCCGGCAGCCCGCAGATGTCGTCTTTCCCGCATGTCGCTCACGTATTGGTCACGGTTTGTTTTCAAAAGAGGCCGTCAATGTGGCCTCGGACGAAAGGAGACTCAAATGCCCAAAATCGTCAACTCTTGGAATGACTGGGATCCGCTGAAGCGCGTCATCGTAGGCCGCTGCGATTTCGGCATGATCCCGCCCGAAGAGCCCGCCACTTCCGAAAAGGTGCCCGTCGACTCCGACATGCGCGGCATGTGGGGCCCGCGTCCGACCCGCACCGTTGAGGCCGGCAACGCCGCGCTCGACCGCCTGGTCAAGATTCTCGAGGACCGCGGCGTCATCGTCGACCGCCCGACGCCCCTGCAGTGGAACCAGGCGATCGCCACGCCCGACTTCCGCAACGACTCCATGATGGGCTGCATGCCCCCGCGCGACATCCTGCTCACCGTGGGCAACGAGATCATGGCCTCGGCCAACAGCTTCCGCTGCCGCTACTTCGAGTACCTGGCCTACTGGCCTCTCATGGAGCAGTACTTCGAGGAGGACCCCGAGTTCAAGTGGACCCAGGCCCCGCGCCCGCGCCTGACCGACAAGTCCTACAAGCACAACTACTACGACGAGTCGATCACCCTCGAGGAGCGCCTGAAGCGCACCGCCGCCAAGGACTTCGTGACCACCGAGGTCGAGCCCATGTGGGACGCCGCCGACTGGATGCGCATGGGCAAGGACATCTTCGTCCAGCACGGCCTGACCACCAACCGCGCCGCCATGGACTGGATGCAGCGCTACTATCCCGACCTGCGCATCCATGCCGTCAACTTCCCCGGCGACCCCTATCCGATCCACATCGACGCGACCTTCGTGCCGCTGCGCCCGGGCCTGATCATCAACAACCCGGTGCGGCCTTTGCCCGAAGAGCAGCGCGCGATCTTCGAGGCCAACGACTGGCAGATCGTCGACGCCGCCCAGCCGGCGCACGACACGCCGCCCGAGCTCTGCTACAGCTCGGTCTGGCTGTCCATGAACTGCCTCGTGCTCGACCCCAAGACGGTCATCGTCGAGGCCTCGGAAGTCTACCAGATGGAGCAGATGGACAAGCTCGGCATGAACGTCATCCCCTGCGACCTGCGCGACGCCTACCCCTTCGGCGGCGGCCTGCACTGCTCCACGGCAGACGTCTACCGCGAGGGCACCTGCGAGGACTACTTCCCCAACAGGGTGAAGGACCCCACGCTCGTTCGTCCCGAAATGTGGGAGTAATCGCTAGCCGTTCACCGACTTCCTAGGGCGTTGCGCGACGCATTCCTAGGACCCCATGAGAGGAGGAGCCCGGTATTCCATTCGGATGCCGGGCTTCTCTGCTTTCCGCTTACGTTGCGCCGCTCCGTCCGCTTGGCGCCTACGTTACAAGGAGGGAATGATGAATGAATAATTTGCCGCGAACCAGGAAGGGTCCGCGCACGGTGAATACAAGATGAACCGAAAGTGGGGCACCATCGCCATGCTCCTCTCCGCTACGGGCATGGGCTTGGTGCCCCTGCTCTCGCGCGCGGCAACGCGCACCGATTTCCTCGACGGAACGAAGGGCCTCAACGCCGGCGACAGCGTGGGCGCCCTCATGGCCACCGGCCGAATGTCCATGGGCATCCTCTTTTTCGTAATACTCCTGTTCGCCACCCATAAGGCGGGCGTCTTCAAGAAGCTCAAGCTCACGCCCGCCATCGCCCTGGGCGGTCTGATGATCGGCCTTTCGCTCGCCTGCTACGTCACCTCGACGCTCATGACGTCGGTGGCCAACGCGGTGCTCTTCATCTACACGGGGCCGGTCTTCTGCGTGATTTTGGCGCGCATCTTCAGAAAAGAGCCCATGAGCAAACTTCAATGGATCTGCCTGGCGGCGGTGTTCGTGGGCATGCTCTTTGCCGAGGGCCTGGTGGGCTTCGGCGCCAACGGCTTCCGCGTCGACCTCAACTTCGAGGTGTCCACGCCCGAATTCCCGCAGAAGGGCGTAGGCGACATGTTCGGTCTGCTCTCCGGCGTTTTCTACGGCGCGAGCATGTTCTTCAACGGGTACCGTAAGGACGCCGACACCACGGCGCGCGGGGTGTGGAACTTCATCTTCGCCGCCCTGGGCGCTGGGAGCCTGACGCTGATCATGAATTTCATGGGCACTTCGGGCCTCGCTGCATCCACCTGGGCGCTCGACCTGCACCTTACCACCGCCAACTGGATTGCCGCCGTCGTCTTCTGGATCGTTTGCGGTCCGGTCGCCTTGGGCCTGCTGCTTGCGGCGGGGCGTAACCTGCCGGCGGCCGACTACTCGACGATCGCCTACTGGGAAGTGCCCGTGGCCCTCTTCATCGGTCTGGTAATCTTCGGGGAAGCCTTCACGGTGAACACGGTTATCGGAACGGTGCTTATCGTGGGCGGCGGTGCGATTCCCGCCGTCAAGGGTATGATCGGCGCGCGAAACTCCGGCGGCAGCAATTCGAAGGGGGATGCCGGCAATGAGCGAACCGACTGCATCGACGCGCACGCAGCCCAGGGACTATAGCGGCGAGGAAAAGCACCGCACGCTCAAGCGCGTCACGTTCTCGTCCTTCTTGGGCAACTTCATCGAATGGTTCGACTACGCGAGCTATTCCTACCTTGCGACGGTCATCGCCGTGGTTTTCTTCCCGAGCGAAGACAAGATGGTGGCCACCATGTACACCTTCGCCGTCTTCGCCCTTGCCTTTCTCGTGCGTCCCATCGGCGCCGTCTTCTGGGGCAACATGGGCGACAAGAAAGGCCGCAAGTGGGCGTTGTCGATGTCGATCCTGCTGATGAGCGGCGCGACCTTCATGGTGGGCTGCCTGCCGGGCTACGCGGTGGTGGGTGCCGCCGCGCCGGCCCTCTTGCTCGCCTGCCGCGTTGTGCAGAGCTTTTCGGCGTCGGGGGAGTATGCGGGCGCGGCGACCTTCATCGCCGAGTACGCTCCCAAAGACCATCGCGGGTTCTACTGCTCGATGGTGCCTGCATCCACGGCGGTAGGTCTGCTCACCGGGTCGCTCTTCGCCACCTTCCTCTACGGGGTGTGGGGGTCGAGCTCTCCCTTCGTCGTCGAATGGGGCTGGCGCATCCCCTTCCTGCTCGCCGCGCCTTTGGGGCTGATCACCCACTACATCCGCACGCATCTCGAAGATTCGCCGGTGTATGAGGCCATGCGCAAAGACGTCGAACAGGGGCAGGGCACCGACAAGCCCATTCGCACCCTTCTGCGCGCCTATCCGCGCAAGGTGATCATCTGCTTCGGTGCCTGTATGCTCAATGCGGTGGGCTTCTACATGGTGCTCACCTACATCCCCAACTACCTCGAGACGACCCTGTCCTTCGACTCGGCGCTCGCGTCGCTCATCACCACGGTCTGTCTCGTGTTCTATATCGGATTCATTTTCGTGTCGGGACGCATTTCCGATAAGGTCGGGCGCAAGAAGATGCTCATCATCGCCTGCGTGGGCTTCATCGTCTTCACGGTGCCGGCTTTCCACCTGTTCGGCACCATGCACTTCATGATCGTGCTCGTCTGCGAGCTGGGATTGTGCTTCCTGCTCACCATCAACGATGGGACGCTTTCGAGCTATCTTACGGAAACCTTCCCCACGAATGTGCGCTATTCTGGATTCGCATTCAGTTTTAATCTCGCAAATGCCCTGTTTGGAGGCTCGGCAAGTTTCATCAGCTTCGCGCTTATCGAAGCTTCGGGCGACCCCATCGCGCCCGCCTACTACATGGTGGCGATCGGTGCGATAGCCTTCGTGGCGATGGCGCTCTCGCACGAGCACACGGGCATGGACCTTTCCGAGGTCGAGTAATCGAAGGCGCGCCTGCGCCCGGCAGACGGTAGACGAAACAAGGGGAAACGATGGCAGCGAAACAGTTATCGGTCAAAGCCCAGATGACGCGTTCCTCCTTGGTGGTTGCGGCGGCGATCATCCTGCGCGAAGAAGGGCCCCAGGCGGTGACCTACCGCAATGTGGCCAAAAAAGCCGGGGCGGCGTCGTCGGCGGTGGGCTACTACTTCGATTCGATAGACGAGGTGCTTAAAGAGGCGGCCGAATTCAATATGCGCGCATGGGCAGAACGCGCCGAGAAGGCCGCCGACGCCGCGGAGGCCATGGCGCCCGAAGAGGCGCGTGCGCAGGTGGTGGCCCTCCTCCTGCGCGCCTGCCTGCCCGAACAGTTCGACGTGCCGGCCGCCCATTACGCACAGCTCATCATGGCTGCCCAGTCCAAGGTGGTGACCGCCGTCTATCGGCGGGGCCGCGTGCGCCTCTCCGAAGCCAACGCTCGCATTCTTGCGCGCGCCGGCTATCCCGAAGTCGACCCGAGCATCGTGAGCGCTCTGGTCGACGGTGCTGCTGTTGCAGGTATTTCCGAAGGCAACCCGGTGCGCGAAGTGGCGCGCCGGGTGCTCACCGACGCCTTCGATCTGCTGGGCGCCTCCCAATCCTGCTAGAGTCTCTCGGCTGTCTTCCGTAGAGACGATGCGAATATTCACAACTGCATAGCTGATTGTGCTATCTTCTATAAATCGCATAAAAGCGAATGAATATATCAAAATATCGCATACGCAAGCGAACAAAGGAGGGAACATGGCTTACAGGGTCGCCGTTGTCGGCGCAGCAGGTTACGCAGGGGTGGAACTGGTTCGACGAATCGTCGAGCATCCTTCGTTCGAGCTTTCGGTCATCACGAGCGATGCCGACGCCGGATCCCGTCTCGATGCGGTCTACCCGGCATTTACCGGCGTAACCGATATCGTCTTCTCTCCCCATGCCGATCCCTCGCTGCTCGATTGCGACATCGCCTTTCTCGCGGTGCCCCATACGGCCAGTCTCGCCCAAACTCCGGCCTTGATCGACGCGGGCGTGACGGTGATCGACCTTTCGGCCGACTATCGCTTGAAGGACCCCGCCGTCTACGAGGCCTGGTACGGCACGCCTCATACGTCGCCCGACCTGCTCGCTCGCGCGGCTTTCGGTCTGCCCGAAATCGCCGCCGACGAAATCGCCGCCGCGGCCGCGCGCCATGCGGCAGGACAGGCCGTGCTCGTGGCCTGCGCCGGTTGCTTTCCCACGGCCACCTCGCTTGCGGCATATCCGGCCGTGCATGCCGGCCTGATCGAAGGCGTACTCAACGTGCAGGCCATTTCCGGCGTGACCGGGGCGGGCAAGAAGCCCACGGCGCGCACCCATTTTTGCGCGGCGGCGGGCAATGCCGAAGCCTACGGGGTGCTCAAGCACCGGCACACGCCCGAAATCGAGCAGATCCTCGGCCTTGCCGGGCGCGTGGTGTTCGTTCCCCACCTGGTTCCCATGCGTCGCGGCCTGCTCTCCACGGTGACCATGCAGGTCCCCGCCGAAGCGGCATCGGGCATGACGCCCGAAGCGGCCACGGCCCTCTATAAGGAGTTCTATGCGGGACGGCCCTTTGTCCAGGTGCTCGAAGGGGGCGCCATGCCCCGCACCGACAGCGTGGCCGGGTCCAACCGGGCACAGGTGGGCGTGACCTACCACGCCGACACGCGTACGCTTATCGCCGTCGCGGCAATCGACAACCTGGGCAAGGGCGCAGCCGACCAAGCGGTGCAGTGCGCCAACATCGTGTGCGGCCTGCCTGAAACCTGCGGCCTTACGTCTCTGTCCCTTCCCGTGTGAGGAGTGCGCCATGTGCGAAGATACGCGCTTTACCTTCATCGACGGCGGCACCGTCACGAGCGCGCGGGGTTTCAAGGCCGCAGGCGCCCATGCGGGCTTCCGCAAGGATCCCGGCCGTCTTGACCTCGCGCTCGTCGAAGCCGACGAGCCCTTTCCCGCGGCGGGCGTGTTCACGCAGAATGCCTTCTGCGCGGCGCCCGTCCTGTTCGACCGCGCCCAATTCGGCGGCGTGGGGTACGGCACCGCGCGTGCCGTGGTGGTGAACTCGGGCATTGCCAATGCCGCCACCGGCCCCGAGGGGCTCTCTCGCGCCGAGCGCTCGGCCGAGCTCGCTGCGTGCGCGATAGGCTGCGCCGCGGAAGACGTGCTCGTGGCTTCCACCGGCGTCATCGGCGTCCAGCTGTCGCTCGACCCCTTCGAAGAGGCCCTGCCGGGCATGCATGCCCAGGCCGCGGCCACGCCCGAAGCGGGGCATGCTGCCGCGCGCGCGATCATGACCACCGACACGCATCCCAAGGAATGCGCCGTCGCCTACGAAAGCGCCGACCCCTCGCTTGCGGGCGCCCGCTTCACGGTGGGTGGCATGGTGAAGGGTTCGGGGATGATCATGCCCAACATGGCGACGATGATCGCCGTGCTCACGACCGACGCGCCCCTTACCGGTCCGGCCCTGCACGCGGCACTGACCTACGTGGCCGACCGCACCTTCAACAAGATTACCGTCGATTCCGACACCTCGACCAACGACTCGGCCTTCCTGCTCGCAAGCGGGGCGGCCGCTTGCGGCAAGCACGAGGCTTTCGCGGTGGGAACGCCCGCCTTCGAAGAGTTTCGTAGCGCCCTGCTTGCCGTCTGCACGTGCCTTGCCCGCATGCAGGCGGCCGACGGCGAGGGCGCCACGCGCCTCGTCACCGTGCGCGTTACGGGCGCCGCGACCGACGCCGACGCCGATGCCTGCGCCCGTACGATCGCCAACTCCCCGCTCGTGAAGACGGCCGTGTTCGGCCACGATGCCAACTGGGGCCGCATCGCCGCTGCCGCCGGGCGGTCGGGGGCCTCCTTCGACCCGGGCGCGGTGAGCATCGACCTCGCCGGACTGCCCATGATGCGGCAGGGCCTGCCCGTGCCCTTCGACGAAGACGAGGCTCTCGCGCGCTTCGAGGCCCCCGAAATCGAAATCGTCGTCGACCTCGGTGCCGGCGATGCCGCCACCACGGTGTGGACCTGCGATTTCTCGCACGACTACGTTACGATCAATGGAGATTACCGGTCATGAAATTCTCACGCGACACCCAGAAGCCCGAAACCTTCGAAAGCGCGGCCAACGCCCTTGTCGACGCCCTCCCGTGGATCAAAGAGGTAACCGGCAAAACGGTCGTCATCAAGTACGGCGGTTCGGCCATGGTCGATTCCGCCCTGCGCCGCGAGGTGATGACCGATATCGTCCTGCTCAAGATCATCGGCATGAACCCAATCATCGTCCACGGGGGCGGTAAGGCCATTTCAGAAGCTATGGAGCGCTTCGACATGCCCGTCGAATGGAAAAACGGCCTGCGCGTCACGTCGGACGCGGCCATGGACCTCGTGCGGATGGTGCTGATCGGCGACGTGAACCAAAGCCTCGTGCACGACATCAATTGGCACGGCAACCTGGCCGTGGGCGTCTCGGGCAGCGACGGCGGAACGCTTATCGCCCGGCAGAGCGACCCCGACCTGGGGCGCGTGGGCACGATCACCAAGGTCAACACCGAATACCTTGAAGCTCTCATCGGCGACGACTTCATCCCCGTGGTGGGCGGCGTGGCCTACGGCGAGGACGACGGCTACTTCAACATCAACGCCGACCTTGCCGCCGGGGCCATCGCCGGCGCAATCGGCGCCCACAAGCTCATCATGCTCACCGACGTCGACGGCCTCTACCTCGATTTCAACGATAAGTCGACGCTCATCTCCAACCTCACGCGTGACGAAGCCCAGGACATGATCGACCGGTCCGCCATCTCCACCGGCATGCTGCCCAAGCTGCGCGCCTGCGTGGAAGCGCTCGATGCGGGCGTCACGCGTGCCCATATCATCAACGGCACCGTGCCGCATTCCCTCTTGCTCGAACTGCTCACCTCTTCGGGCGTGGGCACCGTGATTCACCGCACGGCCGAAAGCTACGTCAACGAAATGCATCCCATCGGCGGTTTCGCCAAGAAACTGACCGTGAACCACTAGAAAGGACCATCGTGAGCTTCGAAACAGAACGGGACCTCGAAAACCGCTACGTCATGCACACCTTCGGCCGCAAGCCCGTCGAGCTCGTGCGCGGGGAGGGTATGGAGGTCTTCGACGATGAGGGCAAATCCTACCTCGACTTCATCGGCGGCATCGGCGTCAACGCGCTCGGGCACTGCCACCCGGCCGTCGTCGCCGCCATCCAGAAGCAGGCGGCCACGCTCATGCACGTGAGCAATTACTACTACATCGAGCAACGCGGCGAACTCGCCCGCACCATTTCAAATCTGGCCAACTTCAACGCGGGGGAGGGTGCCGAAGATTGGCAAACCTTCTTCGCCAATTCGGGCGCCGAAGCCAACGAGTGCATGATGAAGCTCGCCCGCGCTTATGCGAAGCGCCAGGGACGGGCGGCTTCCACGATCGTCACCTTGCAGCGCAGCTTCCACGGCCGCACGATGGAAACGCTCGCCGCCACGGCCCAGCCCGCCAAGCAGGAGCTCTTCCAGCCGCTTCCCGGCGGTTTCGTGGCCGTGCCGCAAAACGACGTCGCCGCTCTCGAAGCCCTTTTTGAAGAGCAGGGCGACGCGATCTGCGGCTTCATGTTCGAATGCATCCAGGGCGAGTCCGGCGTTCATCCCTGCACGCCGGACTACCTGGCCCGCGCCGCCCAGCTCTGCCGCGACCATGGGGCCCTCATGCTCTGCGACGAAGTGCAGACGGGCGTCTACCGCACGGGCACGCCTTTCGCCTTCCAGCAGTTCGGCATCGAGGTCGACATCTTTTCGATGGCCAAGGGCATCGCGGGCGGCTTCCCCATGGGGGCCTGCGCGGCGCGCGCCCACGTCGCCCAGGCCTTCGCGCCCGGTGATCATGGCTCCACCTTCGGCGGCAGCAACCTTGCGATCGCCGCGGCTTCGGCAACCCTGGAAGCGCTGGCGCAGGAGCATATTCTCGAAAACGTCCAGACGGTCGGCGCTTACTTGCGCGACGCTTTGGAAGCCCTTCCCTTCACAACCGACGTGCGGGGCCGCGGCCTTATGGTCGCCTGCGACGTGGTGGGGGAGATGTCGGCGCCCGATATCGTTTCCGCAGGTCTTGGGGCGGGTTTGCTCCTCAACGCCACCGGTCCCGCCACCCTGCGCTTCCTTCCGCCGCTTATCTGCTCGACCGCCGATATTGATGTACTTGTGAAGAAGTTGGCGTCCATCGTGAAGTAGCGCCTTGCGCTCCGCGAAGTCTGCTATAAAATGTTCTGCATAAAACAAAGCGTTATGCAGCGTGTCTCTGTATAACGGCACGTTTGCATAACGCTTTATTGGATACTAGGACGGGGATTTCCGGAGGCCATGAAAAAACGCACCCAGAGACATGATGTGATTCGGGAGATCGTGCGCGGCGACCAGATTCGCACGCAGCGCGAGCTTGCCGAAAAGCTTCAGGCTCAGGGCTACGATTGCACTCAGGCCACCATCTCCCGCGACATCACCGACATGGGGCTGCTCAAGTCCCAAGAGGGCTTCTACGTCCTCCCCGAAGACATGCGCATGCAGCGCATGGTCGCCGATCTGGTCGAAGACATCCATACGACGCTCCAGCTTGTGGTCGTCACCACGGCTCCCGGTGCAGCGTCGGGCGTGGCAGGCGCTATCGATAGCGTAGGTATCCCGGGCGCTCTTGGCAGCGTAGCCGGCGACAACACCATTCTGCTCGCAGCCGCTTCTCCTGAAGACGCTACCCGAATCATGGGTACGCTCAACGGGCTGCGACGACGCTAGTCGTCTGTTTCTGTAGCGAGCGGCGCGCTTAAGCGCGTCCATAATCCCACAGCGTGTCACGATGCCTGCGCACTAGTGCGCCCGATGGCATGCACAGCCGCAATCTACGGCGCCCACTCTGTACCCTTGTGAAAACTTACAGCGTAAAGCTGTGAAAGGATGTCTCATCATGACGACCAAAGATAAAGTTGTACTTGCGTATTCCGGCGGCCTCGATACTTCGGTGTGCGTGAAATGGCTGCAAACCGAAATGAACCTCGATGTCATCGCCATCTGCGGAAACGTCGGCCAAGACGAGCAGGATCTCGAAGCCATCAAGAAGAAGGCCCTCTCGCTCGGCGCGATCGACTCCGAAGCCGTCGACCTGCGCGACGAATACGCCAACCACTATCTCACCAAAACCATTGCGGCCAACGGTCTCTATGAAAACACCTACCCGTTGCTGTCGGCCCTGTCGCGGCCGCTGCTCGCCCAGAAGATGGTCGACGTCGCCCACAAGTTCGGCGCCAAATACATCGCCCACGGCTGTACGGGCAAGGGCAACGACCAGGTGCGTTTCGAGAACTCGATCAAGGCGCTCGACCCTTCGATCGACATCCTCGCTCCCGTGCGCAGCTGGAACCTGCTCACCCGTGAAGACGAAATGGCCTACGCCATGGCCAACGGGGTGCCGGTAGCCGCCACCGTCGAATCCCCCTATTCCATCGACGACAACCTGTGGGGCAGGGCCATCGAGTGCGGCGTGCTCGAAGACCTCAACAACGAGCCGCCTTCGGACGTGTGGACGCTTACGGTCGATCCGGAAGACGCCCCCGACGAAGCCGAATACGTCGAGCTCGGCTTCGAAGCGGGCACGCCCGTCTCCCTCAACGGCCAGAACCTTTCCCTGCTCGAGCTGATCATCGAGCTCAACAAGATTGCCGGCAAACATGGGTACGGCCGCCTCGACATGGTCGAGAACCGGCTCGTGGGCGTGAAGTCGCGCGAGTGCTACGAAGTGCCCGCCGGTAGCGCGATCATTCTGGCCCACAAGGCTCTCGAAACGGTCACGCTCGACCGCGAGACCATGCATGCCAAGCTCGATCTCGAGCACCTGTGGTCCCAATGCGTCTATTACGGTCAGTGGTACTCGCCGCTGAAGAACGCGCTCGACGCCTTTATGGCCGACACGCAGAAGTTCGTTACCGGTACCGTGCGGATCAAGTTCTACAAGGGCAACTGCACGGTCGTCGGTCGCCAGAGCCCTTATTCGCTCTATGACTTCGACCTGGCAACCTACGGCGAGGGGGATACCTTCGATCGGTCCTACTCCGAGGGCTTCATGTACATCAACGGCCTGCAGAACACCACCTGGGCCCGGATTCAGGGCCCCTCGGCTCATCAGAACTAAGACGACAACCACGGCGGCCGGCTCGATGCCGGCCGCTTCGCACCCATGCGGGTGCACGAAGAAAGGATTCGCATATGGCATTGTGGGGCGGCAGATTCGAAGAGGGCGTCGACGATTTCACCCAGCGTTTCGGCGCGTCGTTGCCGGTCGATAAGCACATGTACGCCGAGGACATCGCCGGGAGCCGCGCGCACGCGAAAATGCTCGCCGCTCAGGGGATCATCTCCGCCGAAGACCAGCAGAAGATCGACGCGGGTCTCGAAGGCATCCTGCACGACATCGAAGCGGGTAACTTCACGTTCGACATCAACGACGAGGACATCCACATGGCCGTCGAAGCCGAGCTCACCCGCCGCATCGGCAGCGCGGGCGCCCGTCTGCACACGGGCCGCAGCCGCAACGATCAGGTCATCACCGATACCCGCCTGCTCGCCAAGGAGCTGTGCGCGCAGATCATGAAGGGCAACGTCGCCCTGCGCCATGCCCTTGTCGACCAGGCCGTTGCCCATCCCCACGTGGTCATGCCCGGCTACACCCACATGCAGCACGCCCAGCCGGTGCTCTTCAGCCATCATCTGCTCGCCTACTTCTGGATGTTCTCGCGCGATTTCGCCCGCTTGCAGTTCGCGCTGGACCAAGCCGACGAGAACCCGCTCGGCAGCGCCGCTCTGGCCGGCACCACCTACCCGCTCGACCGTCAGATGACCACGCGCGAGCTGGGGTTCGCCCGTCCTACGGCCAACTCGCTCGACGCCGTGTCCAACCGCGACTTCCTGCTCGATCTTGACTACGCCTGCGCCGTGTCGATGATGCACCTGTCGCGCTTGGCCGAAGAGGTCATTCTCTGGTCGACCCAGGAGTTCGCCTTCATCACCCTGTCCGACTCCTACTCCACCGGTTCGAGCATCATGCCGCAGAAGAAGAACCCCGATTTCGCCGAGCTCATCCGCGGCAAGTCGGGCCGCGTCTACGGCGACCTCGTGGCCCTGCTCACCACGATGAAGGGGTTGCCGCTGGCCTACAACAAGGACATGCAGGAAGACAAGGAGGGCGTGATCGACGCCGCCCACACCCTCGTCGACTCGATGCGCTGCATGGCGGGCATGATCGCCACGGCGACTATTCATCCCGATGCGATGATGGAGTCGGCGCGCAAGGGCCACATGGCTGCCACCGACGTGGCCGACTACCTGGCGAAGAAGGGCATGCCCTTCCGCGACGCCCACGCCGTGGTGGGCCATCTGGTGCTGGAATGCGAGAAGCGGGGCTGCTCCCTCGACGACCTCACGCTCGCCGACTTCAAAAAGGAGAGCGACCTCTTCGAAGACGACATCACCGGGGCTCTCGACCTGCCGGCGATCGTCGACGCCCGTACGACCGAAGGCGGCACGGGTGCGTCTGCGGTGGCCGAACAGCTGAAGAAGGTCGAGGCGCGTCTGTCCGCCGACGAGGCCGCCCTTTCCGCCTAGCGGTCCCTCCTTTCGCCTCTACGACAGCGCCCGTCCGCAGTCTGCGGGCGGGCGCTGCATGTTGCTCGTATGCAAAATGGGGAAGGGGCCCGAGGCGCGGGGGCATGCGGGGGCGCGGATGCTAGAATATGCCTGATTACCCAGGAGGTCGTATGGCATCTCGTGCACTGAAAAACCGCCCCGGCACCCGAAACCGCAGAAGGTACATTCCCGTTCTCTATATAGTGGTCGCGTTCGCGGCCCTCATCATCGCGGGCTGTTGCGCGACCTATGCGCTTGCCTCGTCGTGGCTCGAAGACCTTCCCGACTACCAGGACGCGTCTTCCTACAACCTGGCGCAGAAGACCCGCGTCTACGCCAACGACGGCACCACGCTGCTCGCCGAGTTCTACCTTGAAAACCGCGAGCCGGTCAGCAACCTGTCCGACATCAGCCCCTACGTCACCCAAGGCACCGTGGCTACCGAAGACGAGCGCTTCTACCAGCATCACGGCGTCGACCCGATCGGCATCGCCCGCGCGGTCGTCAACAACGTGGCGGGCGGGTCGACCGAAGGCGCTTCCACGCTCACGCAGCAGTTCGTGCGCAACACGGTCTTGTCCGACGAGATGAGCGAGCAGACGCTCAAGCGCAAGGTCCGCGAGGGTTACATCGCCCTCAAGCTCGAAGAGTCCTACAGCAAGGACGATATCTTGCTCATGTACCTCAACACCGTCAACTACGGGTCGGGCGCCTACGGTATCGAGGCGGCGGCCAAGAAGTACTATTCGGTCGACGCAAGCGACCTCACCTTGGCTCAGGCGGCCCTGCTCGTGGGCATTCCCCAGTCGCCCACCTATAACAACCCCATCAACTATCCCGACAACGCGCTTTCCCGCCGCAACACGGTGCTTGCCCGCATGCTGTCCAATAACGTGATCACCCAGGACCAGTACGACGAGGCGGTCAGCGAACCGCTCAACCTCAAGGTCACCGAAACCACCGAGAGCGGCATCTACAAATACCCCTACTTCACGAGCTACGTGCGCCAGGTCCTGCTCGACCAGTATTCCGAAGCCGAAGTCTTCAAGGGCGGCCTTACCGTAACCACCACGCTCGACGTCAAGGCCCAGGCCGCGGCCGAAAAAGCCGCAGCGCGCGAAGACAAGCAAGTCGACAAGGACGTCGAAGCAGCCCTGGTCGCCGTCGAACCGAGCACGGGTTACATCCGCGCACTCGTGGGCGGCCGCGACTACAACGCCAACGAATACAACCTGGCCACCCAGGCCCAACGCCAAGCGGGTTCGTCGTTCAAGACCTTCACCCTGGCGGCCGCGATCGAAAACGGCATCGACCCCAACAAGACCTACGTCGACTGCAATTCGCCGGCCACGATCGATATGGGCGAGCACGCCCAGGCCTGGACCGTGGAAAACTACGGCGGACATAACTACGGCACCCTGTCGCTCGCCGATGCCTTCGCCCTGTCGTCGAACACCGGTTTCGCCCGTCTGGTCACGGCCATCGGGTCCGACAAGGTGGTCGACATCGCCCATCGCATGGGCATCGAAAGCGATTTGCAGTCGGTCCCCTCGATCACCCTGGGCACCCAGGGCGTCACCGTGCGCGAGATGGCGGGCGCCTACGGGACGATCGCCACGGGCGGCATCCAGCATGATGCCGTGGCCGTCGAAAAGATCACCGATGCCAACGGCAAGGTTATCTTCCAGGCCGACACCACGGGCACGCGCGTGATCAGCGAGGAAACGGCCCACGCGCTCGAAAAGGTGATGGAGGGCGTCGTCACCAAGGGCACGGGCAAAGCCGCGGCCCTGGATAACGGGCAGACGGTCGCCGGCAAGACGGGCACGAGCCAGAACTGGCGCGATAAGTGGTTCGTGGGCATCACGCCCCAGTATGCGGTCGCCTGTTGGGAAGGCGCCCGCGAAGAGCGGCAGATGAGCTCCTCCTACGACGCGAGCGACATGTTCTCCGACTTCTTGAACCAGCTCCTTTCGTCTTCGAAGACGGAATCCTTCCCCATGGATGCGGCGAGCGATCCCACCTGGCGCACCCTGTCCTCCGACGAGCAGGACACCCTGGGAGCTACGAGTTATTCGGGCCTAGCGAGCGGCCCCTTCTCCGCGTACTCCTCTTCGACCAGCGACAGCGATGAATCGAGCTCGAGCTCTTCGAGTTCCAAGAGCTCCAAGAGTTCCAAGAGTTCCAAGAGCTCTCGTTCCAGCGCAAGCGACAGCTCCTCGTCCTCGTCATCCTCGTCGAGCGAGGGCTCTACGTCGTCCAAATCCTCCTCGTCGAGTGAGTCCTCTTCCGGTTCCGCGTCCGGCGAGGGCACAGACGGCGGGGGAGGATCGTCTTCGGGGTCTTCGGGCGACGATGAAGCCCCGTCCAACCCCTATGCGCGCTAGCCAACGGGTCGATAACGCCCGAGGGGGTTCCGTTGCGCCTAAGAGCGCGCTTCCATTATTCTGCAGGGATATGCAAGGCGCCGTTTCGCATGGCGGCGCCCGCTTTACCACTTCGACCGAGAGGGTTCAATGAACATCTCACCAAAGATCAAACAGATTGCGCTTGGCGTGAGCGCAGGCGCGCTCGTCCTTGCGCTTGCGACGGGATGCGCGAGCACCACGGCCCAAAGCGCCGACGATTCGGCGGCGGCACAGAACCGCCAGTACATGGCAACGCTCAACCAGCAGGTGTCCGAAATCGGCACCGCCGCCGATGATTTTCAAAAGGCCGTGGCAGACAGCGACGTCGTGACCATGCAGGCCAAGGTGTCTGCCGTCGACAAGACCATCGAAGACATCAAGAACACCGATGCGACCGACCGTCTTCAAACGGTTAAAGACGACTACGTCGACGCCCTCTGCACCCTCGACGATGCGATGAAGGCCTACGTGCAGCTCTACACCGACGTGCAGAACGGGTCGGTAAGCGATGCTCGCTACCAGCAGCGTCTTTCCGATGTCCAGAACGCCTACAATTCGGGCGTCGAGAAGATGAAGGCCGCCGACGACGCGGTCGTGAAGATTTCGAATGAGTAGCCGTATGGAACTGCTTGCACCGGCGGGCAATATGGCCTGCCTGCACGCTGCGGTGCGTGCAGGCGCCGATGCCGTCTACCTGGGAATCGATCGCTTCAACGCCCGCCGCGGGGCCGACAATTTTACGATGGACACCCTGCGCGAGGCCTGTGACTACGCCCATTTGCGCGGCGTGCGCGTCTACCTCACGGTGAACATCGCGATTCTCCCCAGCGAGGCCCAGGCGGCCCTGGAAGTCGTGCGCCAGGGCTATCGCGCGGGCGTCGACGCCTTTATCGTGCAGGATCTGGGCCTGGCCGCCCAGATGCGCCGCACCTTGCCCGAAGCCGACCTGCACATCTCCACTCAGATGAACGTGCTCAACGCCGCGGGCATCGAAGCGGCTGCCAAGCTCGGCGCCTCGCGCGTTACCTTCGCCCGCGAGCTCGAGCTCGCCGAAATCGCTGAGCTTTCGGCCCTTGCGGCTGAACGCGGCATGGACACCGAAGTCTTCGGCCATGGCGCTATCTGCATCTGCTATTCCGGCCAGTGCTACATGTCGTCGCTTGTGGGCGGGCGCTCGGCCAATCGGGGCATGTGCGCCCAGGCGTGCCGCCTGCCCTACGAGCTGCACAACAAAGCGGTGAAAAAGCCCCTTCCGTCCGAAGGCGACCACCTGCTGTCGCCCAAGGACCTCTGCACGGTCGACCTTATCCCCGAACTCGCCGTGGCGGGGGCGGGCTCCCTTAAAATCGAGGGCCGCATGAAGTCGCCCGAATACGTGCAGGCCGTTGTGGGCGTCTACCGCGACGTGCTCGACCGCACCGAGGCCTGGCTTTCCGCCCAGCCCGAAGGCGCCGACCTGCCGGCCGTGCCCGAAAGCCTGCGCGCCACCGAAGAGGAGCACCGCGTCCTTTCCGAAGCCTTCAGCCGGGGTTTCACCCAGGCCTACCTTACGCACGACGACGGCAACCAGATGATGAGCTACGGCCGCCCCAACAACCGCGGGGTCTTTGTGGGCCGCGTGGCCTCGGTGCGCGCGGGGTCGGTGCTCGTGCATCCCGAAGAGGAGCTGTCTGCCGGCGACGTCCTCGAATTCTGGACCAATCGCGGTCACTTCGCCTGTACCCTGACGGAAGGCGACCTGCTTGCCAACGGCGACGCCCGTATCGCGCTCTCGCGCAAGGTGGGGCCTGGCGACCGCGTCTTTCGCGTCCGCAGCGCCAAGGCGGCCTTCGTCGACGACGCGCTTGCGCCCAAGGTTCCCGTTCAGGGTAGGGCGGTGCTGCGTATCGGCGAGCCTGTGCGTTTCGAACTCGTGGCGAGCGACGGTTCGTTCGGCTGCGCAGAAGGCCCCGTCGTCGAGGCCGCCCGCACCAAGGCCGTCTCCGAAGACGAGGTGCGCGCCCATCTCGACCGCTTTGGCAACGAGCCTTTTGCCCTTTCCCGCCTCGACGTCGAGCTCGATGAAGGCGTGGGCATCGGCTTTTCCCAGCTTCACAAGGTACGTGCGCAGGCGAGCCGGGCGCTCGAAGAAGATTTGCTGGCCGTCTACCATGACCGCACCCTTCCCAAAGCTCCCAAGGCGCCCCAGCGTGCCCGTATGGGCCGCGGCGGGTCGATCGTCGTTGCGGCGTGGGCGACCAACGCCGCCTGTGCGCGGGCGGCCAAAAAGGCCGGAGCCGACGTCGTCTACGTGCCGGCGGTCAACTACAAGCGCGGAGAGTCGCTCGTCGCGGGCCAGATTTCGGGCACGGTCGCCCAGGCGGGCTATCCCAACAAGGCGGTCATCGCTCTGCCCGTGGCCGACCACGACCCCATTCCCGGCACGCGGGAGGCCCGCTTCGCCTTCGACGCCTGGGACTATGTCAAGGCGGGCAAGCCCGTTTTCGCCGAAAGCTTCGCCCAGCTGTGGCGGGCCAAAGAGCTGGGGGCGTCCCCTGAAGTGGGTCCCCATGTGCCCGCCTTCAACGCCTGGGCCGTCAACCTGCTCGAAGATTGGGGGGCCCAACGCGTGTGGCTCTCGCCCGAGCTCACGCTTGGCCAGATCGAGCAGATCGGATCCGACACGTCCGTCGAACTGGGCATCACCGTGTACGGTTCCACCGAAATGATGACCACCGAGCACTGCCTGCTCATGAGCCAGGGCCCCTGCGACCGAAACTGTACGGTATGCGCTCGTCGTAAGAGCCCCCATTATCTGAAGGATCGCAAGGACTACGAGATGCCGGTCTTCACCGATTGCTGCGGCCGCAGCCATCTCTACAACGCGGTACCGCTCGACATCGTGCACACGCTGCCCGATTTGATCGCGGCGGGCGTGCGGGCCTTCATGGTCGATACGACCCTGCTCAACACGGGCGAAACCGCCGACGCCGTGGCGCGCGTCGTGCGCGCCCGCAACATCGCGCAGAAGGGCAATACGGTGCAGAAGCTTCCGGGCACGACGACCGGTCATCTCTTCCGCAGCGTGCAGTAGCCGCGCCCCCCTGCGGCACTCGCAAACGCGCAAGCTCGGACGGCCCACAGCCCACGGCCGTCCGAGCTCTTTTTGTCTGTGCTAGAATCGCTAGAATTGCACGTACAGAAAGGCAGATCGATGCTTCCCGCAGAAGAACAACTTCGCATCATTAAATCCGGTGCGGCAGACATCATTCCCGAAGAGCTGCTGCTCGAAAAGCTCAAGCGCAACACGCCGCTCAACATCAAGCTCGGCGTCGACCCCACCGCTCCCGACATCCATATCGGCCATGCGGTTCCCCTGCGCAAGCTGCGCCAGTTCCAGGACCTGGGCCATCAGGTAACGCTCATCATCGGCGACGGCACCGCGCTCATCGGCGACCCTTCTGGTCGCAACACTACGCGTCCCCAGCTCACCGAAGAACAGATCGCTGCAAACGCCCAGACCTACATCGACCAGGCCTTCAAGATCCTTGATCCCGAAAAGACCACCCTGCGCCACAATTCCGAATGGCTGTTCAGCCTCGATCTGGCCGGGCTGCTCAAGCTGTCCTCCAACTTCACGGTGGCCCGCATTCTCGAGCGCGACGACTTCCACAACCGCTATACCAACAACCTGCCGATCAGCGTGCACGAGTTCCTCTACCCGATCATGCAGGCCTACGATTCGGTCGTCATCAAGGCCGATGTCGAGCTGGGCGGCACCGATCAGCTCTTCAACCTACTTGCGGGGCGCGAGCTCATGGAAAAGATGGGGCTCGAGCCGCAGGTTTGTCTGACGCTCCCGCTGCTCGAAGGCACCGACGGCGCCAAGAAGATGTCCAAGAGCTACGGCAACTACATCGGCCTCACCGACGCACCCGACGATATGTTCGGCAAGGTTATGAGCGTGCCCGATACGCTCATTGTGAAGTACTACCGCCTGGCTTCTACCGAATCCGTCGACAAGATCGACGAAATCGAGGCCGGCCTCGCCGATGGCACGCTCGACCCCAACAAGACCAAGCGAGCCCTGGCGCGCAATATCGTCGCGGCTTACTACGACGACGCCGCCGCGCAGAAGGCCGAAGAGGAATTCAACCGCGTGCATGTCGCCCATCAGGCGCCCGAAGACGTACCGGAGTTTGCGGCCGACCTTACGCCGAACGAAGACGGCACCGTCTACCTGGCCCGCCTTTTGCAGCAGGCCGGCATGGTGCAGACGGTGAGCGAAGGCCGTCGCAAGATCGACGAGGGCGGCGTCTACATCGACGGGGTCACGGTGGAAAAGGGCTCCTACAACGTTGACCCGGCCCTACTGGCAGGTGCGATTCTCCAAGTGGGCAAGCGCAAATTCGTCAAGCTCGTGTAAGAGCTTCATCTTTCACATATCGCGCAAGAAACGGGAGGCAGACGCGGTCTACCTCCCGTTTTCGTGATAGGCAAACCACAAGATGTAGTGAGAGCGTGCGATAAGGCCCTAGATAGCACAATATATATGTATGTAATGTGCAGACGGAAGAATTGACTTGCCAGGGGTAGGGGAGGAACGTAAAGTATTCATCCGCCGCAAGGCAAGGTGCTTTTCCTTGAAGCACATCGGTGCAACTAACATTGCAAAGAACGGTTTAAAACTTTTTAAATTTGTTCTTGACATACCGATGAACTTCCCATAAAGTAATTCCTTGCCGCTTGAAGCGGCGCTCGCCCCCAGCGGGGGCGCGGGAGGACCTTGAGAACCGGATACTGCGAACGAGAGAATTCAAGCTAGACGAACCCCGTCGTTCCGCGGCAGCCTCCAACGAGGCCGCGGGAAGACGGAAAACGAAACAGAGATCTCACAGATCCGTTGGAAGAGAAACTCGCGGCCCCCTCGGGGGCCGCGCTTTAAACGGAGAGTTTGATCCTGGCTCAGGATGAACGCTGGCGGCGTGCCTAACACATGCAAGTCGAACGATTAACCCGCCTTCGGGCGGTCATAGAGTGGCGAACGGGTGAGTAACACGTGACCAACCTGCCCCCTGCTCCGGGATAGCCCCGCGAAAGCGGGATTAACACCGGGTACTCCCGCGGGACCGCATGGCCCCGCGGGGAAAGCGAGTCAGCGGCAGGGGGTGGGGTCGCGGCCCATTAGGTAGGAGGCGGGGCAACGGCCCACCTAGCCCGCGATGGGTAGCCGGGTTGAGAGACCGATCGGCCACATTGGGACTGAGATACGGCCCAGACTCCTACGGGAGGCAGCAGTGGGGAATTTTGCGCGATGGGGGCAACCCGGGCGCAGCAACGCCGCGTGCGGGACGGAGGCCTTCGGGTCGTAAGCCGCTTTCAGCAGGGAAGAACCATGACGGTACCTGCAGAAGAAGCTCCGGCTAACTACGTGCCAGCAGCCGCGGTAATACGTAGGGAGCGAGCGTTATCCGGATTCATTGGGCGTAAAGCGCGCGTAGGCGGCTCGCCAAGCGGGGTCTCAAACCCGGGGGCTCAACCTCCGGCCCGACCCCGAACCGGCGGGCTCGAGTTCGGTAGAGGAAGACGGAATTCCCGGTGTAGCGGTGAAATGCGCAGATATCGGGAAGAACACCGATGGCGAAGGCAGTCTTCTGGGCCGACACTGACGCTGAGGTGCGAAAGCTAGGGGAGCGAACAGGATTAGATACCCTGGTAGTCCTAGCCGTAAACGATGGGCACTAGGTGTGGGGGAGCCCTTCCCCCGTGCCGCAGCTAACGCATTAAGTGCCCCGCCTGGGGAGTACGGCCGCAAGGCTAAAACTCAAAGGAATTGACGGGGGCCCGCACAAGCAGCGGAGCATGTGGCTTAATTCGAAGCAACGCGAAGAACCTTACCAGGGCTCGACATCCGGGTGAAGCGGCGGAGACGCCGTGGCCGAGAGGAGCCCGGACAGGTGGTGCATGGCTGTCGTCAGCTCGTGTCGTGAGATGTTGGGTTAAGTCCCGCAACGAGCGCAACCCCTGCCCCATGTTGCCAGCATTGAGTTGGGGACTCATGGGGGACTGCCGGCGTCAAGCCGGAGGAAGGTGGGGACGACGTCAAGTCATCATGCCCCTTATGCCCTGGGCTGCACACGTGCTACAATGGCCGGCACAGCGGGATGCGAAGGAGCGATCCGGAGCGGATCCCCCAAAGCCGGTCCCAGTTCGGATCGGGGGCTGCAACCCGCCCCCGTGAAGTCGGAGTTGCTAGTAATCGCGGATCAGCACGCCGCGGTGAATACGTTCCCGGGCCTTGTACACACCGCCCGTCACACCACCCGAGTCGTCTGCACCCGAAGTCGCCGGCCGAACCCGCAAGGGGCGGAGGCGCCGAAGGTGTGGAGGGTAAGGGGGGTGAAGTCGTAACAAGGTAGCCGTACCGGAAGGTGCGGCTGGATCACCTCCTTTCTAGGGAGAAATCGGGCGCCAGCCCGAAGCGCGGTCGAGCGAGAGCTCCCGCGCCCCGGAAGGCGAATGGGTTCGCCTCACAGGGGAAAAAGTGTACGAAAGCTTGAAGCCCCTATCTCTCGTCTCGCGGCATCCGGTCCCGAGGGCCCTCCCTCGGACGGTCGGGGAAACCTCCCCCTCCGGGCACCTTGAGAGTTGCATAGCGTTTCATAGAAACTGAAAGAATCATCAGCGAGAATCCCTCAGATTCGTTTTTCAAACTAATTCGATCTTCCGGGAATCCCGCAGGTGGTTCGCATTACACGATCGCAATAACTAAGATATGGATACCCGAAATACTTTTATTTCGAACTGACGCCTCCCGCGCAGAAGCGCGGGAGGGGACGCGAAGGGAAATGAAGATACGTAGGGCGCACGGTGGATGCCTTGGCATAGGAAGGCTTCGAAGGACGCGGCAAGCTGCGATAATCTGCGGTGAGGAGCAAACATCCCTCGACCCGCAGGTCTCCGAACGGGGCAACCCGCCAGAGCGGAGCTCTGGCACCTCCCGCCGAACGCATAGGCGGGAAGGGGCGAACCGGGGGAACTGAAACATCTAAGTACCCCGAGGAAAGGAAATCAACCGAGATCGCGCGAGTAGCGGCGAGCGAAAGCGCGTTTAGCCTAAACCCATGCATGCGCACAGCCTGCAGGCGTTGCTGCATGGGGGTCGTGGGAGCGCGCATCCGGTCCCTGCAGGGGCCGGCGCCGGTTACAAAGGGACTGGGAAGCGGAACGGCATGGAAAGGCCGGCCGGAGCGGGCGAGAGCCCCGTACGCGGACCCCAGTCCCCCGGCGGACGCGCATCCCGAGTACAGCCGGGCACGTGAAACCCGGTTGGAAGCAGGGGGGACCGCCCTCCAAGGCTGAATACTCTCCTATGACCGATAGAGGACCAGTACCGTGAGGGAAAGGTGAAAAGCACCCCGAGAGGGGAGTGAAACAGTACCTGAAACCGTGCGCCCGCAAGCAGTCGGAGCAGAGGATTCCTCTGTGACGGCGTGCCTTTTGTAGAATGAGCCAGCGAGTTACGGTGCGCTGCGAGGTTAAGCTTCGAAGCGAGCCGCAGTGAAAGCGAGCCTTTAAGATGGCGGTGAGTAGCGCGCCGTAGACGCGAAGCCGGGTGAGCTATCCATGGGCAGGGTGAAGCGGGGGTAAGACCCCGTGGAGGCCCGAACCCACTTCGGTTGAAAACGGAGGGGACGACCCGTGGATAGGGGTGAAAGGCCAATCAAACCCGGAGATATCTCGTTCTCCCCGAAATAGCTTTAGGGCTAGCCGCGGCCGTACGATGCCGGAGGTAGAGCACTGGACTTCCGAGGGGGCCTCACCGCCTGCCGAGGAAAACCAAACTCCGAATGCCGGCATCCCATTGGCCGCGAGTCAGAGCATGTGGGCTAAGCTGTGTGCTCGAGAGGGAAACAGCCCAGACCGCCCGCTAAGGCCCCCAAGTCCGTGCCGAGTGGCAAAGGATGTGCGTTTGCCTAGACAACCAGGATGTTGGCTTAGAAGCAGCCATGCATTTAAAGAGTGCGTAACAGCTCACTGGTCGAGTGGACATGCGCCGACAATTCACGGGGCTAAGCACGGCGCCGAAGCGGCGGACGGATCGAGAGATCCTGTGGTAGGGGAGCTTTCCCGGAGGGGCGAAGCGCGAGGGGCGACCCCGCGTGGACATCCGGGAAGTGAGAATGCTGGCATGAGTAACGAGAGAGGGGCGGGAAACCCCTCCGCCGTAAGCCTAAGGGTTCCTGGGCAACGCTAATCGCCCCAGGGTCAGTCGGGAGCTAAGCCGAGGCGGACACGCGTAGGCGATGCACAACAGGCGGACATTCCTGTACCGCCGCGGGCCGTCACCACCGACGGGGTGACGGGGAAGGGTAGCCGGGCGGGGTTCTGGACGTCCCCGTGAAAGCGCGTAGGGCGGTCGGCATGGAAACCAGCCGACCGATGAGCCCGAGACGCGAGACGAAGGATCTGATCCGAAGCCGGCGAGCCCATGCCCCCTGGAAAAACCTCTAGGGAGGCCCGCGGCGCCCGTACCAAAACCGACACAGGTAGGCGGGTAGAGCATACCGAGGCGATCGGGAGAACCATGGTTAAGGAACTCGGCATACCGACCCCGTAACTTCGGGAGAAGGGGTGCCCGCCCAGGTGAGGGAGCTAGCCTCCGGAGCCCGGGCGGGCCGCAGCGAAACGGCCCAAGCGACTGTTTATCAAAAACACAGGACTCTGCAAAGCCGCAAGGCGACGTATAGGGTCTGACGCCTGCCCGGTGCCGGAAGGTTACGCGGAAGCGTTAGCGAAAGCGAGGCGCCGAAGCCAAGCCCCGGTAAACGGCGGCCGTAACTATAACGGTCCTAAGGTAGCGAAATTCCTTGTCGGGTAAGTTCCGACCTGCACGAATGGCGTAACGACTTGGGCGCTGTCTCAACCATGGACCCGGTGAAATTGCATTGTTCGTGAAGATGCGAACTTCCCGCGGAAGGACGGAAAGACCCCGTGAACCTTTACTACAGCTTGGCATTGATCGTTGGCTCGGTGCGTAGAGGATAGGTGGGAGGCTATGAACCCCGGGCGCCAGCCCGGGCGGAGCCGCCCTTGGAATACCACCCTCACCGTTCCGGCGATCTAACGCGCGGCCGCGATCCGGCGCGCGGACCGTGCCAGGCGGGTAGTTTGACTGGGGCGGTCGCCTCCCAAAGAGTAACGGAGGCGTGCGCAAGGTCCGCTCAGGACGGTCGGCAACCGTCCGCAGAGCACAAGAGTACAAGCGGGCTTGACTGCGAGGCCGACGAGCCGAGCAGGTGGGAAACCAGGTTCTAGTGATCCGGCGGCCCGACGTGGAACGGCCGTCGCTCAACGGATAAAAGGTACTCCGGGGATAACAGGCTGATCTTGCCCAAGAGTCCACATCGACGGCAAGGTTTGGCACCTCGATGTCGGCTCATCGCATCCTGGGGCTGAAGTCGGTCCCAAGGGTATGGCTGTTCGCCATTCAAAGCGGTACGCGAGCTGGGTTCAGAACGTCGTGAGACAGTTCGGTCCCTATCCTCCGCGGGCGCAAGAGAACTGAGGAGATCTGCCCCTAGTACGAGAGGACCGGGGTGGACGGACCTCTGGTGCAGCGGTTGTCGGCCAACGGCACTGCCGCGTAGCTACGTCCGGAACGGATAAGCGCTGAAGGCATCTAAGCGCGAAGCCGTCTCCAAGATGAGTTCTCTTTCCGGTAAGACCCCTCGTAGACCACGAGGTTGATAGGCCGCAGCTGCAAGCGCCGCGAGGCGCTCAGGCGAGCGGTACTAATCGGTCGAGCTCTTCATCTCAATTCGCACCCGTATCTGACGGTCCGTGAGGTTTCCGTGAGCGCCATGCAACCCCCAGGGTCGGCCCGGAGCCGCCTTGGAAAACCTAGAGAGATCCTAACCAGGACCTCGCGGGGGAGCGCCCCCCGCGAGCGCGACCATGGAGCGGGGGATCACCCGGACCCATTCCGAACCCGGCAGTTAAGCCCCGCATCGCCGAAAGTACTGCGGGGGAAGCCCGTGGGAGGATAGGGCGTCGCGCTCGCGGAGGGCGCTTTAACTACC
>LN908982.1:0-19267 GCA_001486445.1 Hugonella massiliensis
GCGATGGCGAGTGCCAAGACGGCACGCGCCGCTGACGCTTGTTAGTTCTGGCGTGGGAGTACACCTTCACGCCGGTCTCTTATACACAGCTAGTCCATGGCCACGTTGCCGCCGCCGATCACGACGACGCGCTTGCCGGTGAAGTCGGGGTAGTCGCCGTCTCCGATGCGGGTGAGCAGGTCGACGGCGCTCATGACGCCTTCGGCGTCGGCGCCGGGCAGGTCGAGCATCTTGCCTCCCTGGGCGCCGATGGCCACGTAGACCGCATCATGGTCGGCGGAAAGCTCTTCCATCTTCGCGGCGTCGACCGGCGTTTCGGTATGCACGCTGATGTCGCCCGCGCCCAGGATCGCGCGGATGTCCTGGTCGAGCTTCTCGCGCGGGAAACGGTAGGCGGGGATGCCGTAGCGCATCATGCCGCCGAGCCGCTTGCGCGACTCGAAGACGTCGACGTGATGGCCCATGAGGGCCAAGAAGTAGGCGGCGGTGAGGCCCGAGGGGCCGGCGCCCACGACGGCCACGCGCTTGCCGGTAGCGGGCGCCGGCGCGGGCGTGGGCACCGCGCTCGCTTCCACCTGGTCGCAGGCCATCTTCTTCAGACCGCGGATGTTGATCGGCGCGTCGATCAGGGTGCGACGGCACCGCGATTCGCAGGGATGCTCGCACACGTAGCCGCAGGCCGTGGGGAACGGATTGTCCTTGCGCACCATGGCGACGGCGCCGGCGTAGTCGCCCTCTCCCACCATCTGCACGTAAGCGGGCACGTTCACATGCGCAGGACAGTCGGTCTCGCAGGGGACCGACTGCACGACCCCGGCGTCGCATCGGCCTTCGTTCACATGGCGTTTGAACTCGTCTGCGAACGCATCCATGCCTTGCAGGAAAACTTCCGCCGCATGCCAGCCGATCGCGCAATCGGCCGTCTCGCGCACGTTCTGCGCGAGGGCGCGCATTGCAGGAAGGATTTCGGGCGTTGCGTTGAAGGCGACCACCTGCTCGACCATCCGCTCGAGCTGCGGCAGCCCCTCGCGGCAGGGCACGCACTTACCGCAGGTCTGGCAACCGCTCGCCCGGAGCAGGGACAGTTGGAGAACCACCGGGCACATTCCCGGTGGGGTCGCGCGCACGCGCCTTTCGTATTCGTCGACGAACGGAGCAATGGCGCTCCTGTCGTTGGTGCTTACCGATAGCATTATCTCCCTCTCTCTTGCTTCGCTTCTCCCCTATCAGCCGCACTCACCCGAACCGGTACGTGACTCCCATCCCCGGACCGGGATTCTCCCATGTGCGCAAGATGGTTCCCTCACACGCAATACGGCAGGTGCCGCACTCGAGGCATCCAGCATAATCGAAACTGCGCGTACCGTCGGGCTGTTGTTTGTACAGCGCCGCAGGACACAGGCGGACAAGCTTCCCGAACTCCTCATCAGGAAGGCTCCCCAAGTCTTCTGAAGCAAGCTCGATATGCTTATGTTCCTCGTCAACGCAATACTTGTTCACGCTGATTAGATTTTCCACATTCACCGAAATCGGTTTGAGCTCCCGCATCATAAGGCATCGACCGCCCTCTTCAATTCCCGCGCCAATTTTACAATGCCGTACTGTTTCACAATGGGCTTCAGCCTCTTTTTCAGGGGGACCGAAGGGCTTCCGTCCACGGTGAACAGCTTGTTCAGGGCCGCCGTCGCCATCGATGGATATTCGTTGAACATGCCAGACCAGCCGTCCATCACCTGAGGCCATGAACGATAGGCTTTCAGGTCCTTGATGACGAAGCTGGACTCCATCGCTTCTTTGTATGCCGACAGCGCAGAGCAGCTCGCATCGCCGGAGTCGATAGCCTCGCAGGCCGCCTCGGCGGCAAGGCGTCCGCTTGCAATCGCGAAATCCATGCCCCTCACTTGATAGCCGAGGTTCATGCACAGCATGGCGGCATCGCCGGCCACCAAGCAGCCGTCGTAGACGAAGCGCGGGACCATGTCGTATCCCCCTTCGGATACCATATGCCCGGAATGTTCCACAAGCGTCGCCCCGCTGATCATGGGAGCCACCGCCGGATGCTTCTTGAAATCGTCAAGCATCTGGCAAATGGTCGTATCCGCTTCCTGAAGATGACCGATCGTGGCCACAAGCCCCAGGCTGATGCTCTCCTTATTGGTATACATGAACCCGCCGCCCACGTAGCCGTGCGTACAATCGCCCGCAAACAGCATTGCCGCGCCTTCGCCCGGTTGGCAGAGGAACCGGTCCTCGATGACCCCGGCAGGCAGTTCGAAACACTCTTTTATTCCGACCGCCATCTGATGGGGACGGGGACGGGGCGCCCCGAGGCAACGCTCCGTCAAAAGAGAATTCGCGCCCTCGGCCACGATGACGACATGGGCGGTAATCCGATCCTCTCCTACACGGATACCGTATATCGCCCCATCGTCGTTGCGCAAAAGCTCGTCAACCGCCATGCCGCACAGCACCTCGCACCCGGCCTGCTCGGCCAACTGCGACAGCCATTGGTCGAACGGAGCGCGCAGCACGCTATAGCTATCGCACGTCTCCCTGCCCAGCTCCTCGCTCGAAAAGTCAACGGTGCAAGCGGACGCCTTGTCCATAAGCGCAATTCTCTCATGGACGATTTTGCGCTCGAAGGGAATATCGTCCCAATCCACTTCACCGGCACCGTACTCCTCGAGCACGCTTCGCAATGAGTGAGCGTACAAACGCCCGCCGGTCATGTTCTTCGCGCCCGCATACTCTCCGCGTTCGACCACGAGAACGCTTTTTCCTTTTTTTGCGGCAACGAACGCGGCGATGGCGCCTGCGCATCCGCAGCCGACAACGACAACGTCGAAATCACGGTCTTCCACCAACAACCCCCTTACATCCACGCGACTGTACGCGAAACGCTCGCGCCGAATCGCCATGCGACCGAATGGAAAATGAGAACGGGACGGCGAACGAGCAGTTCGGCCGTCCCGTTGCGCGTCTACAGATTCAACGCGGCGATATACCCTTCATGAACCGCGTCCATGATCATGCGGGGCGCTTTCGCGTCTCCTACGAGAATGACCTCCGTATCGCACGCGGACTCGATGTCGTCGCGCAAAGCCTCGTTCGGAACGAACCCGGGAGACAGGACGACCAGATCGGACTCCAGGGTCTCGCGGCCCTTCGGAGCGGCGAACACCGGATTCCCCTCTTCAACGGCTACGAGCGTGGAACGAGTCCGCACGTTCACTCCCGCCGCTTTCAGGCGCACCATGTAGGCGATGCCCATGCAGCCGTCGATGAAGAATCGATCCTGGCGCGTTGTGAGGGTAACGTCCTTATCGAAGTCCTCTGCGAGCATAAGCGCGATTTCGGCGCCCACGATGCCGCCTCCGACGACCGTCACCTTGTGGGCGTCGGTCTTGCATTTGTCCGCAAGAAAGTCCATTGCGTATACGACGTTATCGGAATCCGATCCCGGGAAGTCGAGCACGCGGGGGCGGGCACCGGCTGCGACGATGCAGGCATCGAAGGACCCTGAGGCGATCGTTTCTGCAGTCGCCTCCTGATGCACCACCTCGATGCCGGCCTTCTCCAGCTGCACGCGATAGTATTCGGCCAAGCGCCATACATCGTACTTGTACGTAGGCACCGATGCTTCCTTAAGGGTGCCTCCCACGAATCGCTTGTCGTAGAGCGTCACGTCGTGGCCGCGCTTCTTGAGCGTCAACGCGGCTTCGCAACCGCCGGGGCCCGCACCGATGACCGCCACGCGCTTTGCCTCTTCGGCGGGAGGGAAACGGTCTGAATCGTACTTGAAGAGACGCGGGTTGACGGCGCACTGCACAACGCCTCCGGAGAGCATGCCTCGATCATGGCATCCCACGACGCAACCGATGCAAGGGCGGATGTCTTCCGAACGGCCTTCTTTGGCTTTCTTCGCCCAGAAGGGGTCGGCAAGAGCGGGCTTCCCGATACCTACGTAGTCGCACACGCCGTCTTCAAGGAGTTTCTCGCCGATTTCGGGAGTGTAGATGCCGCCGCAGAGCATGACCGGGATATCGACCGCTTCCTTGATCTTCACCGCCATGTCGACGTGGTTGGCCCCGTGCTCCGACAGGATGCCCGCGGCGTTGATCACCTCGGCATGGCTGCCCCACGTGAGGTTGATGACGTCGACCCCTTCCGCCTCGCAGGCTTTCACGACCTCGACGGTTTCATCGATCGTGATGCCGCCAGGCTCGAAATCGCACCCAGACAGCCTGACCGACAAAGGAAGCGTCGGGCACTTTTTCTTGATGTTACGGATAACTTCCATAAGGAAACGCATGCGATTATGCAGCGAGCCCCCGTACAGGTCGTTGCGCGTGTTATTGAGCGGTGAAAGGAAATTGGACAGGAGCACGCCGCACGCAGCATGGACATCGACGATTTCGAAGCCGGCACGTTGGGCGCGTTTCGCGGCATCACCGAAGTATTCGACAAAAGAATGAATCTCATCGATGGTCAGCGCACGCGGCACCGCCCCGCCCGCTTCGTACCACGGTTCCCACTGGACCTCGGACGCGGAGATGACCTCGTCGCCCGCCACGAATGCGGCATCGCGGCCGGGGTGCACGATTTGCAGACCCGGAACGGCCCCGTGCTGCTTGATTGTCTTCGCGAGAATCGACAGGGGACCAATATACGGGTCGCTTGCGATTGAAAGGCCCACGTGATGGAACTGGGTGACGCCGGCATTGTCCATGAAGACGATACCGGGACCGCCGTCCGCCGCCTCCCCGTAAGCCTTTAGCGAAGCCCAGCTTGGCGATCCGTCAGGATTACCAAGCTCGGTTCCCATCGGCTCCCTTACGATACGATTCTTGATCTCGAGGTCGCAGATCTTCCCACGCTTGAACAGCTCTGGGTAATAGCGATTCTCTCTCATTTCTCTCCCCTTATTCGATCGGCACCGCAACGGCCCTCTCCCGACCGTCGCAGCCCATGAGCACATTACTTGTCGTTGGAAACAGCCTGAGCTGGGTCGAACCCGCTAACAGCAGAAGCGATTTTCTGCGCGAGCCATAAGAACACGGCCACGAGAACCACCGCAGAAACCGCCACGGTCGTCCAATAGTGGACGAAGAACCCAATGACGCCGCCCCATCCCATCGTCGGCAAACAGCCGATAATCGCGTTGCCAAACAAGATCCCGGTGCCGAAGAACAAGCCCAGCACAAGCGCGCTCATAAGATAGAGGGCAGCGCCGCTGTGCGTGCCCATCGCTTGGCAAATGCGAGACGGTACCTGGGCAATCGGCACCAAGTCCCCAAGCATGTACCCGATGCAGAAGCTTGCAAACCATGACTGAATCAGCGCTTCCGGCGTACATGGAACGCCTATGCTCGCAAGCATCACTATCGATATGCAAAGACCCAGAATCCCGTTCATCACAATATTGACGAGACGGCCATACCCCACAGGACCTTTCAACATCTATTCCTCCTCGAAAATGTCGATGGTCTTTCGTTCTCGCGCCCGTATCGCGCATCGTCTCCCAGCGCTGCCATCTGAAGCGAAACGGGCAATGAACGTTCGATGCGGGCAGGATATTGATTTTCTGCCCGCATCGATTTCCTGCGTTATTCGATTTCCCCCTGCATACCGCCGGTAACGGCACCAGCGCATCCGCCGTCAACGGGCAGATTTGCTGCCGTAATCTGTCGTGCCTCGTCGGAGGCCAGGAAGAGGTAGGCGTACGCGATGTCAATTGGATCGATCGCTTGCTGTGTCGTTTGCGCGCCGATCAAGCCATTGGCCATCTCCTTGGGAATGTTGGCCATAGCCTCGGTCCACACCAGACCCGGCGTAATCGAGTTGCAACGAATGCCGAACGGTCCGCCTTCGGCCGCAAGCTGACGAGCAAGAGACAAGCAGGCTCCCTTTGCAGCGGCATGCACGCTCTGAGGGGAGTTGGAACCCTGAAGGGCAACGGTGGACGAAGTGATGATGATCGAAGCGCCGCGTCCCGCTTTCCCCGATTCCTGAAGGTACGGCCAGGCGCGATGGCAGACGTTGTATACCAGGTTGAGCTCGTTTTCGATGCCGTATTCCCAGATGTCCGGCGTCATTTCGCCAAAAGGCGCTATGCCCGGATGGGACGCGTTGTTGATGACGACATCGATGCCGCCCATGAGCTCGGCGCATTCATCGACCCATTTGGCCACGGCGTCGTAATCGGAAAGATCGACATCCGATCCGGCAGCCTTATATCCCTTTGCCTTCAGCTCTTCGGCATGGGCTGCCGCCACTCCGGGCGTGCGCCCGGAACCGCACACGAAAGCACCGTGAGCGCACAGGACCTCCTGGGCGACCTTTCCCACGCCCTTCGTGGTTCCCGTGAGCAGGATGCGCTTGCCTTCAAGGCGCTTCCCAATAGATGCTTCGGGCGCGATGTATTTCCCGAAATCCGGGGCTCCGGCAATTTTCGGCGTATGTGCCATGATGTTTTCCTCTCTCTCTCGATATGCTGGCCAACATCACTGCCAGCGCTTTTCAAATACGCAAGGGACTAAGCCATCTGCGCAATGGCATGACGTGCGGCAATGCGACCCGACGTATGCGCAAAACCGTTCGCCGCACCGGGGATTTCCATGTTGTAGGTGTCGCCGTACAAGCCGGTCGCATCCAAGCCGACCGCATAGAGGCCGTCGATCGGCATGTAATCGGCATCGAGAACCTGCATGTGCTCGTTGACGCGGATGCCGCCCGCCGACCCCATCGTGCCCGTGGCAAGCGGAATGGCGAAAAAGGGCGCCTGGGCGATCGGGCGCAGATACTGGGGCTTCTTCCCATACGCGCGATCGCATTGCTCCCGGCAGGCGTCGTTGTATTCGTCGATAGTGGAGACGAACGATTCGACCGGCACGCCCATCTGGACACCAAGGTCTTCTACGGTGTCGGCCTTCTTCACCAGGCCAGAGTCGATCGCCGCTTCGAGTTCGGTGGTCAGCCTCGCCATGGGCTTGTGATAGACGACGAACTCGCCGATGGCGATTTCCGAACCCTCATGCGTCAAGCGGTCGATGTATGCCTGATCGAGGATCGACCACACGATGCCGCCTGGCTGCTTTCCGAAGTAGATCCCGATGTCCCCGATGTTCTCTGCAACGGATTCCGCAGCGAATCGCTTCCCGTTGCGGTTGATCCACACTCCGGGGTTCACGCCCGCGCCGCCGCATTGCGAGTCCATCGTCATATCGCGCCCGCCCGCGGCAAGCAGGGGACAGGTAGTGATGGTGTTGGGATCGGCGCCTACGGACAAAGCAAGGTCGAGTCCGTCGCCCACGTTTTGCAGGGGGGTGAGCACATTCATATTATGGGCAGACTGGGCGAACCAGCTGTACTGGGCGATACGGTCCGGGCTCGATCCCATGCCCCCCGTGGCCAAGATCACCGCCTTGCCGCCAATGCGCAACGGAGCTCCGTCCGAATCGGCGACCACGCCTACCACCTTGCCGTTTTCGGAGATAAGCTCTTTGACCGGAGTGCTCGTAAAGATGTCGACATCGAGTTTCTCGATCGCGTCGAGCAGGACCTCTTGGCAATGCGCGCCCAGCCCCTCCGGCAAATGGAACGTCCACAGCTCATTAGGATCGTCCTCGGCGGCGATGTCTACGGCTTTGTATTCCACTCCGAGATCGCGATAAATCGAAATCGTCTCAGCTGAGTTCTCCACGAAGGCCTTGACCACCTCGTAGCTCGCCCGCTGATGGCTGTAGCTCATAAATTTCTCAATGCCCTCGGCCTTGGTCGGAAAGTGGTACTTGCTCAATCGGGGAGTTTTTCGCTCCTGCTGCTCTACCGATTCGAACGCAGCGGTTCCTTCGGCGTACACGGAAAGCCCGCCCGTTTCGGGCATCTTCTCCAAAAGCACCACGCTCTTGCCGGCCCGAGCGGCAATCAGCGCAGCGGACTTGCCCGACGCGCCTCCGCCAACTACGATCAAATCGTATTCCACATCGAAATCGGCCATTTTCTCCTCCTTTGTTTCTCTTTTGCGTTCCCTTTTGCCGCCCCATTACACGACGGACGGCAGATCGCAGCGTTATGCGTTTTCGATAGCCTCAACGAGGCTCGGCAGAACCTTCGTCACGTCCCCCACGATTCCGTACGCGCACTCGCGGAAAATCGGCGCGTCGGGGTCGTTGTTGATCGCCACGATGACCTTCGCCCCTCGCACGCCGGCAAGGTGCTGAGGCGCCCCCGACACCCCGCAGGCAACATAGAGGCGAGGGGAGATCTTCTGGGTCGATGTGCCGACGACGCTCGAATGCTCGAACCAGTGGTAGTTGTCGCAAAGAGGCAAGGTGCAGGTCACTGCAGCGTCTAATGCGCTTGCAAGTTCGTCTACCATTGCAAGGTTTTCCTTTGCTCCGATTCCCAGGCCCACGCCAACGACCCGTTCGGCCGTCGCCAGCCCTGTGGCACCTGCGCCAGCGGCTTCGTTCGAAACGACGCCGAACGAGGCGAAGGAATCGAGCGTCCCCTCCTGCACCGCCGTAGGGGCCGCCTCTTCCGCATCGGGGCACCCATCAGCGACAACGCACACCACCGGCCCCGTCGCCTCGAGCACCTGCACGCCGGCGTCCTCGGCGACCATCTGCTCCACCGTCGTCTTCTCACCGTCGAAGGCAATGGACACCACCGAAGTGGCGACGGGGGCGTGCAGTTCCGCCGCAACGAAACCGGCGAGCACGCGCGCCGTGGCGTCGTCGGACAGAACCACGGCAGCCGGTCGCTCCTCCAAGGCGCGATGCGCAAAGTCTTTCGCAAAGCCCTCCGCCGGCGCCGCTTCGGCATCGAAGCGCGTGACCGAAGACACCCCGCATCGCGCGACCTGTTCCGCCCGTGCAGCCGGCCCGAACACGAATGCATCCACTTCCCTGCCAAACGCACGTGCGACGCCCGCAACGCTCGACGCACTCAAATCGTCGGCTACGATCATCCATACGTTGCCCATTTAGAGCACCCCTTCCGACTTGAGCGCAGCCACAAGCTGAGCGGCGGCCGCGGAAGCATCCGCGCCGTCGAACACCTTCGAAGGCCGCGCATCCGGCTCGTGAATGCCGGACACCGACAATTGCGGAGAGCCCTCAGTTGCCGCATGGGTTTTGCCAACCGGCTTCTTACGCGCCTGGAGCACCGTCCTCATACCCGGTTTTTCCGCCTCTTCGCGTCTTGCCGCCACGCCCAACACGATGGGGCCCGACACGCGAACGGACTGCGTTCCGGTCCCATAACGGCGCGTCACGACAAGAGCGTCGTCTTCGGGAACTACCGAATCGACCGCGAGGAGGCAGGGCCAACCAAGATAGGCCGCAAGAAGGCTCGGGGTCATTGGGGACCACGCGGAATCGCCTATCGTTACAAGGCTCACCCCGTCGACTTCGCGCACGGCGTTCGCAAGCGCCGCTGCGGCTTGGGTCGGCTGGGCGAACGCATCGAGCCCTTCGACCGTTATCGTTCGTTCCGCTCCACGGGCCGCTGCGAACGCCGTGTCTCCGCTTGCCATCGTCAAACCGACCACCTCTCCATTGGGGTCGGCGTCCTTGGCAACCTGGACCGCCAGATAATCGTCGTCGCCTATCTCGGGACGATTGGCAAGCCACTTGATCGCGCCGTTTGCGCCTATTCGTTCGTCATGCGGGTTCATAGCCCATTTGAAAATCGCTACAGAAGTCATAGCCGTTCCCTCGTCTCCCATGTGCTAGCGCGGGTCGTAGCCCATATCGCGCGCAACCTCGATTGCGCACCCGTTAGCATCCGGGAACTCGTTGATGGCAATTTCGACCCCATGCGTCTTTTCGGACGCATAGAACAGCATCTCGCGCATCTTGCCGTGGCTGAATTCGAGATCGGGCACAAGACCGAACGTAGCCAGGTGGGCCTTCATCTCATCCAGATCGTCAACGCGCAGCGCGATACCCGTGATGCCCTCGCCCTTTTCTGCGAGCTTTTGCGTCGCCTTCACGCCATCGTCGGGGCGGTTGGGGCTCATCATCTCAAAGCCGCCGCGACGAGGAAGCGCCACATTGACGCCAACGGTATTGTCCTCATACGGCCCGTAGAACGAGATTCCGAACATCTGCTCGAAGTCTTTCTTCGCAGATTCCACGTCGTCGACGATCATCGCAACACGGTTCAGTTCAGCTTTGATCATGGCTTTCCTCTCTCTTTGCTCCTCTGCCGCAGGCGATTTGACCTTGCGGCTCCCTATACGGAAAGAGTACGAGCGCCAAGGAAGGACATGTTGCTTTTATGAATATGTATTGGTTATTTATTGAGCGCCGATCGGTTCGGCAAAGTTATCTGAATGTCCACCGTTTTTTATCCGTTTGATACGGGTCCAACTGAGACGGCGCAACGTCAAAGCGTCCGCAAGCAAGCGCCAACCATCGATATCTACCCCAGCTTGCGCAACGAAAATGAAGGCGGATCCTAAAAGAGAACGGCCGGGTGCCCCCGTTAGTTGCATTTCGCGTACAGAACGGCCGCCTGCGTCCTGTTCTCAACATGCAGCTTGCGCAAAATCGACCCGATGGTCTTCTTCACCGTAGGTTCGCTCAAGTACAGACGCGAGCTGATTTCAGAGTTCGTGCACCCTTCTTCAAGCAAGGCGAGGATGGAGCGTTCACGTTCGTCTAACGAAGCGATATACCGCTCGTTCTTCAGGTAATCCTCCGACAAGCCGCCATCCCCAAGCAGCGCACCCTGCAATTGGGTGCCAAGAGAGCCGGAGAATGCGATGTCACCGCACGCCAGCGCCCAAACGAGCGAGCGCAAGCGATTGCCGGAAATCTCCTCTCGGGACCCGAACCCCCGCGCACCGGCACGCAACCCGTCAAGCACAAGGCCGCTCTCCCCCATGCTCGCAAGAATCATCACGCGCGTTTGGGGATACGCGCTGCAGATGCGCGCAACGGCATCTGCGCAGGGAACCCCCTTGATAGAAGCCCCCATAAGAACAACGGGAGGCTGCACGCGGCGTACGAGGGCGAACGCGTCTTCGTACGTAAAGGCGACCCCAACTAACTCGAATTCCTCCCAGGTGGCGAGGAGAGACGAGAGCCCGTCTACCAGCAGCTTGTCTTCGTCGGCGATGACGACCTTCAAAGGATCGGCACGCAACGAACGATGGATTCCGCGAAGTTTGGGGGAATTCGGGTCGAGAAGCCCTTTATCGGATTCGCCGTCATTGAAAAAATCCATCGGCAAGGGAATCACCTTCGATAATAGACCGCTGAACGCAATCCCCATTTTAACGAAAACGACCGAATGCCTACAAGCAATGCGCACCGGCGAAGGGCGCATCCCGCCTGCGCGCGCAAACGCCCCGCACGGCAGATGCCGCACGGGGCGCAAGCGGGACGCGGGCGGAGGGGGAAGCCCGCGCCTATGTGAAGCTCGCCGTTCTACTGCAGAGAATCGGCGATCCTTTCACCGACGTTGCGGCCGAAGGTGGTGATGTCGCACACCGCGTTGCCGCCGATACGGTTGTTGCCATGGATGCCGCCGGTCACTTCGCCTGCAGCATAGAGGCCGGGGATGACGTTGCCGTCGGAATCGAGCGCTTCGTTGTTCACGTTGATGCGCACGCCGCCCATCTCATGATGGATACCCGGGTTCACGCGAATCGCGTAGAAATTCCCGTCCTTGAAGGCGATCATGCCCTTGGTGCGACCAAAGGGGTCGGCCGCGCCGGACGTCGTAACGGCGTTGTAGGTATCGACGGTCGCGCGAAGCGTAGCGGCATCGACGCCGATCTTGCCGGCCAGGTCATCGAGGCTCGTCGCGTCCTTCACGAGGCCCTTCTTTTCGTAGGTCGTGCGAATGGCCTTGTTGGCGTCGTAGACCTGCTGGTCGAAGACCTCCCACACGATCACGTCGGGCTGGGCGAGTTCTGCCGCCGACACCTTGTCGCGGGTGCTCATCTCGTCGTAGAAGCGTTCGCCGTTCTTGTTGACCAGGATGGCGCCCGTGCCGCGCACGGTTTCGCCGATCAGCGGGGCCGGCATGCCGTCGGTGACGTTTTCCACGTATCCTACGGTCGGATGAATCTGGATCTGGTCCATCTGCAGCAGCTCGGCGCCCACGGCTTCCGCCATGAGATAGCCGTCGCCCGTGGCGCCCGGCTGGTTGGTGCTCGTGAACGAGGCCAAGTCGGGGCGGTACTTGGTGATGAGCTCCTTGTTCGAGCCCAGGCCGCCGGAAGCGAGCACGACCGCCTTGGCATGATAGTTGTAGGAATCGCCCAGGTAGTCTTCGGCGCGCACGCCGGTCACCGTGCCGTTGCCGTCGGTGAGGATCTCCTTGACGTCCATGCGCATCTTGATGGGGATGTTGCGCTCCTTGACCTGCTTGTAGAGACCGGGCACGAGCGTGGCGCCCACGGCCGACCCGTCGGTGGGACGGTGGCAGCGCTTGACCGACATGCCGCCGGTGGTGGTGAGGTTGTTGAGCGTGATGCCCAGGCTGTCGAGCCAATCGATCGTGCCGGCCGAATGGTCGCACATGTAATGCACCAGTTCGGGGTTGCCGGTGTTGTGGCCGCCTACAAGCGTTTCCTGGGCGAAGAGGTCGTTGCTGTCCTGGATGCCCTGCTCTTCCTGAAACTTGGTCTGAGAAGCGTTCATGCCCGACGAGCTGAAGTTGGTGTTGCCGCCGACGACCTTCATCTTTTCAAGAATGACGATGTTGGTGAGGCCCTTGTCGTAGGCAGCGATAGCCGCCGACATGCCCGCACCGCCGCAGCCGACAATGACCGCGTCGTAGGTGAGGTCGGTCGACTTCTTGGGTCGCTCGGAAAGCGAGCTACAGCCGGAAAGGCCGAAGGCGCCGAGCAGCGCCATGGCGCCGGCCCCCGCGACGAACGAACGACGTGAAACGGAATGTGCCTGGTTCATGAAAATCCCCCTCGTGAGTGCCGCTCTCTGCGGCGGTGTTCTTTTCGCCCTCTGCGGGCGGGCGCCCTATCTGCAGCCGGCGCCCCGATACGCCCTCAAGGCGTTTCGATGGCATGCAGTATAGGAAGGATGCACACCGTTTCTCTACACCCGCTATGGGGGTATTTCGTTTGCATTTCACCAGGTCAAAGCGCGGGTGTATACTATGCACCCGTAAGAAACGGCCAAAAAACGGGCGCCGCGCCAATCAATTCGCCCCGGATCTGCACCAGGTGATGCACGTGAAAAAGATGGTCCTCTACGGCACGGGCGCCACCGTCGCGCTCGCATGCGCCTTCGCAGGCATTTGGATCACCGACGCCGCCCTGGTGCGCGCCTTCGCCCTCCCCCGCGCCTACTTCACCCTGCGCCTCTTCATCGTGGCCGACTACGCCCTCTTCTTCGTCTTGGTCTTGGCCGTGGCGCGCCATGTGCTCGCCTGCGGCCGGCCGAAGACCGACCCGGCCGTGCAGCGGCGGCGCCGGCGCTTTCTCATCGCCAGTTCGCTTATCGCCCTTGCGGTTTCCGGGATCGCGATTTCCCTCTGGTGGGCCGCCGGCCCCGCAATCGCGTCGTTCGGACCAGTGGCAACGGGCGCCCTTATCCTCTGCATGAAAATCCACAGCATTCCGGTGACCGTGGTCGTCGCCTGCCTGTTCGCCCGCATCGACGGCGACCTTACCACCGGCCTTTCGGCCGTGGGCACCTTCGGCGCCTTCGCGGTGGAATGGGCGTTCGGAAGCGCCCATGCAATCGTAGGATCTGCACCCTCGCTGTGGACCGGCTACCTGCTCGTCGCCGCCGCGCTCGTCTGCGCGGGTTTTGCCACACGCCGCCTCGACCGGACGAAGGCCTGGTACGACGTGGGCGGATCGAAATCGGTGCGCGCATCCTTTTCCCCTGCCTTTGTGGGGTCTGTAATGGTTTCGGGCATCATGCTGGGCTATCTGCACGGAACAAGCGACGTCATCCATTCAAGCGCGGGTACCCCGCTCGCTCTCGTTGTGCTGGCGGCCCTTTCGATCGTCATCTGGCGGCAGCGTTCGTGGAACGAACGCGAGCTCTTCCTTACCGCCGTCTTGCTTACCTCTGCCGGCGTATTGCTCGAACCACTTCTGGGAAGCTTGCCCGGCGCCCCCGGCATGGCGCTCGCCACCGCAGGTTCGGCCTTCTTCGAGCTGGGCATGTGGGTGCTCCTCTTGCGCTGCACGCGGATGTGCATCTCGAGTATGACGGGCGCCGCGGGATCGCGCCTGCTCATCGTGGTGGGCCACACCGTGGGCGCCGCCGTGGCCGCCGCAGCCATCGCCCTTCAATCCGCAGGCGTCACGGTACAGTCCGTCTCGCAGGCCATCGTGCTCCTCTACCTACTGGGGCTTATCGTGTTCGCGCGCAACCCCGACAACCCGCTCTCGTTGGCTTACGGCGGGGCGGTGGAAGCCGAAGACCGCAAGAGCGCCAGAGGCAAGACGTCGTCTGCGCCCGAAGCGTTCCCGACAGCGGACGAAACGGCGGCGGCCGCGCATTCGGCGCCTCCCGCAGAAGAAGCCGCCGACTCCCCTCACGTCTACGACGACGAGCTCCTCTGGGACGCGCCCTGCCGCTCCGTAGCAAAAGAATACGGGCTCACCCCGCGCGAAACCGACGTTCTCGCCCAGATCGCACGCGGACGCATGCTCGGCGAAATCGCCGATGCCTTCGTGCTGTCGAAGAATACGGTCAAGATGCATACCAAGCACATCTACCAGAAGCTCGACGTGCACAGCAAGCAAGAGGCGATCGACATCGTCAACGAGGAACGCCTTCGCATGCGATAGGTCCGACTGCGACGGAGTATGAAAAGAGCCCCGCGCCGAAAGGGGCACAGGGCTCTCGCATGGGGCCGCTTCAGCGAAGGCGGCTACTTTTCCTCGGCGGCCTTCGCAGACGCATCGGTATCGGCGTCTGCCGAGGCCTTATCCTTCTTTTTGCCGAAACCGAAACGGGCGGCGCGAGCCTCCTTCTTGGCCTCCTTCTCCTTGGCGGCCTGGATACCGGCCTCGCGGGCAGCGGCCTCGTCCTTCTTCGCCTGGGCCAGAGCGGCCTTGCGCTTGCGCGTAGCCTCCTTCGAGCGGCTGTTGCCCATCATGTCGGCGTAGCGGCGGCGAATCTTGCGCACCTTGGCCGTGTCGATGTAGATGGCGAAAATCAAGAAGGCGTAGCCGATGCCCAGCATCACGTAGGTAATCGTCGCGTCCATGCCCGGCAGCATCTGCGCCGCGAAGGAAAAGGTCGTGAAGACGAGCGCGATCGCGATCGAGATCCACCACCAACGGCGCCACTTCTTGTATTCGGGCGTGCCGGGATCGTAGTACTTGCGACGCAAATCGCGCTCGCGCTCTTTGTCGCGCTGCTTCTGAGTCCTGCCCGCGCCCGACGACGCGCCGAACAGCCCCTTCTTCTTGGGCGCCTTGGGGTCGACGACGTGCACGCTGGCTGCGGCCTTGGTGGCCGGCTTGGCCGAAGCGGCGCTCTTGCGCGTTTTGCCGGGACGGTTTTCACCGTTGTAGCGATCGTTCATGGGATTGCGCTGAGTCATGCCCAGGTGCTCCTTCTCATTGCTGCGTAAAAAGGCCGGCGCGCGCACGAAGCGCAGCGCCGGCCAAACGTTCGTGGAACATACGAACGACCAGTATACCTACTTCTCGAACTTTTTGCCCGTAATGAGCTCGTAGGCCTGAATGTACTTCTCGCTCGTCTTCTCGATGATGTCGGCAGGCAGGTGCGGCGGCTCGCCCGTGCGGTCCCAGTTGGCGTTGAGCCAGTTGCGCACGAACTGCTTGTCGAAGCTGGGCTGCACCTCGCCTTCCTTGTAGGTGTCGGCCGGCCAGAAACGGCTGCTGTCGGGCGTGAGCACCTCGTCGGCCAGCACAACCTTGCCGTCAATCGTGCCGAACTCGAACTTGGTGTCGGCGATGATGATCCCGTTCGCACGCGCGTGATCGGCGGCGGTGGTGTAGATCTTGATCGTGAGGTCGCGCAAGGTAGCGGCAGCCTCGTCACCGACGAGCTCGGCGCAGCGGTCGAAGCTGATGTTCTCGTCGTGACCGCCGATTTCTGCCTTGGTCGACGGAGTGAAAAGAACCTCGGGAAGCTTGGAGGCTTCGGTGAGGCCGGCGGGCAGCTTGATGCCGCACACGGTGCCGTCCTGTTGGTAGGACTTCAAGCCGCTGCCGGTAAGGTAGCCGCGCACGATGCATTCCACGGGGAACATCTGGGCCTTCTTCACGAGCATGAAGCGACCGTCGAGGTAGTCGGCGTAGGGCTTGAAGGCTTCGGGCAGGTCGGCCACCTCGGTCGAGATGATGTGGTTGTCGACCACGTCGGAAAGCAGGTCGAACCAGAAGATCGAGAGCTGCGTGAGCACCTTGCCCTTGTAGGGAATCTCGTCGGGCAGAATGTAGTCGAACGCGGAAATGCGGTCGGTCGCCACCATGAGCAGCTTGTCGCCCAAATCGTAGATGTCGCGCACCTTGCCCTGCGAATCGGGACGCAGATCTATCTGTGCCATGTTACTCACCTTCCTGCCGGTCATCCGGCACGTCTGCCTCGCGCTTCTTGCCGCGCAAGCGCTTTCGCCACAAGGACGCATGGTCCTTCTCGCCTTCTTTGCCGCGGGAAGGGGCCGCCCCGTCTCCGCTACTGGCATCTTGCCCCTTCAGCGCACGTTTCTCGCGAGCTTTCTGCTCCTTCACGCGCTCTTCATTGAAAAGGGGGATGTAGATGGTAAAGGTGGCGCCCTTTCCCTTCTCGCCTTCCACGCGGACCCAGCCGTCGTGCTGGTCGACGATCTCCTTCACCATGGACAGGCCGATGCCCAGCCCGCCCTTTTCGCGGGTACGGGCGCTGTCGGCGCGCCAGAAGCGACCGAAAACGTTTTTCGCCTCTTCGGGCGACAGGCCGATGCCCGTATCGGCCACCGAAATCTGGGCCATCTCGCTGCCGGCCTTCACGCGCACGGTAACCGAGCCTTCGGCGGTGTAGCGCACCGCGTTCGAAACGAGGTTGGCCACGGCCTGCGAGATCATATCGGGGTCGCCCCAGACGTAGACGTCGGGTTCGGCGTCATAGACGAGCGTGAGGCCCGCATCGCGCACGAAGGCCTCGTGCGTGGCCACGATGCTCGAGATCAAATCGCCCACGTTGACCAGCTGGGGCTTCAGGCGGGTGCTGCCGTTTTCCAAACGCGAGAGCTTCAGGATCGCGTCGACCAGGCGCGAGAGGCGCTGCACTTCCGCATCGACCGTCTCGAGCCGCTCGGGCGTGAGCTCGTAGACCCCGTCGACCATGGCCTCGACAGTCGACTGAATGGCCATGAGAGGCGTGCGCAGCTCGTGCGCGACGTCGGTGGTGAGCCGGCGTTCGAGGTTGCGGTCCTTTTCGACCGATTCGGCCATGGCGTCGAAGGTTTCGCCCAGCTGGGAGATCTCGTCGTCGCCCGAAAGCTGGGTGCGGGCGGACAGGTCGCCGCGCCCTATTTTGCGCGCGGCCCGCGAAATGCGGTTGATCGGGTCGACCAGGGTGCGGGCGAACCAGAAGCCCAAAAGAAAGGCGAGGACGACGGCCAGCACCGACGCCAGCATCATCGCCTTGTAGCTCTGGCTGCGGAACTCCTGGTCGGCCTGGGTGAGCAGGGTGTTCGACCCGTAGACCCACACGCGTACGGTGCCCACGTTCTCGCCGTTGGAATAGATGGTGGCCTGCGCCATCGAGTCGCGGTTGGTGGGCGCAAGCGAAATCTGGGAGTTGCTGTCGGTCGTGCGCGAGTCGTCGTAGATCACGTTGCCGTTGGCGTCGACCACCTGCACGCCCACCCCACCAGACAGGTCGCCCGCCGATTCGGCCGGCGACAGAGCGCCGCCGTACCAGCTATGGGAGGTGGCGTACTTCTGCCCGATGGACGTGGCCGTGGTTTCGGCCAGGCGCTGGATGTTTTCGCGCGTGTAGGTTTGGAAATGCTGCTCCCACACGAACGACAGGACGCCGAAGGAAACGACGGCCGTCATCGCCGCCACAAGGGCGAACGAAAGCGCCACCCGGGTCGTGTAGCTCATGTGGCGCCAAGGCGACCGACGGCGCTTGGCCTTCTTTTTCGAATCGTGCACGCGGCACTCCCCCTCTACGTAAAAGCGGGCGCAGCACCCAAGGCTGCGCCCGCATCGAAAACGCGTGTGCCCGCACAGCGCGCAAGCGCGCCGGGCCTAGTTCTGCTTCGTGGGATCCTCGAAGCGATAGCCCACGCCGTGCACGGTGTGCAGCCACTTGGGGTTGCGCGGGTTGTCGCCGATCTTGGCGCGCAGGTTCTTCACATGGCTGTCGATCGTGCGCTCGTAGCCTTCGAAGTCGTAGCCGAGCACCTTTTCGACCAGCTCCATACGCGAATACACGCGGCCCGGATAACGCGACAGGGTGGTGAGCAGCTTGAACTCGCTCGCCGTGAGGTCGACCTCCTTGCCGCTCACGAGCACCTTATGGCCCGACACATCGATCGTGAGGTCGCCGAACTCGAGCACCTCGCGCTGGGGTTCGACGTCGGAATGCACGCGGCGCAGCAGGGCGCGGACGCGGGCAACGAGCTCGCGCGGGCTGAAGGGCTTGACCAGGTAGTCGTCGGCGCCCAGTTCGAGACCGATGATGCGGTCTTCGACCTCGCCCTTGGCCGTGAGCATGATGATGGGCACGTCGGAGTTGTCGCGGATGGCGCGGCAGACCCGCTCACCCGGCACACGGGGAAGCATAAGGTCGAGAATGACCAGGTCGAAATGGTGTTTGCTGAACTCTTCGAGGGCTTCCTGACCGTCCCCCACAGCGGTGACCCAGTAGTTCTCACGTTCGAGATAAGCTGCCACTGCATCGCGAATCGCCTTTTCGTCTTCAACGAGCAGGATTCGACGTGTTTCGTTGCTCATGTGATGCGCTCTCCTTCGTACGTGCCGCACGCGGCAAAGCCGCCTGCAACCAGGTGGTTTCATTCTAGCGCGAAACGGTACCGCGCGCTTGTGTTGCTCTTTGCCGTTATTGTATCAATTAGCCTGAAAGGCGCCTGAAATCGAACCCGAATGAAACAATACTGTTTCTATGCGGTGCGACCTGCCGCCAGGCGGGGCGCATCCCACCCGTCCTCTGCACGCACGCGCGCAGCACAAGGAGACCCGCCTATGCCCAGCCGTAACAACCAACGCCCGCACGCTTCGCAACCGGCGCGCAATAGCGCCCGTCCGCAGGCAACGCGCGCCCACCGCTCGGCGCGCCCCTCGGCC
>LN908982.1:19468-78817 GCA_001486445.1 Hugonella massiliensis
CGCGCCCCTCGGCCGGCGCCCGACCTTCCGCCGCGCGCCCCAAGGCTTCCGCGCGCCCCAAGGCTTCCGGCCGGCGAAGCGCCTCCACCCGCGGAACGGGTTCTGCGCGCCCCGCGCGCAGCGCTCGGTCGTCCGCTGCGCGCGAACGGCAGAAGAAGCGCGCGACCGGCAGCGACCGTGCCGCCCGCAAGGAGTGCACGAGGTCTGCGCGCCCGAGCATCGGGCCCGCCCGGCCCGCGCGCGGCCAACGCGTCAAACAGAGCGCGGTGCCCAAAGCCAAGGCGCGGCCGTCTGCCTTCGGCGCCCCCTCGCCCGAAGCCGCCCTGGTGACGCGGCGCCGCTTCCTGGTGGGCGGGGCCGCCGCAGCCGCCGTCGCCGTGGTGGGCGGAGCCGCTGTGGCGGCCTCGCAGAAATCGGACGCCCCCACGATCGAGACGCTTTCGGTTTCGACCGACGACGTGTTCACGATCGACTCCTGCACCCAGGTCGACGCCTCGTCGGCCTTCAAGCAGGAAGGCTCCTATTCCCTGCCCTACGGAACCCTTATCTGGAGCAACGACGACGCCTTCGCCGCCTGCCTACTGCCCACCGACACGGCGAGTCCCCTCGCCCAGGGCGCCCTGCTCAACCTGGCAACCGGCAAGTACGAAACGGTGCTGAAAAACGCCAACGGCGCCTCCGACGGCTTCGAGGTCTACGATTTCCGCGCCACCTCCCAGGGTGCCGTATGGATCGAGGCCAACATCTTCGAGGGCCTCTGGCGCGTGCTCGTGGGGTCGCTTTCCAACGGAAGCAACCTGCAGAACACGCGCATCGTCGACAGCGGCGATTCCTCCACCGAAACCCCCGCGCTTGCAGCCGTAGGCGCCCATGCCTACTGGGTCTGCCAGCCCGCCTCATCGGCCGACAACGCGAAAACGGGCACCGCCCAGCTCAAGCGCGCCTCGTTTTCGTCGGGCGACGCCGAAGACGTCTACGGCACCGCGGGTCGCATGGCCTGCCCGCCCTACGCGGCGAGCGATGGCGTGGTCATCGCCCCGCGCCATCCCGATTCGTCCCGCTACTACCAGCTCGTGCGCATCTCAGACGATTCAGGCCAGGCCACCGATGCGATCACCCTGCCTTCGGGCATGAAGCCCACCGAAGTCGGCTGGGGACCCAACGGATTCTCCTTCTGCTTCGAGAGCATTTACAGCTACGGCGACGGCATCGCCAACATGGGTACCTACGCCCCCGCCACCGAGCACGCCCCGGGGGCCAGCTACGACGGCGGATCCTGGTTCCGCTTCGGCCGCGCTCCGTCGGCCGAGCCCGCCTGGTGCGGCTCTTCCTGGCTCATGGTGAAATCGACCCAAGCCGTCGCCGCCGTGAACGTGGGCAACCGCACCTACTGCACCTTCGACGTGCCGAGCGGCCCGGCAAGCTGGGGCGACTACCTGTGCACGACGGGCACGCACGCACGCATCGTGACAGCCGCCCAGGTGGGCAAAGTCACAGCGGAATCCTCGGGGCAGAGCGATTCCAAAAACAACACCACGTGTACCGTCCGCGTTTGGAAGGCCGTCTAGGGGGCGTTGCAGCCATACGCTCGGACGCAAAGCGGGCCGGTTCCCTTCACGCGAGGGAACCGGCCCGCTTCAGATAGACGAAAGGGTGCGCACAGGGCCCTTGCGAAGGGCTCCCTACTGAACCGCGCGCACGCGTTCGGCCAGCCATTCGGCCCAGGCCTCGACGCCTTGGCCCGTCGTCGCCGAAAGGGGGAAGATGGGAGCGTTGGGGTTGAGCTGCTTGACGTGGTCGCAGAAGGCGTCCTGGTCGAAGTTGAAGACCGGCATCGTGTCGATCTTGTTGAGCACGACGGCCTGCGATACCTGGAAAACACCCGGGTACTTGAGCGGTTTGTCGTCGCCTTCGGGCACCGACAGGATCATGACCTTGGCGTTCTCGCCCAGGTCGAAATCGGTCGGGCAGACGAGGTTGCCCACGTTTTCGAGCAAGATCAGATCGAGCTCGTCGAGGTCGAGAACGTCGACGGCGCGCTTGATCATGTCGCTTTCCAAATGGCAGGCGCCGCCCGTGTTGATCTGCACGGCCGCGATGCCCTGGGCCTTAATCTTTTCGGAATCGACCGAGCTGGCGATGTCTCCTTCGATCACGGCGATGTTGAACTCGTCGCGCAGGGCTTCGATCGTCGCGAGGATGGTAGAGGTCTTGCCCGACCCGGGGCTCGCCAGAATGTTGAGCACGAACACGTGCTTTTCGGCGAAGAGGGCGCGGTTCTCTTCCGCGAGACGATCGTTTTTGTCGAGAATGGGTTGCTTCATATCGATATGCGTAGCCATACCGGTCACCGTCTTTCCAAAGATGCGTGAGCGTTCGGTTTCAGTATGCGCGTCATGGGTGCGCGGCGCCAGCGGCGCTTAGGCGCATTCCCCCGCAGGCGCGCTGCTTGCGGGCGCGGTCTCCCCCTCGTCGGGGATGTCGACCTCGATCGAGTCGATGCGCAAATCGCGGCCGGCGATCAGCTCGGTTGCGGGACTGTCGCATTCCGGGCAGGTCACGTGGAAGCGGTCGTGGTCGAATTCGCAGCCGCAATCGAGGCAGCGGCTCCGCGGTTTGACCATGTGGATGTCGAGCTTCGACCCCGAAAAGAGCGTGTTGTCTTCGGTGAGCGCTTCGTAGGCGAAGACGAGGCAGTCTTCAATCGCCTCGGTCATCTCCCCTACGGACAAGGTCACCTTCAGAACTTTCGTCGCACCGGCCTGCACGGCCGATTGCGTCACGGCGTCGAGCACGCCGGTCATCAGTCCCAATTCATGCATACGCAGCTCCTTGCTGAGGACGGATTAGTCGTCGGCGGAATCCTCCAACTTGCGCTGGCGCTGACGCTCGGCCCATTCGGCCTCCCATTCGGCGTCTTCCTTGGCCTGGCGTTCTATCTCTTCCTTCTGCCTCTTGATCTTACCGCCCATGACGATGCGGGCGGCGAGCATGCTGATCTCGTAAAGGGAGATCATAGCGCCGAAGAGGAGGAACATGGTGACGGGCGAAGCGTCGGGGGTGATGAAGGCAGACAGTACGAGCAGGCCCACGTAGACCTCGCGCCACAGGCCGCGCAGTTTGGCGTAGGGAACGATCTCGAAGATGACGAGGTAGAAGACGACCAGGGGCAGCTCGAAGGCGAAGCCGAAGCCGATCTCGAACTTGATGATGATGTCGATCCACTTGGAGGCTTCAGGCGTGACCTGAGCGAAGCCGCCCGCCTGGTCGGTGAGCCACTGGAAGGCGGGATCGAGGATGAAGTTGTAGCAGAAGACCGTACCCAGCACGAAGAGGGCGCAGGCCATCGCGAAGGTGGGGATGAACCATTTGCGCTCGTTGGGCTTCAGAGCCGGCAGGAAGAAGGCGAGCACCTGCCAGATGATGACGGGCATGCAGGCCACGAGCGACGCCCACAGCGCGATGCTGAAGCGCACGCCGAAGGCGTCGAAAGCGCCGAAGACGTTGAGCAGGACGTTGCCGTTGGCGTCATGGGGCATGTATTCCTGCACCGGCTGCAGGAGGAATTGGGCGAGCGTGGGCGTGGCCATGTAGAACACGCAGGAGGCGATGAGCAGGCATACGACGATGCGCACCAAGCGCATGCGCAGTTCCCCCAGATGGTCGAACAGGGGCATTCGTGCGGGACCGATGGGCATCGTTACTCCTCCTTTTCCGCGTCGTCATCGAACAGGTCGTCGGCGCTCTGGGCCCGTTTGGGCGCCGGCGCTGCCGGCTTGGGTGCGGCAGCCGCCACCGTGGCAGCGGGTTTGGGCGCGGCCTTTTTGGCATGGGGCACGGCGCCGTAGAGCTCGTCGATGTTGGGGGCAGCGCTTGACTTGGCAACGGGCGCGGAAGCGGCAGCAGCTGCCGTTGCGGCAGTGCCCGACTCAGCCGCCTTCTTTTCTGCCTCGCGTTCGGCCTTGCGGGCTTCGGCCGCCTTGCGGGCCGCACGCTGCTTGTCGTAGCGGGCCTTGCGCTCGGTGAAGCTTTCGCCCTTGTCCTCGCGCTTGGCGTCGTTTTCGATCTTGTTCAAAGAATCGAGCGGGTTCTTGAACGGCTCGTCGGCATCGGGGTCGTAGACCTCGTGCTTGATGACATCGTTCATCTCGTTCTGAGCGCTGCGGAACTTGGCGATCGCCTTGCCGATGGTTTTCGCGATCGCCGGCAGTTTATCGGGTCCGAAAATGAGGAATCCGAACAGCAGGATAAGCGCTAGTTCGTTTGCTCCAATGCCAAACAAGTCGTGTTCCCTTCACATGATGCGGAGCGGGACGCGCTCGCCCCGCCACCGTTAAGAAAGCCTAACCTTACGGATTAACGATTATTACGCTCCCGTGCTCAAAAAGCTCAGCGCGACCGTGGGAACGCCCAGAGCGAGCACCAAAATAACGCAAACGATTACGATGCCGATGCGCTTGGCGCGTTCGGCCCGCTCTTTCTTGCGCCGAGCGGCCTCTTCGCGCTTGCGAGCCTCTTCCAGGCGCGCTTCGCGCTGCTTGGCGGTCATTTTCTTGTTTGCCATGCGAACGTCTCCTTCGAAGGCGGCTACTTGCGCAGTTTGCGCCTGATCATCATCACGTGGGCGATGCTCTTGGCAAGCTCCACGTCGGTATGCCATTTGTTCTGCTCGTAGAGGATAGAGCCGTTGACCATGGTCATGAGCACGTCGGAAGCGCTTCCCGTGTTGACCAGGGCCGACATGGGCGTGTCGGTTGGGGTCTGATGCGAGCCCGACATGTCGACGGCCGTGATGTCGGCCAGCTTGCCCACCTCGAGCGAGCCCACCTTGTCGTCGATGCGCAGGGCGCGCGCACCGCCGATCGTGGCCATTTCGAGCATGGTATGGGCCGCCAGGAAGTGACGGCCGCCGCCCACAGCACGCTGCACCATAAGCCCGATGCGCATTTCGGGGAACATATCGCCCGAGTCGGTGGCGGCGGGGCTGTCGGTGCCCATGCCGATGCGCAGGCCCGCCTTGCGGAACTCGTCGAGCGGGGCCACGCCCATGCCCAGATGGGCGTTACAGCGGGGGCAGAAGCCCACGGCCACGTCGTATTCGCGCATCTTCTGGATGTCGGCGTCGGACACGTGCACGCAATGAATGGCCATAACCTGCTTGGCTTCGAAGGCGCCCCAGTTGAGCACGTAGTTGACGGGGGTCACGCCGGTGGGAAGCCAGGGCGGGATCTCCATGTACTCGCGCCGGTGCATGATTTCGACCGAAAGCGAGCTCGACCCTTCCTTGATGAAGTCGTACTCTTCCTGGCTGCCCGCCAGGTGCATGGCGACGGGAATCGAGTCGCCCGCGTAGGCGCTCACCAGCTTGAAGATCAGGGGGTGGCAGCGGTAGAGCGGCGCCGGGGCGATGCCCACGGTGATCAGGTCGGGATCGACCGCGCTCTTCCACTTGTCGATGTCGGATTCGGCGGCCTCCATCGCGTATTCCACGCGGCGCCTATCCATGGCGCCGACCTCGCGATAGACCACGCCGCGCATCCCCAGCGCGTTGAGGGCGCGCACGGTAGAATCGCTGCCGGTAATGTCGCCCAGGGTGGTGATGCCCGAAGCGACGGCCTCGAGCCCGCCGATGAGGGCGGAATCGTAGAGGTCGGCCGCGGTGAGCGCGCTCGATTTTTCGGTGACCAAAGGAAGCCACTGGGCGTAGGGCACGTCGTGCACCACGCCGCGCATGGCGGAATACTCCACATGGGAATGCACGTTGACGAAGCCGGGCATGAGGGCCGCTTGGCCGAAGTCGCGCACCTCTTCGTCGGCATAGCGGGCGCGCAGCTGGTCGGCCGGGCCCACGTCCTTGATCTTGCCGTTGCGCACGAGCACGGCGCCCGACTCGATCGGGTCCGACGTGATGGGCAGTACATAGTCAGCGCACAGCAGCATGGCAATCCTCCTTGAGGCATAACGTAGCGACCATCATACCATCGCGCGCAAGAAGGGCGGCACGCGTGCACAGGAAAAGCGACGGACCGCGTAAGCTGGGGCGATGGCGTGCGGACGCGCCCCGCCCGCGCGCGCGACTAGGAGGGTGAGTCCTGTCCCGTATACACAGCGCGGCCGCACGATCGACGGGCGCGCGACCGCAAAAGCGCGCCCGCGCGCCCCCATCCCTCCGCTATTTGACGGCGGTGTAGATCGCGACCGCGCCGAAGCTCTTCCGCTCGAAGGCGGGATCGGAAAAGCCCGCCCGACGCAGCATGTCGCAGAAGGCGTCGGGGGCCGGGAAGGCCTTGATCGAGCGGGCCAGATAGACGAAATCGTCGCGCTTGCCGGTGAAATGGTCGCCCCAGGCGGGAATACCCCAGCGCAGGTAGGCATTGTAGAAGGCGCGCTCAATCGGGCGCGGCGGCGTGCTGAACTCCAAGATAACGGCGGTCCCGCCCGGTTCGAGCACGCGGTAGATCTCGCGCAGGCAGGCCATCCGATCGGGCATATTGCGGATGCCGTAGGCCATGGTCACCACGTCGAAGGAGGCGTCGGCGAAGGGCATGTCCTGGCCGTCGACCACGCGGGTTTCCACGTCGACCCCGCAAGCGTCGCCGCGGGCGATGCGCTGCTTGGCCACTTCGAGCATGCCCGGCGTGTAGTCGGACAGCACGATGTGGGCGGGATGGTAGGACCGGCAGAGCGCGAAGGTGACCTCCCCCGTGCCGCCCGCAACGTCGAGCACGCGGCTGCGCGACGTCACCGGGGCGAGTTCCACGACGCGGTCAAGCCAGTGGTGGTCTTGGCCGAAGCTCGACGCATGGTTGAACTGCTCGTACTGGCCGGCGATTTCGGTGAAGATGCCCAGCACGCGCTGTTCGGAAAGCTCCGCCGGGGCCTCTTCGCCCGTCGCGGTGTCGATAACGCGGTCTTCGGAGACGGCCTCGCCGGCCGCAGGTTCGATAGGATGGGTAGCAGACATAGACGGTTCCTAGTAGGGTTCTTCCAAATCGGTATGGGCGCAGGCATCGCAATCGAGCCCGGCGAATTTCCCCGCGTGATAGCGGTCGATCGCCACGAGGGCGATCATGGCGGCGTTGTCGGTGCAGGCGCTCGCCGGCGGCATCGTGAGGCGCACACCCCGCTTCGCGCACACCGCCTCGTAGGCTGCCCTCAGAGCGGGGTTGGCCGCCACCCCGCCGCCCAGGCAGAACTCGCGCGCGCCCGTTTGGTCGAGGGCCCGTTCGGCCTTGGCTACCTGAACATCGATGACGGCGGCCTGGAAGCTCGCGGCGATATCGGGGAGGTTGAGCTCGACGCCGGCCTCCTGCTGCTGGTGGATGTAGGTGATGACGGCAGTTTTCAGGCCCGAAAGGCTGAAGCGCAAATCGCCGGAGTGCATCATCGCGCGCGGGAACCGCACGGCTTTGGGATTGCCCGTGGCGGCGAGCTTCGAGATGATCGGCCCGCCCGGATAACCCAGACCTAAGGCCTTGGACACCTTATCGAAGGCCTCGCCCACCGCGTCGTCGATGGTGGTGCCCAGGACGCGGTAATCGCCCCAGTCGCGCACATGCACGAGCATCGTATGGCCTCCCGACACAAGGGAGACCACCATCGGCGGCTCAATGTCGGGAGCTGCGATCTTGTTGGCGTAGAGATGGCCTTCCAGATGGTTGACGCGGATAAAGGGCACGTCGGCCGCCCAAGCGGCGGCTTTGGCGAAGGCCACGCCCACCACGAGCGCGCCGACCAGGCCGGGCGCGTAGGTGCAGGCGACCGCGTCGACGTCTCCCCAGTCGAGCTGGTCGATTCCCAGATGGGCGGCCGCCGTTTCAAAGCAGACCTGGGTCACGCCGCAGATGGCCTCGATGTGCTTGCGGCTGGCGATTTCGGGCACCACCCCGCCGAACCTCGAATGGAAGTCGATCTGGCTGGCCACCGTGTCGGCGAGAATCGTGCCGTTGCCGTCGATGAGAGCGGCCGCCGTTTCGTCGCAGGACGATTCGATCGCGATGACGAGCGGGCGCGCAAGACCGGCAAGGGCCAGCGGCGACGACTCGTCTTCCCGCGCGGCTTGGTCGACGATCAGTTCCATGCCCGCCACGTCGTGGCTGGCCAGCGGCAGCGGACCCGTCATGATGAGGGCGTCTTCCCCATCGCTGTAATAGCGGGGGCGCGTACCCACGTCGCGCAGGTGGAGAGCCCGGTAGAGGCCCTGGGCGCCCGCGTTCGAGACGCGCACCTCGAGCGTACATTCGGTCGCACCCAGATCGCGCGCGTCGCTTGCGAGCTGGGCAAGCAGGGTACGGGCGATGCCGAGGCGGCGGTAGGCCGGGTCGCAGGCCACCTTGAGAATCTGGAGCTGGCCGTCGACGATCCAGCCGCCGGCATAGCCGACGAGCGCTTCGCCGTCGAAGGCGGCCCACCAGGTGCGGTCCTTGCGCGGCAGGTCGTCGAGGACGGACGACACGCTCCAGGCATCGCTGCCCATCACCGCCGCTTCCATCGCGCCCACGTCTTCGGCATGCGCCGCGTCAAGCGGCCGGTACTCGATGCCGCCCGCATGGTCGATCGTGGCACTGCCGGCGTGCTGTACGCCCGTGCGCAGATCGCGGGCGTCGTGGGAAGCCAGACGGGTGCGCTCGTTTTCCTCGGCGTCCGAAAGGCGCGTGTAGACGGGCAAGACGAGCGCCGGGTCGTGACGGCGGGCGTCGAAGGGGTCGACGTCACCCGCGCGCCAGGCTGCCTGCACGCAGGCGAGCAGACCCGCGCCTTCGGGGGTCCAGGCGTCTTCGGGGGCAAGCGCGCCGGCATGGGCGAAGAGGTCGACGTATTTGGTCAGGGCGTCGCCGGCGATGAGCAGGGCATCGTTAACGGGGAGCGCGGCCGCCTCTTCGACAGCCTTGACCACCCTATCGGGCTCGAGGCGCACGGCGCCTTCGTCGGAAAGGCGGTAGCGCACGGGATAGACTTCCTTGCGCATGGCGTCGGCAACGACGAGGGCCTCGCCGCGCGCCCCACCCTTTTGCAGCTGCCAGGCGACTGCGTCGAGAGTCGACACGCCGATGAGCGGTGCGCCAAGCGCGCTTGCGATGCCTTTGGCCGTGGCGATGCAGATGCGCACGCCCGTAAAGGACCCGGGGCCGCGCCCGCAGGCGACGGCATCGATGCTCGACCGGCCGATGCCGCGGCGGGCGAGCAGGTCGTCGATCGCGGGCAGAAGCATCGTGTTCGACGCGCGGTGCGCGGGGATGCGCAGCGATTCCACGCAGGTCACGGTGCGCGTGGCGGGGTCGAGCTCCCCTAAGCCGAGGGCGATGACCTCGTTGGCGGTATCGAATGCGAGAATGCGGTGAGTGTGCGCCATTCGTGTTCCTTCGTATGAGTGTGAGGCGGTCGCCGTCGTCCGCGCCAAAGGGAGCGGCCGAGCGGGTGCCGTTTACGCGAGCCAGTCGGAGAGCAGCCGAGCGGAACGCGGGCCGCCGACCGCACGTGCGGTGAGGGTGCGCACGCCCGCGGGGTCGACCGCGATATGCACGTCCACGTAGTCGTCGGGCGCTTCGCTCGGGAATTTTTCGCCCCATTCGACAAACGACGCGCCGTCGCCTTCGAGCGTCTCCCAATAGCCCACGTCCTCGAGGTCTTCGGGAGCGTCGAGGCGGTAGAGGTCGAAGTGGTTCAGGGGCAGGCGTCCCCCGTCGTAGGTGAGCAAGATATTGAACGTGGGGCTCGATACCTCGCCCGAAATGCCCAGGGCACGCGCGACGCCCTGCACGAAACGGGTCTTGCCGGCGCCCAAATCGCCCGACAGCAAGACGACGTCGCCCGGCTCGAGCAAGGGGGCCAGCTTGGCAGCGAGGGCGTCGGTGTCGGCTTGGGTAGCGAGAGTCGCCTGATATGTGGGTTCGTGTTCCATAGCGCCCATTGTACGCCCCGCGCAGGGGGCGCGACACGCGGGGGTTGGGGCGCTTCACGCGCCGCCCACGAACAGCCCCAAAGGGGATGCGCGGCACGTCCGGCCAAATAAGCCAAAGTGACCGCGTCTCTTCGACCCATCCGACGGGCTTCGCACACAGCGCGGCGGCCGAATAACGCACAATTCTGGCGAACTTCAGCCAGATTTCAAAGAAATCGTCGAGAAATGTGCGTTATTCGAGACCAGACTTGGCTGACCTATACGCGCATAAAGAAAACGGCCCGCACGAGGCGGGCCGCTTGCAGGCAGGATGTTCTGTTCGACTAGAACAGGCCGGTGATCTTGCCGGTCTCGTCGACGTCGATGCGGAAAGCCGCCGGGCTCTTCCCCAAGCCGGGCATCGTCATGATGTTGCCGGTGAGGGCGACGATGAAGCCGGCGCCCGCCGACACCTTCACCTGGCGCACGGTGATCGTAAAGCCGCGCGGAGCGCCGAGCAGGCTCGCGTTGTCGGAGAAGCTGTACTGGGTCTTGGCCACGCACACGGGCAGGTTGCCGAACCCGTTGGCCTCGAGCAGCTTGATGTCCTTTTCAGCCTGCGCCGTGTAGTTCACGCCGTCGGCATGGTAGATCTTGGTGGCGATGGCTTCGAGGGCGTCCTTGATCGACGCGCCCGTCTCGTAGGAATAGGTGAAGTCATTGGGCTCTTCGCACAGGCGCACGACCTCGCGCGCCAGCTCTTCGCCGCCGGTGCCGCCCTTGGCCCACACCTGGGACAGGCGGACGTTCACGCCCAGCTCGTTGCACTTGCGCTCGATAAGGTCGAGTTCGGCCTGGGTGTCGGTGGGGAACTGGTTGATGGCCACCACAGCCGGAAGCTTGTAGACCTTGGTGATGTTTTCGACGTGCTGCAAGAGGTTGGGCAGGCCCGCTTCGAGCGCCTCGAGATTCTCTTCGTCGAGCTGGTCTTTGGGCACGCCGCCGTTCTTCTTGAGGGCGCGGGCAGTCGCCACGATGACCACCGCGTCGGGCTTGATGCCCGTGAGGCGGCACTTGATGTCGAGGAACTTTTCGGCACCCAAATCGGCACCGAAGCCGGCCTCCGTGACGGCATAGTCGCCGAGCGCGCGGGCCATCTGCGTGGCCATGACCGAATTGCAGCCGTGGGCGATGTTGGCGAAGGGGCCGCCGTGCACGAAGGCGGGCGTGCCTTCGAGGGTCTGCACCAAGTTGGGTTTGAGGGCGTCCTTCAGAAGGGCCGCCATGGCGCCTTCGGCGTGCAGGTCGTGGGCGGTGACGGGTTTGTCGTCGTAGGTGTAGCCCACGACGATGCGGCCCAGGCGCTCCTTGAGGTCGGTGATCGACGTGGCCAGGCAGAAGATTGCCATGACCTCGCTGGCCACCGTGATGTCGAAGCCGTCCTCGCGGGGGACGCCGTTGGCCTTGCCGCCCAAGCCGTCGACGATGTGGCGCAGCTGGCGGTCGTTCATGTCGACGACGCGCTTCCACACGATGCGGCGCGGGTCGATGTTGAGGTCGTTGCCGTTGTGGATGCGAGCGTCGAGCATGGCCGCGAGCAGGTTGTTGGCCGCACCGATGGCGTGGAAGTCGCCCGTGAAGTGCAGGTTGATGTCCTCCATGGGGACGACCTGCGCATAGCCGCCGCCGGCCGCGCCGCCCTTGATGCCGAAGACGGGGCCCAGGCTGGGCTCGCGCAGGGCGACGACCGTCTTCTTCCCGATGCGGTTCATCGCGTCGGCCAGGCCCACCGTCGTGGTGGTCTTGCCCTCGCCGGCCGGCGTGGGGTTGATGGCCGTGACCAAGACGAGCTTGCCGGGCGTGTGCGCGCTTTCGCGCAGGTAGTTGTAGTCCACCTTGGCCTTGTAGGTGCCGTACTGCTCGAGATACTGCTCGGGCACTCCGGCCTTCTCGGCAATTTCGGTGATGGGGCGGATTTCGGCAGCTTGAGCGATTTCAATATCTGACAGCACTCAGAACCCTCGCTTTCTCCTTCGGGCGCCGCACGCGCGGCTTTCCTGCGAAGCGCCGGTAACCCGACGCATGACCCCCCGATTGTAGCCTGTCGGCTGTCGAGAGAGAACGGACTGAAACAGGATTCAGAGGTGCGGCAAAAAGTTATCTGCGTTCGGAACCGAGCGCCTTCAATTGCCGCAACGAAAATTTCCGGGCATAAGAGAGAAAATGTGGTTGTTTTCCGAGAAGCACGCCCTCGAAAGCCGAGCCTACTGATTGTCGGCCGGATCGATCGAGGGAATGGCCACGAGAAAACAGGCGCCGCCTTCGGGCAGGTTGTAGGCCTCGACCGTGCCGTCGTGGGCCTCGACGATCGACTTCACGATTGCAAGGCCCAAGCCACTGCCGCCCGTGTTGCGGGCGCGCGAGAAATCGGTGCGGTAGAAGCGCTCGAAGAGCATCTTGGGATCGACGTCGCCGAAGCCGGTGCCGTCGTCCTTCACGGCGATGACCGAATTGTCCTTCACGCCATAGAGCTCGATCTTGATGTGGCCGCCCGGTTCGATGAAGCGGCTCGCGTTGTCCACCAGGTTGGACACGACTTCCTTCAGGCGGTCGCGGTTACCCAAGACGTCGGGGGCCTCGCCGACGATTTCAACGTGGGCCTGGCGCGCATCGAGCACCGGAGCCAGGGCGTCCACGGCTTCCTGGGCCACGGGACGGAGGTTCACGCGCTTGAAGTTCATCACGTAGGAGTCGCCTTCGATATGCTGCAGGGACAGCAGGTCGTTCACCAGGTGGGTAAGGCGCTCGCTTTCGGTGAGAATCGTGTGCGTGAACTTTTCGCGCATGGCGGGCGGCAGGTCGGGGTCGGCCAAGAGCTCGGCGTTGCCATGGATTGCGGTAAGGGGGGTGCGCAGCTCGTGCGCGACGTCGCCCACGAACTGCATCTGCTGTTTTTCGCGGCGGGCCAAATCGGTCGCCTGGGCGTACGAGGAATCGAGCAGGTCCTTGAAATCGCCTGCCAAATCGTCGGCCTCCTGCAGCGACTCGCTCGGGGCAAACGAGACCGACGTGTCGCCGGCGCGGTAGGCCTTGATTTTGGCCCGCAAGTCGGAGAGGGGCCTGCCGATAAAGGACCCGATGGCGAGCGAGATGAGGAAGACCACGCTCGCGATGGGGATAAGCGGCACAAAGGACACCAGGCCCCGCAGGCGCGCGATGACGAGCGCGGCCGCGGCCGCCAGCACGGCCATGAGAGTGGCCAGAAAGGCGAAGTATGTGGCGATCTTCTTGATGCGCAGACCCCTCTTCGGAAGCTCCTACTTGCGGAAACGGTAGCCGTATCCGCGCACCGTTTCCACGATTGCCGGATCGTAGCCGGCGGCCTTGATCTTGTCGCGCAGGCGCTTGATGTGCGTGTCGACGGTCTTGGTTTCGGTGAGGTATTCCCAGCCCCAGGCATCGCGCAAGAGGTCCTCGCGCGACACGACGTTGCCCGCATGCTTCATGAGGGCGGCCATGAGCTCGAACTCGCGCGGGGTGAGGTCGATCGGGCCCTTGTCGCCTTCGGCGGTGTGGGCGTCCTCGTCGAGCGTGATGCCGCTCGCGGTGAGGGTGTGGGCGGTTTCCATCTGGCCGCTGCCGCGACGCAGGAGGGCGCGGACACGGGCGATGAGCTCGCGCAGGCCGAAAGGCTTGCTCAGGTAGTCGTCACCGCCGATTTCCAGGCCAACCACCTTGTCGAGTTCGGTGTCGCGGGCGGAAAGGAAGAGCACGGGCGCGCTCGTCTTGCTGCGCAGGCGGCGGCAGAGCTCGTAGCCGTCCATCCCGGGCAGCATGATGTCCAAAATGAAGAGGTCGTAATCCTTCTTGTCCGCCATTTCCAGGGCGTCTTCGCCGTTGGAAGCCACGTCGGCTTCAAAACCCTCCTTCTGAAGGGCATAGCTCACGAAGTCGGTGATCGTGGATTCGTCATCAACGCAAAGGATGCGTGCGGGAGTTTCGCTCATATGAGACCTTCTTGCAACAGGGGTTTCCGGGCGCGCTGCTCGACGCAGGCGGCGGCGCTCTCATCCAATTGCTAGTATCATATCACCGCATATCACTAGGAAATCGCGCTGGAAGGCGGCGTGCATATGTTACTCACTATCGACGTTGGCAACACGCAGACCGTGCTCGGCGCCTACCAAGGGGCCCGTCTCGTGCAGATGTGGCGGATGGGAACCGACCCGCAAGCCACCGCCGACGAGGTGGCTGCGCGCCTGGCGGGCCTTATCGCCATCGCGGACATCGACGCCCGCGCCATAGACGGGGTCGTCGCCGACACCGTGGTACCGGCGCTCAAACACCTCTGGAAGAAGGTGGCGCGCGGGCTGTTCGGGGTCGAGGCCCTCTTCGTCGACAAGGACACGGCCCCCGACCTGCTCGACGTGACGGCCTACGCACAGACGCTCGGCACCGACCGCATCGTCGACGCGATCGCCGCCCGCGCCCTCTACGGGGCGCCGGCGATCGTGCTCGACCTGGGCACTGCCACCAACATCGAGGTGATCGGCCCCGACGGGCGCTACAAAGGCGGCGCTATCGCGCCGGGCCTGCAGACCTCGATGAACGCCCTGGTGAGCGGAACGGCCCAGCTGCCCGCGATCGAGCTCGTCGACCCCGGGACGGCAATCGGCACCGACACGGTGCAGGCCATCCAGATCGGCGTGGTCTACGGGGAAGCGGCCCGCATGGACGGGCTCGTGCGGCGCATCGAACGAGAGCTCGGCTGCGCGGCCACCGTGGTGGCCACCGGCGGCTTCTGTCGCCTGATCGGCCCGCTTGCCGAAACCGTCGACGAGGTAAACCCCGAGCTCACCTTGCAGGGCCTGCGCATCGTCTACGAGCACGTACACGGCAGGGGCCAAGCCTAAGCGGACGCCGGGACTGGCTCGGAGCCGCACAGCCCGAAGAGGGCGGCACACGCACGCCGCGCGCCCTGCGGACTGTCTCTTATACACACCTAGATGTGTATAAGAGACAGGCAGGTCGTCAACCAGGTGGGGAAGGCGATCGCGTACGGTGGGTAGCGTGGGCGCGAACCTCGTCGTCGGCATAGCGGGCGCGCAGCTGGGCGGCCGGGCCCACGAGCTCGCGATCGCTACGCGCCACCGCCTGCGCCACCGGCACGGCAGCGGCGATCTTCACCGCGTCCGGCACGATGAACGGCGCCACGCCCACCGCGAAGGCGGCCTCGGCCGAAAGGCCGTTGACCGCCATGAGCTGGAACCACCCCAAGGCATACACGATGGCGAGGAAGACGAAAGCGAGCACGTAGTCGACGGCGATACGCTGCTTCTTGTTGACCAGGCTGCGCAGGACGACGAAGACGATGCCCGCCACGAGAAAGCCCCACAGGAATCCGCCCGTGGGCCCCATGATCACGCCGATGCCGCCCTTCATCCCCGAAAAGAAAGGCAGGCCGATCGCGCCTGCGAGCAGATAGATCGCGATAGCCGACACGGCCTCGCGCGGCTTGAGCGCTATGAGCACGAGCATTTCGGCGAAGGTCTGCAGCGTGACGGGCACCGGCCCGATGGGCACGGTGATCCAGGCGGACACGGCGAGCAGGGCGACGGAAATGCCGCAGAAGGCGACGGATCGGGCACGCGACGAGGCGGCGGTGACGGCTTTGGGCATGGCTTGCGCTCCTAAGGGTTCGGCGGGTACGTTCAAACAACGTGTCGCACTATAGCCAAGTGGAGCATCCTTGTAAACCATTCTGTTTCAATTGGTTTACAAGTGAGACAACAGGATGCGTCCCCGTTGTCACAAGTGGGACAACGGGGACGCATCCTGTTGTCACTCTTTCACGAAGACGAAGGTGAGCAGGGCCATCCCCACCGTGAGCGCAAGCGAGAGCGCCATCGCCGCATCGACGCCGGCCGCCGTCACCGATCCATCGGTCGCCCCGCCGGCCATGAGCAACACCATCGCCGAGGTGCCGATCGCCGCAGCGATCTGGCGGGCGGCGTTGGAAATCGACGTGGCGTCGGCAACCTCGGCACGCGGCAGGCCGCGCACGCTCCAGGTGGTGTAGGGCACGATAAGGGAGGAGATACCGAAGGCACGCACCGCCTGCAGGGCCATGACCTGGGCAAGCGAATCCATCGCACTGAGGTGCAGCATGAGCACGGTGCCCACCGTGAGCAGGGTGGACCCCAGGACGCAGACGAAGCGGGCGCCCATCCGGTCGGTGAGCACGCCGCCCAGAGGTGACATTACCAAGGCGGCCACCGTGCCGGGCAACAGCGCCATCCCCGCCTGCAGGGCGTCGAATCCGTGCAGTTTCTGCAGCTCAAGCGGCAGCACGAGGGTCACGCCGATGAAGGCGCAGAAGAGCAGCGACACCATGACGGTGCCCAGAGAGAAATCCCGCGCGCGGAAGGGAGCCAAACGGAGCATGGGGTTGTCCACCCGCCCCTCGCGACGCACGAAGAGGAACACGAAGACGCACCCCACGGCGATCGGCACCAGGCAGGCCGGGCTCGCCAGGCCCGTTTTCGCCGCGTTCGACACGCCCAGCAAAAGGCCGCCGAATCCCAGAATCGAAAGGAGCAGGGAGGGCCCGTCGAGGCGGGCCGCATCGTCGCCGGGACGCGCGTCCTTAAGGCAGGCCGCCATAGCCGCCATAATCGCCAGCGAAAGTACGAAGGCGCCCGCGAAGAAGACACGCCAGCCCAACAGGGCCGTTACCGCGCCCGCAATCGTGGGTCCCACATTGGGAGCGAAGCCGAAGGTAAGGCCCACGAAGCCCATGATGGTGCCCCAGCGCTGAGGCGGGAAACGCGTGAAGACCACCACCTGCACCAGGGGCATAAGGACGCCCGTCGCCACCCCTTCGATGGCACGCCCCGCGAAGAGCACCCAGAAATTCCTTCCTGCCCCCACAAGGGCGATACCCACCGCGAACACGAGCATCGACGGCACGCAGAGCCGTCGCAGGCTAAAGCGCCGGGACAGGAAGGCCACCACCGGCATCGTGACGCCCAGGCAGAGCTGAAAAATCGTCACGAGCCACTGGCCCGTGGCCACGTCGGTCCCTATTTCGGGAAGCACCGCGGGCAGCATGGTGTTCATGGCCGTTTGCGAGATGCCGCACAGCATGGTGCCGCAGATCATGATCGCCAGCACGCCGTAGCGTGCGCCGGGCCCGGAGTCCTTCCCTTGCGCCGTCATTTAGAAGGTCGCTTCCAACTCGCCCCGCTCGAGCCGGCCCATCCGGCGGGATTCGTGCACCATGAACAGAATCGTGGTGAAGATAGCCAGGAAGTCCGCTACGGGAACGGCGAAATAGAGGGCGTCCAGGCCGGTGAGCTGGGGGAACCAGACCGGCAGGACGGTGGGCAGCCACAGGTAGAGCGGAATGAGGAAGAGCACCTGGCGCGTAAGGGACAGGAAGGCCGATTTCATCGGCTGACCCGTTGCCTGGAAGTAATTGGACCCCACGATCTGGAAGCCCACGAAAGGCAGCAGCATGAGCTGGACCTTCAGCGCGAAGACGGTGAAGTCGACGAGGTTGGGGTCGGCAATGCCGAAGGCCGCCACAATCTGGTTGGGGAAGAGGTGCACGATCGCCCACATGAAGATGGAAATCGCCGTAGCCCCCGCAATGCCGTCCTTCAAGGTGGTGCGCACACGAGCGAATAGGTGGGCGCCGTAGTTGAAGCCTAGCAGCGGCTGGATAGCAATCGCCACGCCCACCAGGGGCATGACCGCGACCATGGCCACGCGCTGTACGACGCCGATCGACGCAAGAGCCTCTTCGGCCCCCATGGGCGTGAGCGCCCCGTATTTCACGAGCAGGTTGTTGAGCACGAAGTTCACCACGGCGGCAGCCGCCTGCACGGCGAAGCTCGCGAAGCCCAGCGACAAGATCAGGTGCACCACACGCCCCTTCAAGGGCATAAAACGGGCGTGCAAGCGCAGGGGGACGTTCTTCTTCACCGTGAAATAGAGCAGGACGAGCACCGCCGTCACGGCCTGACCGGTGAGGGTGGCGCAGGCGCTTCCTACCGTGCCAAGGTGCATGACCATCACGAACAGGTAGTTGGCAACGATGCAGACAAGAGTGCCGATCGCGTTCGTGCCCAAGGCGATGTTGGGGCTGCCGGCCGTTCGGATGAAGTTGTTAACGCCGAAACCGAAGCACTGAAGAATGAAGCCCGCCGAAAGAATCTGGACGAACTGCTTGGTGGCGTCCCACACCTCGGGGGTCGTACCCGAAATGGACAGCAAGCAGTTGATGCAGGGCTCGATAAAGGCGATGACGGCGACGAGGGCGGACACAAGAATCGTCAGGGTGGTCGTGTTGCCCAGGGTGACTTCGGCGCCCTCGCGGTCACCCTCGCCCAAACGCAGGGCCGTCAGGGCATTGCCGCCGTTGCCGATAAGCATGGCGATGGCCATGAAGATGATCATGATAGGCATGGCGGCCGTGGTAATCGCAAGGCCCGTCGGCCCCATGGCCTGGCCCAAAAAGATCGAGTCGACGATGTTGTAGGCGGCACCCACCAACATGCCCACGATGGACGGGATGGCAAATTCGGTGATGAGGCGCGGAATCGATTCCGTTCCCATGCGCGAGACCTTGTCGTCGCGCGTGGGATGCGCTGAGTCGCTGCCCACGCGCGAGGGCGCGCCGGGTGCCTCCGCTTCGATATGCTGTTCGGTTTCGTTCATGATGCTCCTTGCAGGTATGACCGATTAACGGTACGCCGCAATCAAGGAGAAAGCATGAAGGCCTAGATGCGCGTAGCCTTCCCCACCCGCACCGTATGTTCCGTGACCGGGGTGCCATCGGAAAGGACGTGACGGGGCAGAAGCTCAAGTAGGGGCTTCACGACAAAGTCGCGCTCGGTGAGCAGGGGGTGCGGCAGGGTGAGCTGTTCGTCGTCGCTCGCGTAGAGCTGGTAGTCGAGGATGTCGATGTCGCAGGTACGCGGGCCGTTGGCCTCGGCGCGCACGCGGCCCAGGTGGTCTTCGATCGTATGCAGGAACTGAAGGAGGTCGCGCGGGGCCAAGCCCGTGCGCATGAGGACGACCGCGTTCACGAAGGACGGCTGGTCCTCCTTGTAGGCCGGATCGCTTTCGTACATGCTCGACACGTCGATGACCTGGCTGTCGGGCAGCAGGCAGAGCTCGCCGATCGCCTGGTTGATCATGGCCACCTTGCCCTCGCGCTCTTCGCCCGGATTGGCCACGAGGGGGACGTTGCAGCCAAGGCCCAGCAACACGTAGGGGCGCACGTCGGCAAGCTTTTCCACCGTGAGAGGAACGTTGTGCACGCGCACGATCGACGCCCCCTGCTCGCAGGCCAATAGCGCTTCCTGGGCGCTCGCCTCGTCACGGTCGGCCGGCACGTCGATGCCGTACATCTTGCCGATATAGCTCTTGCGCGACAGGGCCGCGACGACGGGGTAACCGGTGCGCGCGAACTCCTGGATGTTGCGCACGAGCTCGGTGGTCTGGCTGGCCGTCTTCCCGAAGCCCGGGCCGAAGTCGATGGAAATGCGCTCGCGGGCGACGCCGTGCTCTTCGAGCATATGAGCCTGGGCGACCAGGTAATCGCGGACCTCGGTCACCACGTCGTCGTAGTGCGGGGCCTCCTGCATGGTCTTGGGCTCGCCCTGCATGTGCATCACGATGAGACCGGCCTCGCTCGCGGTCGCCACCTCGACCATGGCGGGGTCGCGGAAGCCCGACACGTCGTTTACGATGGACGCCCCCGCCTCCACGCAGGCCTGGGCCACCGGGGCGTGGCGGGTGTCGATGCTCACGCAGATGCCATCGGCAGCCAGACGGCGCACGACGTCGACCACGCGGCGCAGCTCCTCTTCAACCGGCACTTCGGCAGAGCCGGGGCGCGTCGACTCACCACCGACGTCGATGATGAGGGCGCCCTCTTCGTGCATTTTCTTCCCGGCCGCCACGGCCGCATCGACGTCGGCGTAGGAGCCGCCGTCGGAAAAGGAGTCGGGCGTGACGTTCAAGATGCCCATGACAACGGGCAGCTGGGTATCGAAGGCATAGGTGCCGCATTTCCAAATCATGATGCGCTTTCCTTCCAGGGAGATAAACGGCAAGAAAAAAAGCCGTCGGCACGGAGCCGACGGCTAAGGGGTTACGCGTGCGGATCGGTCGGGTCGTGCGCGGGAGCCGCAGAATCGGGCCCGGGCGCCTGAGGCGCGGCCGAGGTGGCGGGAGCTGACGGAGCGGGCTCTTCGCGGTTGACCACCGTGGTCGCCGCCTTTTCGCGAGCCGCACGCCCCTCCTCGCTCTGCTCGTGTTCCAGGTACTCGTTCCAGGTGTTGTTGAGCAGGGCCTGACAGGCTTCGCCGTCGATCGTCTCGCGCTCGAGCAGGACGTTCGCCATGAGGTCCATCTGGTCTTTGTGGGCCGACAGAATCTCGTAGGCGGTGTCGTGGGCCTGCTTCATGATGCGGGCAACCTCGTCGTCGATGCGGCGGGCGGTCTCTTCCGAATAGTCCTGGGTGTTGCCGTAATCACGGCCCAGGAAGACCTCGTGGTTGGGTTGGCCGAAAATCTGCGTGCCCAGCTCCGTGCTCATGCCGTACTGGGTGACCATCTGGCGGGCCATCTTGGTGGCGCGTTCCAGGTCGTTGCTGGCGCCCGTCGTGATGTCCTCGCAGAAGATTTCTTCGGCGACGCGACCGCCCAGAAAGACAGCGAGCTCCTGCAGCATTTCGTTACGGCTGTTGAGCACCTTGTCTTCCTTGGGGATCGACAGGGTGTAGCCCAGGGCACGGCCGCGCGACACGATGCTGATCTTCTGCACCGGGTCGGCCAGCGGCAGGGTGTGACCCACCAGGGCATGGCCGCTTTCGTGGTAGGCGATCGTCTTCTTGGTGTGGTCGTCCATGACACGGCCCTTGCGTTCGGGACCGGCGATGACGCGCTCCATCGATTCCATGACTTCCTGCTGAGAAATGACCTTCTTGCCGCGGCGGGCGGTAAGAAGGGCCGACTCGTTGAGGAGGTTGGCCAGATCGGCGCCCGTGAAGCCCGGGGTGAGCTTGGCTATGCGGTCGAGGTCGACGTCCTGGGCGATCGGCTTGCCCTTGGCATGCACTTCGAGGATGCGCTCGCGGCCGCGCACGTCGGGCACGTCGACCACAATCTGGCGGTCGAAGCGGCCGGGGCGGAGCAGGGCCGGGTCGAGCACGTCGGCACGGTTGGTGGCGGCGATGAGGACCACCGAATCGTTGGCCTCGAAGCCGTCCATTTCCACGAGCAGCTGGTTCAAGGTCTGCTCGCGCTCGTCGTGGCCGCCGCCCAGGCCGGCGCCGCGCTGGCGACCCACGGCGTCGATCTCGTCGATGAAGATAATCGACGGGGCCGCTTCCTTGGCCTGTTTGAAGAGGTCGCGCACGCGGCTGGCGCCCACGCCCACGAACATCTCGACGAAGTCGGAGCCCGAAATGCTGAAGAAGGGGACGCCCGCCTCGCCGGCCACGGCCTTGGCGAGCAGGGTCTTACCGGTGCCCGGAGGGCCCACCAGCAGGCAGCCACGCGGGATGCTCGCGCCCACTTCCTGGTACTTCTGGGGATTGGCCAAGAAGTCCTTGATCTCCTTCATTTCCTCGACGGCCTCGTCGACGCCAGCGACGTCGGAGAAGTGCACGTCGGGGCGCTCTTCGTTGGCGAGCTTGCCCTTGGTGCGCCCGAAGGACATCTGGGAATTGTTGGCCTTGCTCATCTGGTAGAACATCCAGATGAAGAAGACCGTGAGGATGATCATGGGCAGGTACGAGATGAGCGCGCTCATAAGCCCGCTCGGCAGCGAGACCTCGTAGTGCACGTTGGGATGGGCCGCCATGAGCTCGCTGAGCGAGTCGTTGCCCACCCAGGTGGTGGTGAAGTGGCGCTCCTCGCCCAGGTTCTGCTCGTCGAGGTCCTGAGTTTGCACGCCCGCACCGATCGAGGCGCCGTCGCTCGTCTTCTGCACGCCGAGCGCCGAGTTCAGGGCGCTGAAGGCGGTGTTGAAGGCGTCGGTCGCCGAAGAGCCGGCGGTCGCTGCCGGGTAGTAGGTACCCGTGACCGTGTCGCTGCCGGTGTCGTAAGTCACCGACGTGACGCGGCCGTCATCGACGGCGGAAATGAAATCCGACGTGATGAGCGTGTCGGTCTGGGTTTGCTGGGAAGGTCCGCCCACGCCCGCGAACTGGGCGCCCAGGAACACGAAGATGAGTACCATGAGGATGGTCCACACAATCGTGGTGCGGGAATTGGGCATCTTGGGTGGTTGTGGTTTTGGCATGTGTCCGTTGCTTCCTCTTGCCCGGGCCCGCCCGGGCCTATGAGAGCGCCTACTGCGCCCGTTCGTATACTTCCGGCTTCAGAACGCCGATGTAGGGAAGGTTGCGATAGCGCTCTGCGTAATCCATCCCGTAGCCGACGATGAACTCGTCGGGGCATTCGAAACCAACGTAACGGCAGTCGATGTCGGCCTGGGCCTTGGTCTTCTTGCGCAAGAGCGTGGCGACCTCGATTGACGCGGGGTTGCGCGATTCGAGGTTGCGGATCAGGTATTTGAGCGTGAGACCGGAGTCGAGGATGTCCTCGGCGATGAGCACGTGACGGCCTTCGACCGACGAGGTCAGGTCCTTCAGGATGCGAACGATGCCGGAGCTCTTGACGCCGTTGCCGTAACTCGAGATGGCCATGTAGTCCATTTCGAGCGGAAGGTCGATTTCGCGCACCAGGTCGGCCATGAAGATGGCCGCGCCGCGCAGCACCGATACGACGAGAAGGCTTTCGCCCTCATGGTCGGCCGTGATCTGGCGACCCATGTCTTTCACCCGTGCACGCAGGTCCTCTTCGGTAAACAGTACTCGATCGATGTCTTCGTGCACAGCTTGCATGCGCGCAACCCTCTTTCTGTAGAGCCAGGCGTACGCACCATGCGCACTGCGAACCTGGACATGCCGTAGGTGACGAGTTTAGCAAAAGGAAAAAATCATAGGGATACAATCCGGTAACGCGCCGGCAGACCGCACGCTATTTCCACGGTGCGCCGCAGGCAGAGGGCGCACGACAGCCGCGCGTGCCACGCCCCGTGGGCTTGGCACACGCGGGCGGAGCGCCGCGCTGAGTCGCAGAGACGCGGTCTTTGACGCGCCCCTCCCCCGATTCATTCGGACGCTTGCCCCTTGAGGTCGGGAAAGAGCGCGAGCAGGGTGTCGACGGGCAGGCCCACGATGTTTGCGTAGTCGCCCTCGTAGCGCTCGACCAGATCGGCGCCCGCGCCCTGGATGGCATAGGCGCCCGCCTTGTCGTAGCTTTCCCCTTTGCGCAGGTAAGCGGCGACATCATCGTCGGAAAGGCACTTGAAGGTAACCTCGCTCGTCTCGGAAAAGCCCTGGCGACCCAGGCTCACCTTGCCCTCGTCGTCGACGTCTACCATCCATACCGACACGCCGGTGATCACTTCGTGGGTGCGGCCCGAAAGCTTGCGCAGCATGCCCACGCCTTCGGAATAGGTGTGGGGCTTGCCGAAAATCGCGCCGTCGAGCACGACCATGGTGTCTGCCCCGATCACGCAGGTGCGCCCCGGGACGGGTTCGCCGCCGATCAGGCGCTGGACGACCGAAGCCGCCTTGCGCTCGGCCACGGCGCGCGCCGCCTTAGCGGGGTTGGCGCGCAGGTCGTCGTCGAGCGATTCGTCGGCGTCGGAGGGTTCCACGGAAAAGGCGACGCCCGCATCGTGCAGCAGCTGCCGGCGGCGGGGGGACCCAGAGGCGAGGATGACGTTCATAGGATGCGAGCCTTTCGTTGGGATGCGGGCGCCGGGTAGCGCGCCGCGCGAAGTTACCGAACCGATTCTAGCGCGACTGCGCGGCATGCCGGCCTAGAGGCGCTTGCGCCGGGCTCGGTAGGCGGCCATGGGCTCGAGGCGGACGCCGCGCTTGTTGGCCGAAACCGCCAGGTCGCCCTGGATGTTTGCCGTGTAGCCGCCGATGGGGGCGCCGTCGGCGAAGGCGGCCACCACCGCATCGACCGACGCCGCCTCGACGCGCGAGGCCAAAGGCAGCATGCGGGCGAGCACCCGGTCGACCGCCCGTCGCGCGAGCGGAACGGGCACCGCGCCGAAAGAGGGCAGGAAGACGCAGCCTTCGGCCCACGCAGGCGGATCGGCCGGCGAGACCCATTCCACGTGCGCCCCCACCGCGGCGGCCGCCTCGCGCTCGAGCATGTCGTCTTCGTCGGCGATGAGGTTCATCGTGCGCGTGAGAGTGTCGAGCAGGCGCGGGTTGCGCTCCTTGGCGCGCGGGACGATCTCGTGGCGGACGAAGGCGCGGAAGCGGTCGGTGTGGGCGTTGGTGGCGTCCTCGCGCCACAGGGCGCCCGCCTCGTCGCGCACCAGAGGCACACTCGCATCGGCCGCGGCATCGAGCGCGCGGCGGCGCAGGTAATCGCGCAGGTCGCCGCGGCCCACGTCGAGGCAGGGGCGCACGACGTTGCCGTTGGCGTAGCGCATCGATCGAAAGCCGCCCGGCCCCGTCCCCACGATCGAGCGCATATAGAAGTTCTCGACCCGGTCGTCCTGGGTGTGGGCAACGAAGATGCGGCCCTCGTGCACGGGCGCGCCCGCTTGTAGGCAGAGCTTCTCGAGCGCTTCGTCAGCCGCATGGTAGCGCTCGCGGCGGGCCACGGCTTCCAGGTTGCCGCCCGATTCGCCAACGAGCCGAGCCACGTCGACGTTGGCCAGGAAGAAGGGCACGCCGAGCGCCGCGGCCAGGGATTCCACGAAGGCGGCGTCGGCGTCGGCGTCGGCCCCGCGCAGATGGTGGTTCACGTGCAGGATGCCCACCGGGCCCACAGCGCCCGCAGCCGCACGATCGCAGACCAGATAGGCCATAGCCGTGGAATCCGACCCGCCCGACACCATGAGCAGCACGGGAGTCGCCGAACCCGCCAGGCTGCGTTCGGCTATCGTGCGCGCCACGCGTTCTTCGGTCGATTCGCGCAGGACCGCCATGATTCTTCCTCCTTCTGCCGCCAACCGGCATGCGGCCGCCCCGGGGCCGCATGCGCCGTTTCCCCTATTGTGTGGCCGAGCGGCGCCCTTAGCAAGCGGGGTCGATGAGGGACGCGCCGTCGCCTGCGCGGGGAGGCCCGCTCTCGCAGGAGCCGGCGTCGGCCTCTTCGAAGGTTTCGTCGAGCAGATCACCGTAGCCGGTCAGGGCGGCAAAGGGGATGAACTGGCGTGCGCGGTCGTCGCTGGCCACGGCGAAGCGCGGCCCGTTTTCGTCGACGCGCCGGCGGATGTCGTCGAGAATCGCCTGGCGGCGCGCGCGCTCGGGCCCCGAAAGGTCGCCCCAGGCCCGCGCGTCGGGCACCCGGGGGCTTGCATGGTCGCCTTTAAGCACGATGACCGCCCACCTGCCCGTGACGTTCGCGCGCATTTGCTTCGGGAAGAAGGCTCGTGCCCGTGAGCAAGGCGTTTGCCCCGAAGCGCCCGCGCACGGCGAGGGCGGCGCGGGCCACGCGCGACGGACGCAGCGCCCGTGGCCCGTTCTGTAGTACGCATGAAGGTGTTTAAAGGGGACAGGCCCGGGAGGGCACGAGCCCCGTGAAGGCCACCTGCAAACGACGCACGAGCGCCGCCGGCTCGACATGCGCGTCGTAGATCGCCAAGCAGGCGTCCGTCAGGTCGGGTTCGGCACACGTGGCCTGCGCAAGTCGGGCGCTGCCGCCCGCCCCGCCTGCAAAGCGCTCGGCAAAAGCCCCGGCGAAGCCCACCCCCACCGATACGCCCGTGCAGGCCTTGCCTTCCGACACGAGCCGCAGAGCCGTATCGACCACCATTTCTTTGAGCACCGTGCGCGCTTCGGCCGCGGAATAGTCACGCATGAGCACTTGCCCGCTGCCCACCGACGACCCCTTGGGCCGATAGGCGTGGATCTGAGCGATCGTCGTGGGCTCGAGCCCCCAGGCGTGGTCGATGAGCAGGTCGCCGTTCTTACCGAACTCGCGCCGCAGAGTGGCCGGTCGCAGGGCGCACACGCCCGCCAGATCGCGCGCACCGTAGCGCTCGAGCCGGTGGGCGATGCCGCGGCCGATCCCCCATATGTCGGTAATGGGCCGATGGAACCAGATGTCGCGGCGGAAGGACTCCTCGTCGAGCTCGGCGATGCCGTCGGGCGCGTGTTTGGCGCACACGTCTAAGGCCACCTTGGCCAGAAACAGGTTGGAGCCGATGCCCGCCGTGGCGGTGATGCCCGTCTCCCGCCGCACCGCGTCGATCATGCGGCGGGCCAGGGTGCGGGCGTCGCAACGGTACAGCGACAGGTAGGGCGTGACGTCGATGAAGGACTCATCGACGCTGTAGACGTGCATGTCGTCGTGCGAGACGAACCTCAGGTAGACCCTCACGACGTCGATGGACGCTTCCATGTAGCGGCGCATGCGCGGCACGGCGACAAGGTAGTCGATGCCGGGCGGGATATCGCGCACCCGGCAGCGGTTGCGCACGCCGCGCGCCTTCAGGGCCGGGGTGATGGCCAGGCAGATGGTGTTGGCGCTGCGTTCCGGGTCGGCCACCACCAGGTTGGTGGTGAAGGGGTCGAGCCCGCGATCGGCGCATTCCACGCTCGCGTAGAAGGACTTCAAGTCGATGCACAGGTACGTTCTTTCGGGCACGGCCCCTCCCTCACGGCGAATCCACAGTCTGTTCGCTACCATTGAGCGAACGTTTGTTCGATACTAACACATATGGAGGAATGGAAGACATCGGACGATTCGCGTCGGCGCGTTCATCGCGAATGCGTCGACGTCGTCGCGCGCTTTTCGCGGTTCGGCGGTATCGAGCCCGTGGTGGTGCAGTGGAAGGACGGGCGCAGCTTTCCCATCGACGAAGTCATCGACGAAGGCCAATTCGGCGTGATGCGCAAAGGGCGCCAGGTGAAGCGCTACCGGGTGCGGTTCGGCGGCCATGAAACCGATCTCTTCCTCGAGAGGCGCGTGGCCGTGCCGTCGATGGGCGAACCGGAACGTTTGGTCTGGTGGGTCTACGCCTACGACCGCACTCTGCCCGGCGCCAGCGAGAGCGCCTAGACGCAAAAACGCCGGTTCCGCAACCGTTCGCTGGATCATCGGCGCCGTTCGCCCACCTTCCCCCCTGGGGGCGCTATCGCACTCTAATCTGCGATAGTGCCCCGCATTAAGGAAGCGCTCCTGATAAGCGCCCGGGCGGGGCGACAGAACCCGCACGCTCCTCGCGCGCCCTTCGAAAGGAACCGTCATCCAAGCAACCAAAGAACAGATCGTCCAACGCCTCGTCAAGGCCCACGAAGCCTATTTCGACGTCACGACGCCCTACGCCTTCGCCGGCCGCTCCTTCGCGGGCTATGCGGAATTCCATTCCTACGGCGAGCGGTACGTGCTCTCCCGTCGCGCCAAGCTCTGGGAGGCTTCTACGCACGAGTACCTGTTCTTCGATTGCCTCGACCGCCTCGACGTGGCGGCTCTGGAAGATGCGGTCGCCTTCATGAAGACGCACGCGATCGAGAAGGTGCAGCCGGGCCCCACCCACATGTCGAGCGCGATCAGCTTGGTGATCGTAGCCGACGCCGTGGATGAGGACGCGGCGCGGGCCCTGCGCGCCACCCGCTACCGGAAGAACTTCAAGCTGGGGTTCCACGGATGGTCCGACCTGCGCCTGGCGGCGATCGACGCGAGCACCCTGCGCCTCTGCACCAACGGCGCCGGCAAGGTGCTGCGCGATGTGCTGCGCGCCAATGCGGGCCCAAACGAAGCTCATGTGTAAGGAGGAAGTTGCATGAACGCCTTGGTGCTGCTGATCGTTTCAGCAGCGATTATCGTTGCCGGCTACATCTTCTACGGTGGCTGGCTCGCAAAGCAGTGGGGCATCGACCCCAAACGCCCCACGCCCGCCCATGAATGCGAGGACGGCGTGGACTACGTGCCGGCCCCGCCCTACGTGGTGCTCGGGCACCACTTCTCGTCCATCGCCGGGGCGGGCCCCATCAACGGCCCAATCCAGGCCGCCGTCTTCGGCTGGGTGCCCGTGACCTTGTGGGTGCTCATCGGCGGCATCTTCTTCGGCGCCATGCACGACTTCGGCAGCCTCTTCGCCTCGATCCGCCATAAAGGGCAGACTCTCGCCGCCGTCGTGGAAGAGAACATCGACGGCACGGCCAAGAAGCTCTTCTGCGTGTTCGCCTACCTGACCCTGCTGCTGGTGGTCGCCGCCTTCGCGTCGATCGTCGCCAACACCTTCGCGACGGGCTTGCCCAACGCGACCCCGGCCACCAACCTGGCCAACATGCGCACGGCCATGATTTCGGTGCTCTTCATCGGCGTGGCCATCGTGTGGGGCATCGCCACGCGCGGCCGTACGATTCCCGCCGCCGCCAACATCGCCTGCGCGATCGCGGTCATCCTCGTGATCATCGCCGTGGGCTACACGTTCCCGCTCATCTCGCTCGACTACACCACCTGGATGCTCATCCTTGGCGTCTACATCCTCGTCGCCTCGGTCGCGCCGGTATGGATCCTGCTGCAGCCGCGCGACTACCTGTCCAGCTACATGCTCTACGGCATGATTATCCTCGCCGTCATCGGCATCGTGGGGGCCAGCGTGACCGGTTTCGCCACCGACCTGCAGATTCCCGCCTTCACCGGTTTCTTCGCCAGCAATGCCGCCGTCGACGCCAACGGGGCCGCGATCGTCGACGAAGCGGGCAAGACCGTCATCAACAAGGCGGCGCAGGGCGGCTGGCTCTTCCCCGCTCTGTTCGTCGCGATCGCCTGCGGCGCCATTTCGGGCTTCCACAGCCTGGTGGCCTCGGGTACCACGTCCAAGCAGATCGACAACGAGCGCCAGGCCCAGCCCATCGCCTACGGCGGCATGCTGATCGAATGCCTGCTGGCCATCATCTCCCTGTGCGCCGTGGGCTTCGTGTGGGCCAAATACCAGTCCGGCGGCTACGCGTCGCCCACCGCGGTGTTCGCCGACGGCCTTTCCCAGATGCTCGCCTGCATCCCCGGTCTGGAAAACACCCAGGGACTCGCCTACGCCCTGCTCATCCTGGCGGTGTCGGCCTTCTGCCTGACCTCGCTCGACACGGCCACCCGCTTGGCCCGCTACATGTTCCAGGAGCTCTGGATTCCCGTGGGCAAGACCGCCGACGATGTGACGGGCGTGGCCAAGACCATGACCAACCCCTACGTGGCCACCATCATCACGGTCGTCATCGGCATCGTGCTGGGCATGACCGGCTACACGGTGATCTGGCCCCTGTTCGGCGCCGCCAACCAGCTGCTCGCCGTGCTGGCCCTGCTGGCCGTGTGCGCCTGGTTGGGCAACGCCGGCAAGAACAACAAGATGTTCTACGTGCCCATGGTCTTCATGCTGGCCGTGACGCTCACCTCGCTGGCCATGACGGCGCAGGCCAAGGTGGCCGCCATCGCGGCCGGCACGACGGTGTTCGCCTCGGTCCTGCAGCTCGTCCTGGCGGTGATCCTGTTCATCCTGGCCATCGTGCTGGCGGTGAAGGGGGCCAAGGTGATCTTCGGGCATCGCGCGCCCGAGAGCCCCGTCGCCGAATAGACGTAAGCGCCCCACGGGGAGAAGCGGAGCCGCCTGCGCAGATGAAATGCGGGCGGCTCCGTGCGATAATGGCCGCATGAAGACGAAGAATTCCCCCACCCCCTCGGGCAAGCGGCCCCACCGTTCTTCGCGCCCCTCCCGCGAAAGCCGGGAGCTGCGCGAAGCGCGCGCCATCGCCCGCAAATTGAACGCCGAACTCGCCGGCGAGCGGCACAACCCGCACGCCGGCGGCCGCGCGCACGCAGATGACCGCACGCGCCCTGCGCGCAAAGGCGCGTCGCACGGCGGCACGCGTCCCGCCCCCAACGAGCACGGCCGCATCCGCGGCAACGAAGGCGCCCGCAGCGCCGCGCGCAAGAAGACGGGGGCGCGCACCCCGAACGCGCAGGCCGAAGGCGCCCGCAGCGCGCGCCACAGCCACGCGACCGCCGAACGCGTGCCTCGCCGCGCGAAGGCCGCACCCGACACGGCGGGGCCCTGCCCCATCGCGCGCCAATGCGGTGCCTGCTCCTGCATCGACGTTCCCTACGCCGACCAGCTGGCCGAAAAGCAGCGCCGGGTCGAAGAGCTCTTCGACGGCCTCGCGGGCCCCGACTGCACGGTCGAGCCCATCGCCGGCATGAAGGAGCCCTTCGGCTACCGCGACAAAATCGCCTCGCCCTTCGCGCCCGGCCGCATTCTGCCCGTGCAGCCCCACGGCAAGCGCCACGGTCGCAACGAGAGCGAGAAGCGCGAAATCCTCTGCGGCATGTACGCCGCCGGCACCCACCACATCGTCGAAGCGCCCCGCTGCCCGGTCGAGCACCCCGCCGGCCGCCGCGTGATCGAAGCGGTGCGCCAGATCATGGTCGCCCACCGCATCGAGCCCTACGACGAAGACGCCGGCACCGGGCTGATCCGCCACGTGGTCGTGCGCGTCGGGCACGAATCGGGCGAAGTACTCGTCACCGTGGTCACCAACGGCCGTACCTTCCCCAACGCCAAGGGCTTCGCACGTGAGCTCGTGCGCCGCTGTCCCGAAGTCACGACGGTCGTGCAGAACGTGAACACCCGTGCGACCAACGCGATCCTGGGCGAGGAGGACCATGCGATCTGGGGGCCGGGATTCATCCTCGACACCCTCTGCGGGCTCTCCTTCCGCATCTCGTCTCATTCGTTCTACCAGGTCAACGCCGTGCAAACCGAAGTGCTCTACCGCACCGCGCTCGACATGGCGCAGCTATCCCGCGCGCAGGATCGAGCAGGCGACGCGCCCGCGAGCCTGCTCGACGCCTACTGCGGCACCGGCACGATCGGGCTCGTCGCCGCCGCGGCGATGCCGGGGCTGGCGGTCACCGGCGTGGAAAAGGTGGCCTCCGCCGTGCGCGACGCCCGCCAGAACGCCGCGCACAACGGCATCGAAAACGCGGAGTTCATCTGCGAGGACGCCACCGCCTACCTGCGCCGGCGGGCAGCCGAAGGCCACGGACTCGACGTGCTCATGATGGACCCGCCCCGTTCGGGTTCGACGCCGGAATTCCTCGACGCCGCCTGCGCGCTGGCGCCCGGGCGCATCGTCTACATCTCATGCAACCCCGAGACCCAAGTGCGCGACGTGCGGCAGCTCGTGCGCGGCGGCTACCGGCTCGAGCGCCTGCGCGCCGTGGACATGTTCCCCCACACCGACCACATCGAGACGGTGGCGCTCTTAGCCCGAATGTAGACGGTGCGCGCTGCGGCGGGCCACCCGCAGCGCGGCGGTGGGCTTACTCCAGGAACAGGCTGCGCAGCCGGTCGTCTTCGGCGATGCTGAAGCCCACCGCGTCCTCCATGAACCCGTCGAAGCTGCCGTAGCCTTCGTCAATCGCGTCGAAGGCGGCATTCAGGAACTCGGGGCGGGCTTCGAGCAGAGGGCCGAGCATCTGCGGGACCCGGGGCTTCTTGCCCGTCTGCGCCGCGTTCACCAGCAGAGCCGTGCGATGAGCCGCCAGCTGCCAGTTCGACTGCAGGTAGTCGGCGCGGATGTCGGCGTCGGATGCGCCGAGGGCCTTCAGGATCACCGCCGCCACCAAGCCCGTACGGTCTTTGCCGTTGGCGCAGTGCCAGAGCACCGCGCTGCCGTCCGAGTCGACGAGCACGCGGAAGATCTGCGCCCATCGCGGGGCCGTCTGCGGGTCGACCATCCGTCGGTAGATGCCGCACACGTCGTAGGTGTCGGGCCGCCACTTCCCGCGCAGGAACTGGCGCAGGTTGCCGTCTTCGAAGGTGAGCTCCATGGTTTTGCGCATGGGGACCAAGGGCACGTGCACCTGCAGGGTGCCCGGCACGTAGGGGTCGCTCGTCCGTCCCAGGCCGCTGCGCAAATCGATGATCGCGCCCACGCCCAGGTCGCGCACGAGCGCGCGCTTTTCCTTGGGCGTGATATCGTCGATCGACGCGCTGCGGTACAGACGCCCATGGCGCACGCGATGGCCGCCCGCAACGGGGATGCCGCCCAGGTCGCGCAGGTTGAGGATATGGGAAAGTTCGTTCATGGTACGAGTATAGGGGTTGCGCCGCCCCGGCGCGCAAAGCGAGCGCAAAAGGGGCGGGCGCCCGTCGGAACGGGGGCACGGGATACCGGCCGGTAACGTCCGCGGCGCCCGCCGGCGCCGCGACGGTCCGTCGCGCTAGCATGGGAGGAAAGCGAAAGGAGAGCATATGAGGTTTCTCTTGCAATGGCTCGGATGCGCCGTCTCGATCGCGGCCGCCGTCTGGATCGTGCCCGGCACCGCCTTCATCGGCGGCTCGAGCGCTTGGATGAGCGCGGCCGTCGTCGCCCTGTTCCTCGCGCTCATCAACCTGTCGGTGAAGCCCCTTTTGCAGGTGCTTAGCCTGCCGGTAAGCGTGCTCACCTTGGGGATTTTCGCCATCGTGGTGAACGCCCTCATGCTCGAACTGGCCAGCTGGCTGTCAAGCGGCCTCTTCGGCGTGGGCATCTACTTCGCCGGATTCGGGTCGGCCTTCTTCGCCGCGATCATCGTGTCGATCGTCGGGGCGATCGTGAACGGCCTCACCGGCGCGAAAGGGTAGAGGCGCTTCGGCCGGGTCGCGCGGGAGCGGCCGGGTGGGACGACGTCCTCCGTCCCCGTCGTCACGGGTGGGACGACACCCTCCGTCCCCGTCGTCACGAGTGGGACGACACCCTCCGTCCCCGTCGTCACGCGCAGGCGCGGGAGCGGCCGGGTGGCGTAAAGGGACAGGGGCGCTTCCCTCGTGCAAGCCGAAGCTCTTCGCCCGCCCCTTCCCTCCACGCAAAGAGGGGGCCTTCCGCAGAAGGCCCCCTCTCCCGTTGCCGAACGTACGGCGAATCTGCGAGCGCGCTTACGCGGTCGCCAGCGGCGCCGCCTGCGTGTAGACGCGAGCCGCGCATTCCTGGTCGAGGTCGTAGAGCGACTTGGCGTCGCCGCCGAAGAGCTTCATGCGGGCGACCAGATCCTGGGCGTTTTCCTCTTCTTCGCCCTGCTCGTTGACGAACCAGTCGAGCCACTGCATCGTGCGGTAGTCATGCACGTCGTCGGCGGCTGCGTAGATCGCGTTGATCAGCGAGGTGACGAACTTCTCGTGCTCGAGGGCGGCCTCGAGGGGCTCGAGGTCGTTGCCGAAGGAGTTGCCCGGCTCGTCGATTGCGGAAAGCGTGACCTTCTCGCCGTTGCTGTGCAGGTAGTTGCGCATGATGAGCGCATGGTCGCGCTCTTCCTGGGCCTGGATCAGGTACCAGTGAGCGAAGCCCTTCAGGCCGCGCTCCTCGTAGTAGTCCGCGAAGGACAGATAGAGGTACCCGGAATAGAATTCCGCGTTGATCTGCTTGTTAATGAGTTCGGCAACATGTTTGTCCATTGTTGCTCATCACCCTTTCGCGCCGTTCGACAAGCTGCGGGACCGGCCTTCCCGCAACGTTTTTCCTGCGTTCATTTTAGCCCTGTTGCCCGATGACGCGGCAGGTTCATCGAACCGTCAACTGACAACGCGATCGGAGACGACGGGGAGACAACGGGGACGGAGGGTGTCGTCACACGCTGAGTCGCGAGACGAAACGCGCTTCCACCAGATGGGAATCCGGGGCAGGTACGAGACCGATAGCAAATCGATTCGGGGGATGAGGCTTCTACCATGGCATGCGTCTCGTCCAAATGCGGGAAGCCGGGGGTAGCCATGACTCGTTCACCGCGAAAGCGAAGCGAATCCAACGTCCACCACGTCGTTGCGCGCGGAACGGGGCGGCAAATAATCTTCGAAAACGACCGGGACCGTCAAACGTATCTCGGCATGCTTTCAAAGCTCGCCGAAGAGCACGACTGCTCTCTATTCGCCTGGTGTCTGATGGACAACCACGTACACCTGCTGGTCAAGGCCGAGACGGAGCAATTGTCCACCATGATGAAAAGACTCGATTCGGCATATGCCATCGTTTTCAACATGCGCAACGAACACGTCGGCCACCTTTTCCAAGGCCGCTTCAAGAGCGAACCCGTCGAATCGGATGCGTACTTGATGACGGTCGTCCGCTACATTCATCAGAATCCGGAAGTCGCCGGCCTCGGAGCAATGAGAGCGTACCCGTGGAGCAGTTTTCCCGAATACATCGGCCCGGCCAGCATCACCGACACCGCGTTCGTCCTATCGGTCTTCGGCGGGATCGAGGCATTCCTGGATTTTCACGGCGAGAAGGACCCAAGCGCCCCATGCATCGACGAGAACAGGGGGCGAAACCTGCTCGATGCGAGCGCCGCCTATGCAGCTGCAAGCAAGGCTATCGCCCCGGCAAAGCCAGGGGACGTGAAGGGCATGCCCCGCCGCGAGCGCAACGCGGCGATCGCCCGGATGAGGGAAGCGAGCCTTTCGGTGCGCCAGATCGAGCGCCTTACCGGCGTTTCGCGCGGGATTATCGCAAGAATCCCGAGCGGCAAAGCAGGCGGCCCGTGACGACGGGGACGGAGGGTGTCGTCTCACTTTCGTGGGACGACACCCTCCGTCCCCGTCGTCACGAAAAAAGCAGCGGCCCCGGGGCGCCGTTCGAAGCGCCTCGGGGCCGCATGTCGTCGCGCTCGGATGCGCGCTAGAGCCAGGCCACGGTGAGCGTGATTGGCAGAGCCGCCATCACGATCATCATACGCAGCAGGTAGCCGCCGATGAGCACGCCGGCCTCGCTGCCGATGCCAAGCGCACGCTCATTCGCGCCCTTGGCACGCTGCAGGTAGGTTTCCACCAAGGTGGGCCCCACCAGGCCGATGACGATGAAGCCCAGCCAGAAGGCCGGAGCCCACGCCCCCGAAAGGAGCGAAGCCACCGACGCATGAGCCGCATCGCCGGCGCTGTTCACGATGAACAGCATGGCCACGACGAGCACGAGTTCCACCACGGGCATCCAATAGTGGAAGCCCTTGAGCTCATCGAGCTCTTCGGCCTCCTTAGGCGCCGCGATGAGCGATGCCAGGATCACGGCCGCAATGCCCGTCGAGATGGCCGACACGAGGAAGAGCACCGGCAGAATGGCGTTGTTCCACAGCGGGAAGGTCTTCACCACGCCGAGCAGGCAGCCCGTGTAGGCGCCCACGCACACGCCGAAGATCGATCCGGCGGCTTCAAGCCACAGCGGCACCGCACGCTTCACGATCTCGAGGATCGCAGCGATGAGCGCAATCACCTCGAAGGCCGCCAGGAAGATCACGCCCCAGGTCATGACCGATCCCAGGTTGTGCAGCAGCAGGGCGAAGCGCAGCGGGTTGTGGAAGCCGCCCTGGGCGTCGAGCATCAGCAGCACCAGGCCCACGGCCACCACCACGGGAGCGATGAAGTGGCCCGCCTTGCGCGTGACCTCGGCATCGGGGTTCTTCCAATGCACGAACGCGGACGCGATGAACGCACCGCCGCCCAAGCCCGCGAGGAAGAGGTAGAGGGCGATGGGCACGCCCCAGATGGGTTCGAATTGCATATCCATCACCTCACGTAGAATACTTTGGACTTCGTCAGATCACCGGCGATAGGCTGGGCGTTCGTCTCCGCGATGGCCTTCGAAATCTCACTGTCGGGATCGTCTAGATCGCCGAAGATACGCGCGCCCGTGGGGCAAGCTTCGACGCAGCTGCACATGGCCGTTCCGTCGTTTGCCGACACCGTGCAGAAGCGGCACTTGTCGACCGTGCCCGTTTCCTCGTTGACCACGCGCACCTGGTAGGGGCACGCCGCCATGCAGTACTTGCAGCCGATGCAGCGACCCTGATCGACTTGGACGATGCCGTCGGTCCCGATATGCGCGGCGCCCGTGGGGCAGACCGCAGCGCACGGGGCGTCTTCGCAGTGCATGCACTGCAGCGGGATGGTCTCCACGTTCAGCGTGGGATAGACCCCCGTTTCGCGCTCTTCGAATCGAATGAACTGCTCGCTTGGCAGCAAGTTGTTCTGGCGCTGGCACGCGGCCACGCAGGTGTAGCAGCCCACGCACTTCTTGGTGTTGATGAGCATTCCGTAACGAGCCATTACGCATTCACCTTCTTCACCGTCACGCAAGCTTCATGCGACATGGTCGAGCCGTAACCGGGTTCGAGGTTGAACGCCAGGAAGTCGGCGGGACGCAAGCCCACGCCATAGGCGGTATGCTGCTCTTTCACCGACACGCCGTACGCGGAAGGCAGGTAGAGGGCCCCAGGGACGATGCGGTCCGTCACGTGAACGCCGATCGTTCCCGTGAACTTCTCGTTGGACACCTCGATGGTATCCCCGTCCTCGATGCCCAATCGCTCGGCGAACGAACGGTTGATCCATGCGCGTGTCAAATCGTATTTCTTCGTGATCCCCATAAGCGTTTCATTGTTGGCCGTCATCGTGTGGCTATGGATGGGCTGCTTGGCCTCGATCAGTCGAAGCTCGTTACCCATGGGCATCGTTTCGGGTTCGACCCAAGACGGCGTGGCTTCGTACCCGGCCTGCCTGCACGCATCGCTCGCAAACTGGATCTTGCCCGTTGGCGTCTTCCATTTCGGAGTCGTGCCGTAAGAGAAGGCCTTGTCGTTGAAGTAGACCGTGCCCATCTGGCGGGCGGCGTCCACATCGACGCCCACGCTTGCAAGTTGGGCCTTCGCAAGCTCTTCCATCGTGAAATCGAAGTACTGCCCCACTCCGCACGCCTTGGCCAGCTCGGTGAAGATCTCGTCGACCGGCTTGGTGTTGGGGTGAACGACGTCGATAACCTGAGTGCGCATAGACACGCTGGGCACCGCTCCGCTCGCGAACGCCGGCAGCTCCGAACGCTCAAGGTAGCTCGTATCGGGCAGGACGTACTGGCATGCGGCTGCCGTTTCGCTCATCTGCACGTCAATGCACACGGACAAGTCGCAGCCCGACACAACCGAAGCGAGGTAGGAGGGGTTGGAGTACCCGCCCACCATGTTGGCGTTGTAGGAAAAGAAGCCCTTGATCTTGCCTTCGTCGGCCGCCTTGACTGCGGCGAGCGCCGACCCGTCCACCGCAAGAGGGAACTCGTCCGATCCCACCTGGGCAGACTGGGGCTTGGGCGTCGACGGGAATTTCGTCTCGTCGAGTTTTCCCGCAGACACGCCCGGATAAAGCAGGGCGCCGCCCTTCTGGTTGTACACGCCGAGAAGCGCGTTGAAGCACGCCACGGCGCGGGCCAACTCTCCGGAGTTCTTGTATTGGCAGCCGGACGGACCGCGCCAGCCCGATTCGATCGAGCACGCCGGTGCTGCCTCGGCCATCTGATGGGCCAGGCGTTTGATCGTCGTTTCGTCGACGCCGGTCTTTTCGGCCGCCCAGCGCGGCGTGTACTGAGCGATGTTCTGGCGGAATTCGTCGAACCCCACCGCGTTCGCCGCCACGTAATCGGCGTTGTAGAGGTCTTCGGTCACCAGTACCTGGCACATGGCGAGCACCAGCGCAAGGTCGGTACCGGGAGTGATGGGCACCCATTCATCGGCGAATTTCTGAGAATTGGTGAAGCGCGGGTCGATGAGGACGATATGGGACCCCGCCTCATGCGCCTTTTCCACAGCCATGAGCGCTGCGGGACGCAACCCGTCCGCATAGCTTCGGCCGATGAAGATGGTCATCTTGGCGTTGGCGACATCGCTCGTCCAACTGTTCGAGCCGATTACCTGCTTGATTGCGGACTCACGCGATTCGTAACACGCAGCGCCGTGGGTGTAGACGTTCGGCGAGCCCAACGCAGCCATGAAGCGTTTCGCATAGTAGGAGCCTGAAGGACGCGGGTCCTGCACCATCATGAGGGCGCCCGGACCGTCGGAAGAAACAATTTCCTTCACCTTGTCGCCGATTTCCGAAAGCGCCTGTTCCCATGAGATCGCTTCGAACTCGCCCTTGTCGTTTTTCTTGAGCGGGTCGGTCAGGCGATCTTTCGAGTAGGCGATTTCTGCGTATGCATAGCCGCGCGCGCACAACTTGCCCTTCGCCATTGGGTGACGTTCGTCGCCGATAAGCTTGCGCAGCTTTCCGTCGACGACATACGCCGTGAACCCGCATTTATTAGAGCAGCCGTTGCACAGAGAGTGCACCGTGCTGACGGTACCGTGTTTCTCGGAATCGTCAGCATACGCCTGCTCCCATGCGTCGAAGCTCATATAGCCGGCAAGACCGGCGGCGCCGATAACGCCCGCGGTGCCAGCCAGAAAGCCGCGCCTGGATATAGCGTTTCCTGACATGTCATTTCCTCTCGAGATTGATCTCGGATATTGCCTCATGCTTGCGCGACCGCACGCACTCGACGAGGGCCAGAACGACGTCGATGAGCGCGCAGAAAAACATGCGGTCATCGTCATGCAAAGCCACCAGCGCCAGTCGGTAGTCGGCAAGCCAGGTAAAGCGTTCGGATACGAAGGAATCGGCAAGGGACTCATCGGAGCGATAGAGCGAAGCCGCCAAGCCGGCTTCTACCGCCACATGGTCGGGCGTGGATACCAGGCGTTCGGGCACGTCGAGTTCCATGGAAGAAATGAGATCGCCCATGTAGCGGGCAGAGATGCCGTCGTATGCCGGCACGCCAGAGGCGCCCGCTCGATAGAGCGATTCCACCGGCACGGCGCTTTGCGGAAGCCCTCCTGTGAAATGCCGCGCGGCAAACGCGCGTACCTCTTCGAAGCCGAGGGGGTGACGCAGCGCCATGAGTTCGCCGGACGCAAGCACGTCGGTCAGGACCGAGCACTCGTCGTTTGCGATCGTCTCGCACGCGTCAAGGTATTCCGACCACGCAGAGAACCCCGTGAGGGCATTCCATCCATCGAGCTCTGCGGGAGCAAAGCCCGCGCACACGACGTCGAACACGAGAGCTTTCTTTTCCGCATCCATGCTTCCCTCCTTCCTTACCTATCCAACACCTACGCTGTGCCCGATCAGCTTCCCTGGTAGGGACGCACCAGGTCGCCGGTGAGCTCGGTGGTGTTGATAATGCCCTTGGAAAGCGCCTCTTCGGCGATGTCCTGCCAATCGATGAACTTGATGGCTCCGTTGGGGCACTGCTCGGCGCAGCGGCCGCAGGAGATGCATTTGGTCGAACGACCGGTTTCGCTGCTCACCACGGGGATGTTCCAGGGGCAGGCCTCATGGCACATGCCGCAGCCGATGCACACGTCGGTGTCTACCACGCGCGCGCCCGTCTTCTCGTCGGAATGGATCGCGTGTACGGGGCAGTACTTGACGCACCAGGCATCTTCGCACTGCTTGCAGGCCTTGATGGTGAACTGGCAGTTGCCGTAGATGCCGTCTTCGGTATCGGGGCTCGCGCCGAAGTTGTAGCTTTCCCACACGCGCACGCGGGCCGTTTCCTGAGAAACCCAGCCGTCGTTGCGCAGGCTGCACATCATCTCGCAGCGCTGGCAACCGGAGCAGCGGCCGCGGTCGGTGACGATCATCTTCTGCGGTGTGGTGGAAAGTTCGATGCGACCGGACGCGATCGCATCCTCGGTCACGCCCCACTTCGCGACGACCCCGCCGACGATCAAGCCGGCGACGCCGCACCCGCACATGGCGAGCACGTCGCGACGCGTGAAATTCTTCTTGGTATCGGACGCGCGGCGCACCGCCCGCCCGACAAGCGATCTCCATAGTTCCCGGTTTCGCACAACGCCCGAACATCGAGGAGATTTGGAGAACAACATGGCTGATGAAAAGTCATACGGTTGGGCGGGCAAGATGCTCCGCGTCAACCTGACGACGGGCTCCATCACCACCGAGCCGACCGAGCCCTACAAGGACTACATCGGCGGCATGGGCCTGGCCAACAAGATCATGTTCGACGAGGTGCCGGCGGGGACCGACCCGCTGTCTCCCGAGAACAAGATCATCTTCGCCGTGGGCCCGCTCACCGCGACGGGCGTGCCCCTGGCAGGCCGCACCACGATCTGCAGCCTGTCCACCTTCACCAAGGACCACCTGGTCGTCGACGCCCACTGCGGCGGCATGATCGGCGCCCGCATCAAGCAGGCCGGCTACGACGCCATCATCGTGGAGGGTGCCTCCGACAAGCCGGTCTACCTCAACATCGTCAACGACAAGGTCGAAATCAAGGACGCCGGGTTCGTGTGGGGCCTGGGCACCCGCGCCACCACCGAGGCCCTCTCGCGCGCCGAGTCGACCCGCGCCTGCGTGGCCGCGATCGGGCCGGCCGGCGAGAACCTCCTGCCCTACTCCTGCATCATTAACTCGCGCAACCACTCCGCCGGCGCCGGCACGGGCGCGGTGATGGGGTCCAAGAAGCTCAAGGCGCTCGTGGTCGAGGGCAACCGCCCCGTCTACGTGAAGGACCCCCAGGCCGTGGCCGACCTTTCCGACTACATGCTGCGCGAGGTCATCGGCTCGAACAACAACCACGTGGTGCCGAGCACCCAGCAGGAATGGGCCGAGTACTACGACGAGGGCTCGCGCTGGACGGCCAAAAAGGGTCTCAACTGGGAATTGGGCGAAGACGGTCCCATCGAAACCGGCGAGCCCAAGCCCGGCGAGCTCAACACCGTGGGCTACCGCTGCATGAAGTCCACCAAGGACTTGGGTGCGGCGGCCAGCGCCTATACCATCAAGATGAACGGTTGCCACGGCTGCCCGATCCACTGCTACAGCGACCTGCGCAATCAGGCATCCGCCGATGCGGGCGCCTACGCCACGGCGGGCAATACCTGCGCTTCCAACTTCCCGTGGCTCTACACCGAGTCGATCATGAAAACCGGCATCAACCAGAAGCAGATGCCCAACGAGTTCATCAACTGGAACAACGCGATCGGCACGACGATGGACGACCTGGGCCTGTGGTGCAACTACGCCCAGCTTTACCGCGACATCGGCCACTGCATCAAGGAAGGCATCTGGCAGCGCGTCCTTCCGGCCGACGAGTACAACATGTTCGACTGGACCAAATTCAACAAGGACACCCAGGACCCCTCGGTCTACGTGCAGATTCTCAAGCACATCGCCCAGAACGACAACGAGATGGCCTACGTGGGCCACGGCCCCTTGGTTTGGTGCGAGCGCTGGAACGACCAGTCTTGGTTCGACACGACGGCGTCCTGCCTGATCAACTACCGCGGCTGGCCGGTGCACCATGCGCATGAGTGCTTCGCCCAGGTGGGCCTGCTCTACAACATGGTCTTCAACCGCGACGACATGATCCATTCGGCCGTGAACTTCCAAGGCTGCGGTTTGCCTTTCGACGTGAAGCAGCAGATCGCCGAAGAGGTCTGGGGCGGCGCCGACGCCATCGACCAGAACAAGAACTACACGCCCATGAACGAGCACAAGGCCAACTTCGCCTGGTGGAGCGTCGTCACCGACGTCCTGCACGACAGCCTGACCCTGTGCAACTGGGTGTGGCCGATGACCATGAGCCCGACCAAGGCCCGCGACTACCGCGGCGACCTCGATTTGGAGGCCAAGTTCTTCAAGGCCGTCACCGGCGAGGACGTCACGACCGACGACCTCTACAAGGCGGGAGAGAAGATCATCACCCTGCAGCGCTGCAACACCGAGCGCGGCATGGGCACCGACGACTTCCGCAACGTCCACGACACGGTGACCAAGTGGCCCTTCACCAAAGACCCCGACATCCAGCCGTTCACCGCGGGCACCGACAAGATGGAAGCCAACGATTGGCAGACCGCCCTCACGATGTTCTACAAGCGCTTCAGCTGGGACGAGCAGAAGGGCTGCCCGACCGCAGAGTACCTCGACGAGAACGGCATGTCCGACGTCAAGGAAGCCTTGCAGCAAGCCGGCCTCATGTAGGCCCGCCTCCTTCCTCCGCGGCGGCGGATGAGTCGGAGGGGCCACATCCCTTTGACTCATCCGCCGCGAAGCCCCCGACCGCATCCTCGCGGCCGGGGGCTTTTTCGTGTGGATGAGTCAAAGGGACCACATCTCTCCGACTCATCGTGGGACGGCCTTCGCCCGTCGCCCCGCGCGCTCGCTATTCCGAATACCGGGCCACGAAATCAAGGATGTCCTGCCGGGAATGCAAGCCCGTCTTCGCATAGATGCGCTTGATGTGTGCATGCACCGTATCGGGCGAAATCACCAGCTCTTCGGCCACCTTGCGTTGGGTGTGTCCCAACGCGTACAAAGTGAGCACCTCGATTTCGCGATCGGAAAGCAAGAAGCTCTCACCCAGCTTCCGCACGTTCTCGCGCATGGCCTCGGTGCGCAGCTCCTCCAGCGAAGCGGGCTTCTTGTCGGCGTCGACGCCCATCATGGCGCGCAGCGCCGTCGACTTGCGGGCGGCCACGCGGTCGCGTTCGTCCATGAGCACGCGCACGTAGAGCGACGCCACCAAGATGCCCGAAGCGAAGGCGAGCACAGCGATGAGCACGAGCATCTGCGAAGGGGTCACCCCGACCATCGCCAATCCGAATTCGCCGATGCGCGCCAGGGCGCGGAAGAAAAGAAAGACGATCATTCCGCCGAACAGGTAATAGTAGGGATCGCGCCAACCGAAGCTCATGAAGGCCACGATAAGAGCCCATTCGAAGGCGACCATGAGCGCGTTGAGGACCGTCGTCGCCACAGCGCCCACATAAAGAGCATCGGGCAAAAACGCGTAGAGGATGAGCACCACCGCAACAAGGACGAGCAGAAGGGTCCACATCCGCAAAGAGAAGGGGAAGCGATGGGGCACAGCCAGCTGGGCGATCACCTCTCCCAGGCAGATCGCCACAATCGCCAGGCAGCAGATCACGCGCGCCTCGAAGGTAAAGGGAATGGGCAAGCCTGCTGGAAAGCCGCGCATAAGGCCGATGGCAAGGGCGAGCACGGCAATGCTCACGCCGTTGTCGATAAGAAGGCGGGCGACGGAGCCCCGGTCCTTGGACGCGTTTTCCATGAGGCTGGGCCCCGGCACCTCCACCCGGCAGGCAAGCGGAGCCCTGCGCGCTTGTTGCATCAGGGGGAACTCGAGCACGAGAAGGGCGCAGGAGAGCATATCGTCCCACATGCCCGACAGGGACAAGGGAAGCGGCAGAAGGTCTCCCGCGTTCGACAGCACGGCACACACGAGGAGCTCCGCTTCGCTTATCGCCAGGGCGGAAAACAGCACGACCACCACCGTGCTCAACAGGGAGCCGCGCACGTAGCGAAGCCAATATCCCAATATGATCACGCCAAGCAGGGTGTTGAGGCCGTTGACCAGGATTCTCACCGAAGGCGGCCATACGCCGAAAGAGCTCGCATATCCCGCGCACAGCATGACAACGCATTGAGTCGCGACAGCCCCGATCATGAGCCTGCGCACCTGCTTCTTTTCCAAATGAATGTCGGCCTTGGCGATAACGAGCACCAAGACGAGTGCGAGAGCGGTGAAAACCATGGTGGCCCCGTCGGTGTAGACGCCCTCGTCGCTGTTCACATAGCTTCCATAGGTGGGAACGATGATCGAGCAACGGCCGACGGCAAGGCCCACGGCAATCGGCCACAGCGGCGCTATGGCCGCCAGGCTTTCCCTCGTCGCCTTCAAGCCGGGAACAGGCGTGGGGCTCTCCTCTGCTACGTCCGCGTTCGCTTCGTTCATAGAACCGCCCTTCCTGCTTACCTGGTTCTCTCTAGGAATGTAGCGCAGCTCTCCGTATCCTAGCGCATCGCTCTTACGATGAGGAAAGCCGCTGTCCAACGGCCGCTTTTTTCACCTCTTTCGGGCACATCTCACGCGAACGGGCGCCCGTGGGCACGTTACCCCCAAAGAGGGTACGAAAGGAGCAGGCGAAACGGCCATACTAAAAGCAACGAAAGGGGTTCTCATGGCCGAAACGAACAGCACGATTCCCACCTTCCCGCAGAATTCGGCGTTCCACGCCGACGACGCAATGGGAACAGAGAGCGACGCGGCGCAACCAGCAGGCGACGCGGTAGCCGAAGCCGAAAGCGCGCCCGCGCCCGCCACGGCCGAAGACGTCGAAGAGGCCCTCGCGCGCGCGTTCGCCGACGTGCGCGCCCAAAGCGCCGACAGCGCGCTCGTGACCCCCGAGCGCTGGGAAACCGCGCAGATAGCGCCCGCCGGCATGGACCCGGCCGTCTTCGCCCAGCTCGTCTTCGACGTGATCGACGCCAACGCCAAGCGGGCCGCCGACCCCCCGGACGCTCCCCCCGAAGCTCCCCCTTATACCCCTCTCCCTGCGTACACGACACCGGCCCACCCCACCGTGACCCAGTCGCCCTTCCCCCACCCCCCCCCCACCACCCCCTCACCCCCCCCCCCCCCCCCCCCCACCCCACCCCCTCCCCCCCCCCCCCCCCCCCGCCCCCCCACCCCTCCCGGCGCGGAGGCCCCATCCCTCCCCGGCCAGGTGCTCGCCGCCCTGGCCGCCGGCACGTTCGCCGTGCCTACCGCCGACATCGCGGTCCTGCAGGGCGCCAAGTCCCGCTACCTGTATTCGACCGACTTCATGACCGACTCGTTCGCCCATTGGTCCTATCTGGCGCTCGAAGACGACAAGGTCGCCACGTTCGTCGACATCGTGCGCGAGGAAAGCCGCGTCTACCCGCGCCCCATGGTCTACCGCGCCCTGCTCAACGACCCCTTCGACATGACCGAAGACGAGGTGCTCGACTGCTGGAAGACCGTGCAGGAAAGCGAGAAGTTCCCCGACATCGCCTCCTGCAGCGCGAGCAACGGCGATGCCTACTTCTATTCCTCCGATTACCTGAGCGAAGCGCAGGCCAAGGCGCTCGCAGAATACTATTCGGTCGAACGCTGGATGAACCCCTAACGACGGTGCGGGCCCCAGCCCGCCGCGACCCGCACCTTCCACTCCCCTGCAACGCTCATTTTGGAGGCCCTTATGCAAGACCAGGTTCGCAACGTGTACATGGACGTCCCCGACCGTCGCGTCATCCGCACGGCCGACGTCTACCAAACGCAGACGGAAATCGGCACGCGCGGCTATTCGGACAAGCTGCTCTCGATCGTGGCCGACTTCAAAAACAGCGGTGTCCCCGAAGGGTGTAACGCCGAAGGCATGGCCGGCAAATCCAAGCGCGGCGAAGTCGCCTGCCAGCTCTTCGCCGTCATCAACCCCGACACGCACGTAATCGAGCACATCGGCTTCCGCAGCCGCGGCTGCCTGGCCATGACCGGCTGCGCGAGCGAGATCTGCGTGCTCGCCTGCGGGCTCACGATCGAGGAGGCCCTGAAGCTTTCCCCCGCCGATGTGGTGCGCGCCGTCGACGGCGTACCCGCCGACAAGAACGACACGCCCGTGTTCGCCGTGGAAGCCCTGCATGCGGCCATCGGCGACTTCCTGCTCGCAAACGGCGGGCTCGAGGCAGTCGATCGCGTCGCCCCCTGCGACCAAGACGCGATCGACTGCCTGCTCTGCGAGCACTGCAGCCTGCGCGACCTGCGCATTCAATGGCTCGTCGACCATCGCTAGAACTGCCTTTTCTACCGCCCCGGCGCGAGCGCGCGACTCCCTTCCCGCAAGATCGCTCCGGGGCGGTTTCGTCTCGCCCGCCGCACGCGACTCCTCACGCCCGTTAAAGAATTCGTATCAATTCGCCCACAGAGCTTTCGGCGGTGGGCGAGACGGGTAAGATGGGGGATTACTTCCAGCTGACGGTTCGATCCTTTCCACGAAAGGGCGGTGCGATGACTCCCAATTTCTGCATAAACTGCGGCGAGGCTCTGAAGCCGGGCGCCCATTTCTGCGCGAATTGCGGGGCCCCCATCGAAGAGAACCCGCTTTCGCCCGCAGCAGCCGCCGCCGCAGCCGTCGCAGCCCCCGCAGAAGTCAAGGCCGAAGCCGCTGCAGCGGCCGATGCCGACTTCAGCGACGTGCCCGTCGAAGACGTCCTCATCGACGGGGCCATGCCCGAAGAGGCCACGGCCCCCATTATGGACGTGCCCTTCATCTCGCCGCGCCCGCGATCGCTCAACATCCCCACGATCAGCCCGAGCGCCGCGGCCTTCGCCCGCCCCGATATGGAACACGTGGTGGCGCACACGCCTGCCCCGCAGAGCGCCGAAGGCGCTCTTTCGTGCGAGGCCACCCAGATGCTCAACTGGTCGACCGACGTGAGCGCCGACGAAACGCGCGTGCTCCACTTCAACACGCCCCTCACCGACAACGAGCCGGTCGCCACCGAATCGGCCGACAAGGACCTCTCCGGCTTCGACGTGCCGGCCACGCCCTTCTTCGACGATGACAACTACCTGGTTCCCGGCAACGGCTACGGCCCCAAAATCGCCGCGAGCACCGCAACGAGCGACCAGGGCTTCGGCAGCGCGACCGACGAATGGGCCGCCGAACGCCCCGAAGGCTGGACGTCGGGCCTCAACCCCCAGCGCACGTCGGTCATGGCCACGCCGGTGACCAACATGAACCAGCGCGGCGACACCGACATCATGTCGCCGATCACCGACGAAGCGCGCGAAGCGGCCGGGGTCTTCGGCGCTCCGCAGATCTATTCCGCCCAAAACACCACGGCCCGCCGCTGGTCGGCCGGCAAAATCGCCCTCATCGTGGCCGCCGTCCTCTGCGCCTTCGCGATCATCTACTACGTGCAGTTCAACCCCTACTGGTTCGAGAACCTGCAGTCGGCCCTGCGCGACTGGGGCGCCCAACAGGGCCAGGACCTTCTGGGGCAGATCGTCCAGCAGCTCAACCAGATCGGGAAGTAGCCCGCGCCGCTCGCAGGCATCCCGCACCCCGCCCGCGCAAAGGGGTCCCGCCGGCAGGTGCCGACGGGACCCCTTTCAGTTGCATCTGTCGCCGCAGCCTTACGCGTAATCGGCCGCCAGCGCGGCAAACGCCGGCTCCGAACGCTCGATTACGCCCTGGTCGACGCAGTAGCTCAGGCGCACCCAGCCCTTTCCGCCGAAGCCGTCGCCGGGCACGATGAGCAACTCGTGCTTCTTGGCCTGGTCGCTGAACTTCTGAGCGTCGGGCTCGAGCGCCTTCACCCACAGGTAGAAGGCCCCGTCGGGCGCGATGTACTCGAAACCGCACCGGTCCATGATGCCGGTGAGCAGATCGCGGTTCACACGATACTGAGACACATCGGCCGAATCGTCCACGCACGTCTGAATCACGCGCTGGAAGAGCACGGGCGCGCAGATGTAGCCGAGCGCGCGGCCCGCGCCGGACACCGCGTTGAAGACCGTTCGCCATTCGGCGCAGGTGTCGGGCACGAGCACCCAGCCGATGCGCTCGCCCGGCAGGCTCAGGGCCTTGGAATACGAATAGCATACGATGGTGTTCGCGTAGAGGGCGGGCACCCAGGGCACTTCCTTGCCGTAGGAGATCTCGCGGTAGGGCTCGTCGGAGATGAGGAAGATCGGGTGGCCGTAAGTTTCCTGCTTGCGCTCGAGCAGGGCGGCGAACGCCTCGAGGTTCTCGCGCGTGTACACCGTGCCCACCGGGTTGTTGGGGCTGTTGATGATCACGGCTTTGGTGTGCTCGTCGAGCATGCGGTCCATCGCGTCGACGTCGATCTGGAAATCGGTCGCGCGCGCCGGGACTTCGACGAAGCCGGCCCCGTGAGTCGTGGCCCACACGCGGTACTCGGTGAAGTAGGGGGCGACGGTGGCGATCGTGTCGCCGTCCTCGATCAGCCCCTTGAAGACCATGCTGATCGAAGCCGAGGCGCCGTAGGTCAGATAGAGGTTCTCGTAGGTGTAGGTCGTGCCCCACCGGCGGTTGAGCGATTCGGCGATCGTCTGGCGCACGTCGGGGTGGCCGGCCGACTGCGAGTAGGCGTGCACATAGACCGGGTCCTGCTGGGCCAGGTCGCGAATGGCCTCGGTCACCGATGCGGGCGCGGGAGCCGAAGGGTTGCCGATGCTGAAGTCGAACACCTTGTCGGCACCGATTTCGGCCTTGCGGGCCGCTCCGTAAGCGAACAGTTTGCGAATGGGGCTGGGCGCGACGCCGTAGCCGAGCATATCCTGATTGACCATGTTGTCCTCCCTGATAGTTTCGCTTTAGCATACTACAGTGAGACCCGAGAATACGCGCAAGCGCCCGAATAGCCCACGCGAAAGGAAGAACCATGGAACAGATCGAATTGGCCGCCCCCGAAGCCGCCGAGACCCTGAACGTGCCCCAGGTGGTGGAACTCGAGCAGCGCATCGCCGCCGAGGGAACCTCGCTCGCCACCCTTATGGACCGCGCCGGGCAGGCGATCGCCCAGGCCGTCGTCGAACTCTTTCCCGCCGCCGGCCGCGCCACCGTGCTCGCGGGCGCAGGCAACAACGGCGGCGACGGCTGGGTGGCGGCCGAGCGCCTCTGCGCGCGCGGATGGCAGGTCACGCTCGTCTCGCCCAAGGCGGCCGCGTGCATTTCCGCCCATCCCGCACATGAGGCGGCCGTCAGAGCGGCAACCCGGGCGGGCGACGCCCTCACCGTAACGGTGGACCCGCAGGCTTCGGCGCTGAAGGGAGCCCTCGGCACGTCGAACGCGGTCGTCGACGCCCTGCTCGGCACCGGTTTCGATGCCGCCGAGGTCCGCGAGCCCCTGGCCAGCTGGATTCGCCTGCACAACGAGGAGAAGGGGCGCGCCGGTTTCGTCACCTTCGCGGCCGACGTGCCGAGCGGCCTTTCGGCTCAGCGCGGCACCGCCGCTCGCGCTTGCGTGACAGCCGATGAGACGATCACGATGCTCGTGGCAAAACCCGGCCTGCTCGTCCCCGAAGCAGCCCCCTACACCGGCCGCGTCCGCGTGGCGCTGATCGACCGGCCGTAGGGCGACACCGAGCGCCCCGCTGCGAGGCGGCGTACCTACCAGTCGGTGGCGTCGCCCGAGCTGTCGAGCGAGACCGGCGCGCTCTTGAAGGCGGCCTCCGCATTGGTCGCCACGTTGATCATGTCGCTCACGCGGGCCCCCACCTCGCGGATGTCGAAGTAGGCCTGCTTTTCGTAGGAGTGCAGGTCGCTCGTGACGCCGATCGCGTTGATGTTGAAAGAATGCGCATCGAACAGGGCGCGGTACATGTGGTAGGTCTGCGTGACCACAACCATCGAGTGCGGATCGAACACGAACCGCGCGCGGTACATGCTGTCGTACGTGTCGATGCCGGCATGGTCGCAGAAGATGTCCTCGCTCGGAACGCCCTGGTTGACGGCGTACTTCTTCATGTTCACGACCTCGTTGTAGGTCGCGTCGCTCTCGTTGTCGCCGCTCATGACGATCTTGGGGGCCACGCCCGCCTTGTAGAGTTCGACCGCCACGTCGAGCCGGTCCTTCAGAATTGTCGACGGCTCGCCGCTCGGCAGCATCGAGGCACCGAGCACGAGGATGCAGTCGTAGGTCTCGCCCTGGGACGCCGCCTGCTCCACCTCGTCCGCCGGGCGAATATGCCCCGCTTCGGTCGCCACTTCGTAGACGTTGGGAACGGCAATCGCCACCGCCGCGACAAGGACGGCGATGGCGATTGCGCGCACTATGAGCCTGAGAACTCGGTGCATCGGCGGCTATTTCACCACGATGTTGACCAGGCGCCCCGGAATCACGATGGCCTTCACGACCTGCTTGCCTTCGGTATGGGCAGCCACGGCCTCCAAAGCCGCGGCGCGCACGTCGTCTTCGGCGGCGTCGGCAGCCACCGTGATGCGGGCGCGCACCTTGCCGTTTACCTGCACGGCCAGTTCGACTTCGTCGGCCTTGGCCTTTTCGGGATCGAACGTGGGCCACGGCTCGTTGTAGAGGAAGCCCTCGTGACCGAGCGCGGTGTTCCACAGCTCGTCGGCCCAGTGCGGGGCCATCGGAGCCAGCAGCTTGACGATCGTCTCGGCGGCATCGCGGGCAAGCGCGGCCCATTCAGAATTGGCAGCGCGATCTTCGGCGCTGGTCACGTGCAGGAAGGTGCCGGCGGCGTTGGAAAGCTCCATGATCGCGGCGATCGCGGTGTTGAAGTTGTCGCGCTCCATGTCGTCGCCCACCTTGCCCACCACGCGATGGCGCTCGCGCAGCAGGGTCTTGGCGGCGTCGGCCGGCTTTTCCTTGCCTTTGTTGGCCGGCTGGTAGAGGGTGTCCTCTCCGGCGGCGCCCACCAGGTCGAAGACCTGGCGCCACACGCGGTTGAGGAACTTGTAGATGCCGGCCAGGCCCTCTTCGTCCCACTGCAGGTCCTTGTCGGGCGGAGCCATGAACAGGATGTAGGTGCGCACGGCGTCGGCGCCGTATTCGGCGATCATGTCTTCGGGGGCGATCACGTTGCCCTTCGACTTCGACATGGTCTCGCCGTTGCTGTCCTTCACCATGCCCTGGCACAGCAGGTTGGTGAAGGGCTCGTCGAAGTTGACGAGGCCCAGGTCGCGCAGGGCCTTGGTGTAGAAGCGGCTGTAGAGCAGATGGAGGATCGCGTGCTCGATGCCGCCGATGTACTGGTCGACGGGCATCCAGGAGTTCACCTTGGCCGAATCGAACGGCGCCTGGTCGTTATGCGGGTCGGTGTAGCGCATGTAGTACCAGCTGGAGCAGGTGAAGGTGTCCATGGTGTCGGTTTCGCGCTTGGCCGGACGGCCGCATACCGGGCAGGTGGTGTTGATGAACTCTTCATGGGTGGCCAGCGTCTCGCCGGCGGCGAGGTCGATGTCCTTGGGCAGCATAACGGGCAGGTCCTCTTCGGGAACCGGCACGGTGCCGCAGTGCTCGCAGTGGATGGCCGGGATGGGGTTGCCCCAGTAACGCTGGCGGCTGATCAACCAGTCGCGCAGGCGGTATTCGACCTTGCGGCGGCCGCGGCCCATCTCCTCGAGGGCCTTGACCACGGCGGCCTCGCCTTCGGAGTGCTTGCCGCCCACCATGCCCGTGTAGGGGCCCGACTGCACCAGGCGCCCTTCGGTTGCGTAGGCCTCGTCCCAGTCGACCGACGTCACCACGCGGTTCTGCTCGTCTTTGAGCGTGTCGTAGAGCGGGTCGTCCTCGCCCAGGATGATCGGCACGATCGGCAGGTCGTAGGCGCGGGCGAACTCGAAGTCGCGCTGGTCGCCGCAGGGCACGGCCATGACGGCGCCGGTGCCGTAGTCGGCCACCACGTAGTCGGCGACCCACACGGGCACCTTCTGGCCGTTGATCGGGTTCATCACGTAGCGGCCGGTGAAGGCACCGTGCTTTTCATGGTTGCCTTGGGCGCGCTCGACCGCGGTGACCTTCTTGGCCGCTTCGACCAGGTCTTTCACGGGCTGTTCGTATTCCGTGCCCGCAACGAGCTTGTCGAGGCCCTTGTATTCGGGAGCGAGCACGAAGAAGCTGCAGCCGAACAGGGTGTCGGCGCGCGTGGTGAACACGGTGATGATGTCGTCGTCGGTGGGATCGGCCGGGGCGTTCCCGTCGGCATCGCACAGGATGAAATCGACTTCGGCGCCTTCGGAGCGGCCGATCCAGTTGGCCTGCTGCTGCTTCACGCGCTCCGGCCAGCCGTCGAGCTGGTCGAGGTCGTCGAGCAGCTCCTGGGCGTAATCGGTGATCTTGAAGTACCACTGGGTGAGGTCGCGCTTTTCCACCTCGCTGTGGCAGCGCCAGCAGCGGCCTTCGATGACCTGCTCGTTGGCGAGCACGGTCTCGCAGCTCGGGCACCAGTTCACCGGGGAATTGCGGCGCTCGACGAGGCCCTTCTTCCAGAACTGCTCGAAGATCCACTGGCCCCAGCGGTAGTATTCGGGATCGCAGGCCACCACGGTGCGGTCCCAGTCGTAGGAGAAGCCCATGCGCTTGAAGCTGGACTTCTGCGTTTCGATGTTGGCGTAGGTCCACTTGGCGGGATGGCTATGATGCTTGATCGCGGCGTTTTCGGCGGGCAGGCCGAAGGCGTCCCAGCCCATGGGATGGAGCACGTCGTAGCCGCGCATGCGATGGTAGCGCGCGAGCACGTCGCCGATCGAATAGTTGCGCACGTGGCCCATGTGGATGTCGCCGGAAGGATACGGGAACATCTCGAGAATGTACTTCTTGGGCTTCTCGTCGTTGTCGGGCACGTGGAACAAGTCGGCCTTCGCCCATTCCCCTTGCAGCCTCGGCTCTATTTCGTGCGGATTGTATTCTTTCATCGTGATCCTTCTCGAATCAAAAACGTGCCAAGCGAATCGCTTTTCGGATGCGCACCATTATAGTGGTGCGCTCGCTGAATGGCATCGAACGCCCGCGATTCCGCGCGGCGCCTACAATCCCCAAACCGGGGCGCGCCGGGCGGACGCAGGGCCGCACCCGCCCGGCGCGCATCACGCGACGAAGCTTGACGCGAGAAGGGCCACACCCAGTGCGAGCGCCGCGAAGTCGTGCCCGGCGAAGGGGTACTCCTTGTAGCCGCTCGCGCGCGTGCGCAGGTTGAACCCGCGCACCTCGGCGGCGATGGCCGCGCTGTTGGTCTTGCGCACCGAGCCCACGAGCAGAGGCACGCACAGGGGCACCATGAGCCGCACCTTCCTGGCGAAGCCGCCGTCGAACTCCACCCCGCGCGCGGTCTGCGCTTCCATGATCGCGCTCATGTCGTTCATGAACACGGGGATGAAGTGCACCGTCGAGCTGAACACGAAGGCGTAGCGGTACGGAACGCGGCAGACCTTCACCAGGGAATTCGAGAGGTCGTTGATCTTGGTGACGTAGAAGGTGAGGAAGAGGGGGATGGCGCAGGCGACCAGGCGCAGGACGATCCGCACGGCCGCAAGCACCGACCCGGTGCCGATATAGCCCCACGGCAGGGGCACGAGCTGCGCACCGGACGGCGTGGTGAACAGGGCGATGAGCGCGAGGACGGCCGAAAAGCCGGCGACCGCTTTCGTGAGCCCAACGGTCTGCGGCATCAACTTGCAATGGGCCGCGAGCGCGTAGTCGAGCACGAGGATGGCGACGAGCACGGCGAAGCTGCGCGTGATGAAGCAGGCGAACACGATCAGCAGCGACACCGCGAGCTTGGCAACCGGGTTCATCCTGTGCAGCAGGCTGTCGCCCGGGACGTATTCCAAAAAGCCCTTCATCGCGGGTCCTCCTTCGCTTCGGCGACGTACGCTTCGATCGCCGCCGTCATCTCGTCGAGCGTGTTCGCGCGGGCGATCGGGGTCGCAGCAAGCTCGGGGTGGCGTTCCACCAGGCGCATCGACACGTCGACAACCTGAGGGGCGACGAGCCCCGCCCGCTCGAGCACGTCGCGGCGGCGCAGCACCTCGAACGTGGGCCCCGACGCCACCACCTCGCCCGAGGCCATCACGATCACGCGCTCGGCGTAGTCGGCCACCACTTCCATGTCATGGCAGACCATGACGACGGTCGTGCCGCGCGCGTGCAGATCGGCGATCACGCCCATGACCTTCTCGCATTCGCGGAAGTCCAGGCCGGTGGTGGGCTCGTCGAGGATGATCGTGTCGGGCTCCATCACGACGATCGAAGCCAGCGCAAGCAGCTGCCGCGTGCCGCGGTTGAGCAGGTAGGGCTCGGCTGCGGCGTCGAACCCGAAGCGCTCGATCGTCGCGTCCACGCGGGCGCGGGCCTCGTCGGTCAGGGCTCCCTGCGCGCGGAAGCCGAACGCGAGCTCTTCCCGCACCGTCTTGCAGCAGATCTGCCGGTCGGGGTTCTGGAAGAGGAATCCCACGCGCCGCGCGAGCTCGCTCGTGCGCAGCTCGGTCGTGGGCGTGCCGTCGACGAGGACCCGGCCTTCCGTCGCCTTGAGCAGCCCGTTGCACAGGCGCATCGTCGTCGACTTGCCCGCGCCGTTGGTGCCCACGAAGGCGACGAACTCCCCGTCTTCGATCGTGAAGTCCGCGTCGCGCACCACGGGCGTCTGCGCCGCGTAGGCCGCCGATACATGGTCGAACCGAATCATGCGATCGCCCCCTCCACCGCCGCCACAGCGTCCTCGACGTTGCGGCACACCGGGCCCGTGTAGAGGCCCCGCTCCCGCAGGCGGTTGCCCAGGCTCGTGGCGCGCGGGCAGTTGATGCCGCTCGCGCGCAGGTCGTCGGCATGCTCGAGCACTTCGGCGGGCGCGCCGTCCAGCAAGATACCGCCGTCCTTCACGATGAGGATGCGGTCGGCGTAGGCCGAAAGCAGGGCGATCTTCTGCTCGACGACGACCACCGTGGTGCCGTGCGTGCGCGCATAGCGGGCAAGCAGGTCGAACACGCCCTTCGAGCTGGCCGGATCGAGCTCGGCGGTCGGCTCGTCGAGCACGAGGACCGCCGGTCCCAGAGCCAAGATCGCCGCCACGGCCACCTTCTGCTTCTGCCCGCCCGAAAGGCTCGCGATCGTGCGGTCGCGCAGGTCGGAGATGCCCATGTCGGCCAGGGCCTGCGCCACGCGCCCCGCTATCTCGTCCTTCGGGAAGCCGAAGTTCTCTAAGCCGAAGAGCATCTCGTCTTCCACCACGCTCGAAACCATCTGCGAGTCGATGTCCTGGCAGACGCTGCCCACCAAGCGCGAGAGATCGGTGAGCGAGGTGTCGGCGGTATCGCGGCCGTCGATTTTCACCGACCCGTAGAAGTCGCCCGGGTAGCAATGCGGCACGATACCGTTGATGGCGTAGGTGAGCGTCGACTTGCCCGAGCCGGCCGCACCCGTTACGCCCACGAACTGGCCCGTGGGGACGGTCAGGCTCACGTTGCGCAGCACCAGGTCCGCGCCTTCCCGATAGCGGAAGCTCAGGTTCTCGATTTCGATCATCGCCCGTCCTTTCTCGTTCGCCTTCCGAAACCGTACGCACCCTGCGCTAGGCCAGCTTGAGGGCCTTTTTCAGGACCGGGGTGAGGATGGCGACCAGGATGGCGTTCAGGGTGGCGGTGCCGAACACCATGACCGCGTACGTCACGAACATAGCGGCCACCGGCAGCCCGTTCATCGCGCTGCCCACGATGAGGGCAAACACGTACCCCGAAAAGACGGTCGCGACGAAGGTGATGATGAAGGGGGAGACGACGTTGTGCAGACTAGCGTTGCCCTTGGCCACGCGCAGGAAGGCGGCGAGCAGGATGCCGCACACGAGCGCACCCACCAGTTCGGAGGCAATGTTGACCAACGGCGTGGCGTTGAGCATCGGAATCTGGCTGATGAAGCCCGTGATCAGGCCGATAATGCCCGCCTGATAGACCCTCGGCCGCGTGAGGATAATCGCCAGGCAGTACATCGCAATCATGAAGTTCGGCTTCATGCCGGCGAATGTGAGGAAGCTCGACACGGTGAGCTTGAGCACCGCGCCCGCAGCGAGCAGGACGGCGATAAGGATGAGGTCGCGCGTGGAAAAGCCCTTCGCGTCCTCGACGGCGGTGACGGTGCGCTTCTGTCCCATTGCTTCGATCGTAGCCATTGTCCTCGTTCCTTTCTTGGCGGTTGCCCGCCGACGTGGCCGTGCGGCCGGTGTGCATGTCGGCGTTTCGAACGAGGATGCGCGCGCCGGATGAGCCTTCGTCTTACCGCGCCTTGAGCGACTTACGGCGAAGCGGGTCCGCACATTAAAAAAGCCTGTCCTTTCGAGCCCTTGCGAGCTCCAAAGGACAGGCAATATAACCTGCGGTGCCACCTTTGCTTGGTTCCGGCTAGAGAACCCTCTCACGAACATGCCAACACATGTTCTGCCCGTAACGTGGGCGTACGGTCCGGATACTCGGCCCTGAGGCCTTTCCCCTTTCACCTCGGCGAACCATTTGCTGACCGGTGTCCTGCGGGATTTCCACCATCGCCCGCTCTCTGTGAAGGCCTTTGCCAACGTTACTTTCGCTTCAACGGTTTTAACAGCTATTCAGTTGTTGAACGTGACTTTAGAAAACGCCCCACCCGGCGTCAAGTTAAATGTTCGTTTCATGAGACAAGACCCCCACGTTGCGGCCCGCTTGGGGCGATGGGACCACCACGTCGCGGCGTCTTGCCCCATCGCCTCAGGCTTACGCCACGATGCCACCGCCCAGGCATTCGTCGCCGCGATAGACCACGGCCGACTGGCCGGGCGCCACCGCGTCATGAGGCTGCGCGAAGACGATGCGGAACCCGTCCGCGTCGCTCTCGAGCTGCGCCTCGCAGAGCGCTTCGCCGTGGTGGGTGCGCACCTGGCAGGCCCCCGTCGCCGGCACCGCGCCCGAAAGCCAGGCGACGTCTTCCAGCGCAAGGCCGCAAGCCCGGTGCGCCGAAGGTTCGCCGTCGCGCACGTAGACGGTGTTGGTCTCCATGTCCTTGCGGCACACGTAGTAGCGGGCGCCACCGCCGATTCCGATCCCCTTGCGCTGACCTATGGTGAAGTTGATCGCCCCGTCGTGGTAGCCCACCACCGAGCCCGTGGCCTCGTCGACGATCGGCCCCGGCACCGGCGGCACGTAGAGGCTCAGGAAGTCGCGAATGCCCGCCTCGCCCACGAAGCAGATGCCCTGCGAGTCGGCCTTATGGGCATTGGCCAGCCCGAAGTCGTCCGCAAGGGCGCGCACGTCGGTTTTCTCAAGCCCGCCCAGGGGGAAGAGCGTGCGAGCGAGGGCCCGCTGATGCATGCGGTAGAGGAAGAAGGTCTGGTCCTTGCGGGCGTCGACCGCCTGCAGCAAACGCGTGGGCTCGGTAGCCGGCTCGCCCGCCATCAGGGCGTTTGCCGTCTCCCACACCGTCGAGCGCGCATAGTGGCCCGTCGCGATGAAATCGAAACCGCCCTCGAGCGCCGCATCCAAGAAGATGCCGAACTTCACGTCCTGGTTGCACATGATGTCGGGGTTGGGCGTGCGACCCGCCTTGTATTCCCCCACCAGGTAGTCGACCACAGCCCGTTTGTAGGCATCCTGGAAGTCGAAGACGCGGAAATCCAAGTCGAGCCGCACGGCCACGCGCTTGGCGTCGGCCAGGTCGTCGGCCCAGGGACAACGCATGCCCGGCACGTCGATGATCCAGTTCTTCATGTAGGCGCCGGTCACCGCGAAGCCCGCTTGGGCCAGAAGCGCCGCCGTCACGCTCGAATCGACGCCGCCGCTCATCCCCACGAGCACGCGTGGCACCCGGCCGCTTGCGGCCTCCCACCGTTTCCGCGCGCCCGCGAGCGCAGCGCGCGTCGTTTCCACCGATTCCACTAGCGCGCCATCCTTTCGTATTCCCCGCGCACCACTTCGATGATGAGGCGGGCGGCACGGGCGGTGTTCTCTTCGGTCGAAAGATGGCCCAGCGTCAGACGCAAGCTGCCGTCGGCCAGCTCGGGCGGCATCCCGATCGCCGTGAGCACGTGGCTGCGCGTGTCCTTATTGGCCGCGCAGGCCGCGCCCGTGCCCACGAGCACGCCCACGTCTTCCAGCTTGAAGACGATGCGCTCGGCGTCGATGCCAGGGAAGGCGATATGCAGGCTGCCCGGGAGGCGATGCTTCTTATGGCCCGAAACGACCGCTTCGGGGAAGGCCGCGCACAGCGCGCGCTGGAGAGCGTTGCGCAGGGCCGCAAGACGGTCTGCTTCATGTTTGCGGTCGGCCACGGCCAGCGCCAGGGCCCGCGCGAAGCCTATGGTGCCGGCAACGTTTTCGGTCCCGCTGCGCAGACCGCGCTCCTGCCCGCCGCCCAGCACGCGCGGCGCAAGGCGCACCTCGCGGTGAGCCCACAGAAGGCCCACCTGCTTAGGCCCGTAAATCTTGGCAGCGTTCAAGGTCATCAGGTCGACGCCCAGGGTGGCCGTGTCGGTGTTGACCTGGCCGGCACCCTGGCTCGCGTCGGTGTGCAAGACGATCGGGGTCGTGACGCCGTCGCGCAGGCGGCGGACGCGTTCGGCACGCACCACTTCGGAAATCGCGCGCAGGGGCTGCACGGTGCCGATCTCGTTGTTGGCCAAACCCACGCTCACCAGTTCGGTGTCGGGGCGGATGGCCGCCGCGATGTCGTCGGGCGATACGAGCCCATGCTTGTTGACGCGCACGAAGGTATGGTCGTGGGTTGCCGCACAGGCGAGCACCGAGGCATGCTCGATTTCGGGCACCACCACATGGCCCGCAAAGGACCCGAAGGCAAGGTTGATCGATTCGGTCGCGCCTGCCGTGATCACCACCTCGGCCGGTTTGCCGCCGATTGCGTGCGCGAGATCGGCGCGCGCCTGCTCGAAGGCACGACGCACGGCGACCGCCGGCGCATAGGGGCTTGACGGGTTGAAGAACCGGTCGCTTTCAAAGGGAGCCATGGCTTCCCGCACGCGCGCGTCGAGCGGCGTCGCCGCCGCATGGTCTAAGTAGATGAAGTCTCTCTCGCTCGTCATTGTCGCCTTGCCGCCTCTCGATTGGTCCCGCCTATGATAGCGAATGGAGCGCAGACTGTCGCTTGGCGCGCGCCCTGCAGGCGCCCGCTTCGTATAATGCGAGGCGAGTAGCACGTGAGCGAACGGAGCCCTATGACCTACGATTTCGATGAGCCCGCCCCAAGGCGTGGGACCGACTGCTTCAAATACGATGCCATGCGCATGGCGCGCGGACGCGACGACCTCATCCCCCTCTGGATTGCCGACATGGACTTCAAGCTGCCCGAAAGCATCTTGAGCCCCCTGCACGAAATGGTCGACCGCGCGGCCTTCGGCTACACCTTCCCCAGCGATCGCTACTACGCCGCCGTGCACGACTGGTTCGCGCGCCGCTTCGGTTGGGAAACAAAGAAGCAGTGGATCGTCCGCACGCCCGGTGTCGTCTTCGCCGTGGCCCTTGCCCTGCAAACCTACACGCGCCCCGGGGACGCCGTGCTCATCCAGCAGCCCGTCTACTATCCCTTCGCCAAGCTCATCGCCCGCAACGGACGCACCTTGGTCAACAACGAACTCGTCTACGAAAACGGCACCTACCGCATCGACTTCGCCGATTTCGAGCGTCAGATCGCAGAGAACGACGTGAAGCTCTTCATCCTGTGCAGCCCCCACAATCCCGTGGGCCGCGTCTGGACCGAAGACGAGCTCGCCTGCATGGGAGAAATCTGCCGCGCCCACGACGTGCTCGTGGTCGCCGACGAGATTCACGCCGACTTCGTCTACCCCGGGCAGACCCATCACGTCTCCGCGACCGTCGAGAGCGCCTTCGCACGCAACTGCCTCGTCTGCACGGCCCCTAGCAAGACCTTCAACCTGGCGGGCTTGCAAGGGTCGAACATCTTCATCCCCGACCCCGGCTTGCGGAAGGCCTACATCGACGCGCTCGGCCGATTGGGCGACCTTTCGGTCAACATGATGGCCATGGCCGCAACAACCGCCGCCTACGAAACGGGCGGTCCTTGGGTCGACGAGCTCGTAGGCTACCTGGCCGGCAACGTCGACGCCGTACGGTCGGGCCTTGAGCGCGTGCCCGGCGTCAGCCTGGTGGAGCCCCAAGGCACCTACCTCATGTGGCTCGACTGCGCGGGGCTTGTCCACCGCCTGGGAGACCGGCCCCTCGACGACTTCATGGTCAACGAAGCCCGCCTGTGG
>LN908983.1:0-54719 GCA_001486445.1 Hugonella massiliensis
AGCCGGCGCGCGTCGCTGTGTAACAGCAAGATGTGGATCAGAGGCGTCTGCCGCCCCGGCGGCCCCTCATCCCCCTGGTCGACGCCGCGAGTAAGGCCTCGCCCCAGCGCTCGTCCTTGGCCGCACCCACGCCCGACACCTGCAGGAACTCTTCGTGCGTCTTCGGCTTCAGCCGGCACATGTCGTGCAGCGTATGGTTGGAAAACACCATGTAGGCGGGGATGTTGGCTTCCGCTGCAAGCTTGGCCCGCAGCTCCTTGAGCGTGCCGAACAAGGTGGGGTCGGGCGGCGCTTGGGTGCCGGCCCCTGCCCGGGCGGCCGCCGGCGCCTCGGGCTGGGGCAACTTGAGCGCAAACGACTGGTGCAGGTGCAGGAAATCGGCCGCCTCCTGCGTGTAGACCACCACGGGATAGGCACCCCGATCGACGTCGAGAATCCCCTTTTCCACAAGCCCGTCGAGCACCGCCCGCACGTGCTTGGTGGAATCGTCGGCCATGATGCCGTAGGTCGACAGGCTGTCGTAGCCGGACAAACGAATCTTTTCCGCCTTCGACCCGCGCAGGATATCGACGATCGTCGACCGCCCCACGCTGCGCCCGCGCTGGGCCAGACGCGCCACGCAGCTGATGATCTTCTGTGCCTCGAGCGTGACGTCCTGAGTGGTGAAGTTGGTCTCGCAGTTGCTGCAATTGCCGCAGAAGGCCGGCGCCGCCTCATCGAAATAGCGCAGGATGAACTGGCGCAGACAGTCGGTCGTCGTGCTGTAGAAGGTCATCATCTTCAGCCGGTCCTTGGCCCGCGCCCGCAGCTCTTCGCGCAGGGGCCCGTCGAGGTCGGTCGCCTCGTCGAAGCTTCTGTTCAGCAGAAACTCGCAGGTATGCACGTCTTTGGGCGCATAGAGCAGAATGCATTCGGCCGGTTCGCCGTCACGGCCGGCGCGTCCCGCTTCCTGATAGTAGCTTTCCAGGTCGAGCGGCATGTTGTAGTGCACCACGAAACTCACGTTACTCTTGTCGATGCCCATGCCGAAGGCGTTGGTGGCCACGATGATCTGCGCCCGATCGTAGACGAAGTCGTCTTGGTTGGCCGCCCGCTCTTCAGAGCGAAGCCCCGCATGGTAGCGCGTGGCCGCAAAGCCCTCGTCCTGCAGCTTGTCGCACACCTCTTCGACGGCGCGGCGGCTCGTGCAGTAGACGATGCCGCTCTGCCCCGCATGCGCCCGGCAGATGCCCACGAGCTGCGCGTCTTTTCCCTTGGCACCGCCCGACGTCGCCCGCCGCACCGCGAAGTGGAGGTTGGGCCGATCGAAGCTCGCCGTGACGCGCAGGGGGTCGCGCAGATTGAGCGCGCGGGCGATGTCGGCCCGCACCGCCTTGGTCGCCGTGGCCGTGAAGGCGCAAAGCACGGGCCGGGCAGGCAGGCTTTCCACAAAGGCGCTGATATGGGTGTAGCTGGGACGAAAGTCCTGGCCCCATTGGGAAATGCAATGGGCTTCGTCGACCGCGACCATGGCAGGCGGGCACGCGGCGCAGAACTGGGCGAACTGCGGGGTCTCCAGCCGCTCGGGCGCCACATAGAGCAGGACGTAGTCGCCGCGAGCGGCCCCTTCGAGGGCGGCGTTCTGCTCGAAGGGAGAAAGGGAGCTGTTGACGAAAGCGGCGCTGATGCCGGCGGCGTTTAAGGACCGCACCTGATCGGCCATAAGGGAGATGAGCGGCGACACCACCAGTGTGAAGCCCACCTTGCCTTGGGCTTTGGCGCGTTCGGCCAGACAGAGGGCCGGTACCTGATAGCAGACCGATTTGCCCGCGCCCGTGGGCATCACGGCGAGCACGTCGCGACCGTCGATCAGGGCGTCGACGATCTGCTCCTGGTTGGGACGGAAGGATTCGTAGCCGAAGCAGCGTTTGAGAACCGCGCGGGGATCGAGGGCGCCGGACGCGCCAAAGGCGGGTTCGGCAGCCACTAGTCGGCAACCTCCCCCATCTCGAAGCTGCGGTAGAAGCAGCTCGCGTGGCCCGTGTGGCAAGCCGGGCCTGCGGGCCGCACCAGGGCGAGCAGGGTGTCGCCGTCGCAGTCGTAGCGCAGGTCGACAAGCTCCTGCACGTTGCCCGATTCCTCGCCCTTGTGCCAGAGCTTCTGGCGACTGCGCGACCAGAACCAGGTGGTCCGCTCGTCGAGCGTGCGCTGCACCGTGTCGGCGTTCATCCAGGCCATCATGAGCACGCGACCCGTATCTGCGTCCTGCACGATGCAGGGGATGAGTCCCGCCTCGTTGTAGGTCAGGTTCTCGACGTCAAGCCGTCCGCCTTCTCGCGCCATACCTTCCGATCCTTTCTTTCCAGCGGGGGCACGCCCCGCCGTGCGCGCCCTTGTCGATGGGTCCATTCTACCCGTCGGCACCGGGCGGCATGCCGGCCTGTGCAAGCGCCCACAAAAATGCGCCTGCCGCAGGATGGACGGCAGGCGCGATCGAGGGAGGTGGCATACGGGTGCAATAAGGCGGCCGCTCTCTCACAGGCGCGGCTCAAGAGGAGCGCGCTTTCGCTAGAAGCGGACGGGCAGGTCGTAGTAGCAGGCGATGAGCAGCTTCTCCATCTGACGCTGGTCGACGGGGCGCGGGTTCGCCCCGGTGCAGGCGTCGCCAAGGGCATTGGCCGCGATTGCGGGCAGCTTCTGCTTGAACTCGCTTTCGGGAACGATGCCCTGCCCCGCTTCGACCTTCTTTCCCTTGGGCCCGTAGCTTTGGATGGCCTGCGGGATGTTCATCTGGTCGTTGAGCCAGCGGACCCAATCGATCAGGTGCGCGACCTTGTCGTCGCGCGTGGGGCCGCCGAAGCCCAGCACGTCGGCGATATCGGCGAAGCGGTCGGCCGTTTCCCCGAAGCCCGCGTTGAAGCGGATGACCTTGGGCAGGTACATGGCGTTGGCGCAGCCGTGGACGATGTGGCCGCCTTCGAAGGCGGCGCCCGTCTTGTGGGCCATGGAATGCACGATGCCCAAGAGCCCGCTCGAGAAGGCCTGGCCGGCCAGGTTCTGCGCGTCGTGCATGGCCGCGCGCGCCTTCTGATCGCCGGAGTAGGACTGCACCAGATTGGCCTGGATCATGCGGATCGCATGCAGGGCCATGGCGTCGGTGTAGGGGCTGTGAGCCGTCGACACGTACGATTCGATCGCGTGCGTGAGGGCGTCCATGCCCGTGAAAGCCACGAGCCCGGTGGGCAGGCGCGATACGAGCAGCGGATCGACGATGGCCACGTCGGGCGTGATCTCGAAGTCGGCCATGGGGTACTTGATGCCCTTTTCGTAGTCGGTGATTACCGCGAAGGCCGTGACCTCGGTGCCGGTGCCCGACGTGGTGGACACGGCGCAGAACCGGGCCTTGGTGCGCATCTTGGGCAGACCGAAGGGCGTTGTCATCTGCTCAAAGGTGATGTCGGGATGCTCGTACTTGACCCACATGGCCTTGGCCGCGTCGATCGGCGATCCGCCGCCGATCGCGATGATCCAGTCGGGTTGGAATTCGGCCATAGCCGCGGCGCCCGCGTTCACCGTTTCGACCGACGGATCGCTTTCGATGCCCTCGAAGAGGCAGATATCGAATCCGGCCTCTTTCAGGTTGCCTTCGATGACGTCGTAGAAGCCGCTGCGCTTCAGGGACCCGCCGCCAATGCAGACGAAGGCCCGTTTGCCCTCGAGGGTCTTGAGCGCGTCGAGCGCCTGCTCGCCATGGTAGATGAATCGGGGGTTGGTGTACTGCTGCATGCCGTTTCCTCCTTTGGCCCTGCGGCCGTCGTAGCCGATGCGGGATCAAAAGGGGCGGCGTCCGGCCGCCCCTCGGTGACGTATGGGAACGTGGTGCGCGAGGCGCTTGAGAAGCGCGCCGCCCCTATTTTTCGGGATAGAAGCCGGACGGGGCCTCGTTGAGGTTGATCATGATGTTCTTGGTCTGGGTGTAGGCGTTGAGAATCGCCTTGTGGGTCTCGCGGCCGATGCCCGATTCCTTATAGCCGCCGAACGGGGCGCCCGCCGGAATCTGGTTGTAGGTGTTGATCCACATGCGGCCCGTTTCGATGGCGCGGGACACGCGGATCGCGCGGTTGAGGTTTTCGGTCCACACGGCACCGCCCAGGCCGTAGACGGAATCGTTGGCCATCGCGATGACCTCATCTTCGGTCTTGAACTTGATGATGACAGCCACCGGCCCGAAGATCTCTTCGCGGGCGCAGCGCATCTGGTTGGTGGCATCGGCGATGAGCGTGGGCTTGTAGAAGACGCCCTTGGCGCAATCGCCTTCGGTGTAGGGCTCGCCGCCGCAGAGAATCGTGGCGCCCTCTTCGCGGGCGATATCGATGTAGGACTGGACCTTCCTTGCCTGAGCCGGGTTGATCTGGGCGCCCAGCTGGGTTTCGGGGTCGAGGGGGTCGCCGATCTTGACCTTGTTGAACTGGTCGACGGCTGCCGCCACGAACTTGTCGTAGATGCCTTCCTGCACGAAGACGCGGGAGCCTGCACAGCAGACCTGGCCCTGGTTGAACAAGATGCCCAGCTGCAGGCCGTCGATGGCCTGCTCGAAGTTGCAGTCATCGAAGAAGATGTTGGCGCTCTTGCCGCCCAGCTCGAGCGTGGCCGGGATCAAGCGGTCGGCGGCCGCCTTGGCGACGTTCAAACCCACTTCGGTGGAGCCGGTGAAGGCGAGCTTGCGGAAGCCGGGGTGGTCGAGGATCCACTGGCCCGAGCGCGAGCCCTTGCCGGTGATGACGTTCACGACGCCGGCCGGCAGAACGTCGCCGATGAGCTCCATAAGCACGAGCAGCGACAGCGGGGTCGACGACGAGGACTTGATGACGACGCAGTCGCCGGCGGCCAGGGCCGGGGCAAGCTTCCAGGCGCCCATGAGGAAGGGGAAGTTCCAGGGGACGATCTGGCCCACGACGCCGATCGGCTCGCGTAGGATCAGGCTGAGGAAGCCGCCGTCGAGGACCGACGCAGAGCCTTCCTCGGAGCGCAAGACGCCCGCGAAGTAGCGGAAGTGGTCGGAGGAGAAGGGCACATCGATTGCCTTGGTCTCGCGGATCGGCTTGCCGTTGTCCATGGTTTCGACCGTAGCGAGCAGGTCGGCGTTGTCGTCGATGATGTCGGCGATCTTGAGCAGGATGTTGGCGCGCTCGATGGGCTCGACGGCCTTCCATGCCGGGTAGGCGGCCCAGGCGGCGTCGACGGCCGCGTCGACGTCTTCCTTGGTGGCCTCGGCGCATTGGGCGAGCGCCTGGCCGTTGGCGGGGTTGACGGTGGTGAAGGTGGCTCCGTCGGAAGCGGGGCGGAATTCCCCGTTGATGTAGAGACCGTAGGTGTCTTTCAGCTGGACATCTGCCATGCGTAATCCTTTCTCGTGCGGCGCCTGCACGGCGCCTTGACTGTTGGTTGGCACGATAGGATTTCGCTTCGGAAGGACACAGGGCCGATTCATAACTTTTTTTTCAGGTCAATTCGGCCTTAATCGACCCCATTTACCCGAAGTTGAGGGATGTCCCGGGAATCCGTCGCCTGTGCCACACCCCGGGGGTGTGGCACAGGCGGCATGCGCGCGCCCGAGAGGGGAATCCGTCGGGCGCACGCGGGCCCCGCCTAGCCGCGCGCCTCGGCCCGGGCCACGTCGTCGCCGAAGACGTCTTCGAGCAGGGACACGATGCCCGGGATGCGCTCGCGCTCGACGCTCGCGATGTTCAAGATCACGTAATGGGCCCGATCGACCGTAGGGCGCGCCACGTGCGACGAGAGCATGTCGAGCTGAAGATGGCGGGCCCGCGCGGCTTCCATGACCTCGTCGTCGCTCTTGCGCGTGTCGACCGAAAGCACCATATGGGTGCCCACCAAAAGGGGCCTGATCTCGACGATGCGGGACAGGTGCGACGCCGCGATCGCTTCGACGAAGGCGTCGCGCTGCGCGCGGTAGTAGCGGCGCAGTTGCCGCACGTGCCGGCGGAAATGGCCGCGCGTCATGAACTCGGCAAGCGCCGCCTGCTCGAAACTCGACACCGTGCAGGAATAAAAGCCCACCTGATGCTGGTAGATAGCAGCCAATTCGGGCGGCAGGACCATATAGGAAATGCGCACCGAAGGCACGAGGGTCTTGGAAAAGGTGTTCATGTAGACCACCTTGTCCATCGTGTCCTGGGCGAACAAGGTGGGCGCCGACCGGCCCGTATAGCGCAGCTCGCTGTCGTAGTCGTCTTCGACGATGAGGCGCCGAGGCTTGGCATGCACCCACGAGAGGAGCTCTTCGCGACGGCTCTGCGGCAGCACGGCGCCCACCGGGAAGAGATTGGCCGGCGACACGTGCACGACGCTCGCGCCGGTGCCCTCGACCTCGTCGGTGCGCATCCCGTGGGAATCGGTGTGGACGAACGACCAGATGGCGCCGCTTGCCCGCGCGAGCTGCACGAGATTGCGCGTGTAGAGGTCGGCCGTGGCGATGTGGGGCCGATCGCCGAGCATGCGGATGAGGCGCCCGTAGAGGAATTCGGTGCCGGCACCCACCACGACATGGGCGGGATCGACGACCATGCCGCGCGTTTCGAAGAGGTGGTCGGCGATCGCGCAACGCAGCTGGTAGAGCCCGGGCAGGGGCACCGTTTCGAAGAGCTCGGGATCCTGGGCCGAAAGGACGCGGCGCATGCAACGAATCCAGGTGGTCGCGGGAAAAAGCTGGACGCCCATGCGGTTGGCCTTGGCGTCGAAGACGGGCGGGGTCCCATCGGGCGCACGCGGCGCATCGACGCTGGGCGCAGAGCCCGTGCGCACAGGGAGGACGTAGTAGCCGCTGCCCGGCCGCGGCTGCAGGTAGCCTTCGCTCACCAAAAGGTCGAGAGCGTGTTCAACCGTGCTCACGCTCACGCCCATCTCACGCGCCATGTCGCGCTTGGACGGCAGGCGGGCGTCGGCGGCGATGGCGCCCGATCGGATGTCGTCGCGCAGGCAGCGGTAGAGGTACTCGTATTTGGGGTAGCGGCCGCGTTGGTCCATATCGTAAGAGCGCATGAGGAACCCTTCAATCGACCTGTTATTTTATAAACAAATATAACGAGTGTTTCGGGTCGATTGACTTGTATTTTTGCTGCAAAGCATCGAAGAAGGCCCCCTGCAGGCGCAAGGGAGGGTTTTCCCCACAAGAAAGGCCGCCTGCCCCTGGCAAGCGGCCGTATACGCAGCGCCTTCCCGACCGACGACGCCACCTTGGCCCTTCGGTCCCCTCGGCTGCTAGCCCTTGGTCGGCGGAATCGTGATGTTGCGGTAGGCGTCGCCGTTCTCGAAACGGTAGCCGGTTATCCCATGGTTGGCCATGATCACGCGAATGCGCACGTCGGCCTCCACCAGCGACGGGACCTTCATGGGCACGTTGAGCACCGTACCCTCCCACGTCTGCAGCTTCACGCCCTTGGCGCCCGGCAGCGTGACCCATTTGCAGGCCAACTTGCCGATGCAGCGGTCATGCCACACCACGGCCACGCTCTGATGGTCCGAAACGTACATGCGCCCTCCTTCGCCCGATCGCTACAGGCGCACGGGAATGCCCTGGTCGCGCATGTATTCCTTCACCTGGCGCACCGTGAACGTGCCGAAATGGAAGACGCTCGCCGCGAGCACGGCGTCCGCTTCGCCGTCGACGATGCCTTCCGCAAAATGCTCGAGCGTGCCCACGCCGCCACTCGCGATGACGGGGATTTCCACGGCACGGGCCACCGCGCGCGTGAGCGGGATGTCGAAGCCGTCCTTGCTGCCATCGCGGTCCATGCTCGTGAGCAGGATCTCGCCGGCGCCGCGCTTGGCCACTTCGACCGCCCATTCCACGGCGTCGATATGGGTGTTCTGACGGCCGCCGTGCACGTAGACCTCCCACTTGTTGGGGTTGCCCGGCGCCTGCTTGGCGTCGATCGCGCACAAGATGGCCTGGCTGCCGAAGGCCTCGGCCGCCCGCGTGATGATCGAGGGGTCGTCGACGGCGGCCGAGTTCACCGACACCTTGTCGGCGCCGGCGGCGATCATCGTGCGAATGTCGTCGACCGTACGGAAGCCGCCGCCCACGCAGTAGGGCAGGTGGAGCTGCTCGCTGGCGCGCGCCGCCATGTCGACCGTGGTCTTGCGGCCTTCATGCGTGGCCGTAATGTCAAGAAAGACGACCTCGTCGGCCTTCTGCTCGTCGTAGCGGCAGGCAAGCTCGATCGGGTCGCCCGCGTCACGCAGGTTCACGAAGTTGACGCCCTTCACCACGCGCCCGTCTTTCACGTCGAGGCAGGGTATCACGCGTTTTGCAAGCATTGATGAGCTCCTTTTTCGTTTCGGATGAGTCAGGGAGGCTAGACCTCTTGACTCACGACAGGCGTGCGCACAGGACGAGCGCGGCTTCCAGATCGAGCGTGCCCTCGTAGACGGCACGGCCGGTTATCACGCCCTCGATCGAAGCGGCCACAGCGCCCAAGGCCCGCACGTCGTCGATCGTGGCCACGCCGCCGCTAGCGATGACCGGATGACCGAAGGCGGCGGCGATACGCTCGTAGGCCGCCACGTCGATGCCGGTCTGCATGCCGTCGCGGGCGATGTCGGTGAAGACCAGGTGGCCATAGCCCATGGCCGCCATCTCGCGCACCAGGTCGGCCGCGGGGACACCCGCGCCTTCGCGCCAGCCTTCGATGGCCACTTCCCCGCCCTTGGCGTCGATGCCGGCGGTAAGGGCACCGCCGAAGTCTTCGAGGGCCGCCTGGGCGAATTCCTTGTCGGTCACGAGCTTGGTTCCCAGCACCACGCGGGCCGCGCCCGCATCGACGAGACGGGCAATCGTGTCGATGGCGCGCACGCCGCCGCCTACTTCCACCGAAAGGGAGGTCTGCGCGACGATCTTCTCGACGAGATCGATATTTTCCGGCGACCCCGACCGGGCGCCGTTGAGGTCGACCACGTGAATCCAGCGGGCGCCCTTCTGCTCGAATTCCTTGGCCTGGTCGACGGGGCTGTCGTTGTACACCGTCACGCGCGCGTAGTCGCCCTTTGCCAGGCGCACCGCCTTGCCGTCGAGGATGTCGATTGCGGGAAGCAGGTCCATATGAGTGCCTTTCTTGCTTGTGCGCGAGGGTCGCGGCCGTGCGCTAGATGAGCGCGAGGAAGTTCTCGAGCACCGTCATACCGGCGTCGGAGGATTTTTCGGGATGGAACTGCACGCCGAAGGCCGTGTGATGCCAATCGATCAGACAGGGGAAGGTGGCCGCATGGGTGGTCGTGGCCTGGGTGCAGGGGTTGACCGGGGCGATGTAGCTATGGGTGAAGTAGAAGTACTCGTGGTTGGGAATGCCGGCGAGCAGGGGCGTATCGCAGCCTTCCACCTGGTCGACCGTGTTCCAACCCACGTGGGGCACCTTGTAGCGCGCGCCCGTGGCATCGTGGCGCGGCATGCGGTCGACCACGCCCGGCACGATGCCCAGGCCGACGGCCGGCTCGCCTTCGGGCGCCCCTTCCACGCCTTCGGTGAAGAGCAGATGTTCTCCCAGGCAGATGCCCAAGAAGGGCGTGCCCGCGTGAATCTTGTCGCGCACCACGTCCATCTGGCCGCTGTCCTGCATGAAGCGGCTGGCGTCGGCGAAGGCGCCCACGCCCGGCAGAACGATTGCGTCGGCGGCGGCGATATCCGCCGGATCGGCCGTGATGGAGGCGCCCGCGCCACCCACGAAGCGCAGGCCGCGCTCGACGCTTTTCAGGTTCCCTTTGCAGTAGTCGACTACCGCGATCTTTGCTTCGGCCATGTTACAGCGCGCCTTTCGTCGAGGGGAGCTCGCCGGCGATGCGGGGGTTCACGCGCGTGGCATCGCAGAGGGCGCGCCCCACCGCCTTGAAGGTGGCTTCCACGATATGGTGGGCGTTCTCGCCCGTGAGCTCGCGCACATGCAGGGTGATGCCCGCGTTGGTCGCGAACGCGATGAAGAATTCCTTGGCAAGCGACGTGTCGAAGGTGCCGAGCATCTGCAGGGGCACGTCGACCGCGTAGTGGAGCTGGCCGCGGCCCGAAATGTCGAGCGAGGCCTGCACGAGGGTTTCGTCCATGGGGACGAAAGAGGTTCCGAAGCGCACGATGCCGCGCTTGTCGCCCAGGGCCTGGGCGACTGCCTGGCCAAGGACGATGCCCGTGTCCTCCACCGTATGGTGGGCATCGACCGCGAGGTCGCCCACGGCGCGCACGTCGAGGTCGAACAGGCCATGGCGGCCGAAGGCGTCGAGCATGTGGTCGAAGAAGGGCACGCCCGTGTCGATGCGGGTGCGCCCCGCCCCGTCGAGGTTGATCGCGATCTGGATGTCGGTTTCCTTGGTCGTGCGCGTGACGCGGGCGGTGCGCTCGCCATCGATTGCGAAGGCTTGGGCTTCCATGGCTATCCTTTCAGAGCGTCGGCGAATGCGGAAAGGAAGACGGCGTTCTCTTCGGGCGTGCCCACGCTCACGCGCAGGCAGTTGCGCGTGAGGGCCCCGCGGCTGAAGTCGCGCACAAGCACGCCGGCATCGAAGAGGCGCTGCCACACCACCCCCGCGTGGATCGCATCGTCGATCTTCACCAGCAGGAAATTGGCCTCGCTCGGGTAGGCCGTGGCACCGGACAGGGCGTTGATCCCCTCGAAGAGCACCGCCCGCTGGGCCTTGATGCGGTCGATGACCGGGACGAAGGCCTCTTTGTGCTCGACCACTTCGAGCGCGATGGCCTGCGAGACCGCGTCGACCGAATAGGGCTGGCGCACCTTGGTGAGTTCGGAAACGACCGCCGGCGACGTAAGCAGATAGCCCATCCGCACACCCGCTAAGGCATAGGCCTTGGAAAAGGTGCGCAGGACCACGAGGTTGTCGTGGGCGGGCACCATGTCGGCCACGCTCGAGCCGGGGGCGGCGAACTCGCTGTAGGCCTCGTCGACCAGGACGACCGCGCGCGTGGCATCAAGCAGGCGCTCGACGAAGGCGCGTCCGGCCAGGGTGCCCGTGGGGTTGTTGGGGCTCGTGATGATGACGAGCCCTACGTCGCCCTGGGACGCGCGCGCGATCACGGCGTCTTCGTCGATCGAGAAGTCTGCGCGACGCGGCACGTTGACGACCGCGGTACCGGTGAGCTGCGCGTTGTTTTCGTACACCGAAAAAGTGGGCGGCACGTTGAGCAGGGCGTTGCCTTCTCCGCCGAAGGCGAGCGCCAGGTTGAACAGCAGCTCGTCGCCGCCGTTGCCCATGATCACGTTGCCGCGCTCAAGCCCCCAGGTGTGGGCGAGGGCATCGCGCAGGTCGTTGGCCAGCGGGTCGGGATAGCGGTTGAAGGGCAGATCGGCCAGGCGCGCGAGCACCGCCGCACGCACCTCGGCCGGCACGTCGGTGGTGTTCTCGTTGGCCGAAATCATCACGCGAGCCGGCAGGTATTTGGGATCGTAGGGCTCGAGGCCGTCGATCAGAGGATTGGCGCGCAGGCTACTCATCTTCCGGTTCCTGGATCTTCACGCTGTCAGGCAATTCGGCAAGGCGCAGACGCACGCTTTCGGCGTGGCTCCACAGGCCCTCACGGTCGGCGATCGCCACGATGGCCTCGCCGTCGTGCGCGAGCGCGGCGGGCGTGTACTGGATGACGCTCGACTTCTTGATGAAGTCGTCCACCGAAAGCGGGCTCGAGAACCGAGCCGTGCCGCCGGTCGGCAGGGTGTGGTTGGGGCCGGCCACGTAGTCGCCCACGGCTTCCGGGGTCCATTCGCCCAGGAAAATCGCGCCGGCGTTGCGCACCGCGCCCAGCTGGGACATGGCGTCGGCGATGTGGAGCTCCAGGTGCTCGGGGGCGATCACGTTCACGGCGTCCATGGCGGCAGCCATATCGGGCACGACGACGATGAGACCGTGCTCCAGGGAGGCGGTCGTGATTTCGGCGCGCTTCGAGCGCTTCATATGGGCGGCGATGTGGGCTTCCACTTCGTCGGCGTAGGAGGCGCTGAAGGTCACCAGGTAGCAGCTGGCCAGAGGGTCGTGCTCGGCCTGGGCCATGAGGTCGATCGCGACCATCTTGGGGTCGGCGGTTGCGTCGGCGACGACGCAGACCTCGGAGGGGCCGGCGATCATGTCGATGCCCACGTCACCCGAGACGATCTTCTTGGCGGCCGCGACGAAGGCGTTGCCCGGGCCGGTGATCTTCGACACCGGGGCGATCGATTCGGTGCCGTAAGCGAGGGCGGCGATGGCCTGGGCGCCGCCTACCGTGTAGATTTCGGTGATGCCCGCCAGGCGCGCCGCTTCGAGCACGGCCGGGTCGAGGCTGCCGTCCTTGGTGGGCGGGGTGCACAAGGCGATGCGCGACACGCCGGCCACGTGCGCCGGAATGGCGTTCATCAGCACGGTCGAGGGGTAGAGGGCGCGGCCGCCCGGGGCGTAGATGCCCACCGCTTCGATCGGTTCGACCTTGCTGCCCACCAGAGCCCCGTCGGCGCGCACCGAAAACCAGCTCTGCTGCTTCTGGCGCTCGTGGAACTCACGAATCTGGCGGGCGGCCTGGGCAAGCGATTTCTGCAGGTGCGGGTCGATCTGGGCGATGGCGGCGTCGATGGCCTCCTGGCTCACGCGGAAGTCCTCGATTTCCACGCCGTCGAATTGGGCGGTCAGATCGCGCAGGGCGGCGTCGCCTTCCTCGCGCACACGGGCCACGATCTTGGTGGCCGCTTCGAGGGCGCCCGCGTTGAAGGCGCTCGTGCGCTGCAGGTGATCGTTGCTGAAGGTTTCGCCTTGGGAAAGAATGACGCGACGCATGTTTCTACTCCTTGCCGTTAACGTTCGATTTCAGGGTTTGGGCCAGCTTGACCACGCGTTCGTCGGTGCGGAACGCGCAGGGGTTGGCGAAGAAGCGGGCCGTCGAGGGCATGACCTCGTCGACCACTTCCAGATTGTTCTCGCGCAGGGTCGTGCCTGTCGCGGTGATGTCGACGATGCGCTCCGACAGACCGATGAGAGGGCCGAGCTCGATGTTGCCGTGCAGCTTGATGATGTCGACCTGCATGCCGATCTTGTCGAAGTAGGCCTTGGTGATCCGCGGGTACTTGGTGGTGACGCGGATCGATCCCAGTTTGCGGTAGCGCTCTTCGACCGCCGGAGTGGCGCCCTCGGGCTGGGCCACGACGAAGCGGCAGCCGCCGTATTTCAAATCGACGAGCTCGACCAAGTCGGCGTCTGCTTCGACGATGCTGTCTTTGCCGCAGATGCCGCAGTCGCAGCCGCCGAGGGCCGTGAAGACGGGCGCGTCGGTGGGACGGACGATGACGAAGTCGACGCCCGGGTTCGAAATGATGAGCTTGCGACCCGGGTCGTCGAGACCGGTCGTGTCGAGACCCGCTTCCGAAAGGACGCGAATCGTGTCGGCGTTGAGCGATCCCTTGGGGACCGCGATGCGCAGGGGGCGTTGCGCCGGCGCGCCCTTGGCGAGCGCCGCCATGACCTGTTCCAGGTAGAAGGCGAAGCCGGCGGCCGGGCGACGGGCCCCGTCGTAGGCGGCGAGCATGCCGTCGTAGCGGCCGCCCGAGCCGAGCGAGGCGCCCGCGTCGGGTGCGAAGGCCTCGAAAACGATGCCCGTATAGTAGTCGAAGGAGCTCATGATGCTGAAGTCGACGAGCAGGTTGTCGGCGAAGCCCTCGTCGCAGAGCTTTCGGTAGGTGGCCTGCAAATCGCCCAGGCCGCGGCCGCACCCCAGCGGATCGGCCAGGTCGCGCGCCTGCTGGATGGCCTCTTCCCCACCGCGGATATAGGGCAGCGCGGCGATGGCGCGGGCGAAGGCCGTGGGGATGGCCGGCTCGCTGCAGAGCTCGTCGAGACGCAGGAAGTCGGAAGCATGGTAGGCGGCGAGGACCTCGTTCTTCCAGTCACCGTCGGCGGGACAGGTTTCGAGCAGGGCCCGCAGGACGCCCACCGTGCCGATCGCGATCTTGAAGCTTTCAAGCCCGGCCGTGCGCAGGGCTTCGGCGAAGAGGCCCACGACTTCGGCGTCGGCTTCGGGGCCTTCGGGCCCGATGCTTTCAAGGCCGATCTGGGTGAGCTCGCGGGAGGCGGCCCGGGCGTCGGACTCACGGAAGACGCGCTGGGTGTAACGGAATTTGAAGGGGCCTTTCTGGCCGCGCAGGCGGGTAGCGCACAGGCGGGCCACCTGCATCGTGACGTCGGGACGCAGAGCGAGCAGGTCGCCGGCCGCATCGAAGAGCTTGAAGGGAGCGTCGGGCACGTGGCCGGCGGTTTCCATCACGTCCAAGCGCTCGAGCGTGGGCGTTTCGATGGGGGCGTAGCCATGGTGGGCGAAGAGCTCCTGCACGCGGCGGACAATCTGCTCGCGTTGAAGCGCTTCCTGTGGCATGACGTCCCTGAAGCCCGCAGGCGTCACGAAATTCATATCGCGTCCTTCCCTTTTTCTGTGTCCCGCTAGTATAGAACGAACGGGCGGCGCGCTCTGGGGTCGACGTGGAGAAACCATGTCCGACCTGGCGATTTGCGCACGTGCTCTGTTCTGCTGCCTTTAGGACTTTAGCACGGTAGAGCGCTAAAGCACTCGGGCGCACGATAACCTCACGACTAGCGCAGCGTGGAGTAGCGGGCGGAGAGACGACGGGGACGGAGGGCGTCGTCCCACCGAGGGAGACGACGGGGACGGAGGGCGTCGTCCCACCGAGAGACGACGGGGACGGAGGGCGTCGTCCCACCGTGACATCGAGCAACCGGTTGCAACCTGCGGGCGGAACGTCTGCGCCGCACCCGGGGGATGCGGCGCGGGCGCGGCTAGAACGGCGCGGCGAGGCCCGGGTTGCGAAACTCGATCTCGATCGTATCGCCAGCCTTGGGCGGCTCTGCCCCGCCGCCGGTCGGACACATGAAGAAGGCGTTGGCGCGCTCCGCTTCCATCGAGCCGGGACGTCCGACCACCGGTGTTGCCATAAGCGTGCCATCGGACGCAGCGGTCACGTTCAGAAAGCGGATGCCGAAGAAAGACGCACCCGGCGCAGTCGCCATGCGGGGACGGTCCTCGCCTGCCGGCGCGTGGGCACCCTTCGCGCCGTGGGGCCCACGGGCGGGAAGGTCAGCCGTCAGCCGAGCCGGCACCTTAGGCGCCACCGGTTCGAGCCCCGCCCAACGGCGCATAAGGGGCAGAAGGTAGAAGTCGAGCGTGAACGAAGCGCCGGCCGGCGGACCCGAAATGCCCACCACGGGCGCGGCGTCGACGACGGCGAAGCTCGAGTGGTGGCCCGGCCCATGGTTGGTCTCGTGGCAGAGGACGGTGCCGATCCGCTCGAGCTCTTCGATGTTCCAGTCGGCCGACCCCTTCGACGAACCGGCATTGAGCACGACGATATCGGCCATGGCGCAGGCGCGCTTCACAGCCCCTTCGATCTGAGCCAGGTCGTCGGGAACGATGTCGAAGGGCAGAAATTCCCCGCCCCAGGCCTCGATCTTGCCTCGGGCGAGCAAACTGTTGGTTTCGACGTTCCTGCCCGCCGGCACGTGGGCGCTCCCGGGCGCCACGAGTTCGTCACCCGTGGGAATAAAAGCCACGCGCGGCTTGCGCACCACCGGCACGCTCGCCACGTTGGCGCCGGCCACGCGGGCGGCCACATCGGGTGTGACGACCTCGCCGGCGCAGGCCACCACATCGCCCGCCTTCCGCTTGCTGCCCGGGGCGCGGGTGCCGGCGAAGCGGGCCGACGGCGCCGCGTCGATGAGCACGTGCTGCTCGTCTTCGGACACGCGCACATGCTCGATCACGATGGCCGTGTCGAACCCCTCGGGCATGGCCACGCCCGTGTTGGCGAATTCCCAGTCGACGCCGCGCACCCAGTCGGTCGTATCGGGCAGGGCGCCTTCAGGCAGGCCCTCGAAGGCCGCCCAATGAACGGCGATCGAGTCCATGTTGCAGGTAAGCGCTCCGGGAACGTCGATGCGTGAGGCTACGTCGCAGGCGAGCACGCGCCCGTACGACTGCCCCACCGGCACCGTTTCCATACGATGCGGGAGATCGGGAATGCGGGTGGCATCGATAATCGCCGCCACCGCCTCTTCCCGCGACAGCTCGATATGATGTGAATGGTCGCGCATGGGCAACCTCCTCTACGCTTCTTCGGGCGCACCTTCGTCCGTTTCCTGCATTGTAGCCTTTTGAGAATAAAGAGAGCAGGCACGAGGCCCTCCAACGTAAAAAAGGGCGAGCCCCAAATGAGGCCCGCCCTTCGCATCGAACGGCGTAAGCGCAGGTCCTAGGCCTGCGGCTTGTCAGCGCTTTCTGCGGCGTCCGACGGCACGACGGGCTGGGGCTTGGCGTCCGCAGAGGCAGCGGGTTGCGGCTGCGCTTCCGCAGGCGCATCGTCGTCGACCGGCTCGACAATCGCATCGACCGGAGCCGGGGCGTCTTCGACAATGGGGTTCGACGGCGTCCCCTTGGCGACGGCCGCCTCGCGATCGATCGCCTTGCCGCAGCTCTGGCAGAACTTGTCGTCGTCGCCCACGATAGCACCGCAATTGGGACAGATGAGGGCGCGAGCCGCTTCGTCGGCGGCAGCCTTGGCAGCCGCCTCCTCTTCCTCGCGGGCGCGACGCACCTCGTCGCGAATCTCGGATACCGGCTTGCCGCACCCCGGGCAGAAGGACGCCGAATCCTTCACCTGCGTACCGCACACGGGACAGGTGTAGGTCTTGCGGGCAATCGCATCAGCTTCGGCTTGGGCCTCGATTTCGGTGAGCTGTGTTTGCAGGGCCGCACGCTGGTCGTCGACCGCGGCGATGCCCTCGTAGAGCGATTCGCGGCCTGCCGTGAACGCGGGGTCGTCCTTGGTGGCGTCGTAGAGACTCGCGCCCAGCTGGGCAGCCAGATCGGCCCGCTGGTGGGTAAGGTCCGACAGCTTGCTCTTCAGCTTCAAGGTGCGCGCCGTGCGCGAGGTGGCCGCGCTACCCTGGTTGATCGCGTCGGAAATGCTATTGGAAAGATTGTCGAAGAATCCCATGGCTTGCCTCTCATCGAAATGGTCGGTGGGCCCATTGTACCAACGGGCGTGCACCCCAGCGCCCTGTAGCGAAACCGTAACCGCATCCCTATGGAGGACGTCGTCTGCGACGAAGGAGGGGCAGGGACGTCGACCGCGCGGGATCCGCTTCGCCCAGGGCGCTGGGGCGCGCGCCATCGAGCGAACTTGCAGGCACGCAAGGGGCTGCTATACTAGCGAGCTAATCTTTGGGGCAGCGGCCGGCACGAGGCGCAGGCGCGCACCCCTCGCACGCACGTGCGCACGACCTCAAAGCGCCCACAGAAAGGCCGCGTCATGCGTTCCACCGTGTACGCCTCATCCAACTCCTCTGCCCTCTCGCCCGAAGAACGGGGGCGCATCATCCGCCGCATCCTCTGGGTCATCATGTTCCTGAACCTTGCGGTCGCCCTGGCCAAGTACCTCTACGGCGCCCTCACCGGATCGGTGTCTATGAAGGCCGACGGCATCGCCTCGATGTTCGACGCCGCGTCAAACGTGGTGGGGATCGTGGGCATGGTGCTGGCTGCCCGTCCCGCCGACACCGACCATCCCTACGGGCACACCAAGTTCGAAACCTACGCCTCGGTCATGATCGGCATCATGCTCCTTCTGGCCGCCTGGAACGTCTTTTCCGACGCCTACGCCGCCTTCACGAGCCCCACATCGCACATCGAGGTAAACGCGGGCAGCTTCATCGTGATGGCGGGCACCCTTGCCGTGAACCTGGGTGTGTCGCACTACGAAAAGCTCCGCGGCCGCGAGCTTTCGAGCGAGCTTCTCACCGCCGACGCTCTGCACACCGCCTCCGACGCCCTCGTGACCATTTCGGTCATCGTGGGCCTTGTCTTCGTGCTCGCCGGCTTCCCCATCGCCGACCCCATCTGCTCGCTCATCGTGGCCGTGGCCATCCTGCATTCGGCCTGGGAGGTCTTTCAGCAGGCCAACGAAACCCTTTCGGACATGGCTCGCCTTCCCGAAGCCGAGGTGCGCGCCTGCGCCGAGCAGGTGCCCGACGTGCGCCAGTGCCACGAGGTGCGCACGCGCGGCACCGAGGGCGAAGTCCATATGGACCTGCACGTGCTCGTCGACCCCGACATGACCATCCGCGACGCCCATGCGGTGGGCGACCAGGTGGAAGCGGCTATCCGCGCACAGTTTCCCCAGGTCGCCGATGTGGTCGTCCACCTGGAGCCCGACTGCCCCGAGGAGCGCCGCTAACCGCGCGCGGTCCTCTCCTCGCGACCCCGCACGCTCACGGGGCCACCGTGCCGCTCACCGCTTGCCGGCGGCCCTACGGGCTTTGGAAAATCGGGCGCCCGCACGGCACCCCACCCTCCCCATGCACGAAAAGGCGCCTGCAACTCGTTCGAGCCGCAGGCGCCTTCTTGCACACAATCGAACAGGCCGTCAACCTTAGCCGTTGAGCTTCTGGGCGAGCATCTGGTTGATGACCTTGGGGTTGCCCTGGCCGCGGGTGGCCTTCATGCACTGGCCCACGAAAAAGCCGAGCAGGCCGGTCTTGCCGCCCTTGTAGGCGGCGACCTTGTCGGGGTTGTCGGCAAGCACCTGGTCGATCACGGCTTCGAGCGCGCCCGTGTCGGACACCTGCTTCATCCCCTTTTCCTCGACGATGGCGGCGGGGTCCTTGTCCTCGTCGAGCACGGCCGCGAGCACCTGCTTGCCCTGCTTGGAGGAAATGGCGTCGCTTGCGAGCAGGCCGACGAGCTCGACCGCGCGGGCCGGCGTAAGCGGGCTTGCGGCCAGATCGAAGCCGTCGTTTGCCATGGCGGCAAGGTCGTTGATGATCAGGTTGGCAAGGGGCTTGGCCAGCTTGGCGTCGGCCGTGGCCATGCAGGCCTCGAAGAAGTTGGCCGTCACGCGGTGTGCCACCAGGTGACGGGCATCGTAGGCCGAAAGGCCCCAGGTCTCCTGGAAGCGCTTGACCTTCTGGTCGGGCAACTCGGGGAGCTTGGCGCGCACGCGCTCGATGAAGTCGTCGGACAGGTCGTAGGGAGCCAGGTCGGGGTCGGGGAACATGCGGTAGTCGTCGGCCGTTTCCTTGGTGCGCATGACGATCGTGCGCTTCTTCGACGCATCCCAGTGGCGCGTTTCCTGGTAGATCACGCCGCCCTCTTCGAGCACTTCGGCCTGACGGCAGATCTCGTAGAGCAAGCCGTCGTGCAGGCTCTTGAAGGAGTTGATGTTCTTCAGCTCGGTCTTGGTGCCCAGCTGGGTGGTGCCGCGGCGGCGCAGGCTGATGTTGCCGTCGGCGCGGATCGAGCCTTCCTCCATCGAGCAGTCGGAAATGTTCAGGGCCAGGAAGATCTGGCGCAGCTTTTCCATGAAGAGGCGCGCCTCTTCGGGGCTGCGCAGGTCGGGTTCGGTCACGAGCTCGATAAGCGGCGTACCGGCGCGGTTGTAGTCGACCAGCGAATGCGTGGCGCCCTCGATGCGGCCTTCGGCACCGCCCACGTGAATCATCTTGCCAGCGTCCTCTTCCATATGGATGCGGGTGATGCCCACTTGGGCCGTGTAGCCGTCTTCGGTGCGCGTGACGTTTTCGAAGGTCTCGCCGGGCGCCAGTTCGGCCACGCCGTAGCGCTCGTTGATGTTCTTCTCGTCGACGTCGAGGTCGAGATGGCCGCGCATGCAGAAGGCCTTGGGGCCCTGCGTGGTCTGGAAGTTCTTGGCCATGTCGGGGTACATGTAGCCCTTGCGGTAGAACATCGTGTGCTTTTCGATGTCGCAGTTGGTGGCCAAGCCGGCGAGCACGATCGACTCGATGGCCGCCTTGTTGGGCACGGGCAGGGCGCCCGGCAGGCCCAGGCACACCGGGCAGGTATGGGTGTTGGGCGCCGCGCCGAACTCGAGCTTGCAGCCGCAGAACATCTTGGTTTCGAGCTTGGTGAGCTCGCAGTGCACTTCCAGGCCGATAACCGGCTCCCAGTCCTTAAGGACCTCTTCGATCTTCTTCATCTAGGCACCTGCCTTCACGTCGGCGAAATCGGGCGCGACGCGCGCGGTGCCGTATGCCGTCTCGAGCGCTGCGGCCACGCGCAGCATGTTCATGTCGTGGAACGCCGGCGCGATGAGCTGGGCGCCCACGGGCATATGGGAGTCCTCGCCCAGGCCCACCGGCACGCTCATGCCGCCGTTGCCGGCGATGTTGATGGAAATGGTGTACAGGTCGGTCGCGTACATGGTGGCCGGGTCGGAAATCTGGCCGAAGGCGAACGCGGTCTGCGGGGCCACGGGCGCCAGGATGCAGTCGACCGTTTCGTAGGCCCGCTCGTAGTCCTGGGTGATAAGGGTGCGCACCTGCTGGGCCGGGTAGTAATACGTATCGTAGACGCCGGCGGAGAGCAGGTAGCTGCCCAGCATGATGCGGCGGCGTGCTTCGGGGCCGAAGCCCTTGGCGCGGCTAGCCTCGTACTGGCCGGCCAGGCTCTTGTGGCCCGGGTCGCAGTAGCCGTAGCGCACGCTGTCGAAGCGGGACAGGTTGCTGAAGGCCTCGCAGGGGGCGATTACGTAGTAGGCGCTGATGGCTGCCCGCACGTGGGGCAGGTCGACTTCCACGATTTCGGCGCCCATGGCGCGCAGCTTGTCGGCGGCGTCCTCGATCGCATGCTTCACTTCAGAGGTGAGGCCGGCGGCGTCCATGAATTCGGGCACGATGCCGATCTTCATGCCCGCGACGCCGGCATCGAGCCCCCGCGTGAAGTCGATCGTGACGTCCTGGCTCGTGCAGTCGCGCTCGTCGCGGCCGGAAATGGCGTTCAGCGTCAAGGCCGCGTCGCGCACGCTGCGGGCGAAGGGGCCCACCTGATCGAGCGAGCTGCCGAAGGCCACCACGCCGTAGCGGGACACCACGCCGTAGGTGGGCTTGACGGCGACCACGCCGCAGAAGCTGCCCGGCTGGCGGATCGACCCGCCCGTGTCGGAGCCCAGCGTGACCGTGGCCATGCCCGCGGCGACCGCCGCCGCCGACCCGCCCGACGAGCCGCCCGGCACGCGGGAGGTGTCCCAGGGGTTCTTGGTGGTGCCGAAAGCGCTCGACTCGGTGGTGGAACCGAAGGCGAACTCGTCCATGTTGAGCTTGCCCAAGGGCAGGGCGCCCGCGTCGATTGCCCGCTGGACGCAGGTGGCCGTATAGGGGGACACGTAGTTTTCCAGCATGCGGGAGGCGCAGGTGGTGTGGGTGCCCACGAGGTTCATGTTGTCTTTGAAGGCCACCGGCACGCCGGCCAAGGGCCCGAGCGTATCGAAGGCGCCCGCGGCGATCGCGGCGTCAACCTCGTCGGCTTTGGCAAGGGCCGCTTCGGGCGTAACTTCCAAGAAGGCGTTCACGGTGCCGTCGACCGCGTCGATGCGGGCGAGCGACTGCTCGGCCACTTCGCGGGCGGAAAACTCCTTGGCTGCCAGCCCCGATCGGATGGCGGTGATGTCCATGGTGCCGAATTCCATTAGGCTTCGCCTCCGCCCAGAATCGAGGGGATGAGGAAACTGCCGTCCTGCTGCTTGGGAGCGTTGGAGAGGGCCTCTTCCTGCGTGAAGCTCGTCCCTTCGACGTCCTCGCGCATCACGTTGGACAAATCGCCGATCGGGTGGAAGGTGGGCTCCACGCCGTCGAGGTCGTATTCGGTGATGGGGGCGAGCTCGTCGATGATGGCGTTCAAATCGGCTGCCATCTGCGGAATCTCGCTATCAGCGAGCCCGATGCGGCAGTATTCCGCTATAGCGCGCACGTCCTTTTCGGTCACATGCTCTGTCATTGCACATCCTTTGCTGTTCGCGGGCGCGAGGGGAAACGCTCGTGCCGAGAAACCGGCTGCTTGGTCGCACGCTATGATAGCAAACCATTGTGTCGGGCGGACGATGCGCCCCGCCCGCATCCCGCGCGCCAAACGCCCCCACATCTGCGAAAATGGAAGCGAGGTACCCAACATGAACGATTCTCCCTTCCGCACCGTCGAGATCATCGCCAACCCGACCGCCCGCAACGGCGAAGCCGCCGAAGCCGCACGCTGGCTGCGCGCCCACGCCGTGCCCGCCGGCCGGTTAGGCAACGCGCCCGCCCGCATCACGGTGGTCGACACCGCCCGCCCCGGCGACGCCTGCCGCATCGCCCGCACCACTGCAGCCGACGTCGTGGTGGGCCTGGGCGGCGACGGCATCGCCCACGAAATCGCCCAGGGGCTCATGGCCCGCCCTCGCGACGAGAGGCCCGCCTTCGGCCTTCTGCCCTTCGGCAACGGCAACGACTACGCGCGCACGATCGGCATGCCCGCTAACGACGTGGAAGCCGCCTGGCGCGCCCTCGACGGCGCGATCGTCCGCCCGCTCGACGTGGGCGAATGCAACGGGACCTTCGTGTTGCAGACCGCGAGCTTCGGACTCGACGCCGCCATCGCCCTGGGCACGCAGGACCGTCGCGCGCGCACGGGCATCACGGGCACCCGCCTCTATCTGGAAGAGGGCTTCGACCAACTCGCCCACCATCTCGTCACGCGCCACGCCACCATCGCCCTCGACGAAGGCGCGCCCTTCGACTTCCCGCTCATCTTGGGAGCCGTGCAGATCGGCCGCACCTACGGCGGCGGGTTCGACATCTGCCCCACCGCCGACGCCGCCGATGGGATCTTCGATATCTGCCTGGCGGAAGGCCCGGTAAGCCCTGCCCAGGCCCTCTTCGTCTTCCTGCGCGCAAAGCACGGCCGTCACTTGGGCAACCGTCACATCACCAGCCTGAGGGCACGCCGGGTGGAAATCACCTTCGACCAAGCACCGCCCTGCCAGGTCGACGGCGAGCGACTCGAGGGCAGGCGCTTCACGCTGACGATGCACCCCCGCGAGCTCGACGTCCTCTGCGGGCGCGAGCAGCGCGCGAGCCGTTAGCGGTTGGGATAGTAGCGGGCGACGCCGTCTTTCACCTCGCGGGCCACCGCGTGAGAGGCGCGCAGGTAGGACAGGTAGACGATGCCCTCGCTCGAAATGTAGCGGCGCTGGCGGATGTCGATGTCCTCCCAGGTGTCGTGGGGCACGTTCCAGGTGAGCGAGCGTACCGCTTCCTCGCCGGTCATGCCGGGCCGCGCGGTGATGTTGCGCAGGGCTTCGTGCAGGCGGTTGCGATGGTGGGCGGCCAGATGGTCGATGCGATCGCGCACGCCCTTACGCAGGGGGCCGTGCGAATGGAGCAGGGCCGTGGGGTGGATCGACCGCACGCGCTGCAAGCTCGAGAAGTACTGGGCGAGTGCATCATCGTAGCCGGGCAAATACTCGATGCCGGGCGACAGCTTGAAGAGGATGTGGTCGCCGCCGAAGAGCAGGCCGCTTTCGGGTTCGTAGAGGGAGGCGTGCCCGGGGGTGTGCCCCGCCGTGTCGACGACGCGCAGGGAAAGCGCCCCCACCTGGAGGGCGTCGCCCGGATAGACGAGGGCGATATCGTGACGGGCCTCGTCGAAGACGTCGCCTTCATGGGAGGCGCGTGCGATCGTGCCGTACGCGGCGGGGCAACCTTCCATGACCATGCGGTCGCCGATCATGTCGAGCCAGGCGTCCACCTGCGAAAGGCGCATCACATGGTCCTCCCGCGCGGTGAGGTAGACCTTCTGGGACGGGGCGGCGATCCGGTCGAGCAGGCCGATGTGGTCGAGATGGGTGTGAGTGACGAAGAAGGACGTGCGCTCCGGGTCGAGCGCGAGCTCTTCCAACCCCGCCTTGAGAATCTCAAAGCCGGCGTCGGTCGGGGCGCCCACGTCGATGACGAGAGCCTCCCCCTGGCTGCACACCACATAGCAGTTGGTTTCGTTGGTAGCGAAATTTTTGAAGGGAACCTCGATGAGGAAGACGTCGGGATCGACATGGATCTGATGGGCGATCATGCGTGGGAACCCCCTTTCGGCTTGGCGGGACGAAGCGTGCCGCGCGCGGCCTGCACCGCCGCCACAAGCGTCGCGCCCAACGCCGCCCCGCAGGTATCGGTAGCCCAGTCGAGCACGTCAACCGTGCGGCCGGGTACGAAAGACTGGTGGAATTCGTCGGTGGCCCCATAGCCGCTCGCGATGGCCAGGGCGAGAAGACAGGCGGCCGGCCAGCTCGTATGGCTGCGCAGGGCATTGGCGAGCAAGATGCCGAAGAGCAGGTACTCATTGAAATGGCAAAAGGGCGACACCGGGTCCTCGTGATAGCCGAACAGGGCGTTGAGGATGCCGGCAAGGACCTCGCGGACCCCTTCGAACACGCCTTCGCCCAGATCGCTGCCTGTATGAGCCGACATAAAGAAGATGAAGCCCGCCTGACAGGCAACGAGCACCCAGCTTGCGATGGTGTAGGTTGTAGAACGTGCGGGCACGGCTTCCCTCCTTAGACTTTCGCTCTATACTAGCGCCTGAATATCGGCTTCACGAAAAGGGCGCGAATGGGAAGCGAGTATAGGCATATCCCTCAGGGGTTCGACCCGGTCTTCGACGGCAATGCGCGCGTGCTCGTCCTGGGGTCCTTCCCCTCGGTGCTCTCGCGCGAGAACCGCTTCTACTACGGCAACCCCCGCAACCGCTTCTGGACGGTCGTGGCGGCGGTGCTGGGCGCGCACGTGCCGCCCAACGAGCCCATCGACGCGTCGATCGCGGCAAAGACGGCCCTCCTGCATGCGGGCGGCATCGCCCTGTGGGACGTGGTGGCCAGCTGCGACATCAAGGGGTCGTCTGACGCGAGCATCCGCAACGTGCGCGCCAACAGCATCGGGCGCGTCCTTTCCGCTGCGCCCATCGAAGCCGTTTTCGCCAACGGGCGGGCGGCCGAAAGGCTCTACCGCACCTGGGTGGAACCCGCCACGGGCATGCCGATTACCGGCCTGCCTTCCACCAGTCCCGCCAACGCGGCCTGGCACACCGACCGCCTTGTGGCAGAGTGGGCACACGCCCTTGCCCCCTACCTGGACTAACCTACCCGCATCGCCAAAGGAGCCGCATGAAACCCATTTCCGGACGCACCAAGCTCATCACCGTCATCGGAGACCCGATCGAGCACAGTCTCTCGCCGCAGATTCACAACCGCGCCCTGGAGAAGGACGAACTCGACTACCGCTACCTTGCCTTCGACATCCTCCCCGACCAGGTGCCCGCCTATCTGGACGCAATGCGCACGATGGGCATCGTGGGCACCAATGTGACCATGCCCGACAAGCGCACCGTCTTCGACAACGTGGACGCGGTCGACCCCGTCGCCGCGCTCGTGGGCGCCTGCAACACCGTGGTGAACGACCATGGGAAGCTCATCGGCTACACCACCGACGGCTACGGCTTCATGAAGACCTTCGAGTCGGCCGGCATCCCTGTGGCCGGGCGGAAATTCGCCCTGCTCGGCATGGGCGGCGCCGGCACGGCGGTCGCTGCCCAGGCGGCTGTGGACGGCGTGGGCGAACTCGTGGTGTTCAACCGGGCCAACGGCCGGTCGTGGGCAACCGCGGAAGTGGAAATCGAGAAGATCCGCGAGGCCACGGGGGCGACTATCCGCCTGTGCGATTTGAATGACCGCGACCTGCTGCGGCACGAGCTGGCCACCACCGACTTCCTTGCCAACACGACCCCTATCGGCATGGCCGCCCAGATCGGCCTGTCGCCGGTGCCCGACGTAACCTACTTCCACCCCGGCATGGTCGTGCAAGACGCGATTTACGCGCCCGAAGAGACCGAGCTCTTGCGCTTGGCCCGCCTGGCGGGCTGCACGGCCTTCAACGGCAAGTCGATGCTCTTCTGGCAGGCGTCGCGGTCCTACGAACTCTGGTTGGGTCACCCGATGCCGATCACCATCGAGGAAGCCTACGCGTAAGGTCTCCCGTCCCCGCCGCCCCGTCCGGCGCAGGCGCGGGTCGCGCGGGTCGCGGTCGCATCCCCCTGGGGCGCCCTGCGCCCCAGGGGGATGCGACTCCCCGGCTGCGAGCGCGCTAGAGAAAGCGCGTGATGGGTTGGGCTCCCGTCACCTCATGCCCCGGCCACCCGACCAACGGTTCTGGCTTACGCGCTTTCTTACACGCGCGCTCGCAGCCGGCGCTCACAGCGCTTGCCCGCGCCTGCGCCGGACGGGGCTTTGCGAATGGGTTGGTTCCGCGACGACCCGAGGCGATACCGACATCGAGTCAGTGCGGGGGGGGAAGTTGGTCGTTGCCCCTCGGGCGCGCGTGCGGCGGCTGTTTCGGGCTTCGCCCGAAAAGCGCCGCCTCCCGCGCGCCCGAGGGGCAGCATTTTGTTTGTGCCCCCTTCAGGCGGGGCCTGAAGGGGGCACAGCGGGCGTCACAACTAGGGAGAGGGCACCGCGAAGCGGGGCCTATCCTATACGTTGAACTTGAAGTTGAAGATGTCGCCGTCTTGCACGACGTAGTCCTTGCCTTCCATGCGCAGCTTGCCGGCGTCGCGGCAGCCCTTTTCGCCGCCCAACTCGTCGTAGTCCTTGAAGCTGCAGGTTTCGGCCTTGATGAAGCCGCGCTCGAAGTCGGAATGGATGACGCCGGCGGCCTGCGGAGCCTTGGCACCGATCGGCACCGTCCAGGCGCGCGATTCCTTTTCGCCGCTCGTGAAGAAGCTCTGCAGCCCCAGCAGCTTGTAGGCTTCGCGGATGAGGCGGGCCAAGCCGCTCTCTTCCAGCCCCAGGGCCTCCAGGTATTCCTTAGCCTCGTCGGGGTCGAGCTCGGCCAGGTCGGCTTCGATCTTGGCGCAGATAGGCACCGGCGTCGTGCCGTCGATTTCGGGCAGGTCGGCGTCGACCTGGTCTTCGTCGACGTTGGCGATGTAGAGCATGGGCTTCATCGTAAGCAGGCAAAGCTCGCGAATCGCTTCGGCTTCATCTTCCGAAAGGCCAAGGGTGAGGGCGCGGTGGCCTTCGTTAAGGCCGTCGAGGACTTTCTGCGCCGTTTCGAAGGTGAGCGTGCGGCTCTTATCGCGCTTGGATTCCTTCTCGAGGCGCGGCAGGGCCTTTTCGAGCGTGGCCATGTCGGCCAGGATGAGCTCGGTCTTGATGGTTTCGACGTCGCTTGCGGGGTTCACCTTGCCGGCCACGTGCACGACGTCGGGGTCGCTGAAGAAGCGCACGACCTCGCAGATCGCGTCGGTCTCGCGGATGTTGGCCAAGAACTGGTTGCCCAGGCCCTCGCCCTGGCTCGCGCCCTCCACCAGGCCGGCGATGTCGACGAATTCCACGGTTGCAGGCACGATGCGGGCCGGATGGTCGATTTCCGCCAAGCGGTTCAGGCGCGCATCGGGCACGGGCACGACGCCCACGTTGGGCTCGATCGTGGCGAAGGGGTAGTTGGCCGCCAGGCCGCCCTTTTTCGTCAGCGCAGTGAACAGGGTCGATTTGCCGACGTTGGGCAAGCCGACGATACCGATGGAAAGCGACATAGGTTATCTCCTGAATTTCGAACTTGCGCCCGAACCCCGCGCCGCGCAAAGGCGACGCGGGACGCTCGAGCCTTCTCATCATAGCAAAGCTGCCGAAACGAGGGCGAAATTGACCCAAGGCGTCATCGGAACACCGTGAAGGACGACAGAGCTCTCACGTGTACCGCACGGCTTTTCACACCTCCGTACGGAAGCGAACGGTAGTTTACGTCCGTACCCATTGCCCTTACGGAAGCGGAATCGCCTTCGCTTCCGTAATCACCCTTCGATCGGAACCAAAACGCATCAAGGCAGGGCCCCACGCAAAAGGGCGCCCCGGGAATCCCCGAGGCGCCCCTTCACCGCACGATGCGCGCGCCGCTAGAAGCTGAAGATGCCGAACTGCGCGCCCACGTAGGCAACGAGGATGACAATCAGCAGGATGGGCGCCACGTACTTGACCATGATCGTCCAAGCCTTTTCGGCACGGAAGTCGGCCGACCGCTTGATTTCCTCCACAAGCACCTTGGGCTTGATGATCCAACCCACGAAGAGGACCGTAAGAAGCTCGACGATCGGCATGATGACCGAGTTCGAAATGAAGTCGGCGAAGTCGAGCAGGGTCGAGCCCTCGCCGAGCGGCTGAATGAACGAAAGACCGTTGTAGCCGGCGTTGATGAACAGGCCCATGGCCACCGTGTAGATGAGCACGCCCACAAGAGCCTTGCGGCGCGACCAGGCCGCCGAGTCGACCACGATCGACACGCAGGCCTCGATGAGCGAAATAGCGCTCGTGAGGGCCGCGAAGAACACAAGCAGGAAGAAGGCGAAACCGATGATCGGGGCCATCGCGCCCATCTGCTCGAACACGCCGGGAAGGGTGATGAACATGAGCGAGGGGCCCGATTTGGCCGCCACGGCTTCAGCCGACCCCATGGCGATGAAGGCCGCCGGCACGATCATGAAGCCGGCGAGGATCGACACGGTGAGGTCGGCGCCGCCGATCCACATGACACTCGTGGTGAGCTTCTCTTTCTTCGACAGGTAGGAGCCGTAGGTCACCATGATGGCCATGGCGAGCGACAGGCTGTAGAACATCTGCCCCAGCGCGGCGATCACCAGTTCGGGGCTGAACTTGCTGAAGTCGGGCGTGAGATAGTAGGCGATGCCGTCGAGAGCGCCCGGGAAGCTGGCCACGTAGACGGCGATGGCTACGGCAGCCACGAGCAGCAGGGGCATCATAACGAGATTGGCCTTTTCGATACCGCCTTTCACGCCGAGCGACACGACCAGGAAGGCCACCGCCATGAAGACGAGCATGAACAGGGAGCTCGCTTCGGGGCTCGTGATGAAGCCGGTGAAGAAGGTGCTCCCGTTGGCCACGTCGGCCGGCGTATCGGTGAGGTAGGACGCCATGTACTTGGCGACCCAACCGCCGATGATGCAGTAGTAGGGCGTGATGATGAAGGGCACGATCGCGGCGAGGACGCCGATGAAGGTGTACTTCTTGCCGAAGGACCTGAAGGCGCCGATGACCGACTGGCCCGTTTTGCGCCCCAGGGACGTTTCGAGCAGGAGCATGCTGATGCCGAACGTGAACACGAGGAGGATGTAGGTGAGGATGAACATGCCGCCGCCGTATTTGGCCGCCAAGTAGGGGAAGCGCCACATGTTCCCCAAGCCCACTGCGCTCGCCGCGGCGGACAGGATGAACATCCACTTGCCCGACCAGGAAGCGCGCTCTGCGATTTCTGCCATAGGTTTTCCTTCCAATGAGGCTGCGCATATGTTTTATTCGCAGACCTTGTAAAAAACCCGTTCAGTATACGATATCTCGCCGCAATCATTTAGCCCGAGAAGGAAAAGCGGGTCAATGAGCCTGTGAAACGGCACGATTACGTGCCGCTCTCACACCGCCGCCTACCCTAGCTTGCGCGCACCTCCCACACTGCCATCTGCCCTCACGTATGCATCCACGTAACAAACGCTGAGAGCACCCGCATGGTCTGCCAATCAAGTTTTCGAAGAAATCGGCGCCCTTCGGCCTCTTTCGGTCACGTCGACCTACTAGTTGTTGCACATTTTTTTGCGTTTCGTGGAAAACTATGTCTTTCTTGACGTCATTCGGAAGCCGATTGCCTCGAAAACTCGATCGCCGTGCCAGAGAGCCACGTGTTTCGTTTCGGGCAAGGACCGCGACGGCATCGGTTGCAGCAAAAAGCTTCAGGCACCATACACCCGCTTTGAGGCGGAAGGCACAACGCCGGCCGAGGCGAAACGGGCCGTACGGACCGACGTCAGATGGCCGCGCGCGTCTTCGAATACGGCAAGGCGGCCGTCGCGCGAGGTGTAAATCGACCGAAAGGTGGCAGCAGAAACCGGTTCGGCCGAAACGGCCTTCCTCTCGCTACTCGTTGGTGCGGCGGCGGTAGCGGAGGCACCCGCTTCGGCCGACCCAGCAGCAAGCCCCTCGGTGCGTACGCGCGCGCAGGTTCTGCGCGCGCCCCGGTCACGCTCGGCTTCCGCGCTCATCGCGCCTTCCATTCCAGATGATCGTAGGTCACCTTCCAAAAGACGAGCCCGGCGGCCGGGGCCTTCTCCCCCGCCGCCTCGCGGTCGCACGCACGAAGCACCTCGTCCACCCACGCAGGCTCGCGCAGGCCGCGCCCCACGGCCACAAGGGTGCCGGCAATGGTGCGTACCATGGAGTGCAGAAACGCGTTGCCCGTGATGTCGATAGCCACGAGCTCTTCCCCGCCCACCTCGACGCGGTCGACCGAAAGCGCGCCCACATAGCGGTGGGTCGGTTTGTCGACCGCCGACGCCGCCACGCAGAAGCTTTTGAAATCGTGCTCGCCGATCAGGTAGGTTGCAGCCTCGTTCATGGCCGCCACGTCGAGCGCACCCGACCGCACGTGCCAACAGAAGTCGCGCATTATCAACGGCGCCACCGGCGCATCGCTCACGAAATAGCGGTAGGTGCGGCTCACGGCGTCGAACCGGGCCGAAAAGCCGTCGGGCGCCACCACGGCGTCGCGCACGCCCACGGCCTCGTGGGTGAGCGCGTTGAGCGACCGCACCAAGGTGTGCAGGGGTCGCGCCGCACATTCGTCTTCCGTAAGCTCGAAGGACACTACCTGGCCCAGGGCATGCACGCCCGTGTCGGTGCGGCCCGCGCACACCGTGTCGACCGGCCGGCGGTACACGGTGGCAAGCGCCTCTTCAAGCGTGTCCTGCACGGTGGCGATGGCGCCGGGCTGGCGAGCGAACCCGTGAAAGGGCGCGCCGTTGTAGGAAACAAGCAGGGCGACGATGGGCATTAGGATGCAGCGCTCCAGATCTTGCGGCCGAAGAGCTGGTGAAGCTCCTGATAGAAGTTGCGGTTGTGCGAGTCGATCGTGAGGGGCAGATCGGCACGGAACTTGCGCCCATCCTGCTGGCGTACATAGAGCACGGCCCCGTCCTGACCGGGGTACTTCTTCAAGATCTGCGTGAGGAATTCAAGATTGCTCTGCGACAGGTCGCGCTGCTGCACCGATAGCTCCACCGTGCGCGGCTTGACCTCGCCGGGGGCGTCGGGCAGCTCGATGCGTTCGACTTCGAAGGCCATGAGCTGGTTGCGGTCGCCCGCTTCGTACTTGCCCTTGACCTTGACGATCGCGTCTTCCTGAATGGCGTCGCCGCACTCCTCGAACTTGAAGCAGACGCAATCCACGTGGCCCGTGGTGTCTTCCAGCGTGAAGGTGGCCATACGCTTGCCCTTTTTCGTGAGCTTGGTGACCACGCTGGACACCATGCCCACGAAGGTGGCGTTCTTGATATCGCGCTCGCGTTCGGCCAGGTCGCCTAGGCGGAACTTCGACAGCTTGCGGAGCAGGTCGCCGTAGGGCCGCAACGGATGGTCGGACACGTAGATCTTCAGAATCTCCTTCTCGTAGGCGAGCAGGGTGCGCTTGTCCCATTCGATGCCGTCGGGTTCGGGCACCTCTTCGGAAAAACCCGAATCCTCCTCGTCGGAAAACATGTCGAACATGCTGATCTGGCCGCGATCGCGGTCCTTTTGGCGCTTGGCGGCGCTTTCCAGAAGCGGCGTCTCGTCGATGAAGTACATGCACTGCTTGCGCGTGTAGCCCGTCGAATCGAAGGCGCCGGCCTTGATAAGGGCCTCGAGCGTCTTGCGGTTGTAGCACTTCGAATCGAGGCGGTAGACGAAGTCGTGCAGGCTCGTGAAGGGGCCGTTTTTCTCGCGTTCGGCGATGATCTGCTCGACCACGGCCGCGCCCACGCCGCGCACGCCGGCAAGGCCGAAGCGGATGCCTTCGTCGGTCGGGGTGAACTCGAGCTTGGACGAGTTGATGTCGGGCGGCAGCACGGGCAGGTTGATGGCCTGGCAGCTGGCGATGTAGTGGATGAGCTTGTCGTTGTTGGTCAGGTAGCTGGAAAGCACCGCCGCCATGAACTCGGTCGGATAGTGGGCCTTCAAGTAGGCCGTGCGCATAACGAGCACGGCGTAGCAGGCCGAATGCGACTTGTTGAAGGCGTACTGGGCGAACTTTTCGGCGTCGGACCAAATCTTCTTCGACACCTCGAGCGAGTAGCCGTTTTCGACGGCACCGTTGTTCCAGTCTTCCTCGAGCGCCTTCATGACCTCGAGCTTCTTCTTGCCCATGGCCTTGCGCAGCTTGTCTGCCTTGCCGGCCGAAAAGCCCGACATGCGCATCGAGATCTGCATCAACTGCTCTTGGTAGACGATTGTGCCGTAGGTTTCTTCCAGAATGGGGCGCAGGCGGTCGTCGTAGTAGACCACCGGCGTCTTGCCACTCGCGCGGTTCACGTAGTCGTCGACCATGCCCGATTCCAAAGGACCCGGGCGGTTCAGGGCAATCGACGCGACGACGTCGGAGAACTGGCGCGGCTTCATGCGGGCGAACAGGGTGACGTAGAGGTTGCCTTCCACCTGGAAGAGGCCGTCCATGTTGCCGCCGCACATGAGCTTGTAGGATTCGGGGTCGTCGAGCGGAATGTCGGAGGGGTTGATGTCGACGCCGAAGCGCTCGCGCACGTTGTCGCAGGCACGGCTGATCACGCCCAAGGTGCGCAGACCCAGGAAGTCCATCTTCAACAGGCCCAGTTCAGGCGTGTAGTGGCCGTCGTACTGGGTGATGATGCCGCCGCCCTTGGTGTCGCGCTTCACGGGCACGTGGTCGGACAGGGGGTCGCGGCAGATGATCGTGGCGCAGGCATGCACGCCTTCGCCGCGCACCTGGCCTTCGATCGAACGGGCGGCGTCGATCACGGCTTTGGTGTCAGGTTCGGTTTCGTAGGCGGTCTTCAGGTCGGGGTTGGTGTCGAGCGCCTGCTGGATCGTGATGCCCAGCTCGCCGCCGATCAGCTTGCAGATCTTGTCGCCCACGTTATAGGGGTAGCCCAGAACGCGCGCCGCGTCGCGCACGGCGTTTTTGGCCTGGAGCTTGCCGAAGGTGATTACGCCGGAGATGTGGTCTTCGCCGTAGAATTCGCGAACGTGCTCGATCACGTCCTGGCGATGCTGGTCGTCGAAGTCGACGTCGATATCGGGCATTTCCACGCGCTCTTCCGAAAGGAAGCGTTCGAAGAGGAGGCCGTACGGAAGAGGGTCGAGGTCGGTAATGCCCATGGCATAGGTGACGATGGAGCCGGCCGCCGAGCCACGGCCCGGCCCTACGCCGATGCCGTTGTTCTTGGCCCACATGATGTATTCCTGCACGATCAGGAAGTAGGCCGGGAAACCCTGCTTGATGATGATGTGGGCTTCGTGCTCGTAGCGCTCGATCACGTCGGGGCGCAGCTCGCCGAGCTCTTCCATGTTCTGGCATTTGCCTTCGCCATAGCGCTTGACGAGCCCCCTTTCGCATTCCTTGCGGAACCAGCTGACCTCGGTTTCGCCGTCGGGCACGGGGAACTTGGGCAGAATGGAGTCGCGCTCGAGGACCACGTTGCACTTTTCGGCGATCTCGAGGGTGTTGTCGCAGGCTTCGGGGAAGTCCTTCAAAGCCTCGCGCATTTCCTCTTCGGTCTTCATGTAGAACTGGTCGGTAGAAAAGCGCATGCGATTGACGTCGTCGACCTGACTGCCCGTGCCGATGCAGAGCATGATGTCCTGGGCCTTGGCGTCTTCGTGCGTGAGGTAGTGGAAGTCGTTGGTCGCGATGGTCTTCAAACCGCATTCGCGCGCGATCTGCGCGAGCTGAACGTTGAGCTCTTGCTGGGTGTGGCCTGCATCGGTCACTACGCCCTGGTTCTGCAGCTCGATGTAGAAATCGCCTGGCTCGAAGCAGCTGGCGAGCTTTTTGGTCCAAGCGACGGCGTCGTCGTACTGCATGTTGTCGAGAAGGCGCGGGACGATGCCGGCGATGCAGGCGGTGGTGCCGATAAGGCCCTTGCCGTACTTCTGCAGCATCGCGAAAGTGGTGCGGGGCTTGTAGTAGAAGTTGTCGACATGGGATTCGCTCACCAGTTTGATGAGGTTGTGATAGCCTTCATTGGTTTTGGCCAGCAAAACCATGTGGTAGAGGCGGGGCTTGCCCTCGCGCTTGAGCTCGTCGTCGGTGGTGAAGTAGATCTCGCAGCCGAAAATCGGCTTGACCTTCTGGCCCGTTTCCTTTTCGAGGGCCGTGCAAGCGTCTTCCAGTTCGGGCACGCCGCTCATGACGCCATGGTCGGTGATGGCAACGGCGGGCATTCCTAAATCGGCCGCACGCTTGACCATGTCTTTCACATGCGTCGCGCCGTCGAGCAGGGAGTACTCCGTATGATTGTGCAAGTGAACAAACGCCATGGGATTCGCCTTAGATACGTCCTCTAATCTTTCAGGCCCCCACTATACCAGCCGCACACTTGTTCGTGGTGGGGCAACCATGGAGTTTGGCTCGCGACGAGAGCAGGCGATTCTGGGGCGCCCTTACTCCCTCGACGAATAACGCATAATTCTGGCAAACTTCTAAGGGAAATGGGAGTAATCGTTCAGTATTGTGCGTTATTTCCCGGGAGGGTGGCCGCCAAAGCCTTGGGCGGTTGCAATCGGGCACAACGCGACCGCGGCCGGGACCCCTCGGACGCACCCGACAGAATAGGTCGCAGGGGCGAAGCTCTTAGCAACAGAAAAGGGCGCCCCGAAGGGCGCCCTTTCAACATGCGTGGAATCACCGCACTAGTTGGTGGAAGCGGCATGCTCCAGAATGCGGTACCAGGCAAGATTGACCTCGGCGAGGTTCTTGTCGGCGGCGTCGTCTGCCTTGGAAATCTCTTCTTCGGCAGCCGAAATCTTCGCACGGACGTCGTCAAGGTCGATGTCCTCGACGGGAAGAGCCCGGTCGGCCAAGATGATGACCTTGTCCCCTGTCACCTGCACGTAGCCGCCCTGCAGCGCAAAGCGATGGGCAACGGTGCTGGCGTCGGAAAGCACACGGACCGTGCCGTCCGCCAACGTCGACATGAGCTGGGCGTGGTTCACCAGAAAGCCCATCTCGCCTTCGACGCCGGGGACGACGACCATATGGCATTCCGAGGTAAAGAGCTTCTTCGCCGGAGTGACAATGTCGCAGGTCAACGTAGCCATTTAGTCTTCTTCCTTCTGCAGCTTCTCGTAGGCGGCCAGCACATCGTCGATGTCGCCGGTCATGCGGAAGCACTGCTCGGGGATATCGTCGCACTTGCCGTCGAGGATCTGGGCAAAGGAGCGAACGGTGTCCTCCATCTTGACGTAGGAGCCGTCCTGGCCGGTGAACTGCTTGGCCACGTGGAAGTTCTGGCCCAGGAACTGCTGCGCCTTACGGGCACGGGCAACCGTGAGCTTCTGCTCTTCGGAAAGCTCGTCCATACCCAGAATGGCGATGATGTCCTGCAGGTCATGGTAGTTCTGCAGGAGCTCCTGGATGCCGGTGGCCACACGGTAGTGTTCTTCGCCCACGATGGCGGGCTCAAGCGCGCGGCTCGTGGATTCCAGCGGGTCGACGGCCGGGTAGATACCCAGCTCGGCGATCGAACGGTTCAGAACCGTACGGGCATCCAAGTGGGTAAAGGTCGTCGCAGGCGCCGGGTCGGTAAGGTCGTCGGCGGGCACGTAGACGGCCTGCACCGAGGTGATCGAACCGACGTTGGTCGAGGTAATGCGCTCCTGCAGGTCGCCCATTTCGGTGGCGAGCGTAGGCTGGTAGCCCACGGCAGACGGCATACGGCCAAGCAGAGCGGACACTTCAGAACCGGCCTGGGTGAAGCGGAAGATGTTGTCGATGAAGAGCAGCACGTCCTGACCCTGGTCGCGGAAGTATTCGGCCTCCGTCAGACCGGCCAGACCGACGCGCAGACGCGCTCCCGGCGGTTCGTTCATCTGACCGTACACAAGGCAGGTCTTGTTGATAACGCCGGCATCGGTCATTTCCAGGTAGAGGTCCGTACCCTCACGGGTGCGCTCGCCTACGCCGGTGAACACGGACGTACCGCCATGTTCCTGGGCCAGGTTGTTGATGAGCTCCTGGATGATAACCGTCTTGCCGACGCCGGCGCCGCCGAACAGACCCGTCTTGCCGCCGCGGATAAAGGGCTCGATCAGGTCGATGGCCTTGATGCCGGTCTCGAAGATCTCGGTCGTCGTGGTCAGGGTATCGTAGGCAGGTGCCGGATGGTGAATGGGCATGTAGGCCTTCACCTCGGGCATCGGCTTTTCGTCAACGGGCTCGCCGATGACGTTCCAGATGCGGCCGAGGGTCTCTTCGCCCACGGGCATCATGATCGGGTTGCCGGTGTCCTGAACTTCCATACCGCGGACCATACCGTCGGTGGAAGACATGGCAACGGCGCGCACAAGGTCGCCGGGGAGGTGCATCTGGACTTCCATGACAACATGAATGTTGCCAGCGGGAGTCGAGCCGTCGACCGTCAGGGCGTTGTAGATGCTGGGCATGGATTCCTTGGGGAATTCAACATCAACAACAGGGCCGACGATACGGACGATGTGTCCCACAGCTCCTTTCTCATTGATTTGGTATTCAGCCATTTAGTCCTCCAAAGCTGCGGCGCCGCCGACGATCTCGTTGATCTCGGTCGTAACGGCACCTTGACGAACACGGTTGTAATAGCGATTAAGCGTATCAATCATGTCGCTTGCATTATCTGTTGCAGATTTCATAGCGTTGCGGCGAGCGCCCTGCTCACCGGCTGCGCTGTCGATCAGTGCATGGTAGATCATCGTGTTCACGTAGGCGGGAAGCAGCCGATCGAGCACGTCTTCGGCACTGGGCTCGAAGATGATGCTGCCGGGGATGTCGCCCTCGGGGTCCTTCTCTTCGGTGATCGAAGAGCCGGCAACAGCGGGGTCGACCTCTTTGGCGAGCTTAGACGCGTCGATGGGGAGCACGGTTTCCTGGCGGAGCACCTGCTCGGCGGCGTTCTTCGCGTGGTTGTAGAACAGAATGACCTGGTCGAACGTTCCTTCTTCGTAGCCTTTGATGGCTTTAAGGGCGATCGCCTGGGCCTCCTCGAACGTGGGATCGGCCGAAAGGTCTTTAAAGACCATATCGAGCGTAATCCCGCGGAAGGAGAAGTAGCTGATCGCCTTCTTGCCGCAAGCCACGACCGTCGACGAGATGCCCTGCGCCTCGTTGCTGCGGATGAGCTTCTCGGCGTTGCGAAGCACTTCGGAGTTGAAGGCGCCGGCCAGGCCGCGGTCGGAGACCACGGCGATGACCAACACGTTCTTTACTTCGTTATGCTCGCGCAGAAGAGGGTTCTCCGTGCCACCTGCACTGTCGGCAACATTGCCCAGCATTTCGGCCATCGAATCCGCATAGGGCGAAGCAGCCTGCACGCGGGCCGTAGCGGCACCGATCTTGGCAGCCGACACCATTTCCATGGTGCGGGTGATCTGCTTCGTCGAGGTAACGGAATTAATGCGCCGTTTTATGTCGTGTAGGGTTGGCATTGGCTAACCGCCTTACTCTGCCGACACGGTAGGAGCGAACTGCTTCTTGAAGGCCTCGATGGCCTCGTTCGCCTCTGCCTTGATCTCGTCGGTCCACTTGCCAGCCGAGCGCAGATCCTCGAACACCTTCTTGTGGGAAGCGCGCACGAAGTCGAGCAGTTCGGTGCGGAAGCGCACCACGTCCGCCACGTCAACGTCGTCGAGGTAGCCCTCGTTGCCCGTGTAGATGGCCAGAGCCTGCTCTTCGAAGGGCATCGGGGTGTAACGGCCCTGCTTGAGCAGTTCGGTCATGCGGGCGCCGCGATTCAGCTGCTGCATCGTGGACTTGTCCAGATCGCTGCCGAACTGGGTGAAGGCCTGCAGTTCGCGGTAGGCGGCCAAGTCGAGGCGCAGAGTACCGGCAACCTGCTTCATGGCCTTGGTCTGCGCGGAGCCGCCGACGCGGGACACCGAAATGCCCACGTTGATAGCCGGGCGCTGGCCCTGGAAGAAGAGGTCGGTCTGCAGGAAGATCTGACCGTCGGTAATGGAGATGACGTTGGTGGGGATGTAGGCGCCCACGTCGCCGGCCTGCGTTTCGATAATCGGCAGGGCGGTAAGGGAGCCGGCACCGTATTCGTCGGACATCTTCACGGCACGCTCGAGCAGGCGGCTGTGCAGGTAGAAGATGTCGCCGGGGTAGGCTTCGCGTCCCGGCGGGCGACGCAGGGTCAGCGACATCTGACGGTAGGCCACGGCCTGCTTGGACAGGTCGTCGTAGATAGCCAGAACGTGCTGGCCGGGGTTCTGCGCGTTGGCAGGCTTGCCGTCTTTGCCGTTGTAGACGAAGTACTCGCCGATAGCGGCACCCGTCATAGGAGCGAGGAACTGAAGCGGCGCGGCGTCGGCGGCGGTGGCGGACACGATAATCGTGTAATCCATGGCGCCGTGCTTGAGCAGCGTTTCGTAGATACCCGCAACCGTGGAGGCCTTCTGGCCGATTGCCACGTAGATGCAGATCATGTCCTCGTTCTTCTGGTTGATGATCGCGTCGATGCCGATGGCCGTCTTACCGGTCTGGCGGTCGCCGATGATCAGTTCGCGCTGGCCACGACCGATAGGAATCATCGAGTCGACGGCCAGGATGCCCGTCTGCATGGGCTCGTGCACGGGCTGGCGGGAAATAACGCCAGGAGCCTTGAATTCCACCGGACGGGTGGCCACGGTGTGGATGGGGCCCTTGCCGTCGATCGGCATACCCAGAGCATTCACGACGCGGCCGCACATTTCGGGGCCGACGGGAATCTCAACGAGACGACCGGTGGTCTTGACCTGGTCGTTTTCCTTGATTGCGGTGACGTCACCAAGCAGTACGGCGCCTACCTCGTCTTCTTCGAGGTTCTGGGCCATGCCGTAGACGGTCTGGCCGTTGGAACTCGTGAATTCGAGAAGCTCGCCAGCCATCGCGTCCTTCAGGCCGTCGATACGGGCGATACCGTCGCCGACCTGGATGACCGTGCCGACTTCGCGGGATTCGACGCTCGTGTCGAGCGCATCGAGCTGCTTGCGCAGTGCGTCGTCGATAGACTGTGCGGTGATTTCAGTCACTAGCATTCACCTCCATCAGTGTCTTTCAGCACACTGCGAGCGTTGGCGAGCATGGTGTCCATGCTGGCGTCGATACGCTTGCCGTTTGCGTTCATGATGATGCCGCCCAACATGTTCTCGTCGATAGTCTCGTTGAGAAGGATGTCGGTGCCCAAATCGGCTGCGGCCTTGTTCTTGATAACCTCGCGAAGATGATCGTCGAGGGATACGCGGGTCGTCACGTCGACAACCGTCACGTTCAGTTTTTCTGCGAGCAGGTCGTTGAAGAGACCCCTCACCTTCGGCAGTTTGTCGAAATCGCCACGTTCGGCCATAACGCCCAACACGCTTACCAGCTCGGGCCGGCAATCGGAAAAGACCTTTTCGACGACTTCCTTTCGCTGGGCGCCCGTGTAGGCGACGTCGGTGAGGAAATCGTGCAGTTCCACATGGGACCGGTTGTACGAAACGATCTGATCAAGCTGGGCGCGATCAGCCATGACGGCGTCGAGACCGCCTTCGGCTTGCGCCGCGTCCACCAGGGTGGTCGCGTACACGAGTGCTTGCGCCTGTTCAACGTGACGATTAGTTGGCATTGAAACTACCTGCCTCGTTCACGTAGCGCTCGATGAGCTTACGGTGCTCGTCGTCGGAGAGATCGGAGCCGATGAGCTTCGAAGCCACGGCGATGGACGTGTCAGCGATGGAGCCCTGGAGCTCTTCGATGGCAGCCTTCTTTTCGGCTTCGATGGCCTGCTGGGCCTTGGCGATCATGTCGGCGGCTTCCTTCTGCGCCTGGGCCGTGATGTCGGCCTTGGCGGCTTCGCCGGCGGTTTTCGCGTCGGCGACGATCTGAGCAGCCGTGGTCTTCGCGTCGGCGAGTTCGCGCTTGTATTCAGCAAGCACGCGTTCGCTTTCCTGACGCGCTTCCTCGGATTTCTCGAGAGAGTCCTTAATCGTGGTTTCGCGCTTGACGAGCATTTTGTCGAACAGCGGCCAACCGAACTTCGCGAGGATGATCCACAGAAGAATGAAGGCGATGAGCATCGGGATGAACTCGTCCATCACGGGCATGATGGCTTCGATGCCACTTGCCGCGAAGGCCGGGACCGGGCAGAGAACAGATGCCATGACCGCAGCTGCGATGCCGCTGGTGCAGGTACGCTTGCTGTTCTTGATGTTCAACTGCTTGCCTCCTTTTCTTTCTTCTTCAGTACGTGCTTCTAGATGATTCTGGATGCAGGTTAGCCGATGAAGAACAGAACCAGGCCGAGCAGTGCAAGAGCCTCGGACATTGCAGCGCCGATGAAGAAGTAGCCCATGAGCTGACCCTTCATCTCAGGCTGACGAGCAGCGGAGACGCACAGGCCGTAGGTGGCGATACCGATACCGATACCAGGGCCGATGGCGGCGAGACCGTAGCCGACGACCTTCAGGGCGGCTAGCGCAATAGTGATATCCACAATTACCTCCTTTGGTGGACCCAGAGCCTTTCTCGTGGGTTCCTTCCTATATTGCTCAGCTGAAGTTTACGTACCAGCTGTAGTACCGAAGTAAAGCCGCGGCGCGTTGGCCGCGGGGCTTCCCGCATCAGTGGGGGTGCACCGCCATGCCGATGTAGGAAGACGTAAGGATCGTGAACACGTAGGCCTGCAAGAACGCGACGAGCGTTTCGAGGGCGTACATGAACAGAAGCAGAGCGAACCAGATGACGCCCACCAGACCGGTGGCGAAACCGCCCATGGCCAGGAAGGTGTACTGGAAGAAAACGGTGGTGGCGATCGAGAACACGCCCAAGATCATATGGCCCGACAGCATGTTGCCGTAGAGTCGCACGGCCAGGGTGAGCAGGCGCAGAATGAGGGAGAAGGTTTCGAGCACCCAGATGACCGGCTTCATGGGGCCGGGCACCGCGCTCGGGCAGATGCTCTTGATGTAGCCGAAGAGGCCGAGCGTCTTGAAGCCGTAGAAGTTGAAGTAGATGAAGGCGATCAGGGAAAGGGCCCAGGTGACCGACATGGTGCCGGTGGCCGCCTTGGCGCCCGGGATCAGGCCGATGACGTTGGCCGTGAGGATGAAGAAGAAGAGCGTGGCCAAGAAGGGGATGTGCTTCTTGTAGCCTTCGCCGATGACGTCGCGGCCCACGCTCTCGCCGATGAAGCCGTAGAGGTATTCCAAGATGGCCGTGCCCTTGCTATGCGGCACGAGCTGCAGCTTGCGCGCGCCCACGAGCACCATGATGAGCACCAAGGCCAAGATGATGAACATGTAGAGCGTGTACTGCGAGATGTTCCAGCTGCCGATGGAGAAAACGGTTTGGGAGTCGAAGGTAGGCGCAATGCCCTGCGCCAGCTTCACGAACTCTTGTAAGGCTTCGCCCATTTAATCCAAGTCCCCTTTGCTATCGTCTTCCAATTTCTTTTCCCGACGAAACACGCGGTTGCGCCACATGAAGTATACCGACGTGACCGCGATGAACGCCGCAATTTCACTGATACCGAACGGAAGAATCGAGGGGCGGTTGAGCCAGGCGCACAAGAGCATGGCGACCACGAGGAGCACGAGCGACACGAACACGCCCGCCAGGCTTTGCCCAGCCGTCGCGACCATGGTGAGGGACTCGCTTGCTCGGGAAAGTTTGAGTGCAAAGAACAGGGGGATGAAGCCCACGATTCCCGCAAGGATTCCGCATGCAATGGCGAGAGCCAACCGACTGTGTCCTTCCCCGTTCTGCCTTAAGGTAAACGATGGGTATATTAACGCATAAACAACGTGTTACTTACAACTCCGCGAAAAAAAGCATGGGCAATTTGCCCTTTCTGGGAAAATCACCCACAAGGGCTTACGCCCGCTCGCCCCACGAGGGGTACTCATTCTTTCCATCCTTCTACCAATTCGGCATTGATGAGCAATACGAAGAAGACCCGACCGTAGTATTCGTTGTCGACGAGGCGCCCCGCGTCGAGCACGCGCACGTGCCGGCCGTCCGCCCGCACGATGTCGTAGGCCACGAAATCGCGGTCGCTGCCCGCCCCGTCTTCGATCTGCGAGCGAATCGACGCTTCGACCCGGTCGCGCTGGGAGGGGTCCATCATGCCGCGGAAACTGCCGTGGCAGAGGTCGACGAGCTCGTCGTAGGAAGCGCAACCGAACAGGTCCACGCAATGGCGGTTGGCGAAGAGGATCTCTTCGGTAGGGTCGTCCCGATAGGCGAACACGGCGGCCGGCAGGCCGTTGGAGATGTCCCGCAGGCTGAAGCCCAGCTGGCTGCGCCGGTCGCCCCGCATGGCGGCTTCGAACTCGAAGGCGCCGCCGCGGGCCAGCTTGGCGTGGTAGAGGGCCATGTCCGCCCGGCGGCACAGCTCGGAAAAGCCCTCCTGGCCAGCGCCGCGGCGGGCGTAGCCCGCACAGCACCGGAAGGCATAGGTGCGCCCCTGCGATTCGACCGTGTGCAGGCGGAAGAAGAAGGCGCGCATCCGTTCCATGAAGGCATCGTCGGGGTCGACGAGGATGGCCTGGAACTCGTCGCCGCCGCAACGCGAGAGATGATCGTCGCCGAAAAGCCCGCGCAACTCGCCGGCGAGCGATTCGAGCAGGGCATCGCCCACCTTATGGCCGAACCGGTCGTTGAAGAGCTTGAAATCGTCGACGTCGACGGCCAGGACAACCACGCCGTGAGCGCCGCTCGCGAAGAGGCTGGCGGCCATCTCGTCGAATCCGCGCCGATTGAGCACGCGGGTCAGCTCGTCGGTGCGGGACTCCCGCCTCAGCGCCTCGTTTTCCCGGCGCAGCTTTTCCAGACGCGCGCGCAGGCTCCCGTCCTCCCCGTCGGGCGTGTCCTCGTTGGAAAGCTCGGCCGGGCGGGCCGGGCGCTCCGCCGAAGCAGCCGTCCGCGCTGGCGCGAAGGAGAGCTCTGCCCGGGCGGTCATCTCGCCGAAATCGATGCCGTCGGAATAGAGGGCGGCGCCCACGAGGGCATAGACGGTGCAGGGCACGCCCTCTACCTGCGTGATGTCTTCGAGAGCCCTTGCGACGGCAGCGCGCAGCTCGCAGAGACGGTCGGCATCGCAGGGACGGACCATAATCGCGTAACGGCTTTCGTACGCGCGCGCCACCACCCCATCGGGCACCGCGGCCTCGAGCGCGCGGGCGATCGCGCGCTGCAGGCTGTCGTAGACCTCCGCCCCGTAGGCGCGCTCGAGGCCGCACATCCCGAGGACCTGCACCACGACGAAGCCGAAGTCCTCGTCCGCGCGCGCGTCGGGGCGCAGCTCGCGGAAACGGCGCAGCAGGCCTTCAGCGTTGGGAAGGCCCGTGACGTCGTCGACCAGGGCGCGCGCCTGAAGGGGCGCGAGGACGCGCGCGTCCGAAGCCTGTATGGCCTCGACAAGGTCGCCCGCATCGTAGCAGCGCCCGACCAGGCCCACGATGCGCCCGCCCCGAAAGACGGGCGACTTGGCCGCAACGATTGCGCGCTCGCTCCCGTCCACCACGCAGGTGCCCACCGCATTCGATACGATGGCGCCGGTCGACAGCACGAGCGCCTCGTCGTCTTTGAACGGCCGTGGGTCGGGATTCCAGCCCATATCTTCATCGGTCTTCCCGACGATCTCGTCGAGCGCGACGTCGAAATACTGGAGAAAGGCCCTGTTGGCGCCTCGGAAGCGCCGGTCGGCGTCCTTCCAAAAGACGCCCATCACCGTCGACGAGAGCGTGGCCGCCCATAGCTCGTCGGGCGAGAAGGCCCCGTCGCCCACACCGTCGATCCCCCGCGATTCCTCGATAAGGTCCTGGGTCCAGCCCGCCGCATCGGTCATGACGCAGATCAAGAAGCGAGAGGATGGCCCGGTCGAGGGAACCCGGGACACCGTGATGCGGCGCAGCTCGTAGGTCGACGCGTCTGAGAGCACGCGAAAATACCCGTTGAGAAGGCCCCTGGGCGCCCGGTCGACGCGGGAGGCCATGGTGCCCGGGTCGAGAAAGGCCCGGTACCCTTCGCGGTCGAGCGGGTAGATGCGCTCGACCGCGAACCGTCGCAGCTCGTCCGAATAGACCATGTCCCCGCGCGCACGGCCGTCGACCCCGAAGGCGCTGTAGGCGATCGAGAAGCGGTCGGCAGAGAGGTCGACCACGCTCATTTCCTCGATGAGGGGGCTCACCATGTTGAAGAGGTCTTCGGAGGCCGCCTCGTCTTCGCCCAGCTTCACGCTGCGCGCTTCCGCCAGGTAGGCCCGTCCCCACAAATGGTCGGAAACCAGCTGCACGCGCACGGTGGTCTCGACCCCGTCCTTGGCGACGACGAAATCCCTCGACACGCCTATCGCGTCGAGGGCGTGGAACCAGGACCGCAGCCTCCACACGAAGAAGGAATCCTCCTGCCGCCCGCTCCATTCCCGGGGCGCCCCCTCTGGGTAGGCGACACGCAGGCGGGCGGCGAAGCCCTCGTCGGCGAACACGAGCACCAGCGTGCCTGCATGCTCGGTGAAGACGGCCACGGCCTCGCCCGCCGCGATCGCCGTGCCCGCATGCGTGGCGGCGATGTGGCCGCCCCGCACGTCGACGCGGGCGATGTCGTCGAACACGAGGCGCTCGAGCGGGGCGATCAGGCCGATCCCCTTGCGGGCGAGCGTCTCTTCCACCGCGGCCAGAGGCTGGGGGCGGGCGCACCAGTAGCCCTGGGCGAGCGCGCAGCCGATGCCTTTGAGGAAGCGGAACTGGTCGTCGGTCTCCACCCCTTCGGCCAAGGTCTTGAGCCCCAGATGCTTGACCATGTCGATAAGGTCGCCCACAAGGGTGCGCGACTTGACGCTTTCGGAGCGAAGAAAGAGCATGTCGAGCTTGACGCAGTCGAAATCGAAGCGCTGCAGCGTGTTGAGCGAGCTGTAGCCGCTGCCGAAATCGTCGAGCCATACCTCGTAGCCGCGCGCATGGAAGGCGGCCAGGTGCTCGGCGATGTGCTCTTCGTTTTCCACCAGGGCCGTTTCGGTAATCTCGAAGCGCACCGCGCTATGGGGCACGCGATGCGCTTCGAGGATGCCGTCGATGCGGTCGTGGATGTCGGGCAACTCCAAGTCGTAGCGCGACAGGTTCACCGACACGGGGACGAACGGCTCGAGCGCGCGCATCTTTTCCTCGATGGCGGTGCACACGCGATCAAGCACGTAGAGATCGACCAGGTGAGCCTGACGGGTGCGCTCGAGCACGTCGACGAACTGCGCCGGCGCCAGCATGCCGTAGACGGGGTCGTCCCACCGCACGAGGGCTTCGAAGCATTCGACCCGTTCGGAAAAGGTGCCGATCATCGGTTGGTAGTAAACCGTGAGCCAACCGCGGGCAGCCGCTTCGGCGGCGTGGGTGGACACGTAGTTCTCGAGGGTGAGCCGGTCCTCCATCTGGCTTGCGTACCGGCGCCAACAATGGGTGAAGTCGCGCGACACCGCTCCCCCGGCGATCTTGGCGCGGTCGAGCACTTGGGACGTGCTCGATTCGGTTCCGTCGATCGCGTAGATGCCGCCGATTACGTTCGCGCTGCGGGTGGGGTCGTCCTTCATCCGACGATGGATGTCGTCCACGAACGCTTCGGCGCGGTCGTTTTCCACGAGCGCGTAGAAGCGGTCGGCATCGCCATGGCAGGCATGGTCCCTACCCGCCGTTTCGTTGAGGAGGTCGGCCATGCGCACGAGCAGGCGATCGCCGGCCCCGTAGCCGTAGGAGCGGTTGAAGGATTTGAAATCGGAGATATCGAGATAGACAACCGCCATGGCGCGCGCAGCCGCCCCCTCGCGCGCGGCGCGGATCGCCGCGCCGACGGCGAAGCTCATGCCCGCAAGGTTGAGCAGCCCCGTCATATGGTCGAAGCGCGTGAGGGCCGGCACGCCGAAGGCGCGGTCGCGGCGGTCGAGCTCGTTGGCGACGAAGAGCGCGGCCATCTGCAGGTGGACCCGAAAATGGGACAGGGCAGCCGGACAGGGGTTGTCGAGGCCCAAGAACCCGCGCAGCTCCCCCTTGATGAGGATAGGCGACACGATCAGAGCGTCGATGTCCTGGCTGGCAAGCAGGTCGGCCATGCGGGGATCGTGGGCGCGATAGGCGGCCATATCGGACACCAGGTACTGGTCTCCTGCGCGGAAGGCCTCCCACCAATCGGGGGCGAATTCCGATTCGGAGATATCCTGCAGGCGGTCGCGCTGGGGAGCCACGCCTTCGGTGCACCATTCGTAGGTGTTGTCGTACATGCCGCGCGCGTTGATTTCGAACACGTAGGAGCGGTCGGCGCACATGCCCCGGCCCAAGCCCTCGATGAAGACGGCAACGCGCACGTCGGGGTCGTCGTTGCACATGGCCCGCGCAGCGGCGTCGTTTACACGGAGCAGGCAGTTTTCGGCATCGCGCGGCTCGCCTGACACCGTCGCGGAAGGGTGCAAAGCCCCGAAGAGCGGTTGTTCAGATACCATGCGCACAACTCCCCTACCCCATGCGCCCCCGGCGCCTTTCAGACGGTCTGATTTTTCCACAAGATGACGGCGGAATCCACCGGATTCGGCCGCCGAGGGCGCCTGCGGGAGAGCGGTCAGCGGGCGATGGCGCCGAAATCCCCGCCGAGCCCCTCCACAAACGGCGTTCGTTTGCGCGCGCCCGATCTAAGGGGAGGGAAAATGGCTAGAATGTACCCACATGGAGAAATGTTGCTGGTAGCCGATAGGAAGTCCCGATGGAGAACGCATTGAGCGCGGCGCGCATCATGCCCGTGTTCGCCCGCACGCGGACAATGAAGAGAGAGGGTGAGTCGAATCCGCCCCGTTTCGCCGTTCGCCCTCGCCTTGCGACATCGCGCCACGAAAAGCGTGATAGCCTATGAGCGCTCCTGACTCGCATGCGCCCCGCGCCCGTTCGTCAGCCGCTAGCGAACGGAAGCAGGACGCAGACATGTCCGCGTCCTCGTTTTTTAAAAGCCTTCTCGCCCTCATGAGAACAAGCGAAGCCAACAAGGCCTTCTTCTCGTCGGCCGAATTCGTGCGCGCCCTTACGATCTACAACCAGAACGCCGGCACCGCGGCTTCCGCGGTCGTCTGCCTCATCGGCATCGCGGGCCTTCTGGGTAACAGCTTCCTCGACCCGAGCACCAAGGCCTTCGCCGGAATTCCCAACCACTTCATCTACCTTGTCATCCTCGCGGTCAACGTACCCCACATCCTGCTCCTTTCCGTCTCGAAGCTCGTCCGCCGCAACCCCGCCCGCCTGCTCAACCTCGAGCTGCTCAACATCTGCCTGAACGCGGCACTCGCCAGCTTGACGGTTCTCGACACCCAGCTGGGCAGCAGCTACTTCCTCGAGTTCGTCATCATCTCCATCGCCATCCTCACCTTCCCCTACGTGCGCAGGGGCCATGAGTTCCTCCTCTTCGCCGTCAGCCTCGTTTCGATGCTTCTCGCTCTCCACGTGATGGGGCGCTACATCGCCTGGCAGGACATCTACGACCTTTTCCTCTTCTACGCGCTTTCCTATGCCGCCATCGTCATGCGACGCTGGTGGTTCGACAGCACCCAGCTGCTCACCCACCAGCTCTCGGAAGCCAACCGCAAGCTGAAAACCCGCAGCCGTACCGACGAGCTCACCGGCCTGCTCAACCGAGCCGCCCTGCGCGAGGACTTCCCCGCCATCACGGGCTGCCGCATGGCGGTGGCCATGCTCGACGTGGACGACTTCAAGGCGATAAACGACCGGTTCGGGCACGCGCGCGGCGACGCGGTCCTGCGCGAGATAGGCCGCACGATAAGCACCCGGTTCGCGGGAAGCAACGAGCGCTGTTACCGCTACGGCGGCGACGAGTTCCTCGTGGTGGCCGCCGACGTCGATGAAAAGGACTTCGCCGCCCGGTTGGGAGAGGTCGCGCGCGCCCACGCCGATCGCGCGCCGAACGGCGCCGAAAGCCTGAGCGCGGGCTACTGCTACGGAACGGTTGACAGCGAGCGCAACCTGCGCACCTTCCTGCGCATCGCCGACGACAACCTCTACGCCGCCAAAGCCGAGGGAAAGAACCGCGTGGTCGGGGAAATCTTCCGCCCCGAGGTGCTCGATCACGAGACCGCCACCGATCCCAACCTCATCGACCCCCTCACCGAACTGCACAACTACGACGGGTTCTCCCAGACGGTCGAAGCGCAGGGCGAAAGCTTCGCTCCCGCCACCATCGTCTTCTTCGACATCGACCGTTTCCAGGACCTCAACAAGTCCTTCGGCTACCGAACGGGCGACGACGTTCTGCGCGCCATCGCCACGCTCATCCGAACGTCCTTCGACGACTGCGTGTCCTGCCGCTACGACACCGACCACTTCGTGGTCTACACCCGCGATGCCAACCCGCTGGCCGAAGCGCAGGCCGTGCAGAACGCCATCGCCCACGCGGTGCCGCATTTCTACGTCTTCCTGCGCATCGGCATCTACCATCTGGACCCCGACCAGCCCCTGGCCGGCCTTGCCAGAGCGGTCGATAAGGCCAGATACGCCAGCGACACCCTGCGCCGCCAGCATGCGGTCCTCTACCGCTTCTACAACGAAGAAATCGCCGCGGAACGCGACCGCGAGGCCTTCGTCCTGGGGCATTTCGACGACGCGCTGAAAAACGGCGATTTAGTGCCCTATTTCCAACCGGTGGTCACGCTCGCCGACGGGCGCTGCCACGGCTTCGAAGTGCTCGCGCGCTGGCACGACGCCGATCGCGGGGTCCTGTCGCCCAACGTGTTCGTCCCCGTGCTCGAACGATCCTACATGACCTATCAGCTTGATTCGCTCATGCTCGACCGCGCCTGCGCCCTGCTCGCAAGCCTCCCCGCAAAGGCGCGCGAGGAGGCCTACTTCTCCTTCAACGTGTCGCGCAACGACTTCACCGTCAAGGACGTGCCCGCCACGATCGAGCGCATCGCGTCGTCTTACGGCATCCCGCCCCACTGCATCCGTGTCGAGATCACCGAATCGGTGCTCTCCGACAGCAGCAACATCCGCACGGCCCTTTCCGACCTGCGGGCGCACGGCTTCCAGATCTGGCTCGACGACTTCGGGTCGGGCGAATCCTCCCTCAACGTGCTGAAGAGCTACGAGATCGACGGGGCCAAGCTCGACCAGGCCTTCCTGCGCGATGCCGAAGGCAACGACAAGGCCCAGACGATCGTGCGCGCCCTTATCCAACTCTGCCACACAATCGGCATCGACGTCGTCGTCGAAGGCGTCGAGACGAAAGAGCAGCTCGAGTTCGTGCGCCAGTGCGGCGGCGACATCGTGCAGGGCTTCTACTTCAGCAAGCCCCTTCCCACCGACGCGCTATTGGAGTCCCCCTTCTGGAAGGGGCTTGAAGGCAAGCGCTAACGGGGCGTCTTGCCGCGCACCCATCGACCTCTGCCACGAAAACGGGGGCGACCGCGCAAGCGGCCGCCCCCGTTTTCGTTCGTATGAAAGGCGCGCCCTTAGGCCACCGTGCCGAAGATGCGGTCGCCCGCGTCGCCCAGGCCGGGCACGATATAGGCCGCTTCATTCAAACCCTCGTCGATCGCGCAGGTGTAGATATGCACGTCGGAATCGGCGGCGAGCAGGGCATCGAGGCCAACGGGTGCCGCAACGAGCACCATGACCTTGATGTTGGCGACACCGCGCTCACGCAGGAGCTTGACGGCCGCGATGGCCGAACCGCCCGTGGCGAGCATGGGGTCGACCACCAGGCAATCGCGGCTGGCCACGTCGACCGGAACCTTTTCGTAGTAGGGCTCGGGTTCGTGGGTCTCTTCGTTGCGCTGCATGCCCAGCACGCCCACGCGGGCGCTCGGCACCAGGTCGAGCACCCCGTCGACCATGCCCATGCCGGCGCGCAGGATGGGCACGATCGCCAGCTTGGGGCCGGCGATGCGCTTGGCGCGCGTGCGGCAGATGGGCGTTTCGACCTCGTAACTTTCGGTTTCCAGATCGGCGGTGGCGAAGATGGCCTCGATATGCGCGAGCTCGCGCACAAGCGTGCGGAACTGGGACGTCGGCGTAGCGCTCTGACGGAGGATTCCCATCTTGTGCTGCACCAACGGATGGTCGACGAGTGTGACGCGCGGGTTCGCGTAGGGCATGGCGGTTCCCTTCAGTAACTGTTAGTTGAATTCCGGATAGAGAGGATGCGCGGCGATGATCTGGGAGATGGTCTCCTTGATTTCGGCCAGCTTGGCTTCGTCGTTCTTGTTGAAGACGACGCCGGCGATCGATTTGCCCACCGTGTAGAACTCCTCTTCAGTGAGACCGCGGGTGGTGCCGGCGGCAGAGCCCACGCGGATGCCCGAGGTAACGGCCGGCTTTTCGGGGTCGTTGGGGATGGCGTTCTTGTTGACGGTGAGACCCACCGCTTCGAGCAGGTCTTCGGTTTCGGCGCCGGTGGCATGCGCAGGGCGCAGGTCGACCAGGCACAGGTGGTTGTCGGTGCCGCCCGTGACGAGGCGCAGGCCGCCTTCGGTCATGCCGCGGCCCATGGCAGCGTTGTTCTTCACCACCTTGTCGATGTAGGTCTTGAACTCAGGCTGCAGGGCCTCCTTGAAGGCCACGGCCTTGCCGGCGATCACGTGCATGAGCGGGCCGCCCTGGGTGCCGGGGAAGACGGCGCTGTTGAGCTTCTTGAAGAGCTCTTCGTTGTTGGAGAGGATCATGCCGCCGCGGGGACCGCGCAGGGTCTTGTGCGTGGTCGTGGTGACGATATCGGCGTAGGGCAGAGGGCTCGGGTGCGCGCCCGCGGCCACGAGGCCGGCGATATGGGCCATGTCGACCATGAGGTAGGCGCCGTTGTCGTGGGCGATCTTGCCCAGACGCTCGAAGTCGATGACGCGGGGATAGGCCGACGCGCCGGCGACGATGACCTTGGGCTGGAATTCCTTGGCCTTCTTCTCGACGTCGTCGTAGTCGATGCGCTCGTCGGCGTTGAGACCGTAGGGAATGACCTTGTAGAGCTTGCCCGAGAAGTTGACCTTGGAACCGTGGGTGAGGTGGCCGCCCGCATCGAGGCTCATGCCGAGCACCGTGTCGCCCGGCTTGATGATGGCGGCGTAGGCGGCGTAGTTGGCCTGGGCGCCCGAATGGGGCTGCACGTTGGCGTATGCGCAATCGAAAAGCTTCTTGGCGCGCTCGCGCGCGAGGTCCTCGACGATGTCGACCTTTTCGCAGCCACCGTAATAGCGGTGCCCCGGGTAGCCTTCGGCGTACTTGTTGGTGAGCACCGTGCCCATGGCCTGCATGACGGCAGGCGACACGATGTTTTCGGAAGCGATCAGCTCGATCGTGTGACGCTGGCGGTCGAGTTCGGCGCCGATGGCGGCGGCAACTTCGGGGTCTGTGTGCTGGACGTAGGTAAGGGCCATAGTGAACCTTTCTCACGAGGGCGCGATTGCGCTTGTTTCGGGGTTCATGGTAGCACAACGGCCCCGCGCCGCCCGCGGGCCGCGCGGGCGCAATACGCCCGAAACGAGCGAGCGGGGTTGCGGGCCCTACCGGTCCTGCAACCCCGCTCGCCGTGCCGAACCGACCCGTGGGCGCAGAGCGGACGCCGCCCTTTCCCACTGGGCCTGCGCCCCTAGTCGAGCTCCATGATCTTGGCGACGCGGCCCGTGTGGCGGCCGCCGCCGAAGGCCGTGGACAGGAAGATGTCGAGAATCTCCTCGTTGGTCTGCAGTTCGACGAAACGGCCCGAAAGGGTGATCACGTTGGCGTCGTTGTGCTCGCGGCACAAGTCGGCGAACTGGGGGGTGATCACGTTGGCCGCGCGCACACCCGGCACCTTGTCGGCGGCCATGGCCATGCCGATGCCCGTGCCGCACACAAGCACACCGCGGTCCGCCCGGCCCTGCGCCACGTCGAGCGCCACCGGCTTGGCGAAGTCGGGGTAGTCGACGCGCTCGTCGCTGTAGCAACCGCGGTCGACGACGTCGTGGCCCTTGCCCTGCAGGTAGGCCTTGAGCTGCTCCTTCTGGGCGAAACCGGCGTGGTCGCTTCCGATCGAAATCTTCATGGGAATCCTTTCCTTAGAGGGGCGCGGCTCAATAGGGTCGCGCGTGCAACACGCGGGGCCAGCCGATGCCCGACCCCGCGCCCGTTACCAGAGTGCCTTGATGTCGTCGAGCGAGACGGCGCCTTCGCGCAAGATGACCGGATGGCCGGTCGAGCAGTCGACCACCGTGGACGCCACCCCGCTCTTGCCCTCATCGGTTTCGTCGACCAGGGTGCCCGCGACCTTGGCCAGGAAGGCCGCGTCGAGGTCGGCGGCTGCGCACACGGGCTTGTTGCCCGCAAGGTTGGCCGACGACGTGGCAATGGGACAGCCGAGCGCCTCGATGAGGCCGAGCGCCGTTGGGTTATGGGGCATGCGCAGGCCGATCGTGTTCTGGGCCGAGCGGAAGGCGGCGGGCACCGCGTCGCTCGCCGCGACGACGATGGTAAGGGAGCCGGGCCAGAAGGTGCGCGCGAGCGATTTGACCTCTTCGGGGACGATCTTGCCGTAGACGTCGAGGGCTTCGACGCCGCCAACCAGCCAGGCGACCGGCTTGCGATGGCTGCGCTCCTTGGCCGCGTAGATCGCCTCAGGCGAGGGCGCATCGCGCACCGACACCCCCACTCCGTAGACGGTATCGGTGGGAAAGACCACCGCCTGGCCGGCCCGCAAGAGGGCGACCGCCCGTTCGACGTTGACGTAGTTCGCTTCAGCCATTACTCGTCCTTTGCTTGAATCATATCCTGGGCCACGCGCGCTGCCACGCGCATCCCGTCGCAGGCGGCCGACATGATGCCGCCCGCATAGCCCGCGCCTTCGCCGCAGGGGTAGACGCCGCAGCCGGCCGGATCGCCTTCGGGACCCCGGGGCGCCCCGGGCAGCCAGGCCTGCAGGCTCTGCTTGCCCCGGCAGATGCGCACGGGTGACGACGACCGCGTTTCAGGCGCCGTGAGCACCGCCGCAGGGTCGCAAAAGCCCCGCAGGCGCCCGTTGAAGCGCGGAAGCGCATCCGCAATCGTATCGCAAACGAAAGCGGGCAGACAGGTGCGCAGATCGACGGCAACGGTGCCGCGCGCGTAGGTGGGGCGCACCTGGGGACTGCGGCCGGCAGGCACCGGCCGGCCCATGGCGGCGAGGAAATCGCCCACCGTTTGCGCCGGCGCCTGGTAAGGCGCCCCGCCCGCCTCGATCGAAGCGCGGTAGGCAGCCTGCTCCACGCTGCGCTGCAGGGTCACCCCCGCAAGCGAGTCGCTGCCAGGGAAATCGGCGGGGTCGACGTTGACGAGCAGGGCCGCGTTGGCGTTGCGGCCGTCGCGCGCGTAGTTGCTCATGCCGTTGGTCACAATGCCGCCCGCCTCGCTTGCCGCGCAGGTGACCGTGCCGCCCGGACACATGCAGAAGGTGTAGGCGCTGCGAGCGGGGCTCACGTGCACGGCCATCTTGTAGTCGGCGGCGCGATGGGCAAGCGCCGGATGCGCCGCGAACCTCCCCCACTGGGCCCGGTTGATCTGGGACTGCAGGTGCTCGATGCGCACCCCCATCGAAAAGGGCTTCTGTTCCATGGTCACGCCCCAGCCGCGCACCGCCTCGAAGGTGTCGCGGGCCGAATGGCCGGGCGCGAGAATCATGCGCGCGCACGGAATGACCTCGATGGTGCCCGAAGCGTCTTCGAGAACGGCCGCCGTCAGGGCGCCGCGCTCGAAACGGGCTTCGACCAGGCGGCAGCCGAAGCGGACCTCGCCGCCCAAGGCGACGATCTCCCGGCGCATGCGGGCCACGACCCCGGGCAGCTTGTCGCTGCCTATGTGGGGCTTGGCGTCCCACAGGATGTCTGCGGGCGCGCCCGCATCGACGAACCAGCGCAGGACGTAGGGAGCCATGCGGTGCTTGGTGTTGGTGGTGAGCTTGCCGTCGGAGAAGGTGCCGGCCCCGCCTTCGCCGAACTGGATGTTGGTGCGTTCGGACAGGGGGCCGCCGGCGTCGAAGGCGGCCACTGCGCGGGCGCGGTCTTCCACCGCCGCCCCGCGTTCGACCACGAGCGGACGAGCGCCGGCGCGGGCCAGGTAGAGGGCGCAAAAGAGACCGGCCGGTCCCGTGCCCACCACGACGGGGCGCGCGTCATCCTGCGGGGCGGCGACGCGCGGGATCGCGAGGGGCGACAGGGGGGCGTAGGCCTGGGCCTTGCGCGAGCCCACGGCCGCCGCTTCGGCCGCCGGGCTCGCCAGTTGCGCCAGGGCGGTCACGTTGAAGTGAACGTGCGACCGCTTGCGCGCGTCGATGCTGCGGCGCAGGACCTGGACGCGCACCACCTGGGAGGCCGGGACCGCCAGAGCTCGGGCGACCGCCGCGACGAGCGGGCCTGCCGTATGCCAGGCGCCGCCGCGCGTCACCTCTTCCGCATCGAGCTCCATCGTGAGGTTGGGAACGCGAATCATCGCTGGGCCACCGCCTTTCCGGCAAGAAGGCCCGAGGTCCAGGCCCAATGAAGGTTGAATCCGCCGCAGGGCCCGTCGACGTCGAGGGCCTCCCCGCAGGCGAAGAGGCGTCCGGGGGCGGCGACGCGCATCGCGGCCGGGTCGAGGGCCGCCCCGCCCCTGCCCCCGCGCCGGACCTGCCAGCCGGACCCCCCCCCGCCCCCCCTCACGCTGCGGCGTCAGGCGCGCACCCTGCCCCGGAAGCCGTCGCCGGCCCTCGCGGCCCCGGCGCGCACGCCGCGCACACCGCGGCCCAACCGCAGCCGCCCCACGGCCACCCGCCCCACGCCGCAACCCACCACT
>LN908983.1:54920-127777 GCA_001486445.1 Hugonella massiliensis
CCTGCGTTTGGCTCGCGGGGGGGCCAGGCGCTAGGGTTGTGTGGTGGGGGGTGGTGGGGGCGAGAGGGGGGCGCGCGATGCGACGAGGAGCGAGTATGGCGCGGAAGACGACCACGGCCGAGCGAAGCTGGATTCTCTACGATGTGGGCAATTCGGCGGTCGTGCTGCTTTCCACGGCGCTCATCCCCGTGTACTTCTGGGCGATCGCCACCGGCAGCGTGATGGCTGTCTCTTATACACAGCTAGAGGTGTATAAGAGAGCGGGCGACAAGCTCGCGGCCGATGAGCGGCAGGAGCATGCCGCAACAGAATTCTTCCCAGGTGCAGGGGGCGAGGGCTTCCAGGCGAGCGGCGAGGAAGGCGGCCGTGTCGGCAGGGGCGAGGCTGGGCAGGAAGTCGATCGCGAGCTCGTCGCCCGGGCGCGCGATCCGCGATAGGTTGAAGGCCGCGATGCCGCTCACCCCGTAGGCGCGGAAGGTGACCTCTCCTTCTTCGCGAAAGCTTCCGCAAGACAGGGCGCATTTGGCCCGCAGCTTATCCCATTGGCGCGGAGCCTTGGCGCAAGCCAGAGGACCAAGCACGGGAGAAGCCGGCACCGTGGGCACGCGGGAGGGCACGAGGCCCGAAGGCAGGCCACCACCCACGCAGATCGCGACCGCCCGGGCCACAAGAGCCGGACCGTGGGCACATTCCACCCGCCAGGCGTTCTGCTGAGGCGTAAGGCGCACCGCACGATGGTCGCACAGGAAACGGACTCCGGCGCGGCGGGCGGCCCAGAGCAGGGCGTCGACGACCGAGGCGGCCTTATTGGCCTGGGGATAGAGCCGGCCCTGGCCTTCCTCGCGCATGACGATGCCCGTGCTGCGAAGGAAATCGAGCGATTGGCCAGGCGGGCAAGCCTCGAAGGCCCGGGCCACGAAAGCGGCGTTGCGGTAGACAGACGCATCGGTACGGGCGTTGGCGATGTTGCAACGGCCGTCGCCCGTCACGCGTATCGTGCGGCCCGGTTCACGGCCCGCTTCGAGCACGACCACCTGCCTGTCGGCGCGGGCAGCCGCGATTGCGCAGGCCAGGCCCGAGGCGCCGGCGCCGATCACGACGACGTCACAGCGGTTGGATGTTGCGTGTCCCTTGGTCATGGCCCCACTATACCCCCGTGCGCGCACGCCGACGGGCGGGGCGGGCGCGCACGCAGAAAGCCCACGGGCGCACTGCGGCGTCCCCGCTCGGAATGCGCGCCTACCGCAGCTTCGCCCTCGCCCCGGCAAGATACCGGCCCCGCACGAAAGCGGGCCGCCCCGAGGGACGGCCCGCATACGGCATGCACTGCGCCGTGCGCTAGATTTCGGCCTTCCACAGACCGTGCTTGTTGCAGTACTCGTAGGCGGCAACTGGCTTGTCGCCTTCGGCAACCGCGAAGGTGGCTTCGGGCTTCTGGCCCGGAGCGAGCGGAGCCGTCTGGTAGCCCTTTTCGGTTTCCAGAACGATGAAGGTGATGTAGTGGTCCTCGGCCATGGGATGCTCGACCTCGCCGACAGCAACCTTCACCGTCGCGCCGTCCACGGTGACGACCGGGACGTGCTTTTCGGTGGCCGCATCGACCGTGTTGGGCTCGAGCAGGGCCATCTTCTCGCCGCAGCAGACCAGGGGCACGCCGCTGTCGAAGGGCTTTACCGCGATGTTGCCGCAATGCGCGCACTTGTAGAATTCCAGAGCCATGGGTCCTCCTTTTACCGGATGGCTAATGCTAGGAACACTGTAGCATTTTGGGGACGGCGCGCGACCGGCAAGTCGGCGTGCGCGAAAAAATTTTCGAACCCGTGCGCAGGCGCGGCGAAGGCGGGCTACTTCTTTGCGGAAGGGCCGGCGCCATCGCCGTCATCGGCGCCATCGGCCGACCCGCCCTCGCGCGCGCGTGAGTCAGAGAGGTGTGACCCCGTTGACTCATCCGGCGGCAGGGGGCTGCCCGTCTGCGGGAGCTTGGTTTTTGCCATCCACGCAAGCACGCAGGCACCCACCACGATAAGCGGCACCGAAAGCACCTGGCCCATCGTGACCCAATCGGTGCCGAAGAGGTAGCCGAGCTGCACATCGGGCTGGCGCACGAACTCGATGAGAAAGCGGAAAGCCCCGTACATCACGAGGAAGATGCCCAAGAAGGTGCCGCGCGGGCGAGGCGGGTACTTCCGCGACAGGGTAAAGAGCACGACGAAGATGACGACGCCCTCGAGCAGGGCTTCGAAGAGTTGGGAAGGCTGGCGGGGCATCGTGCCCGCCGCCCCACCGAAGACCACGCCCCAGGGCGCGTCGGTCACCGCACCCCACAGCTCGCCGTTGATGAAATTGGCGCAGCGGCCGAAGAAGAGGCCGATTGGGGCGGCGATGCAGCCCATGTCGGCCAGAGTCCCGTAGGGAATGCCCGTAATGCGAGCCGCCACCAGGCCCGACAGGAGGGCGCCGACCAAGCCGCCGTGAAAGCTCATGCCGCCCTGTTGCAGGGCAAGGATGTCGGCGGGATGGGCCAGGTAGTAGCCGTCGCCGTAGAAGAGGCAGTAGCCCAGGCGGGCGCCGACGATCACGCCGACGATCACACAGAGCAAGATGGTCATGAGGTCGTCATCGGTCACGCGAATCTTCCAGCGCTTGGAGACGCCCACGATGACGATAGCGGCGAAGATGAAGCCGAGGATGTAGGCGATGCCGTACCAGCGCACGGTGAGGGGGCCCAGGGTGAAGGCCACCGGGTCGAGGGAATGGTAGATTTCGTTGAGCATAGGGTCCTTCTGCGCCCGACGGGCGCGGTTATTCGGAATCGGACGTCCGCTTGCCGCCCATGCCGGCGCCCAGTTCGCGGGCTGCCACTTCTACGTCGGGGCGCAGGGCGGCGGGAATCGCGCACACGCTCGACACCTGCGCTCCGCACAGGGGGCACGTGAGCGTGAACAGGGCCAAATCGCGGCCGAGCACCATCATCGAATCGAAAGCGGCGAGTTCGAAATCGGTCGACCCGCACGCGGGGCACGTCACGATAGCCATAGCGAACCGACCTTCTTCCGTTGCGTTTCGGTTGCGGTTATCGGCTCAGATTGTAGCAGACGGCTGGACTGGGTGCGCCTAGCGAGCGGCGATCTTACCGTCGAAGTCGAGCGGGGCAAGCGCGGCGGCAACGGACCGGTCGAACCCCGGCGCGCACACGGCGCTCCACAGGCCGGGCAAGGCCTCTTGCGCCCGGTTGTAGAGGTTGGCAAACGACGCCGTGGACACCGTGCCCGTCCAGGGGTTGCGCCAAGGTGCGCGCGCTGCGTTGTCGAAGGCGCTGTGCGCGCTCGCGCGCACCCGGTGGGCGTGGGATTGGGCAACCGAATACGTTTCGCCCGTAGCATGCTCGAGCGCGGCGATCAAACCGACGCGAGCGCCCGCAGGGTCCCACAGGACGCGAGCAGTCAGGCGGAACATGCGCACGGCGCGGGCGTAGAGCTCGTTGGACGTGTCGATGCCGTAGACCTGGCGGATAGCCCAAGCCATTAGACGGCCCACCGAAGCCAAGGTCTCGTCTTCGCAGGCGAGCGCTTCGCGGTCGGGCCGGTAATCGACGATCGTGCAGCCGAGCTTCGAGAAGAGAACCGCCTCGTCGAGGTCGTGTTCGATTTCCCCGTGTACTTCGCTACCCGACGAGCGGGTAAGGCCCGGCACTCCGGCATCGCAGAGGGCGAATTCGGTCGCGTAGATGAAGGGGTGAGCCGTGGAATCGAGCGCGTAGTGGGCAAGGAAGCCCCTCAACCAGGCGCGCAGGATGCGGCCTTCCATGCCCTCAACGCCTTCGGCCCCCGCGCGCAGGGCAGCGATCAGATCGGCCGTGCGGTCCTGGTGCAGGATTGACCCCAAGCGCTTGATATCGGCTGGAGTGCCGGGACGCAGGGCCAAGTAGAAATAGGGGTCGGGACCCTGGCTCCCCAGGCAGAAGGCCCGCTCGCAGGCAGGATGCTCTCCGATCGCATCGCGGTGGGCGGCGTAGGCTTCCCGGGCGAACAGATGGTGGGTGATGATTGCAGGCATGGCGACCCCTCTCCTTGCGTATCCTCGTCAAGCGTAACGCGCCATCGGCAAAAACGGGAGCGCGGATACCGAAGTTTTGCCCTCTTTTTGCCCCGCGCGGATCCAGGCGCGACGCTCGTTCGCTAGGGTGTTGGGTGTGCGCGCAGAGGGCGCGCGATGCGACGAGGAGCGAGTATGGCGCGGAAGACGACCACGGCCGAGCGAAGCTGGATTCTCTACGATGTGGGCAATTCGGCGTTCGTGCTGCTTTCCACGGCGCTCATCCCCGTCTACTTCTCGTCGATCGCCACCGGCAGCGTGATGGTCGCCTGGGGCTACGCCGAAACGGTGGCCGCTCTGATCGTCGCCTTGCTCATGCCCTTTCTGGGCAGCCTGGCTGACATGCCGGGCATGAAGAAGAAGTTCCTCGCAGGCTGCGCGGGAACGGGCGCCTGCGCAGCCTGCGCCTTGGGCCTGCCCACCGACGCGACCGCCTTTTTGATCGTCTACGTGATCGCGGCCGTCCTGCTCAACGCCTCCACCGTGTTCTACGACGCCTTCCTCGTCGACGTGACCACGCCCGACCGCTTCGACGAAGTATCGAGCGCCGGCTACGCCTGGGGCTACGTGGGCAGCTGCGTCCCCTTCATCGCCTGCCTGGGCATCGCGCTCGGGCACGACGCGATTGGGCTGTCGATGCAGACCGCTATGCAAACGGTGTTCGCAATAACGGCCGCCTGGTGGTTTGCCTTCACGATTCCCGTCCTGCGCAACGCCCGACAGGTGCACAGCAAGCCGAGGCCCGCACGCATCGTGCGCGATTCGCTCGCCGGGCTTGCCGTCACCTGCAAGCGTCTATGGCAGTCGCCGCCCCTTCGCTCCTTCATGCTCGCCTACTTCTTCTACATCGACGGCGTCCACACCATCATCAAACTGTCGACCAGCTACGGCACCGACCTGGGCATCGACGGGACGCAACTGGTATTGGCCCTGCTCGCGACCCAGTTCGTGGCTTTCCCCGCCGCCATCGCCTACGGCAAGCTGGGCCGACGGTTCGGCACCAAGCAGATGCTGCTCGTGGGCGTGGTGGGCTACACCTGCATCGTGGCGTTCGCCGCCTTCTTCCTGCGCAGCGCAGCCGAGTTCTGGATGCTCGCGATTATGGTGGGCTTGTTCCAGGGCGGTATCCAAGCGTTATCGCGGTCGGAGTTCGGCAAGCTCGTGCCCAGCGACCACGCCAACGAGTACTTCGGGTTCTTCGATATCTTCGGAAAGTACGCCGCCGTCATGGGAACGTTTTTGGTCAGTGCGCTCACGCAAGCCACGGGCAATGGGAGCATCGGCGTCCTGTCGATCGCTATCTTGTTCGTCGTGGGCTTCTTCCTGCTGCGCACGGTCCCCGACCGCCCAACGGAAGGCTAGCGACTCGCGGCGGAGGCGGCAGAGCAGCGCCTCGCCCCGCCGCTGTCTCTTATACACCTCTAGATGTGTATAAGAGACAGCGCCTGAGCATATAGCCGGCCATGGCTACGGCGACCACCGCGAGTGACAGTCTGTCCCGACACGGCGATCTGCAGATGTGGCACGGAAGAGCGTTGAACGCGGAGGCGAGCAGGGCCTCGACGTCGGCCCTGTCTCTGATACACAGCTAGATGTGTAGAAGAGACAGGTGTAGGGGCGCGCCTAGTCAGACCTGTCGGTCGTGCGGCCGGGGCATGAGGTGACGCCCGCCCCGACCCGCACGAAGCGCCCCAAAGCGCGCTTCGACGCGGGGTTAGCGCGAGCCGGCACCCCCGCGCCCGCCCGCCCCGGCGTCCCGCCCTTCTTATGGTATGATGCGCGTGACAATTCACGAAAGAAGGAGTCACCATGGTCAACAAAGAAGATGTAGCCGCCGTGCTCGAACTCATCCGTCCCAGCCTGCAGGCCGACGGCGGCGACGTCACGCTCGTCGACGTCAAGGAAGACGGCGAAGTCGTCGTTCAGCTCACGGGCGCTTGCAACGGCTGCCCGCTCTCGTCGATGACGCTGGCAAACGGCATCGAGCGCATCCTGAAGGACCGCATCCCCGGCGTGACGCACGTCGTTCCGGCGTAACCATCCCACATCACACGACAAAACGGCGCTCGCTTCCATCGGGAGCGAGCGCCGTTTTTTATGCATTCAACCGTTTACACCCCAAGACGGACGCGCCCCAGGATGCGCTACACCCCGGGGAGTGGCACATCCTGGGACGCCCGTCTCCCCTCGAAAGCGGGCGCTTCTTGCGGAAGCCAAAACGCGAGGCAATCCCCTTCGTCCCACTAGGACGTCTTGCTCACCCAGTCCTTGCCTACGATGACGAGCAAGTCGGTGTTGAAGGAATAGTAGGCGCTCGCACCCGTGGCGCGGCCCTGCCCCATCGCCTGGACCGCCGCTTCCGCCGCCTGTTTGGTGTCGGAATTCTTGTACACGACGAGCGTTTCGGTATAGACCTGCTGCTGGGTGTTATCGGGCGTTGCCGGAATCTGAAAGCCCTTTGCGGAAAGCAGCTGGGCCGCCGCCGCTGCCGCGCCCGTCACGCCGCCGCCGTTCTTCACCGTAACCGTGTAACCGCTCGCATCGACGCTGTCGATAAGTTCCTGCTGGGCCTGTGCGGGGTCCTGCCCCTGGTCGATAAGCGACATGACCTGCTGAATCCCCGACTTCGACGTCGAGAAGACCCGTACGCCATCGCTGTCGGTATAGGACCCGGGCAGAGCCGCCGTGCGCACGTCGACACCGTCGTCGCCCGCAAACGGAGCAAGAAGGTTGTTCACGTCGCCGTAGGAAAGATCGGTCTGGAAATCGCCCGCAATCGAATCGAAGGTGGCGATACCCGACAGCCCGCCCTTGTCTTCGATACTCGACACAAGGCTCTGAAGGATTTGGGATTGCACCTGCGCTTGAACCGTCAGCGGGTCGCTGTAGTTCGATGCCATTGCCGCCGTGGCCGCCTGCGCACCGTCGAGCGTCTGCTCGCCCGCATCGAGGTAGATTGTGCCGGCGTTAGGGTCATCCACCGATTCGGGCAGGTTGACGCTTACGCCGCCGATCGCGTCGACGAAGGAAGCAAGCGACGTATTCTGGAACTTCACGAAATGGGCAATCGATACCCCGGTAAGGTCGGCCACCGTGCTGATAAGCTCGGCGTCACCGCCTTCCACCTGAGCCTGAGAAAGCGGGTGATTGGCGCCGTCGGAAAGGGTGACTTCGGTGTTCCACGGCACGGTGATGTAGGTGACCTGCCTGTTTTGAGGATCGACGCGCACCAAGACGAGCATCCGCGGACCCTGGGAGCGCTTGCCCTCTTCCGTGCTCTCGCCGGAAACGAGCACGTAATAGGGGTCGGTCGACGACGAGGGCGCCGAAAGCGCGCTCGTCACCGCAGCATCGTTGATCTTGACCTTGTTGTCGACCGACGACGAGAAGACGAACGAAGACACGAGCCATACCACGAGCACGGCGATGAGGACGACCCCAACGGTGAGGACGCGACGACGGCGGCGGCGCTTGCGGATATCGGCGACCACGTAGTCGGGCGTGCGGCGGCGGCGCGCGTAGTTGGCCTGCGATTCACGCGAGCGCGTCTGAGGCGTGACATGGGTCACCACGCCGCGATTCGCCTTGCTCTGGCGCCGCTGGTTGCCGAAATTCACATGGGTGTTCGAAGCGCGTTCGGAATTGCGCACGATGTGCGTACCGAGCTGCGATTCGTTCAGTTGGCGGGAAAGCTCTTCGGAAGCCCGCTTGTCGTTGCGCTTCATGACCACCTGTTAGATCGCATCTACCACGGTACGCTCGACCCGGGCGCCGATGCTCGCAAGCTTGCCCACGTAGTCTTCGTAGCCGCGGTCGATATGGTTGATCTTGCGCACGATGGTCTCGCCTTCGGCGGCAAGACCCGCCAGCACCAGGGCGCCGCCCGCACGCAGGTCGGTGGACACCACCGGCGCGCCCGACAGCTTGTCGACGCCGCGCACCACCGCATGATGGTCGTCGATCGTGATGTCGGCGCCCATGCGCGACAGTTCGGCGGCGAACATGAAGCGGTTCTCGAACACGTTTTCGGTGATGACGGAATTGCCTTCGGCCAGGGCGCAAAGGAGCATGAACTGGGCCTGGAGGTCGGTCGGGAAGCCGGGATGAGGCAGGGTCTGGATGTCGACGGCGCGAAGGGGGCGCGTGCGCTCGACGCTCACCCAATCGTTACCGGTCTCGACGTCGGCGCCCATAGCGCGCAGCTTGAGAATGGCCATGCGCAGGTGGGCGGGATTCACGCCCGTCACCGTGAGCGGCCCGCCGAGGAGGGCGCCGCCCGCCAGGAAGGTCCCCGCCTCGATGCGGTCGCCCACCGTGGTGTGGTCGCAGGGCTTCAGATCGTCGAGCGAAACGCCGTGCACGTGGACCACCGACGTGCCCGCGCCTTCAATCTGGGCGCCCATCTCGTTGAGCATGAGGGCCAAGTCGTGGATTTCGGGTTCGCATGCGGCGTTTTCGATCGTCGTGGACCCTTTGGCCGTCACGGCCGCCATCATCGTGTTTTCGGTGGCGCCCACGCTGGGGAATTCGAGGATGACGTCGCCGCCGTGCAAGCCGTTGGGGGTGGTCGCGATCAGGAAGCCGTGGTCGATCTGGAATTCCACGCCGAGCTGCTCGAGGCCCACCAGGTGCATGTCGATCTTGCGCGCGCCGATTTGGCAACCGCCGGGCATGGCCACGTGGGCGCGACCGAAGCGGCCGATCAAGGGGCCGAGGACCGAAATGCTCGCGCGCATCTTGCTCACGAGCTCGTAGGGGGTTTCCCACTTGTCAACGTTGGTAGTGTCGACCGTCAGCACATGGCCGTCGCGGGTCACCGTGCCGCCCAGGCGCTCGATGACCTTGCTCATCACCGTGATGTCGGAGATAAGGGGCACGTTGCGAATCACGCTCGGCCCGTGGCCCAGAATGGCAGCGGCGAGCAGTTTCAACGCCGAATTCTTGGCCCCCGACGCCTTGACCGTTCCGGTGAGATTGGGGGTCTGACGAGCGATGATAACTTCTTCTGACATGGGCCGCTCCTTGGATTTTCGTGCGTTTGTGGGACCATTGCCCGCGCAACGTGCGGGCGCATCTGCGTATCGCAGACGATTATACGCAAAGCGGCCCACCGCTTCCTGCTCTTGCAAAGAAAAGCAGAATGGTGGGCCGCTTGGGGTGCGCGCGCCCGAGGACGCGCGCCAGAGAACGAATTAGTCGCCCAGGGCGATGCGGGCGTAGTCGACGATCTTGATGTCGTCGCCGATTTCCTTGGCAACGCTCTTGATGTATTCGGCCACGGTGACGTCGCCATTCTTCACGAAGGCCTGGTCAACAAGGCAGTTCTCCTTGAAGAACTTCTTCATGCGGCCTTCGGCGATCTTGGTCTGGATGGCTTCGGGCTTGCCGGATTCGGCAGCCTGGGCCTTGTAGATGCCCATTTCATGCTCGATAACGTCGGCCGGGACCTTGGTCTCGTCGAGGGCAACGGGCGGAATGGCGGCAATCTGCATGGCGACGTCCTTGCCCATGGCCAGGAAACGCTCGTCAGTCGCGGTTTCGGGCTTGCCGAAGGTGAAGGCGGCGAGCACGCCGATCTTGCCGTTCATGTGGATGTAGGGAACGATGGCGCCGGTGCCTTCGATGGAAAGGCGCTGGAACTTGCCGATCTGCATGTTCTCGCCAATCACATGGATGGCTTCGGTGAGCTGATCCTGCACGGAAGAGCCGTTGAACTCGGAGGCGAGCAGGGCCTCGACGTCGGCCGGGTCGTTTTCGACGACGGCTTCGGTGAAGGAGTTCACGTAGCCTTCGAACTTGTCGGTAAGGGCCACGAAGTCGGTTTCGCACTTCACCTGGCACACGGCAGCGACGTCGCCCTTGACAACGGCGCCCACGCGGCCTTCGTTGGTGGCACGGCCGGCCTTCTTGGCGGCGGCGGCGAGACCGCGCTTGCGCAGAACGTCGACGGCACCGTCCATATCGCCGTCAGCTTCGGTCAGAGCCTTCTTGCATTCCATCATGCCCGCACCGGTCATCTCGCGGAGCTGCTTGACCATTGCGGCGGTAATCTGAGCCATGAGGGTCCTTTCGTTGGTCGGTAGTGAAAAAGCGGCATCGCGCTTGCGGTGCCGCTTCATTCCAAAATACGGTGGGCTGGCGCCTATTCGGCAGCCGGAGCGGCAGCTTCAGCTGCGGGAGCAGCTTCGGCGGCAGGGGCAGCTTCGCCTTCGGCGGCCATTTCCTCAGCGGTCACCGGGGCACCGAGTCCGTCGATGACGGCGGCGGCGATGAAGTTGGCGAAGAGCTTCACCGAGCGGATGGCGTCATCGTTGGCAGGGATGCCGAAATCGACGTCGTCCGGATCGCAGTTGGTGTCGATCGTGCCCACGACGGGGATGTGCAGGCGATGGGCCTCGTGAATCGAGATGATCTCACGGTTGGTGTCGATGACGAAGATTGCGTCGGGGAGCTTCTTCATGTTGCGGATGCCGTTGAGGTTGGTCTGCAGCTTGGTGAGCTCCTTGTGCAGCAGAATCTGCTCCTTCTTGGGGAGCTTTTCCATGCGGCCGTCGGTGTCCATGGCCTCGAGCTCTTCCATGCGCTGCACGCGGGAGCGGATGGTCACGAAGTTGGTGAGCATACCGCCGAGCCAGCGGGCGTTCACGTAGGGCATGCCGCAGCTGTTGGCAGCTTCGGCAACGGCTTCCTGGGCCTGCTTTTTGGTGCCCACGAAGAGAACCGTGCCGCCGTTGGCAGCCAGGTTGCGGACGAAGGTGTAGGCCTGATCGAGACCGACGAGGGTCTTCTTGAGGTCGATGATGTAGATGTCACCGCGATGGCCGAAGATATAGGGCTTCATCTTCGGGTTCCAGCGGCGGGTCTGGTGGCCGAAGTGCGCACCAGCGTCGAGCAGGGTCTGGATAGAGACCTTTTCCATGGTTACAGCTCCATTCGTTAATCCTCTGCACGCCTTCGCCCTCGAGTCCGCAACCCCGCGGGGCCACTGGCAGACGCGAGTCCAGCGCGCATGTGTAATAAGAAACTTGGTCATTCTAGCAGCGCGTGCGACCACCCGCAAGCGATTATGAACGCGCTGCACAAAGCCGCGCGAGCCGGCCGAGCGGGGCGGCGGCCCTCATTCAACCGAGGGCCGCGCCGCCGCAACCGTAGAGTTTCCTTCACAGCGCCCCGCGCCCGCCCGCATACCGCGTCCATCTCGTGTAGGGTGGGAGCATTCCCGCACAACTATATATCTCTTCGGAAAGGAGGCCCCGCGTGAGCCTTGGTCAACGCGCGAAACGCTACCTCGTCATGTTCGCCGGCATCTACTGCATCTCACTCGGCGTGGCCCTGCTCACCAAATCGAACCTGGGCACCTCGGCCATTTCGGTCATCCCCTACACGCTTTCGGTCCCGCTCTCCCAGCTCTCCTACGGCACCTGGGTCGCCCTCTTCAACGCAGCCCTCGTCGTGGCCCAAATCTTCATGGTGCGCGAGCGCAACTGGTTCGACCTGATCCAGCAGTTCGTGCTCTGCCTTTTCTTCGGCACCTTCGTCGACTTGGCCATGCTCACCCTTGCCGCCTGGGCGCCCCAGTCCTACGCCCTGCGCTTGGTCACCCTGATCGTAGGCGTCTGCGTGCTCGCCTTCGGCGCCTACCTCACGCTTATCAGCCATGTGGGCGTGATGGCCGGCGACGGGTTCACGCGCGCCCTTTCCGGCGTGCTCCACCGCGAATTCGGCACGGCCCGCGTGATGAGCGACTGCACGATGACGGCCACGGCCGTCCTGCTGAACGTCCTTCTGTTCGGCCAGCTCGTAACCGTGCGCGAAGGCACCGTGGTGAGCGCCGTGTGCACGGGGCTCGTGGTGGGGTTCTACAACAAGCACCTCAAGGCCTTCGAATACGCCCTGCTCCCCGGCAACCGTACTGAGGCCGAAGCGCGCAATGCCGCCGAAGCCGCTGTGCCCGCAGGCACCTTTGTCGTAACGATTGCGCGCGAATACGGCAGCGGTGGGCGCGAGATCGGGCAAGCCATCGCCGAGCGACTCGGCGTGCCCTTCTACGACGGCGAGATCATCGCCCGTATGACCGCCAAGGGCTTTTCGGGCGACGAAGTGGCCGCTTACGAAGAGCGCCTCCGCACGGGAAGCGCCCTCGAGGCCTTCTACCGCGCCTACGCCGGCGGCGAAGCAGTGCCCGAAGAGGACCTTCCGGAAGCCGAGCGTCTCTTCCACGCCCAAGAGCGCGTGATCCGCGAAATCGCCGCCGAAGGCGATTGCGTGATCGTGGGTCGCTTGGCCAACTGGATTCTGCACGACGAAGCCAACACGCTGAGCATCTTCGTACGCGGCGCCATCGACGACGAGGTGGCCCACGTAATCGCGCGCGACGGGATTCCGCGCGAGGCGGCACGGGCCATGATCGAAAAGGTGAACCGCGAGCGGGCCGAGCATTGCCGCTTCTGCACGGGAACCGCCTGGGACGACAGCCGCAACTACGACATCACGGTCAACAGCTCACGCTATGGAATCGAGCGCACCGGAGAGATTCTCGCAACGCTTGCGGAAGCGGCGCGCGCGTAGGGGGGGGCGGCTGCGATGGCCACAGATGCCGATCTTCCGCAGCGCACGCAAGCCGGGGGTGCAGGGGCGCGGTTGCGGACCCAGCTCTGCAACCGCGCCCCTGCGGCTAGGCCATATGGGATTCGAGCACGTCCATGAGCTGCTGCTTGGAATGCACGCCGAGCTTGGCATAGGCGTTCTTGGCATGGGTGCGCACGGTGTTTTCCGACACGAAGAGCTTTTTGGCGATGACGGCCTTGCTGCGCCCCGTGGCGATGAGGAGGGCCACCTCGATTTCCCGCTGGGTAAGATTGCGCTCGTCGGCCATCCAGGCGACGAGGCGCTCGCGCGGGGTGCGGGGTGCGGCGGCGGCCGATGCGACAGGCGCCGCTGCGGGAGCGGGCTCGCTTTGCACGCGGGGCGAAGACTTCCCTTCCGCATGATCTGCCGATGCAAGGACGGGAGCGGCGGCGAGCTCTTCTGCCTGCGGCGCTTCGCCTTTTTCGAGCGGCCTTTGGGATGCGGAAGCCTCCGCGGGAGCGTTCATTGCAGAAGCGGGCCCTTCGACAGGCGAGCCCCCTGCTTCCGCTTGCCGCCGTTCAGATGTCGGCGCGCCCTCTGCGATGCGTGCCGGCGAGGGCGGTTTCCCAGCTTGCGAAGTTCCTTCCGCAACGCCAAGCCTATCGTCGCTAAAGAAAGCGCGCGTGCGGGGAATGCCGTTCGAAAGGAGCAGGGCCACGCTCAGCGAAATGAGCAGGACCAACACGCCGATCGCGGTGTTGGTTGTCTGCGAGGAAGTGCCTACGATGCCGATCACGAACCGGCCCGCGTCGCGCGCCAGCACGCGGGCGGCCCAGGCGAACCCGAACACGGCGAAGGGATGGTAGCTCGAATGGCGCGAGGCATCTTGGGCCGTCACCCACAGGACGCCCAGCATGAGCGTGTCGGCGATGTTGATCACCGCTACCGCCAGCTCGTCGAGGTCGCCGGGGAACATCGTAAGAATGACCACGCCCACCGCGACGAGGCAGATTTCTATGCGCCAAAGCAGGGAAAAGCTGACTTGGCGGCGTTTGAAGGCCGACCACCAGATAAGGGCAAGCGACACCGCCACGACGCCCCACTGGTGCAGGGTGCGCAAAAGGGCGTCCATGACGACGGGCTGACCGGCCGGAAATCCGCGCGAGATGCCGAGCGCGAAGCTGAACACCACGAGGCCGCCGAACACATATATATAGGTAGTCGCAGGTTCGCGATCGTAGCAGGGAGTGCAGTGGGCGACGTCGGCAGGGACGGCAACAGCGCGCTGCCAGCAGAGGAAGGCGAGAGCCGGCATCGCAACGCTCACGAGCGCTCCGACTTCGTGCGGCCCGAAGGAAAGCGCCCAGCCTGCGACCGAGCCCAAGGAAAGCGAGGCGAACCCGTAGGGAACCGCCAGCCGCGTGTCGATGCGCACGTAGGCCACCGTCCACATGGCGCCGCCCAAGGCGCCGGCGATGCCCGCGGCCGCATCGAGGGGCAGCCGGCCCGCCACGCCCGGAGGCATCATGAAACCAGCGGCCGCACAGAGGGTCATAAGAACGACAGCGGCGAAGGCGATGACGCGCTCGGTCTGGGGGCTCGGGCGTTTGACGAAAGCGCAAAGGGCACCCACCAGGAAGGTGAACCCGTAGGAGAGCTGGTTGACTATCGTATCGAAGCCCAGGTCGCTCTGTACGTAGAGCCCGAAGAGATTGCACTGCAACCACACGCGGGTGGCCGCAAGGCCCAGGAAGCAGGCGAAGGCAGCGCCGCCGAAGGCGCGCTCGAGCGCCGACTCTGTGCGATTGTCCCTGAGCACCGTGCACCTCCCCCACTGACGCATCGGGCCTATTATACGCAAGCGAGCGCCCGGCCCAGACGCGGCCTGGGCAAGAGGCGCGAGCGAAGCGGACCGCCCCCCGCCGCGCACGCGGCAGGGGCGCCAGCAAAGCACCTCGCCGCGCAGGTAGAACGGCCCGGCACCAGGGGCTCCGGCGAAGCGCACGCGCTTCGCCGCCGGGCGGGCTCGCCGGCACGGAAGCGGGCGAGTTTTGACGTAAAAGCGCCTATTTCGCGGTATGCCGGCGCGCGCACGCCGAGCGGTCGCGGAGTACGTGCACAGATTCTCAACATCCGTCCATTAACAAGCCCTGGAAGCCGTCGCCGGCCCCCGCGGCGCCCTCCCGACCCGCGAATTAGGGACATTCGCGTCATTTCCCCGCCCCGAGCGTAGGGGGGCGTTCGGGTTTCGGCGGGAAGGGCCCGCGCGCGGAACGCTCGGCGCCCGCCCGTGGCTTCCCGATCAAGTTTTCGAACCAAAGCGCCTCCGAAACGCGGCGGAACGGCATGTTATTGGACGTTATTTTCGGTTACGTTGATTATTATTCTCGCTTTTTCGAGAAAGGGCTCGAAAACTTGATCGGCATGCCATAGGGACGCCGTTTTCGTTTCGCCGCGCAACCGCAGGGAAGGCAGCCCGCGCCAGGGGCGCAAGCCTGTCTCCTATACACCTCTGGGCCGAAAGCCACACCTGGGGGGCCGCCCAGCCGATGAAGAAGGGCGATACCTGCATGATCATGGTCCCGAAATCAGGCACTTTGAAGATCTGGCCGACGCGTCGATAGGCGAATTTTCAAGGATCCGGCGACCACCAGAATCAACACGCTTCCCCTCCACGCGGCCCTTCGCATCGCAAAAATCAGAAAGACGATCTGGTAGGGGCGGATGCCCTTCTTGCCGAACAGGTACATGACCTGTCTCTTATACACATACAGCTGTGTATACGAGACAGGGGATGCAGGCCGAAATCGGGTGAGACGCCCCGGTCAGGCCCCTCCTCACCCGCCCCACAGGCTAGAGTGAAGCCACATTCACGCCCGAGCGCCCACCGTTCGGGCCGAAAGGGAGGGACAACATGACCGCACAACACAAAGGATTCACCCGCAGGCAATTCACCGAGCTGATCGGCGGCGGTGCGCTCGCGCTCTTCGCCGGCGCCGCCATGGGATGCGCGCCGAAAGACAACGCCGCGCGCAACAGCAACGACAAGGTGTCTAAGACCGTCGATTGCGACGTGCTCGTCGTCGGCGGCGGCGGAGCGGGCGTCACGGCCGCCGGCAAGGCTGCCGAAGCAGGCGCCAACACCGTCCTCATCGAAAAGATGCCTTACCTGGCGGGCTCGAGCTCGCTCGCCCTGGGCACCTTCTACGGAGCCGGCACCCAGCTGCAGAAGGCTGCCGGCATCGACGATTCGCCCGAAAGCCTGCTCGCCTATTTCCTGAGCCGCAACGGCGACAAGCTCGATTACGACATGCAGAAGTTCTGCGCCGAGCACTTCGGCGAAACCATCGACTGGCTCACCGGCGAGCTCGGCGTGCCTTTCAAGGACAAAGTCTCCATCAAGGGCAAGGACACCGTGCCGCGCGGCCACAACTGCGCCACGAGCGCCTTCGACGCGCTGAACGCCGTAACCAAGTTCGCCCATGAGAAAGGCGTGACGTTCCACTTCAACATGGGCGCTCAGGAGCTCGTGATGAACGGCGACGAAGTAGCCGGCGTCATCGCCAAAGACGCGCAGGGCACGCTCGTGCAGTACAACGCCAAGCAGACCATCATGGCCAGCGGCGGCTTCTGCCGCAACCCCGACATGATCGACCAGTACATGCCCGACTATTCCGGCGTCTACACCGAAGTGGGCATGGGTCTTACCGGCGAGGGCCTGCGCATGGGCCTCGACAAGGGCGCCGCGTACGTGGGCCACGGTGGCACCAACGGTATCCTGGCCTGCCCGATCGACGCCGGCCAGTCAAAGCTCATCAGCGCCAAGGTGCTCTGGGTTGATTCGAACGGCCAGCGTTTCAACAACGAAGGCGGCCAGACCCACGAAATCTACTACCAGGTCGCCCATTTCCCCGACCAGAAGTTCTTCGCGATCTACGACCAGTCCCAGGTCGACGCCCTGCCCGACAAGCTGAAGGCCAGCCTCACCCGCGGCATCAGTCAGGGCTTTGCCGCCAAGGCCGACACGGTCGAAGACGCCTGCACGGCAATGGGCGTGAACGGCGACGCAGCCGCGGCCACGCTTGCCGCCTACAACGCCATGGCGGCAGCCGGCGTCGATACCCAGTTCAAGAAGAAGGCCGACAATCTCATTCCTCTCACCCAGGCGCCCTTCTACGTCATCCAAATGGGCGTGTGCACGCACGGCAGCTTCGGCGGCTACCATGTGAATACCGATTTCCAGGTGCTCGACAACGACGGCAAGGCGATTCCGCGCTTCTATTCCGCCGGCGAAGTGTGCTGCGGCACCTTCATCTACGACGACTACCCCGCAGGCGGGTGCGGCCTCAACTGGTCGTACACGTCAGGCCGTTTCGCAGGCGCCAACGCGGCAGCTGCGGCTCTGGCATAGAACCCCTCCCTGGGCGCTTCGGCGCCCGCACGGCAAGGCCCTCGCTCGCGCATCTGCAGCATGCGAGCGAGGGCCTTCCGCGTGCGCGGGCGCCGCAGACCGCCTTGCGGGTCCGCGGCGCCCAGCAGCTTTCAGCAAAAGGGGCCGATCGCGCACAGCGACCGGCCCCTTCGAGCATCTCGACCTCTTCGCGGGCCTAAGCGTAGAGCTCGCGTTCGATGAGCTCGTTGTCCATATCGATACCGTACCAGATCTTCTCGCCGGCGGCCGCCTGCTCGATCATCATGCCCAGGCCCGGAACCGTCGTGCATCCCTTGGCTTTGGCGTCGTTGATGAGCTGGGTCTCGCGCGGGAAGTAGATGGTGTCGGCTACCACCATGCCCTCCTTGATGAAATCGGCCGGCACGGGGGTTGCGGTCGAACCCTCGCCCATGCCCACCGGCGTCGAGTTGATGAGGATGTCGGACGCGGCGATGCAGTCTTTCAGCGCGTCCTTGTCAGCGCTGTCGTGCACGTTGATAGTGCAGCCGGTCTTTTCTGCCACGCGGGCGGCCAGGTCGCGGGTGCGCTCCCAGTTGGCGCCGCCCTTCATTTCGAATACGTCGATCGACGCGAAGCCGTCGAGGGCGCCCTGGGTGAGCACGGCCGAACCGGCGCCGCCGCACCCAACGAGCGTCACCTTGGCGCCCTTGTCGGCCACGCCGTGCTTGCGCAGGTTCTGCATGAAGCCCATGCCATCGGTGTTGTAGCCCTTGGTCTTGCCGTCCTTGCAATCGACCACGTTAACGGCGCCGATCAGGGCAGCCGCGTCGTCGAGCTCGTCGAGCAGGGGGACGATCGCCTGTTTGCAGGGCATCGTGACGTTCGAGCCGTCCCAGGTGTCCATGGCCTTCATGGCGCCGATGATGCCGGGCAGGTCTTCCTTCTGCACGTCGAACGTGAGGTAGACGGTGTCGATACCCGCGTTTTCAAACGAAAGGTTGTGGGTGGCCGGCGACAGCGAATGGTGCGTCGGGTTGCCCAGAAGGCTGATCAAGTGCGTGTGTCCGCTGATGCGTTGCGATTCTCCCATGGGTTCTCCTTTTTTGAACAGACCCTCCCCGGGTCGGGAACACGAAAAAACGAAGCCGCTTACGAAAGCACCTTGTGCAAGTCGGCCATGATGCGCTTGGCCTGGGGCACGGCCACCTGGCCGGGCGCCGAAGCGTCTTTCAAAGCGCAGAAGGTGAGCGCGCTGCCGAACTGCTCGCCCGCCAAGCGCGTGATTGACCCGTCGCGGCCCATGGCCATCGTGAGCAGCGGGCCCGCATCGTGGACGCGAGCCGCTTCGTCGGTGGCGGCGAGCAGGGCGAGGGCGTCGCGCGGGCAGGTGGCCATCACGGCGATCTTGGGGATGTCGGCGCCCAGGTCGCGCATATGGGTGAGCAAGGCCACCATCCAATCGACCGAAGGGGTACCTTTGAAGTTGTGATAGGAAACGACCGCGGCAACGCCGTGGGCATGGGCGCAGGCGACGAGCTCGCGCACCGCTTCGTCGCCGATCCAGGTCTCTACGTCGACCAGGTCGATGGCCCCGGCTTCGATAACGGCGCGGTTGAGCGCCACGTAGTCGGCCACGGGAAGCGTGCACTGGCCGCCCTGCGACGTCGAGCGAAAGGTGAACAACAGCGGATGATCGGGCAACTGGTCGGCGACCACGTGCGATTCGGCCGCCATCGTCGCGGGATCGCGCAGGGCGCGGCAGAAGTCGGCGCGCCATTCGAAGCAATCGACACCGGCGACTTTGCCCGCCTCGATCTGGGGCAGCACGGCGGCCGCGTCCGTGCCCATAAGCGAGACGATCGTCTTAGGGACGCCCGCTCCGATTTCCGTGCCCTTGATGGTAAGAGATGCCATGAGCATCACCCTTTCGAACGCACTGCGCGTGCCTCGCGCCGTGCGAGTGGCCGACCGCGATGCCTTCATTGTAGCCACTTTGCCGCCCCCGCAAAGGTGCGCGCGGTCGGCACGAAAAAGGCGGCGGAGAACGAAATGGTTCCCACGCCGCCGTACCAGCGATTTCTATAGGTTTGCCCTTGACGAGAGCGCCCGCCGATTCACTACCCTTCGATCTTATGGTATTGGCCCGGTTGGAGCTGGGGAATCGGCGTTTCGTCTAGCTCATCGAGGTTCTTGTCGTAGACATAGTGCTTGGTGCCGCCCGCGACCACACCGCCCAGCGCGATAACCGCGATGCAGTTGGGCACCGCCATGAGGGCGTTGGTGATGTCGGAGACGTTCCACACGAGCTCGCCACCCCCGATGCAGCCCCAGAAGACGAAAATCAGAAAGACGATCTGGTAGGGGCGGATGCCCTTCTTGCCGAACAGGTACATGACCGCTCGGTTGCCGTAGGTCGACCAACCGAGCATGGTCGAATAGGTGAAGAGCACCATGCCCACGGCCAACACGAGCGGGCCGAGCACGGGAATCGAGGCGAAGGCCCTGGTGGTAAGCTGAGCGGCCGCCGTGATGTCGCCGGAGAGGATGCCGGCCTGGATCGACGGGTCGGAAAGCATCGTCGACACGAGCATGACGCCGGTGATCGCGCAGATGATCACGGTATCCCAGAAGGTGCCGGTCATCGACACGAGCGCCTGGCGGGCCGGGTTCTTGGTGGTAGCGTTGGCGGCCACGAGCGGGGCGGAACCCAAGCCGGATTCGTTGGAGAACAGACCGCGTTTGAAGCCGTATTGCAGGGCGAGCGCGATGCCGCTGCCCACCGCGCCGCCAAAGGCAGCCTGGCCGGTGAAGGCGCAGGTGACGATCAGGGAGAGGGCTTCGCCCACGTACTGCCAGTTGAGCGCGATGATCACGATACAGCCCGCAGCGTAGAGGATGGCCATGACGGGCACGAGCTTTTCGGCCACGCGGGTGACCGACTTGATGCCGCCGATGATCACGATGCCCACAAGGATGACCAGAAAGACGCCGATCATCGCGTTGGCCGCCATCATCGTGGGCGTGCCCGTCTCGAGGTCGGGAATGTAGGAGGTGATAACGCCGGCGAGCGCGTTCGACTGCACCGAGGCGCCGATACCGAAGCTGGCGATGAAGGCGAAGGCGGCGAAGCAGATGGCGAGAACGCGACCGAACGTCTTGTGCTTCAACCCGCGCTGCAGGGCGTACATGGCGCCGCCGAGCATTTCGCCGTTCTGGTCCTTCACGCGGTACTTCACCGAAATATAGGTTTCGGCGTATTTGGTGGCCATACCGAAGACGCCCGTGACCCACATCCAGAAGATCGCGCCGGGGCCGCCGGCGAAGAGGCCCGTGGCCACGCCGACAATGTTGCCGGTGCCGATGGTGGCGGCAAGAGCGGTGGTCAGCGCACCGAACTGCGAAACGTCACCTTCGGCATCGCCGTCGGCGCGCGAGACGGACAGCTTGATGGCCGTGCCTACCTTGCGCTGGATGAAATGGGTGCGCACCGTGGAGTAGATGTGGGTGCCCAACAGGAGGGCGATCATCGCCCAGCCCCACACGAATGAGTCTATCTGCCCTACGACATCGGTAATGACTTCAACAATGTCCATAGCGCCTCCTCTCGCTCGGGAATGTGATGACCCATTCTAGGCATGGACGCGTTTCCAGCCCGTTAACGACCCGCTTGTGGTCTGCGAACGGTCGAACCGCAACGCGGGGAGCGAGATGCAAAGCGGTGCGGTGCGAGGGGGCGACTGGGGCTGCGGCATGTGCCCGACCCCCGGAATCGGGCACACCGGGGGGGTTGCACACCTGTGGCACACCCCCATCGGCGCTACTCCTTGGGCGCGGGGTCGCCTTCCACCAAGTCGATCAGCTCCTGATGCGAATGTACGCCGAGCTTGGAGTAAATATGCTTGATGTGGCTCTTCACCGTGTTGCGCGAGAGGGTGAAATGCTCCTGAATATAGGCCCCGTTGCGGCCGCGGGCGAGCATCACGAAAATCTCCTGCTCGCGTTTGGTGAGCCCCCATTCGCGGGCAAGCTGGGCGCAACGCTCCTCAAGTCCCACCGTTTCCAACGGGCCCTGCTGGGGCAGCTCAAGATGCTCCACCCCGAAAATCGTGTCGGTGAAGCTGAAATCCCGAAAATTCGTCCACAAGAAGGCGAACACGAAGAAGGCCACCGCCAGGGTGATCGCCTGAGCGACAGAGGGGTCGGCAAGCATCAGGTCGTTGGAACCATGGCCGATGATCGCCCCGATCGTGGTTCCCAGGGACTTCATGCAGAAGGACAGGCCGAAGACGGGCAAGAAGGCGAAGAAGTTGCGCTTGCCCACGCCCACAATAACCAGCCACACGAGAACGTTGAAGCAGTCGCTCGCCAAATGGATGAGCACATTGGGAGCAAGAAGGGCTTGGCCAAGCGAAATGACAAAGGAGGCCATAAGGAGGCCCGCCATAAAAAGGAGTACCGAAAACGAGAACAGGGTGTCTTCCTGGCGACGGTCGCGCACAAGCAACAGGTAAAAGATGAGGACGACGATAAGAAAGCCCTCGATACTTAAGGGTGCAGGAGCATGGTTGACCTCGTTGAAGGTGAGCGCATACCCGTTGCCCACGCTGAAGAGCAGGATGCAGTAGAACAGCGCATGGGAACTGCGAATAAAGGAACGCGGATTTTCGGCAGCCAACTGGCTGGCCGGAGCAGCGTTCCCCAATTCGGCAAGGGAACCGCGCGCTTTGAAATAGCCCCAAGCCGTTACGGCGGCGCTCGTGAGGGCCATGACGCACACGGCGCCCGCAAGGTCTAAGGAACTTCGCATCAGCGGCGCCAGCAGGTTGTCTATGAGCATGCCGAAGACCACCACGCCTGCCACCGAAACGGTATCGGGCAGCTTGAGCAGACAATAGGCGACGAACAGGATGGTGACGGCGCGCGTAACGGAACGAAGCACCAAACCCACCGTGAACAAGACCGGACTCGCAAGAAAGGAGCCCGCAAGCAAGAGGGGCACCATGCCCGCCAAGCAGACGAACGCAACCGCGAGCAGGACGCGGGCATCGAGCAAGCGCGGACGGAACTGGGCGGCGAGCGCAATCGCCAGGAAGGCCAAGCCGGTGATCAGCGTGGAAAGCTCGCGCGCGTACCCCCACATCGTGGCCACCGTGGCGTAGAGAAACGCGTTGGTGAGCGTACCTGACAGTTCGGAAACGGCCAATGCCAGTATGCAGCCCAGAGCCAGCGGCGTGGCAAGCGCCGACAAGCCCAACGCCTTGCGTGGTTGTGCTTCCATATCCCCTCCTGCCGAAAAATTATACGCGATGCCAGCCCTGACACACCGAACGATTCGTTGACCTGCACAAATGCCCCTCTCACCCCAGTGGGGTGGAAGAAGGTCGAGCACGATTGACGGGCGCAAGTCCCCAAAATGCCCCCAGTGGGGCGGGTACATGCCCGGCCCGTGAACCTATTGTGGAGAACAGATGAAGCGCTGGAGTCAGCGGCACGGCGACGCGACCACCCCCTCTGATCGCGGAAGACGGCACACTGCAGAAACGCCGCGCGCAGGGCCGCCCTCCTTCGCGCTTCTACCAGGAGGGAATCTTTTCTAGGAGGAACATCATGCAGGAACAATCTGGCATCACCCGCCGCGGCTTCCTTACGGGCGCTGCGGGCATGGGCGCGCTTGCGGCTCTGGGCCTTTCGGGCTGCGCCAAGCCCAAGGGCAACGCCGACCGCGCTGCCGACAAGGCAGCGGCGGCGGCTTCTGGCGCAGACGCGTCGAGCGACTGGCTGGGCAGCGCGCCTGAAATCGCGGATAGCGACATCAAGGACACCAAGACCGTCGACATCCTCGTCGTGGGCGCGGGCATGTCGGGCATCATGGCCGGCGCGACCCTCGCCGACCTGGGCGCCAACTTCATGATCGTCGACAAGGGCGGCGAACCGGCCGCCTCCCACTTCGACATCGGCGCCATCCACTCCCGTTGGCAGAAGGAGCAGGGCATCGACTTCGACGAAGGCCGTTGGCTGAACGAATGGGCCCGCTACGCGTCCTTCAAGAACGACCAGTCCGTTGCCCGCACCTGGGTCGAAAACTCCGGCGCGACCGTCGAATGGATCGTCGACACCTACAAGAGCATGGGCATCAACGCCGATGCGACCGTCGACGTGGAAAACGGCGGCGACGGCAAGGCTGGCGGCACCAACTACTTCATTCCGCCCGAATGCCACCACGTCATCAACGCCGGTGAATCTGACCCGCAGAAGCAGCGCATCAAGCACGTTGAGCAGATGACCGCCTTCATCGAGTCCAAGGGCGGCCAGGTCACCTACTCCACCGAGCTCGTCAAGCTGCTCCGCGACGGCGACGGCCCGGTGACCGGTGCGATTCTGAAGAACTCCGACGGCTATCTGAAGGTCAACACCAACAAGGGCGTCATCCTCGCCGCCGGCGGCTACGCAGCCAACCCGGCCATGCTCAAGGCCCGCGACCCCGAAACCGTCAAGTGCGTCACGAGCCTCAACTACAACCAGAACAACGACGGCACCGGCATCAAGGCCGCTGCCTGGGTGGGCGCCAAGCTCGACCCGGTCGGCGCCACGATGGTCTTCGACCGCGGCGTGGTCGCCCCGGGCGTCAACGCCGGCTACACCGACGAGGAAAAGGGTACATGGGCCACGAACGGCCAGTTCAACCTGGGCAGTCAGCCCTTCCTGTCCGTCGACCGCCACGGCGAGCGCATCTGCAACGAAAGCGCTAACTACGACGCTCGCTGCTTCGCCGCCGCCAGCCATCCGGGCGGCGTGTGGTGCCAGGTCTTCGACGTGAACGCCCCCGCCGACGTCCAGCGCTTCCGTACCCAGGGCTGCTCGGCCATGACTTGGCAGTCCCAGCTGAAGAACAAGACCGTCGACGAAGCCTACGACGAGAAGTACATCAGCAAGGGCCTCATGATGAAGGCCGACACGCTCGACGAGCTCGCCGACAAGCTGGGCTTCACCGGCGACGACAAAACCCAGTTCCTCGAAACCGTCGAAAACTACAACAAGCTCTACGATTCGGGCGTCGACTCGCAGTTCGGCAAGGAAGGCTACCGCCTTTCGGCCATCCGTCAGGCTCCCTTCTACGGCGCCTGGTACGGCGGCTCGCTGCTCACCACGATCGACGGTGTGCGCGTGAACAAGAACTGGCAGGTCATCGACGAAGACTGCAACCCCATCGAAGGCCTCTTCGCCGTGGGCACCAACTCCGGTAGCTACTACGCGGGCAACTACCCCGTCTACCTGGTGGGCAACTGCCTGGGCCGTCAGGTCACCTCGGGCCGTTACGCCGCTCGCTACCTGGCCGGCGATATCAAGAACGCCTAAGCAGACAACCCCTTTATTTCCGCAGGCGACGGTCCCTCCCCCGACCCTGCAGCGCCCCGCTCGAGCACGTCTCGGGCGGGGCGTTTTGGTAGTGGGCGAGCGGGCACCGGGCGTGAGGCAAAGGCGTCGGCGAACAACCCGCCCCTCGTAGGGAACGACGCGGTATTGAGACTCCCAGACAACAAAGGGCGTCTTGCCGGCGGCAGCAGCCGCAGACAAGACGCCCTTTTTGGCAGCAGAGAAAGCAACACGCCCATCACGTGTGCGATGGGCGTGTTAACGATGCCGCACGTGCGGCTAGCGACCCTTGATTTCCGGAATGGGGTCGGTGCACTCTTCATCGAGATGGCCCTCGTAGACGTAGTAGCGGGTCTCGCGCACTACGACGCCCGAAAGCAGCAGGACCATCACGATGTTGGGAATCACCATGAGGGCGTTGCCGATGTCGGACACCGTCCACACCACGTCGCCCACCCCCAGAGCACCCACGATGCCCACAAGCACGTAGAGCACCTGATAGGGGCGGATGGCCTTGCGGCCGAACAGGTAGGTGACGCAGCGGTTGCCGTAGTAGCTCCACCCCAGGATCGTGGAATAGGCGAAGCTCACCATGCCCAGCACCAGGATGGGCGTACCGATGTAGGGAATGCTCGCAAAGGCCGCACTCGCGAGTTGGGCCCCGGCGGTGATGGTGCCGTCCATGACGATCTGCGGGTTGGCGAGCAGGGTGGACACGAGCACCACACCGGTGAGGGCGCAGATGACCACCGTCGACCAGAAGGCGCCCGTCATAGCCACGAGCGACTGGCGAGCCGGGTTCTTGGTGGAAGCCGCCGCCGCCACGATCGGGGCGGTGCCCAAGCCGGCCTCGTTTGAAAACAGGCCGCGCGCGCAGCCGAACTGCAGGGCGACCATGATGCCGCTGCCCACGGCACCGCCGAAAGCCGCCTTCGACGTGAAGGCGCATTCGATGATTTCGGCGATGGCTTCGCCCAGATAGCCGGCGTTCATGCACAGGATGGCGAGGCAGCCAATCACGTAGACCACCGCCATGACCGGCACGAGCTTTTCGCACACGTTGGAAATGCTGCGCACGCCCCCGAAGATAACGAGCGCCACCGCCACGGCGATGACCAGGGCAATCGCCAGCGTGGGCACCGCCGGGAAACTCGACTTGATGATGCCCGTCATCGCGGCCGACTGCACGGCCGACCCGGTGCCGAGCGTGGCGATCACGGCGAACACGCAGAAGAGCACGGCGCCCAGATGGGCCCACCAGGGGGTCGAGCCATCGGAGCGCTTGAACGCGCGCTCCCAGGCGAACATGGCGCCGCCGAGCATTTCGCCGCTCTCGTCCTTAACGCGGTACTTCACCGAGGCGTAGACCTCGCAGTATTTGGTGGCCATGCCGAACACGCCCGTGATCCACATCCAGAAGACGGCGCCCGGACCGCCTGCTAAGATGGCCGTGGCAACACCCACGATCGAACCCGTCCCCACGGTCGCAGCAAGCGCGGTGGCAAGCGCCCCGAACTGGGAGACGTCGCCTTCGGAGCCTTCGTCTTTCGCGACCGAAAGTTTGATGGCGGTGCCGACCTTGCGCTGGATGAAGCCCGTGCGCACGGTGAGGAAGAGATGCGAGCCGAGCAGGAGCACGATCATGACCGGGCCCCATACCGCTGCGTTGATTTGGGTGAGTATATCGATAAAATCCATAGCTCGTTATTATACGGCAAGATACCAAGAGAAAGGCCAGGGCTCGGCGTGATCGCTGTTACCGATGTGCGGTTTTCCTACGACGGTACCCATCCTGCCCTCGACGGGGCCACCTTCGCCGCGCCGCGCGGTTCCTACACCTGCGTGGTGGGCGGAAACGGCAGCGGCAAGAGCACGCTCGCCCGCCATCTCAACGCCCTGTTGCTCCCCGATACCGGCACGGTGGCAATCGAAGGCCAGGTAACCGCGCCCGCCACCCTCGAGGCGGTTCGGCAGAAGGTGGCGCTCGTCTTCCAGAATCCCGAAGACCAACTCATAGCGCCCCTGGTGGAAGACGACGTGGCCTTCGGCCCCTGCAACGTGGGCGCGCCGGAAGACGAGGTGCGCGAGCGCGTGCGAAAGGCGCTCGCCGCCGTGGGGCTTACCGGTTTCGAGGGGCGGCAGATCGACGAGCTTTCGGGCGGGCAGAAGCAGCGCGTGGCGATCGCAGGCGCCTTGGCCATGCGCCCCGACGTCCTCGTGCTCGACGAGGCGTCGTCGATGCTCGACCCCGAAGGGCGCACCGAACTTGTCGCCCTCTGCCGCCGCCTCGCCGACGCCGGCACCACCGTGGTGAGCGTCACCCATTTCATGGACGAGGCCGCCCGCGCCGACCAGGTGATCGTGATGGAAGCGGGGCGCGTGGTACGCCAGGGGGCGCCTGCAAAGGTCTTCGACCGGAAGTTCGACGCGGCTGCCCTTTCGATCGAAGAACCCGCAGCCGCCCAGCTCTGCCGCGCCCTGGGCGCCCGGGGCATGATAGTGGACTGGACGCTCGATGAAGCGACCCTCGCCACCGCAATCGCCGAAGCGAACGGAACGGGCGCTCCAGACTCCGCGCGCCCCCACGAGGTCGCGCAAGCCGAACGCGCCGCCGCCCCTGCGACCGCCACCGACGTTACCGCTTCGCTGCTCGCCTTTTCCGACGTGGCCTTCTCCTACGATAGACCGCAAAAGACGCACGGCCGTCGCGGCAAGGCGAAGCCTGCGACCAGCCGCCGCATGGCCGTCGACAGCGTCACCTTGACCGTGGGCCCCGGCGAGATCGTGGGGCTTGTAGGCCGCACGGGCAGCGGCAAGAGCACGCTCGCCCGCCTCGCCGTGGGCCTTGCCCAGCCCGAGCGCGGAGCGGTGGCTGCCTTGGGCGCACCGCTCGCCGGACGTGCCGTGGCCGACATTGTGCGCAGCGGCGTGGGCGTGGCCTTCCAGCGGCCCGAACGGCAGATCTGCTGCCAGACCGTCTTCGACGACGTCGTCATGGGCCCGCGCAACCTAGGCGTTGCCGAAGGCGAACTCGAAGGCCGCTACACCCGCGCCATGGAGCGCATGAGGCTCGACGCGGACGCCCTGCGCGACGCCGATCCCTTCAAGCTTTCGGGAGGCCAGCAACGCCGCATCGCGCTTGCGGGCGTGCTGGCCATGGAACCCGCGGTCCTCGTCCTCGACGAGCCCGCCGCCGGGCTCGACCCCGCAAGCCGCGAGGGGATGCTCGACACGATTGACGCCCTGCGCGCAAGCGGTACCGCCATCCTGCTCATCTCGCATGCCATGGATGACTGCGCCCGCCTCTGCGACCGCATGGTCGTACTCGACGGCGGACGGGTGGTCGCGCAAGGGACGCCGGAAGCGATTTTCTCCAAGCCGGACACTCTGCGCGCCCACGGACTCGATCTCCCCGCCATCCAGCGGTTGGCCGACGAGGTGGCCCGCGCCGGCGTCGCCCTCGCCCACCCGGCCGCCCTGCGCACGATCGACCAGTTGGCCTGCGCCCTTACCAGCGCAGAGAAAACGCCCGCATGCGGGCACGGGGCCTCGCAAGCGGGCGCGTAGAGCAGGTGCACGAGGCGCGGGGCCTAGGCGAAGTCGTAGAGGTCCTTGGTGGCCTTCTGGAATTCCGCGTAGGCACGGCGAGCGATGCCCTCGTCGACCACCAGCTCAAAGGCGGACGGCTGCTCGTCTTCATCGAGTTCGGTGACCTCCATGATCACGATCTCGCCCGACGAGAGAGCCGGCGTGTCTTCGGTCACGGGGAAGAAGAACCCATAGCGGGCGCCGTCCATCAGCAGCAGGCCCAGAAATTCCAGATCGACCAGGTTGCCCTTCTCGTCTTGGAAGGTAAAGGTCTCGCCCTCTTCGACGGGCGGGGCAAAATTAGGGGCGCTTCCCGTTTTCACGTTGGGTCCTTTCATCGATGGGGCGCATGCGCGCCAGGAAAAAGAAAGCGCCCGCCGGGCGGCGGGCGCTCGTGTATGCCATTTTACTTGCTTTCGCCGCCGGGCTCGCCCTTGCCACCCTGTTTGTCGAACTTCTCTTTATCGACGATGCGAATCTCGGGCTCGTCGAGTACGGCCTGCTGCGCCTTGGCGGGGCGTCCGGCCTTCTTCTTGCGCTGGGCGGCGCGCTGGGCCTTGGCCTTCTGGGCGCCGGTAAGGACCGCGCCGTGACCGGCCGAGGCTCCCTTGGGCTTTTCCGTCGCCGTGTGGGCAACGGACGCAGGCTCGACGGCAGGCGCAGCCGCGTCAGCCGCGACCGCGGGCGCCTCCGCAGCAGCGGGAGTCGCGGCAATAGAGCCATGGGCGAAGGCGAAGCGGCCCACCTGGGTGCCGTACTTCTTCTCGAGCTTCTTGAATTTGGGCTCGTGGGTTTTCCACATCGCGAACAGGGGGCAGGCGATCGCGATCGACGAATAGGCGCCGGCGAGCAGGCCGATCACCATGGCGAAGGCGAAGTCTTTCAGGGTCTCGCTTCCGAAGAGCAGCATGGCGAACACGGGGATGATCGAGGTGAGCGTCGTGTTGATCGAACGGATGAAGACCTGGTTCATGGAATGGTTAGCCATGGTCATGAAGGTGCACTTCACGTTGCTGTGCTGCATGTTGTCGGAAATGCGGTGGAAGACGACCACCGTATCGTAGAGCGAGTATCCGAGAATCGTGAGCAGGGCGGCGATCGTATTGGGGTTCATCTCGCGACCCACCAGAGCGTAGATGCCCACGACCAGGATGATGTCATGCAGAAGGGCCACGATCGCGGTAATGCCCATCTTGTACTCGAAGCGGATGGCGATGTAGATGATGATGAGCACGAACGACGCGATGAGGGCGAAGAACATCGACTGCACGATGCTCGCACCCCAGTCGGGCCCAATGGTGCTCACCTGGAAGCTGTCGGTGGAAAGGCCCAGCTGGCCGGCCACCTGGGTGGCGGCGTAGTTGGCCGAAGCCGCGTCGGCGTTGGCGATGCGGACGATGAAGCCGTGCTCGCCGTTGCTTTCGGTGGTCTGCACCACGGGGTCGTTCTCGCCTTCGGCCTGGAAGGCATCGCGGATCTGGTCGGTGGTCACGGCGCCCGTGTCGTTGAAGGTGATGCTCGTGCCGCCCACGAATTCGATACCCAGGTTCAGGCCGCGCACGCCTATGACGGCGATGCAGAGCACCACCACGACGGCCGCGAGCGACAGGAAGACCTTGCGGTAGCCCAGGAAGTTGATGTCGTGCTTGAGGAAGCGACCCTTCAGACCGGCGGCAGCACGCGCGGCGGAGCGGCCCTCATCGCCGGCCTTGCGGGCGGCATAGGCTTCGGTGTCGGCGGCGTTGATGGCCTCGCCCGACACGGCGGTCTCGACGGTTTCGCCCTCGATTTCGGCAAGACGCCCGTAAACCTCGGCGGCATCTTCGCTGTCCTTCACGCCCCAGAAGCCGGGATGGCGCTTGATGGCGTGGGGGGCAAGCAGGCGGATGATGGGAGCCTTGAAGAGCAGCATCATCACGATGTCGCAGGCGATGCCGAGCGCCAGCGTGAGACCGAAGCCCTTGACCGAGCTCGTGGCCAGGAAGAAGAGGGTCAGGGCCGTGACCAAGGACACGAGGTCGGCGTCGATCGAGGTTTGGATGCCGTGGCGCACGCCGGTGATCGATGCGGCGCGCACGCTGCGCCCGAAGCGGATTTCCTCGCGGAAGCGCTCGAGCGTGAGGATCGACGAGTCGGCGGCCATGCCGATGGTGAGCACGATGCCCGCCACGCCGGCCAGCGACAGGCTGAAGAGGCCGAAGTGCGACAGGGTCGCGAGCAGGCCCAGATAGAAGACCGCGAAGACGGCCATGGCCGCGGCGGTGATCATGCCGAGCCCGCGGTAGAAGACGAGCAGGTAGATCATCACGAGCAGAAGGCCGATGAGGGCCACGATCACGCCGGAGGTCAGGGCGTCTTGGCCAAGCGTGGGGCCGACCGTCTGGGCCTGGCTGAAGCTGAAGCTCACGGGCAGAGAGCCGCTTTCGAGCACGGTCTTCAGGTTCTTGGCCTCGTCCTGGGTGTAGTTGCCGGTGATCTGCACGCGGCCGTCGGTGATTTCAGACTGCACGGCGGGGGCGGAATTCACTTCCCCGTCGAGGATGATGACGATCTTGCCGTGGGTGGGCGCGAGGTCCTTGCTCGCCTGGGCGAAGGCCTGGGTGCCCGCGTCGTCGAGCTCGATGTTGACGGCCCAGTAGGCACCGTCGCCGTTCTCGCGGTCGACGGTGACGTTCTTGATGTTGGCGCCGGTGACGATCGGCGTGTAGGTACCCTCTTCGACCGTGAGCGGACCGCCCGTGTTTTCGGCCGGCAGGCTGTTGCCGAAGGAGTCGGTCACCGTCGACGAGCCCTCGGTGAGGTCGCCCGTTTCGATCTTGTTCTTCACCGTTTCGTCGGTGAAGGAATCGAGGCGGGCGAACTCGAGCTTGCCCGTGCGGCCGATCGTGTCGAGGGCTTCCTGGGTGTCGGACAGGCCCGGGATCTGCACGAGAATCTGGTCGTTACCCTGGCGCTGGACGGTGGCTTCGGACGCGCCGAGCGCGTTGACGCGCGACTCGATGATGTCGCGGCTGTTGGCCATGTCGTCGTCGGAGACGTCGCCGCCGTTGGTGGAGTTGGCCTGCAGCACGACCGAAAGACCGCCCTGGATGTCGAGACCCTGGTTGATCTTCTCCTGCGGGGGCATGAACATCACGATCGAGCCGATAACCAGCAGCGTCGTGACGATGAGCAGCCACATGTTGCGGCGGTCGTTGCTCGAGGTGTGCGAGCGTTTCTTCTTCGTTTCAGCCATAGCGACCCTTCGTTGCCCGTGCAAGCCGGTGCTCGCACGACCGCCTCCGCGCACGGCGGCGGTTATCCTCGTTGGTTCGTAACCCATGCATTATGACACAAGAGCACCGTGCCCGCCTTTGCGCGCGCACGGTGCTGCACAGCGTACGGAAAAGGAGCGGAAACGGCGCGCCGACGTCGCAGAAGCGCATCGCCCGTACGGCCAAAGCGTCGTGGATTGGGGTCGCCCACGTCACCGGAAGGCCACGGAAACCGCCCGAGGCCTTCCGCAACCTTTTAATAGTCCTTGGCCGCCGGGGAATGCATCCACGCTTGGTAGAACTCTTCGTAGGCGTCGGCCAGAATGGCCTCGCGCGCCCGGGCCATAAGCTTGGTGAGGAAGTAGATGTTGTGCATCGACAAAAGGATGCCGCCGAGCATTTCGTTTTGCTTCACCAGATGGCGCAGGTAGGCCCGGGTGTACTGGGTGCATACGGGGCAGTCGCAGTCGTGGTCGAGCGGCGTGAAGTCGCGCGTGTATTTGGCGTTGCGCAGGTTCATGCGGCCGGTATGCGAGAAGGCCGTGCCCATGCGGCCCGTGCGGGTGGGCAGGACGCAGTCGAACATGTCGACGCCCTCGCGCACGGCGCGCACGAGCGTCGTGGGGTTGCCCACGCCCATCAGGTAGCGCGGGCGGTCGGCGGGCAGCGACCGAGCGGTGTCGCCCAGGGTCTCGAACATGACCTCGTGGTCTTCGCCGACCGAATAGCCGCCGATGCCGAAGCCGCCGAAACGGCGGCCGCCTGCGGCCAGGCTCGCCTGCTCGATATCCACCAGATGGCGCACGCTTTCCGCACGCAAGTCGCGGTGCATGCCGCCCTGTACGATGCCGAACAGGGTCTGGTCGGGGCGCGCGTGGGCGGCCAGGCAGCGGGCCGCCCATTCCCAGGACAGCTTGGTGCTCGCGGCCACGTCCTTCTTTTCGGCCGGGTAGCCGATGCACTGGTCGAGCTGCATGACGATGTCGGCGCCGATCTGCTCTTGGATCGCCATGTTGGTCTCAGGGGTCCAGCGATGCTTGCTGCCGTCGTAGTCGAGGGCCTGGAAGTTCACGCCCTGGGCGTCTTCCTTCATCATGTGGGCCAAGCTGAAGAGCTGGAAGCCGCCCGAATCGGTGAGCATGGGTCCGTCGTAGTTCATGAAGCGCGCAACGCCGCCGGCTTCGGCCACCACGTCGGCGCCGGGACGCATGTAGAGGTGGTAGGTGTTGGCGAGCACCACCTGGCTGCCCAGGCCGCGCAAGAGCTCGCCGGGGATTCCCTTGACCGTGGCGTGCGTGCCCACGGGCATGAACATGGGCGTGGAAAAGGTGCCGTGGGCGGTTTCGTAGGTGGTCGCGCGGGCGTTGCCGCTCGTCGCGTCGATTGTCAGGTCGAAGAGTGCCATCAGTCGTGGTCCTCCCATTGGGGTCGGGGCTTGCGGGAACGGTCGCCGGGGTGGGCGTAGCTCACGCCGGCCGGGTCGTCGTCCAAGGGCGAGCGGTTGGGACGCCCGGCGGCCGCGGCACGGCTTGGGCAGTCCGCCAGGCTCTGCGCGAAGGCCGCGAACTGGGCCAGGGTGCCGTGCTTGACCGACGCCACGTCGAAGCCGTTGTCGTTGATCAGGCAATCGGTCACCAGGTAGGCGTCCATGCCCGTATCGAGGCAAGCCAGGTCGTCGACGGTGTTGTTGCCCACCATGAGCACGCGGTCGGGCCGGGCGCCCGCTACGGCCAGGTTCTCGTAGTAGTAGGCAAGCTGGGGCTTGACCGCCGTTGAATTGTCGTAGCAGGTGATACGGGAAAAGAGGCTGCCGTCCACCTGGGCCCAGGCCAGGCGGGCGAGGACGCCCGCGCGCGGGAAGAGGGGCATCGTGGTCAGGTAGAGGGGATAGCCCTTGGCGGCCAGCAGGGCCACCGCCTCCTGGGCGGCCGGGTTGGGCACCACGCCCTTGCCGATCGTGGGGAATTCCTCGTCGTAGAAGCCCTGCAGGAAGTCGACGAGCATCCGCTTGTCCTTCAGCAGCACGGGACCGGCGATGGCGGCGTAAGCGTCGAAGAAGGCGTTCCAAAAGGCGGCCGCGTTGGTGATCGTCGAAGGATGGTCGCCCATGGCCAGGAACCCGGCGTCGAGCGCCTGGTTGAAGACGCCGGCGTTGATTCCCGCGCGGCGAGCGCGGGCGTCGAGCAGGCGGTAGTAGCGCTCGAGAAAGGTATGCGGGTCCAAATCGACCAGGGTGCCGTCCATATCGAAGAAGATCGCGTCGTAGGTGCGGCCGGGCTCGGCTTGGGTGCAGGCGGTCGCGGCGGCTTCGGGGTCGACGGCGTCGTAGCCCGTGCCCACCGCGCGCGCCATGCCGCTCGCCTCATCCGTCCGGTGCGCCATACGGACCACCCCGCGTTGACAAAACACACTGAGCCACCAGTCTAGCTCTACCGTCAACATACCAACCGCGAAACGAACCGCCCTCCCAACAATTCACATCGCCTGGGGCGCGCCTGCGGGCGGGATGATTTCGTTCATGCTCGTGTGTCCTCGTTCATTTGTTTCGCGTGCGTATCAGCAAAGAGTATACGGTATCGGCGAAAGCCCTGCGCCAGGCGCGCGAGCCGGGGCGCGGGACGCACTTGTGGCCGCCGTGCGCGCAAAGCGCCCGGCCCGCGCGGACTGCGGATTCTGCGCAATACGGGGCCGTTTGCTTTACGCCGGTTCGCGGGCCACGTAGTATGGGGCGCGGAAAGGAGGCCGTCGGCCATGAAAACCCTGCTTCACGCCTGCTGCGGGCCCTGCTCGCTCGAGCCCTACAAGCTGCTCGCCGCCCAGGGGCACGACCTGACCATCGCGTTCATGAACTCGAACATCCAGCCACGCGCGGAATACGACCACCGCTTGGCTACCCTGCGCGAGTGGGCGGACGCGAGCGGCATCCCCGTCGTCGAAGGCGTTTGGGACGCGTGCGCCTGGCGCGCCGAGGCGGGGCATATCACGGCCGAAGGCGGCCCCCGCGAGGACCGATGCCGCCATTGCTACCGCCTGCGCCTTACCGAGGCCGCAGCTTGGGCGGCCGCCCACGGGTTCGAAGGGCTTTCGACCACGCTCGCCGTGAGTCCTTACCAGCTCTTCGACATCTGCCACGAAGAGCTCGTCGCCGCCTGTCGGCCCTTCGGGCTTGTGCCCGTATGGCAGGATTTCCGCCCTTACTACCCCGAAGCGACGCGCGAGAGCAGGGATTTGGGCATGTACCGGCAGAACTACTGCGGATGCGTCTATTCCAAAGCCGAAGCCGAAGAGGAGCGGGCCGCACGCAAGCGCGCGCGTGCCGCCGAGCGGGCCCGCCGCGAAGCCGAGCTCGCCCCCCTGCGCGCCGCCGAAGAGGCCGCCCGCGCCCAGAAAAAGCGCGAGCGGGCCGCCTACGACGCCAAGCAGCGGGCCAAGAAAGCCGCCCGCAAGGCCGCCCGCGCCCAGCTCAAAGCCCAAGCGGCCGCTGCGGCGGGCGCAGACGGCGCAGCGCACGCAGGCTAGACAGGCGCTGAGCCCCACACCACGGCGCTCCATCGCCCGCCGCTTCGCTTCTCTACCCCCGCCGCCCGCAGGCGGCTTCCCAGAAAGGCAACCATGACCTACACCACCAGCGATTTCGACTACGACCTACCCGAAGACCGCATCGCCCAGGAGCCCTGGCCCGTGCGCGACGCGTGCAAGATGCTCGTAATGGACCGCGCGACCGGCGCCCTTGAAGATAAGATCTTCCGCGACATCATCGACTACATCGAGCCGGGCGACGTGCTGGTGGCCAACGAGACCCGCGTCATGCCCGCCCGCCTGCTGGGCCACAAGCACGAAACGGGCGGCGAAGCCGAAGTCTTCCTTTTGCGCGAGCACGACGCCGGCGGGGCGCCAACGAACACGAGCGCCCTGTGGGAAGTGCTTGTGCGGCCCGGCAAGCGCCTCAAGCCCGGCGCCCGCATCGATTTCACCGACAAGACCGACCCCCAAGGGCGCGTGGCCCTTTCCGCCGAAATCGTCGACTTCACGCCGGGCGGCAAAGGCGAGCGCCTGGCACGGCTGTCCACCGACACGCACAAAACGCTCGACGAGGCCCTGCATGCCGTGGGCCACACGCCGCTGCCGCCTTACATCAAGCACTACGCGGGCGACGAGGAAATGTACCAGACCGTCTATTCCAAGGAAGAGACGAGCGCCGCAGCCCCCACGGCCGGCCTGCACTTCACGCCCGAGCTGATCGAGCGCATCAAGGCCAAGGGCGCCTTCTGGGAGACCGTCGAGCTGCAGGTGGGGATCGACACCTTCCGCATCGTCGACGAGGAGGACCCCACCACCCACAAGATGCATACCGAAACCTACACGGTCCCGCAAGGAGTGGTGGATGCGATCGATAACGCCCATGCGCGCGGCAACAAGGTAATCGCCGTGGGCACGACGAGCACGCGCAGCCTCGAATCGGCCTGGGACGAAGCGGCGGACAGCCTGGTGGCGCGCAAGAACGACCATACGAGCCTCTTCTTGTTCCCCGGGAGCACCTTCCACGTGATCGACGGGCTCATCACCAACTTCCACGTGCCGCGCTCGACGCTCATGATGCTTGTGTCGGCCTTCAGCAGCCGCGACGCCATCATGGCGGCTTACCGACATGCGATCGACAACGGTTACCGCATGCTCTCTTTCGGCGACGCCATGTTCATCCACTAGTACGGCCAGGGGCGACAGCGTAGCGCCTCGCCCCGTCCCGCAGGACGAGCAACCCGGCAGCAGGGGCGCGAGCGAAGCGCACGCGCCCCGTCCCGCAGGTGGAACGCGACCCGCGACAGGGGCGACAGCGAAGCGCCTCGCCCCGTCCCGCAGGTTGACCCTGCCACCAGGCGGTCCTGTGCCGGGGCGGGCGCCCGTCGGCCTCTTCGGCCCGCGTCACGTCGACCGCATCGCGCAAACTGCCCCAGCTCATCGCGCACCGTCCCCGGAATCAAGGTCGGAAAGCTGCGCGAACATGCGCTGCGCGGCCACCTCGCCGTAACCGAACGCGGGGTTGGCCCAGTTGGCGAAGGGGTAGATCGAGATGCCCCCGCGCGGGTAGAACATGCCGCGGACCTCGATGTACTTGGGGTCCATGAGCGCGACCAGATCCTTCATGATCACGTTGGTCACATCTTCGTGGAAGTCGCCGTGGTTGCGGAAGCTGAACAGATAGAGCTTGAGACTCTTGCTTTCCACCATGCGGACGTGGGGAATGTAGTTGATGTAGAGCGTGGCGAAATCGGGCTGGCCGGTGATCGGGCACAGCGTGGTGAATTCGGGGCAGCGAAAGGTGACCATGTAATCGTGGTCTTGGTGCTTGTTCTCGAACGTTTCCAACAGGCTGGGATCGTAGTCGGTAGCGTAACGCGTCCCTTGGCTCCCCAGCTTGGTGAGCCCTTCGGCGGCGCGGTCGCGGCCGCCCTGCTCCTCTTCGGCCATATGCCATCCTTCCTTGAGGTGTCGTATTGCAACCGTTCACTATACCATGCGGCCGTACGGCGCCCGTGTTGCCAGCACGCCGACGAGCAACCGCATTCCTGCCGATTCGCGCCATCGCTTCTCCCTTCTCCCGTTCGGTTTGCGGTCCGACATGCTCAGACCATAGGGGATGGGACCGGCTTCGGGATATACCACAACAGTTGCGCCACGTGCGGAAATTTGCGGTGAGCGTTGCGCCTCGTATGCGCAGCTTCGCCCCGTACGCCTGCAGGCCAAATGCATCCGCATAAGAGTCCCCGCATTGCATATTCGCCCACAACGCATATAATTTGCGCACGGTATACACAGCCATGATAGAGGCGCGGTTCTCATCAGTACCCCGTGCGCAACCGGGAAGGGGCGCGGGCGAAAGGGTCGAACCGCCGAAGGGCGAAGGCCTCCCAACCTTCGCGCCTGGGGCGCGGCAGAACATGTCGCGCACTGTCGCTTTCGCGGAGAGCTATCACGACCGGTACGGGGTGCGCTCCGAACGGGTCATGGTAATCATGGCCCCGACTTCGACAAAGGAGCAATCTGTGGAATTCATCGGCACCTTCTGGTCGCTCGTGCCGCCCATCGTGGCCATCGCGCTCGCGCTCATCACCAAGGAGACCTACACGTCGCTGTTCATCGGCGTCGTGGTGGGGGCCCTCCTGCTCGCCGGCGGCAACCCGGTCGACACCCTCAACTACATCATTTCCGGCCAGATCGGCGACGGGGACGACGCCATGCCCGTGGGCTTCATCAACGCGATTTCCGATTCGTCCAACGCCGGCATCTTCGTCTTCCTCATCATCCTGGGCATCATGGTCGCCGTGATCAACCGGGCCGGCGGGTCGGCCGCCTTCGGGCGTTGGGCCGCCAGCCACATCAAGAGCCGCCGCGGCGCCATGCTCGCCACCTTCCTTCTGGGGTGCCTCATCTTCATCGACGACTACTTCAACTGCCTCACCGTGGGCGCCGTGATGCGCCCGATCACCGACGAGCAGAAGATCTCGCGCGCCAAGCTGTCCTACCTGATCGATGCCACGGCTGCGCCCGTCTGCATCATCGCCCCGGTATCGAGCTGGGCGGCCGCCGTGTCGGCCACCGCCGCCGACCTCGACAACGGCATGTCGGGCATCCAGCTGTTCATCTCCACGATTCCCTACAACTTCTATTCGCTGCTCACGATCACCTTCATCATCGCGATCTGCTTCATGGGCTTCGACTACGGTCCCATGGCCAAAGCCGAGTTCGAGGCCTACCGCAACGGCAACTTGGGCAAGCTCACCGACGAAGCGCGCCTGGAAAACGACCGCGCCCGCCTGTGGGACATGGTCCTGCCCATCATCCTGCTCATCGTCTTCTGCGTGATCGGCATGCTCTACGTGGGCGGCTTCTGGGACCCCGAAGCGGAAGGCTTTGGCGACCTGGCACTCGCCTTCGGTGACACCGACGCTTCGGTCGGCCTGCCCTGGGGCTCGCTTATCGCGCTCATCCTCTCCTTCATCTACCTGCTCGCCCGCCACACGATCACCTTCAAAGACGCCACCGACTGCATCGTCACGGGTTTCCGCGCCATGGTGCCCGCCATGCTCATCCTCACCTTCGCCCTCACGCTCAAGCTCGCCACCAACGCCCTGGGCGCCGACGTCTACGTCGCCGGGCTCATGCAGAATGCCGCCGCGGGCCTGTTCAACTTCCTGCCGGCGATCATCTACCTGGTGGCCTTGGGGCTCGCCTTCGCCACGGGCACGAGCTGGGGCACCTTCGGCATCCTGATCCCCATCGTCCTGCCCATCTTCTCCAACGACCCCACCCTGCTCACGATCGGCATCGCCGCCTGCCTGGCGGGCGCCGTCAACGGCGACCATTGCTCGCCCATTTCCGACACGACGATCATGGCTTCGGCCGGCTCCGACATCCACCACGTCGACCATGTGAGCACCCAGCTGCCCTACGCGCTCACCGTGGGCGCCATCTCCTGCGTGATGTTCCTCATCGCGGGCTTCGTGCAGAACTGGCTCATCTGCCTGCCGGTGGGCATCGTCCTCACGATCGGCACGCTGTTCGTCCTGCGCGCCACCGTGGGCAAGAAGTCCTACGAGGACCTGAAAGCCTACGAGGCCGGCAACTAAGTTGCCCGCGCACATCGCTCGCGCAAGCGCCCCCGCACCCTGCGGGGGCGCTTTTTTTTCGCGCCCGAGCCACCTCAAATCGTCAAGAACGAGGAAAGAGAGCGGGGCAATCCCGTCCCTGTGCAATACGAAGTACGCTGGAGGCGCCAAGCACCCCGGCCCAGGAAGCGTCATCATGCACCGGCGCACGTTCCACATCTCTCGCACCGACAGCCTTCCTGAAAAGCTAGAGGGCATCGCGGATGCCCAGACGGTGGCGCGTGCAAGGCAAGCGGGCGGCTGCGAGCAGAATGCCGGAGCCGCCCGCACTCCCTAGAGCTTCTCGAGCGGGGCCTCGCTATCGAAGGCCGCAGCACCCGATGCGGCCAATTCGGCCCGATACTCGCGGTCGATGGCGCCCGCACCCGAAGGCGGCGCCACCTCGAAGGGCACGGCCGGCGTCACCAGGCTCACCAGGGGCACGATCGCAAGCGACGCGAGCATGGCCACGGCACCCGCCACGATTGGCGACCCCAAAAAGGGCACGACCATGTTGCCCACGGTAAGGCCCACGCCGACGGCGAAGCTGGCCCACACGCTCGCCTTTGACACGCGGTTGCTGAACAGGCCCCAAAAGAGCGGGCCCAAGAAGGCACCGGCGAGAGCGCCCCACGAGATGCCCATGAGCTGGGCGATGAAGGTAATCGTCGAATGGTACTGCACAAGCGCGATCGCCGCCGATAGGGCCACAAAGACCACGACGAGGCCCCGCATCCAGGCAAGCGAGCGCGCCTCGGACATCTTTTTCACCACGTTGCCCTTGAGCAGGTCGAGCGTGAGCACCGACGAGCTCGTGAGCACCAGGCTCGACAGGGTCGACATGCTTGCCGAAAGGACGAGGACCACCACCAGGCCTACCAAGAGGTCGGGCAGGTTGGAAAGCATCGTGGGCACGATCGAGTCGAAGACGGGCGTGCCGTTGGGGGCGTAGGCGATTTGGTCGGCGTAGAGGCGGCCGAACCCGCCCAAAAAGTAGCTGCCGCCCGCCACGACGAACGCGAAGAGGGTCGAGATGATCGCACCCTGCTTCACGGCCGGGCCGCTCTTGATCGCGTAGAACTTCTGCACCATCTGCGGCAGGCCCCAGGTACCCAAACTGGTGAGGATTACAACGGCAATCAGGTTGGGCAAATCGGGTCCGAACATGCTCGTCAAGGCGCCCTGCAGGCTCGACCCTTCAACGGGCACCTGCGAAAGCGACACCATTGCCTGCGCGGCCCCGCCGTTGTCGGCGAGCACCGCCGCCACAACCGCCACGATGCCCGCAAGCATCACCAGACCCTGTAGGAAGTCGTTGACCACCGTGGCCATGTAGCCGCCAAGCACCACGTAGACGCAGGTCACTACCGCCATCGCGACGACGCAGGCCTCGTAGGGCACGTCGAATGCCATCGTGAACAGGCGCGAGAGCCCGTTGTAAACCGACGCGGTGTAGGGAATGAGGAAGACGAAGATGATGGCTGCCGCCGCGATGCGCAGGCCCCTGCTGCGGTAGCGCTTGCCGAAGAATTCGGGCATCGTGGCCGCCTTGAGGCGCTGGGTCATCTCGCGCGTGCGCGGGCCGAGCACCCACCAGGCGAGCAAACTGCCCACCACCGCGTTGCCGATCCCGATCCACGCAGCCGAAATGCCGAACTTCCAGCCAAACTGGCCGGCGTAGCCGACGAAAATGACCGCAGAAAAATAACTCGTGCCAAAGGCGAAGGCCGAGAGCCACGGCCCTACGTTGCGCCCGCCGAGCACGAAACCGTCAACGGTGGCGGCATGCCGCCGCGTATAGATGCCCACGCCGATCACGACGCAGAAGAAGGCGATGATCATCGCGAGTTTTTCCCACATGGACTACCCCTCTATCGAAACTTGAAGCTACACGGAGGCGCGCACAACGATCGCCCTCTCCGAGCGCATGCTCGGGCGGGGGCACCCTGTGCGCTACAGATATCGATAGGAATAAGAGGCGTGGGAAACGACGCTGCGGCCCGCGGCCTCATGGTCGCGTGCGAAAGAGCTGGTCTGTGCGTCGTCTAACATCATGCGGCCACTTTACCATACGAAAGTGACCACGCACGAAATCGACCGCATCGAAGGGGCAATTACGCCGCTTACGGCCCGCGCGGCGCCTCTCGCCGCAGGCGAGAGGGCAAGCCCCGTCGGCTCCTGCAGCCGCACACGCCCTGAGGCGCATCGATTAACGCACAATTCTCGAGCACATTGCACGAATAGGGCGAAAGAACGCCAGAATTGTGCGTTAATCGACGGAGCACGAAGAGCTTCGCCGGGCTCCCCGACCGATCCGCCGGGACCGCATCCCCCCGACTCACGCACGCACGGTCGATCGGCAGCAAGACGCTCTTGTCGGTCCACCCGCCCCGAAACAGCATGCTCCAACGAGAAGGGCGTGTTGCACGAACCGACCTCTGAGCGCGCCTGCCGCCCCTACGCAAAAAGGGGAGCCGGATTTCTCCGACTCCCCTTTGAGGGCGCGCATGCGGCTGCGCGCTATGGGCGTGCGACCTAGGCGATGACCGAAGCGACCATGGCGATAGCGGCAACGGCCATCGGGGCGGAAGCGATGAGGTTCTTGGCGAATACGTTCTTCATGATGAGGTCTCCTTCTCGTGCGTCTGTCTTCTCGTTTCTTGCGGAAGAGACTATAGGGCCCTGCACAAGCGCTTTCAATGCGGACAATAATCGGTTTTTATTGGTCATTTGGCAGCTCATGCATCAAACTGCCTTTTGCAATCACTTACAGTGCATAGAAACCTGCCCCATATGCTTCAATACACGGCAATATCCGCATGTAAAGGTTTTATGAAGGCCAAGCCTTCACGATTCCTTGACATTCCCGCCGTACGCAACAAGGCGGGCGCCGCCTCTCCGGCAACGCCCGCCTTCCATACGCGCTGTGCGCTTCGACGCCGTGCGCCTATTCGTAGCGCTCGTCGAACACGCGCTTGGTCTTCTTCTCGCTGCGCGGAAGCACGCCCAGCTCGACCACCTTCACGAGTGGCGTGAACCCGATGCGGCTCTTCACCTCGTGCGCCACGCGCTCGGCCACGTCGAGGAAGTCGTACTCGCCGGTCGTTTCCACGTAGATGCGCATCGTGTCGCGGCCTTCCAGATGCGAGATGTGAATCTGATACTCGCTCGACAGCTCGGGGAAGGACTGCAGGACCTCTTCGATCTGCTTGGGGAAGACGTTGACGCCCTTGATTTTCATCATGTCGTCCGAACGGCCCATCAGGGTGTCGATGCGCGGGAAGGGGCTGCCGCAGGCACACTCCCCCGGCAGGATGCGCGAGATGTCATGGGTGCGGAAACGGATGAGCGGCGCGCCTTCCTTGCGCAGGGTGGTGATGCAGATCTCGCCGTACTCACCGTCGGGCACGGGCTTCAGGGTCTCGGGGTCGAGGATCTCGAGGTAGATGAAGTCGTCCCAGTAGTGCATGCCGCAATCGCAATCGCAGCTGATGCCGATGCCCGGACCGTAGATTTCGGTAAGGCCGTAGATGTCGTAAATCTGAATGCCCAGCTCGTTCTTGATGCGGCTGCGCATCTTCTCGCCCCAGCGCTCGCTGCCAATCACGCCCTTGCGCAGGGCCAGCTTGTCGCGGATGCCCCGCTTTTCGATCTCTTCGGCGAGCAAGAGGGCGTACGACGACGTCGCGCAGAGCACCGTCGACTGCATGTCCTCCATGAACTTCAGCTGCTTTTCGGTGTTGCCCGGGCCCATGGGAATCGCCATGGCGCCGAGCTTTTCCACGCCCGCCTGGAAACCGATGCCCGCCGTCCACAGGCCGTAGCCGGGGGTGATCTGCACGCGGTCGCGCGGGGTTACGCCCGCCATCTCGAAGCAGCGCGCGAACATGGTCGCCCAGTCGTCGACGTCCTTTTGGGTATAGGGAATGATGACCGGCGTGCCCGTCGTGCCCGACGAGCTGTGCATGCGCACGATCTTCTCTTCGGGCACCGCCGCGATGCCGAGCGGATAGGCCTCGCGCAGGTCGGCCTTTTCGGTAAAGGGCAGCTGCTCGAAATCGGCCTGGGTGCGCACGTCTGCCAGGTCGACGTCGGCGTACTTCTTGGCGTAGAAGAGCGAACGGCCCTTCAGCGTTTTGAACTGCTCGCGAATCGCCGCAAGCTGCTCGGGCTTCATGTCCACGGTTATCCCCGCTTTCTCTCGCAGCTGCGCCGCCCGAACGGCGCAGCTCACAGTTAGCTGATCGGTTGGGCGCCGGCGCGCGCGAAGGCCTCTTCGATTGCCGCGCGGTTCATGGCCACGAAAGCGGGCTTCACGCAGGCTTCCATCGCGCGCTCGAGCTCTTCGGCCCCAATGGCATCGCGCAGGCCGAACGAAACCCCGTGCGAAGCCGCCACGGCCGAAGCCAGCATGACGAGGTTGGCCACCTTGCGGCTGCCCACCGCATCGCAGATGGCGGCCTCGTCGACCGCCAGGAAATGCGGCGCCGCGTCGGCCAGGTACGCGAGCAGGGGCTCCGCTTCGTAGAGCGCGCCCGAAAGGGTGGTTTCCACCGAGGGAATGGCCGTCTGCGCGCACACGAGCAGGCCGTCGGGAGCCAGGTAGGGCAAGGCCCGCACTGCTTCGCCCGCCTCGAGCGCGATGACGCAGTCGGCCGTACCGCGCGCGATGAGGGGCGCATGCACCTCTTCGCCCGCGTCGCCCATGCGCACGTGCGACGTGACGTTGCCGCCGCGCTGGGCCATGCCGATCGTTTCGGCCGTGCGCACCTTCCATCCGCGCGCCTGGGCCGCAGCAGCCAGAATCTTGGCGGCAAGGACCGACCCCTGCCCGCCGATGCCGGCAATCAACACGTTGAGCATCCTACTCACCTGCCTTGCCCGCGAAGGGAACGCGACCCTCGGTGCGCACCGCCGCCGAAATCGCGTCGTGGGGGCATACGTCGACGCAGAGCCCGCAGCCATAGCAGGTGGACGCGTCGACGATCATCTTCGACCCGTCGGCCGCCATGGTCATGGCCGGGCACCCGATCGACGCCACGCAGACCCGGCAGCCCACGCAGGCGTCGTCATCGACGACGGCGCGGGGCTCGGGCCGCACCATCTGGGTGCAGGGCGAGCGGAAGATGAGGGCCGAAGGCCCTTCGAAGTCGACGGCGCGGCGGGCCGCCGCCAAGCTCTCCTCCAGATAGAGGGGGTTGGCATGCTCGATGCAGGTTACCCCGAGCCCCTCGAGCACCGCTTCGATGCGGATGGGATCGGATTCGGGCCCCATGAGCGTGCGGCCGATGCCCGGATGAGGCTGACCGCCCGTCATCGCCGTCGTCGAGTTGTCGAGCACGACGATGGTGATGTCATGCCGGTTGTAGACCGCATTGGCCACGCCCGTCATACCGCTCGCGAAGAAGGTCGAATCGCCGATGAAGGCGACCGACTTGGTGCCCGGTTCGGCCACGGCCACGCCTTGCGCCATCGTGATGCCGGCGCCCATGCACAGGCAGGTGTCGACCGCTTCAAGCGGCTTGGCGTTGCCCAAGGTGTAGCAGCCGATGTCGCCGCAGAGCACGTTCTTCTTGCCGCGCAGGGCACGCTTGACCGCATAGAAGGCCCCGCGATGGGGGCAGCCGGCGCAGAGCACGGGCGGGCGGGCCGGAGCGGTTGGCGCGGCCGCATCGGGTGCGGGCGCTTGGGGCAGGACGTCGGTTACACCCAAGAAGCGGGCGATGCGACGCAGGCAGTCTTCCACCGAGTTCTCGCCACGATCGAGCGTCGACCCGTCGAGCTTGCCATGCACGCGGAAGGGAAGCTGGTCGCGTCCCGCCAACATGAGCAGGTCGTCTTCGAGCACGTGGTCGAGCTCTTCGAAGACGAGGATGTCGGTCTTGCCGGCCGCGAAGGCGCGGGCGCGACGGGCCGGGAAGGGGAAGGGGGTCCCCACCTGCAGGAAGTCGAAGGCGGGCAGCTGGGCGCCGCGCGCGATGAGCATATCGATGGCCTCGCGCGCGTAGGCGCCGCTCACGCCGCCGCAGACGATGCCGAGCGACGCCGCGCCCGCATCGGCCGGGGCGCACCCTTCGCTCGTATAGGCGTAGAGGGGGTTGAAGAAGCCGGTTGCCTCTTCGCTCGCGATTTCATGCAAGCGCTGGTTGATTTCGCCGTGAGCCGCATACGACCGACGGGGGAAGATGACCCACTTGGGATCCTTTTCGAAACCGCCTTCGGGCACGGGGCGCGCCTGGGTGTGGGCGGGCACGTCGAAGAAGGTGCTCGCATGGTTCACGCGCGTCGTGGGGCGCACGATGACCGGCGTGTGCCACGTTTCCGACACTTCGAAGGCGTGCCGCATCATGTCGGCGCCCGATTCGGGATTCCACGGGTCGAGCACGGGAACCTTGGCGAAGTTGGCGAACCGGCGCGTATCCTGTTCGGTCTGGCTGGAAATGGGACCCGGGTCGTCGGCCACGAAGAGGACGAGCCCGCCCCGCACGCCCACGTAGTTGGCCGAAAGCAGGGCGTCGGCCGCCACGTTCAGGCCCATCTGCTTGCAGGTAAACAGGCCGCGCGCGCCGCAGGCAGACGCGCCCACCAGCAGCTCGAGGGCGGCCTTTTCGTTGTCCGACCATTCCACGTAGACATCGCGGGCCACGCCTTTGGCATGCAGCTTGGCTACCGTTTCCACCACTTCGCTCGAAGGGGTGCCCGGATAGCCCGCCACCACGTTCACGCCCGCTTCGAGGGCGGCCCAGGCGAAGGCCTCGTTGCCCATAAGCAGAGTGCTAGGCATCGGCCATATCCTTCTTGAAGGCGCGCATCTGGTCGCGGTAGGCTTCGTTGCCCGTGCCGAGCATCTGCAGGGCCAGGATGGCGGCGTTCTTGGCGCCGTTGATGGCCACGCAGGCCACAGGCACGCCCGAAGGCATCTGCACCATCGAAAGCAGGGAGTCGAGCCCGCCCAGGTCGCTCGTCTTCATGGGGACGGCGATCACGGGCAGCGGCGTATAGGCGGCCACTACGCCGCCCAGGTGCGCGGCCTTGCCGGCGGCGGCGATAATCACGCGCATACCGCGGCCTTCGGCGCCCTCCGCCCACGCGTGCACTTCGAGCGGCTTGCGGTGAGCCGACGCGATCTTCACTTCATAGGGGATGCCGAAGGCATCAAGTTGGTCCATGCAGGCCTGCATGTTGGGCAGGTCGCTCTTCGAACCCATGATGATGCCGACCAACGGCGTAGCTTCGTCTGCCATGAAAACGCTCCTTTGATTACGCCCCAAGAGGGCCTTAGCATGCCGTCCATTCTACCACCCGCGCACTGCAGCAGGGTGGAGTGCGCGGAATGCGCACGGGGCGCCGGGCGACGCGGGCGCAACGCAAAAGGGGCGCACGGCCAACCGGCCATGCGCCCCAAGGGGTGTGCGTTGCGGGCTATTGGGAAGATCCGTCGTCTGACGCGGGTTTCGCAGCCTCGTCGGGCGAGGGAGCCGGGGATGCGGCGGGCGCGGGCTGTGCGACCGGAGCCACTGGAGCTGCCGGAGCTGCCGACGACGTGGGCGCTTGGGGAGCAGGCTGCTGCGCGCCGGGCTCTAGCTCTGATACACATCTTAGAGGGGGTTGGCATGCTCGATGCAGGTTACCCCGAGCCCCTCGAGCACCGCTTCGATGCGGATGGGATCGGATTCGGGCCCCATGAGCGTGCGGCCGATGCCCGGATGAGGCTGACCGCCCGTCCCTCCTACCGATATCTACCCTCTGTCCCTCCACGTCGCTCTTCCGTTATCTGAAGCTGTCTCTTATACACATCTAGATGGGTATAAGAGACAGGCCACGCGGGCTGCTGGGTTGCGGCCGCCTGCTGCTGGGCCTGCCAAGCCGCCTGGGCAGCAGCCTGAGCCTGCGCCTGCTCGATTTCGAAGGGCAGCGGGTCGTAGGGGCCGCCCCACTTGGCCACTTCGAAATCCTGCGTCCAGTAGCCCATCGCGCGGAAGACGAGGGCCACGACGAACATCTGCCCCACCACGGCGAAATAGCACACAGCCATGAACAGGAAGGCGCCCATGCCGAGCGCGGGCAAGATCGACTGCAGGAAGGCGAGGAAGGCCGCATCGCCTGCGCCGTAGCCATACCCGTAGCCATAGCCGTACGCCAGGTCATCGTAGGAGCTGCTCATCATGTTCATGAAGGCGGGACCGCCGGTTGCGATGCCCACGAAAATCGACAGGCATATGACCACGAAGACCGCGCAGAACACCACGATACCGATGACGAGCCCCACCAAGAGGGCCATGAGCAGGATGCGCACGATGCCCGACGCGTTGCGCTTGACCATCTTCCAGAGAACCGGAATCTGGAAGGCGGGAGAGAAACGATCGTAGATGACCGAGCGGGCCGTGCCCGCGAGCGCGAAGAAGACGACCGCGATCGTTACGACGAAGGCGAGCACGCCCATGACGAAACCGAGCGCGTCGAAGCCCGCGGTCGCCCCCGGCATCATGCGGCCGTTCGCGTAGGCGCCCGCTGCGCCGCCGGCGGCGGCACCGGCAAGACCCATGAGCAAGCTCGACAACGCCCAGGCGATCGCGGAGTAGATGAAGAGGGCCGCGAACACGAACCAGCCACGCCGGTAGAGCTTACCGTCTTCGTTGCCGAAGATATGGGCGGGCAGGGGCGATTTCACGCCCCAGGCGATGTCGCGCGCCCAGCCGCCCAGATAGCCGTAGGCCACGATGGGGCCGAAGATGGGAATGAAATCGAGCAGCGCAAGCAGACAGAGCTTGCCGAACCAGCCCGGAGAGTTCTTGATGTCGTTCCATGCGCGCGCATAGTAGCCTTGCTGCATGACGACCTCCTTTCGGTGGGATCAGGCCTCTGCGAGGCCTCGCGACGCATGCGCGGGTCTGAGCAGGCCGATAAATCCATCGTTTCGTAATTGTCTCCCGATTATAAGCGAGGGACTGAAAGCGACCTGAAAGATTGGATAACGGAACCCCACTGCAGAGCTTACGTAAGAGATATAAGAGGGAACACTACGAAAACAGGCCAGAAGCTTAAAGCTTCTGGCCTGCAAAGACTCGTGGTGGTCGGAAAGGGACTTGAACCCCTGACACGGGGATTTTCAATCCCCTGCTCTACCAACTGAGCTATCCGACCACTCGGATGCGTTGTGTAAACGCGAGATAGAAATATACGCGCATTCGGCCTATGCGTCAAGAACATTTTTGCGCCGAGTAAGGGAGCGTCTCCTCGGGCGCCCCGAACCGGCTCCGCCGGACGGTTCCGCCGCCCCCTAGTTGATGAGCAGCAGCTCGATCTGCTCCTTGGTCTGCAGGCCCTCGGCCCGGTCGCGCATCTTGCCGTGGTCGAACACGATAAGCGTGGGGATGTTGTACACGCGGTACTTGCGCGCGTATTCGGGCACCTCGTCGATGTTGACCTTGCCGATCTTGATCTTCTGGGGCTGCTCGCGCTCGATGCGGTCGAGCACCTTGCGCTGCTTGCGGCAGGGGCCGCACCACGGCGCCCAGAAATCGAGCAGGACGATTCCGTCGAAATCGAGCACTTCCCGTTTGAAATTCTTCGTGGTGATCTGCACCGTCGACATGAACTTCCCTTCACACGTGCGCCGGCGAGCGGCGCGGACCTTCGTTTCGTCGCTCTAGGATACGCTATTCCGCGTAGAGCGGGCTTTCCACCTGACTATGCGCGCGCAGCGCATCGTTGACTACGGCCTCCGCCGCAAGGCGCAGCGCAGAAAGGTTGGTCTTGGCGTCTTCGGAAAGGCCCTCGTCCTCCACGCTATCGCACAGGGCCACGTTCACGCGAGCGTCGCAGAGAGCGCCCAGGTCGTCCTGCTTGGCGGCCATGGCCTTGGCGGCCACCGCCGCGTCTTCGCCCAGCAAGGCGCCGAAGGCGCGCGACACGTACCGCGCTTTCTTGCATTCCTTGCGCACATGATGGGTTTCTTCGGCGTCGGCGTAATCAAGTTCGTCCAGGCGCGCCGTGGTATCGATGAGCATAAGGTCGAAGGCGCTGCGCACCGTTTCGGGGGCCAAGCCGTTGCGCTCGGTGCTCCCCTTCCAGCGAATCGCGCGCAGGCGCTCGAGTATATGCGCCATGAGCTTTTCGGTCTTATCGCTCGAAAGGAAGGCGATAACCGCATCGCGTTCGGCATCGCGATTGGCCTCGACGGCGGCGCACAGATCGAGCGCCGGGGCATCGAGCCCGCGCAGCTCGCCGGCAAAGACATCGAGCTCGCGCAGGCGCGAGAGCGTGCGCACCACCGACCGCAAGTCCCGCTGAAGGCGCTTGGAAAACGACGCTTTCATGAAGGGCTCGGCGAAGGCGAGGAGGCTCCGCAGGGTGCGGATGCTCACGCGCAGCTTGTGGCAGGTTTCGGGCTCATCGGGGTCGGCGAGAAATTCCTGGGTGCGGCGCTCGAGCTCGTCGGCCCCTTCGGCAAAGCGGCGGTCCATGAAGCAGAGCGTCTTCCACAGGCGCGATTCGGGGCCCTGGGCGAACCAGAGCAGGCGGGCCGGCACCCCCTGTTCTTCATCGGCCAGGCGCAGGGCGGCCATGGCGCCGGTGGCGAAGGAAATCGCCGACCCGCTCACGCGCTGGCAGACCTCCTCGACGAAGGGGTTGTGCCCCACGGCGAAGACCACGTCGGCATCGCAGGCGCGCAGGCGTTGGCGGAAGGCGTCGATGTCCTGCTCCCACAGGCAGTTCTCGATCCGCACCTCCCCTTCGAGACGCACGCCCGCCTCATCCAGGGCATCGACAAGGGCATCGGCCGTCTGCACGGTGCGTTCGGCGGGACTCGTCCACACCTGGGCCGTTTCCGCCCCGTCCACCTGAAGAAGGGACAGCATGGCCGGGAGGCGCGCGTCAAGGGCACGACGCCCGGCGGGCGTGAGCGTGCGCGTTTCGTCGGCGCGCTCCTCGGTGCGCGCCTGAGCCTTTCCATGGCGAACCAGAACCAACATGCGTGTCATCGCGAGCTCCCTTCTGTCAAATGATGGCACCAGCATAGCACGCGGGTTTCCGCTGGTGGGGCCAACACGAAGAAGGGAGCCCCGCAGGGCTCCCTTCTCAAGCGACCGATTCGCACCGGTTAGTATTCGGCGCCTTCGATATCGGCGTCGGTCACCTTGCCGGCAAAGGTGCGATAGACCAGGAAGTGGTAGAAGAGCACGAGCGGAAGGCCGATGCACAGAATCACGGTCATCGCGCCCAAGCCCACATCGCTGCCGGCGGCGGAGGCGATTGTCACCGAATGCGCCGGGTCGACGGCGGGCACGATATTGGGGAACAGGGACGTGGCGGTAAGCGCCACGAGGCCCAGGCAGATCACCGCAGCGGCCAGGAAGTTGGGCAGATCGCCCGCCTCACCCTTGCGACCGAAGGCCATTTCGGCCAGGAAGGCGATCACCACGAGCGCCGCGCACACGCCGGGCACGACCAGAGGCAGATCGCCGGCCATCGTGGAAGGCACCTGCACGAAGTAGCACACGGTCGCGAGCACGAACAGGACGACTACCGCGATCTGAGCCTTGCCGCGCAGGTCGACCGCACGGTCATGCAGGTCGCCGGGCAGGGTCTTCACGGCCGTCCAGGCGCAACCCAGAGACACGAACTGGGCCAGCCCCACCAAGCCGCACAGAAGCGCGAAGGGGTTGAGCAGGGCGAAGAAGCTCCCCATGTAGTCGCCGTTGGCATCGAGCGGAAGCCCGGCGAGCACGTTGCCCACGGCCACGCCCAACAGGAGGGCCGGCAGGAAGCTACCCACGACGAAGAGGCCATCGCAGAGCTTCTTGGGAGCCAGGTCGCGAGAATAGAACTCGAGCCCGATCACGCGGAAGATCAACCCGAACAGGACGAGCATGATCGCCAGGTAGAAGCCCGAGAAGGTGGTCGCATAGGCGGGGCCGAAAGCGGCGAACAGGGCGCCGCCGGCCGTGAGCAGCCATACTTCGTTGCCGTCCCACACGGGCCCGACCTCATAGCGCAGGATCGCCTGCTCGCGCTCGTTTTTGGCGAGGAAAGGATAGGCCACGCCCACGCCCAGGTCGAACCCGTCGAGCACGAAGTAGCCGCAAATCACGACGAAAATGATGATGAACCAGAAAATCGCAAGTGCGGACATGGCTACTTCACCTCCTTTGCGGCAGCCGCGCCTTCAGCAGCGGCCGTCGCCTCCCCAGCGGCCTTGGCGCCGCCGGCCAGCTTATCGGCGATCGAGCCCACGCTCGTTCCCGTGCGGTCGGCTTCCGTGGGGCCCTGCTTGGCCAGATGGAAGAAGAGGCGCAGGAACACGATGAAGATGGCGAGGTAGACCACGACGAACAGGACCAACGAGATGACCAGCTCGGTGGGATCGACGGCCTGCGAATAGGCGTCGACCGTGCGCAGCTGGTGGTAGACGATCCAGGGCTGACGGCCGAATTCGGCGACCATCCATCCGGTCTGGATAGCGATGATCGGGAAGATCGGGGCGAAGAGCAGGGCCTTCAGCAAGCCCTTGCTGGGCTCTTTGCCCTTCTTGGCCTTCACGCTCGCGATAATCGCGAGCAGAACCCACAGGCAGATGAGGCCGTAGGCAAGAATCATCAGGTGGTAGGTCTGGAAGACGAGGCCCACCGAGGGGATGTCATCGGAATCGAAGCTGTTCAGACCCTGGATCTCATAGGTGGGATCGCCTGAAATGAGGATGCTCGTCATGCCGGGAATGGGCACTTCGATCGCCTTGACCTCCTGGGTGGCTTCATCGACGAAGCCGATGATCGTCATGCCAGCGGGACCGTCGGCGTACTGGGCCTCCATCGCGGCAAGCTTTTCGGGCTGTTGCTGGGCGACTTCGACGGCCTGCTGGTGACCGGCCGGCATCATGGCGATGGCCGCCACGAGCGCGACGATCGTGCCGATGCGCAGGGCCTTCTTGCCGAATTCCTTCTTGTCATGCAGCATGTGGTAGGCGCCGATTGCCACGGCTACCAGGGCGCCCATGATGATGAGGGCGACGACCACGTGGAAGTAGCGCGGCAGGGTCGAATAGTTGAGCGCAGCGGTGAAGAAGTCAGTCATGACCGCCTTGGAACCGGTCGCCGTTTGCTCGACGGTGAAACCGGCCGGGGTCTGCATCCAAGAGTTCGCGATGATGATCCACAGCGCAGACAGAAGGGATCCGCCCCAGGCCAGCCACGAGCTGGCCAGGTAGAACTTGGGGGACACTTTGTTCTTGCCCAGAAGCACCACACCGAGGAAGGTGCTTTCCAGGAAGAAGGCGAACAGGGCCTCGGCGGCAAGGGGCGCGCCGAAGATGTCGCCAACGAAACGGGAGTAGTCGGCCCAGTTGGTGCCGAACGAGAACTCCATCGTGATGCCCGTGGCCACGCCGACGGCGAAGCACAGGGTGAATACCTTCGACCAGAAGGTCGCGGCCGCAATGTCTTCGGCCGCCTTGCTCTTGTACGCACGCGTCTGTTCGATCGCCATGATCAAGCCCGTGCCGATGCTCATCGGCACGAACAAGAAGTGGTAGCAGGCGATGAAGCCGAACTGGATGCGCGCTAGAGTCGCTGGATCCATACCAATCTCCTTCTCCTCCAGAGAGCGCATGTGGCAGGACCATAATTGCTACAATGCGGCTCTCATTACTCACATTCGAGATTAGTGAAGCTCTCGTGAGATGTCAAACACTTTTCCTGCATAACCTGGTCAAATTGTACAACGACCGGTGTAAGCGGCATGCAAAAAAAGCGCGCCGCCGAAGCGACGCGCTCTCTTACGTACCATATGTGGCGGAATGCGAAAGGCAAGCGGGAGCGGCACATGCGCCCCCTGCCCCGCGCGCGGATCCGCGGGCGCCCTACCGTACGCCGGCGCAGTGCACCGACCCGTAGACGCTCCCATCGCCGAAGAGCAGCTCGTGCTCTTCTCCGGTAAGCTTGGCACGGGCCTGGTCGCGCAGCTTGTTCACGCCGATGAAGAACTGGCGCATCATGGCCACCATCAGATAGCGGCCCTTGGGCGTGAGCGTGAGCTCGTAGGCGTCATCGGTCGCAAAGGCGCCCGAAGCGCGCATGAAGGCCATTTCAAGCGGCAGGCCGGCCTCCACCGACACGCCGAAGTGCTCTTTGAAGGCCTGCTTGTCAAGGCGCAGGCCGAACAGGTTCATCATGAAGCGGTAGCGCATGCGCGAATGCAGGTCGAAGGCCGTGCAGCTCGTTGCCGACATGCGCCCGTGCTCGATGTAGTCGTTGTAGTCCTTCACCGAGAAGGTGTTCACGTAGAGGTGCTGGCCCAGGTAGGTGATGCCGCCCGACCCGATCGCCGGGTACTCTTCGTAGTCGACCACGTACTCGTCGATCATGTCGGAATTGGAGTTGTCGAAGGTCCAGGCGCTGCTCATCGTGAAACCGTTGTCGGTGAGCACCTGCGAGATGATGTCGTAGTAGCGCTTCTCGCGGCTGTAATCGACGCGTCCCACCGTGGCTGCGAGCGACTTTTCCACCGACGGCGAAGCCATGAGCGGGTAGAAGGTTGTCTGGCTCACGCCGCTTTCGAGGATGTAGGCCAAATCGGTCGCCAGGATGTCTTCGGTCTGGGCCGGGAAATTGAAAATCATGTCGGCGTTCATCGACTTGAAGTGGGGCGTCGCGAGCTTCAGGCGCTCGAGAATCGTATCGGCATCGCCGTACTTTTCCAGACGACCCATCTGCTTGAGCAAGCCGTTGTCGAAGGACTGCACGCCCACCGAAAGGCGCTGCACACGCCCCTCGAGCTTTTCCAGATAGGGCTCGGTGAGATGGTTGGGGTTGGTCTCGCTCGACACCTCTTTGATCGAAAAGGTCTCGCGAGCCAGATCGATCGTCTTGCAGAGCTCTTCGATCATGATGGTCGGCGTGCCGCCGCCCACATAGAGGCTGTCGAAGTCGTAGCCCATTTCGGCCAGCATGAGCATCTCGCGACGCAGGTTCTGGTAGTAGGGGCGCGCGCGTTCCTCGCTATAGGGAAAACGGTTGAACGAACAGTAGGGACACAGGCGCTGGCAGAAGGGCACATGCATGTAGAGCATGTAGCGCTTGCCCGGCTCGGGTCCCGGAAGGCGATCGCCTTCGAACGGTTCAAGGTTCAGATAGCGGTCGGTGCAGGAACGCACCACGCTCGACAACAGTCTTTCACTCAGCATATACCGGTTTACTCCCACGAGCTCCGCCCGTGCGCGGCCTTCAAGCCGATGTCGGTGCGGAACTGCTTTCCTTCGAAATCGATGCGGTCGCACGCCTCGTAGGCACGAGCGCGCGCTTCTTCAAACGTAGAGCCCAATGCTACTACGTTGAGCACGCGGCCGCCCGCAGTGACCAAATCTCCATGAGCGTAGCGCTTGGTGCCCGCGTGGAAGACCGTCACGCCCGGCAGCTCTTCGGCCGCTTCGATGCCGGTAATCTTCTTGCCCTTTTCGTAGGCCGTGGGATAGCCCTGGCTGGCGAGTACCACGCAGACGGCCCATTCGTCGCGCCACGCCAGGCGCACGTCTTCGGGCTTGCCTTCGGCCACCGCCACCATGATGTCGACCAGGTCGGCGTCGAGGCGGGGCAGGATGACCTGGGTTTCGGGGTCGCCGAAGCGGGCGTTGAACTCAAGCACTTTGGGACCGGCCGGGGTGAGCATGAAGCCGCCGTAGAGCACGCCGCGGTAGTCATGGGCGAAGGGCTCGCTGGCCGTGGCCGCAGCGGCGGTTTCCATAACCTCGATCATCGCGGCGAGCTCGTCTTCCGTGACGATCGGTACCGGAGAATAGACACCCATACCACCCGTGTTGGGGCCTTTGTCGCCGTCGAAGGCGCGCTTGTGATCCTGGGCCGTGGCCATGCAGAAGGCGCGCCCACCGGTGACGAAGGCGAGCAGGGAGCATTCGGGACCTGTAAGACATTCCTCGATAACGACGCGGCTACCGGCCGTGCCGAAGGCGCCTTCGAAGCAGCTGTTCACGGCATCGACGGCCTCTTCGACGGTTTGGGCCACGATTACGCCCTTGCCGGCGGCCAGGCCGTCGGCCTTGACCACGATGGGTGCGCCCATATCGCGCACATACTGCACGGCGGGCGCGGCTTCGGTGAAGGTCCCGTAGGCGGCGGTGGGGATGCCGTTGTCTTGCATGAAGCGCTTGCTGTAGGTTTTGCTGCCCTCGAGCTGGGCGCCTTGGGCATCGGGCCCGAAGACGAGCACGCCTGCCGCCCGCAGGGTGTCGGCCACGCCGGCCACGAGCGGGGCTTCGGGGCCGATCACCACAAGGTCGACCGCGTGCGCGCGCACGAAGGCGAGCACCTCTTCCCCCTTGGTCGCATCGACGCCCTCAACGTTTTCGGCGATTGCCGCCGTGCCGCCGTTTCCCGGGAGCACGTAGAGCTTCTCGCAGCGCGGCGATTTCGCAAGCGCCCACGCGATCGCATGCTCGCGTCCGCCGCTGCCCAGTACCGCAATGATCATGTCCGTCTCCTTTCAGGCGCGCCTGCGCCAAGAAAACGGGCCCGCACAAAGGCAGGCCCGTCATACCGCACAAAAGGTACTACTTGCTCGACCAGCCGCGGAAGATGGTCTGGTCGCGGTCGGGGCCCACGGCAACGATGCTCATGGGCACACCGCAGAGCTCTTCGAGGTAGGTCACGTAGCGCTGGGCGTTGGCCGGCAGCTCTTCGAAGCTGCGGCAGCCCGTGATGTCCTGGCCGTACCAGCCGGGCAGCTCTTCGTAGACCGGTTCGACGTGCTTGGGATAGAGCACGCTCTGCTGCATGGGGAAATAGTCGTAGGTCGTGCCGTCGGCCTTGTAGGCCACGCAAACCTTGATCGTGTCGAAGGCGGAAAGCACGTCGAGCTTGGTAAGGGCCATGTCGGTGAGGCTGTTCACGTCGGTGGCGTAGCGGGCGATCACCGCGTCGAACCAGCCGGTACGGCGCTTGCGACCGGTAGTGACCCCGTATTCCCCGCCGATCTGGCAGAGCTTCTCGCCCGTCTCGTCGAAGAGCTCCGTGGGGAACGGGCCGCTGCCCACGCGGGTGATGTAGGCCTTGGAGATGCCGATGACCTTGTCGACCTTCTTGGGGCCCACGCCCGACCCGATGCAGGCGCCGCCGGCGCAGCACGACGAGCTCGTGACGAAGGGGTAGGTGCCGTGGTCGATGTCGAGCAGGGTAGCCTGGGCGCCCTCGAACAGGATGTTCTTGCCGTCGGCGTAGGCGCGGTTGAGCAGATGGGCGGTTTCGGCCATGTGCGGGCGGATGATCTCGGCGTAGGGAAGGTACTCCTCGCAGATCTGGTCGACCGTGTAGCCGGGCATGCCGTAGATCTTGGTGAGGATCTCGTTCTTTTCAGCCAGGGCCGTTTCGAGCTTCTGACGGAAGATCTTCTCGTCGAGCAGGTCCTGCACGCGGATGCCGATGCGGGAGAACTTGTCCTGGTAGCAGGGGCCGATGCCGCGACGGGTGGTGCCGATCTTGTTCTTGCCCAGGCGCTTTTCGGAAGCGCCGTCGAGGTCGATGTGGTAGGGCATGATGATGTGGGCGTCGCAGGAGATGACCAGACGCTCGCAGGAGATGCCCTGGGCTTCGAGCTTGGCCATTTCATCGACGAGCACGCGCGGGTCGATCACCACGCCGTTGCCGATGACGGGCGTGATCGTGTCGTACATGATGCCCGAGGGGATAAGGTGCAAGGCGAGCTTCTTGTCGCCGTGAATCACCGTATGGCCGGCGTTGTTGCCGCCCTGGTAGCGTACGACGTAATCGAAGTCCTGCGCAATGAGGTCGGTGATCTTGCCCTTGCCTTCATCGCCCCACTGGGCGCCGACGAGCACGGTACTGGGCATATGAGCCATCCTTTCATCGCCCGCAGCGCTCGCGCGCAAGGGGCAGATTTCTTTGAAACGCGCAGATTATAGTACTACAGCTTGACCACGTTGGTACCTGTGCCAGCATCGCGCAGAAGCCTTACAACTTCCCGGTGGCAGGTGAAGACGATCACCTGGCGCGTGCGCGCGAGGTCGGCCAGGGCCCGGGCGGCGCCCGTGCGGCGGTCGTCGTCGAAGTTCACCAGAATGTCGTCGCAGACGACCGGCACGCTCCGACCCACGTTGGCCGCCTCCTGCAAGAGGGCGATGCGCAGGGCAAGGTAGAGCTGCTGGCGCGTGCCCGTCGACAGGTAGAGGGGGTCGCGCACGGCGCCCCGATCGTCGGCCACTTCCAAATGCCCGTCGCCGCCGATGCGCACCGACGTCCAGGCGCCAGCGGTCATCTGGGCGAGCAAGGCAGACGCACGCCGGTAGACCGCTGGCTGGCTCTGGCCCTCCCATGCCGAAATCGCGCGTGCGAGCAGGCGCTTTTCCAGGAGCAGGCGCGCGTAGTCCTGCAGGGAATCGGCCAGGCGCGTCGTGAGCATAGCGTGCTCGAGCTTGGCGTCGTCGAAGGCGCGCGCATGCCGGGCCTGGGCGAGGATCTGGCCCAATTCGCCGTAGCGGGTGTTGATGCTCTCGATCGTGCGCAGCTGGTCGTCGCGCTGTTCGGTAAGGCGCGCGATCCGGGCGTCGATTGCGGCCAGGGGCGTATCGGCTGTCTCTTATCCACATCTAGATGTGTATAAGAGACAGCCCGTTACTCCCATTCGAGCTTTGTATGCTGTGTCTTATGAAAAGTCGGTGGGGTATAAGGGACAGGGACCGCACCTCTCCCCACTCGTCGAGGAGGGCACGCGCCCGGCGGAGGCTGCCGTTGGCGGCCGTGAGCCCCGCGTCGGAAAGAAAGCGGGCGATCTGCGCGTCCTGGGCGGCCAGGGCGCCCTTGCTCACTTCGAGCTTCTTGGCGTCCTTCTGCATGATCCATTGGGCGTCGGCCAGGCGGTTGGTGCGCTCTTGATCGGCATGGTTGGGACGCAGCAACATGGCGAAGGCGGCGCAGGCCATACCGAAGGCGGCCACCACTAAGAAAACGCCCAGAGCCGTGACCGAAAGGCTTGCGATCGCGCGGCCGCGCACGAAGACGGGCACGCCGAGGACGGCGAATACCACCGGCAGCACCACCGAGAGCAGAATCTGCAAGCGGCGCTGGCGCTTGGCCAAACGCTCGAGCTCCTTCATGTCGTCGGCTTCGAGCAGGGCCTCGTATTCGGCCTGTGAGGCGATCGCGTCCTGCTGGGCGATCGACAGGGCGTGTTCCGCCCGGGACCGCCTCTCGGCGAAGTCGTCCATCTGGGCGCGCAAGGTGCGCTCTTCCACCGCGTCGATCGACGGGGGACGGCCGGCGTCGTCGATGGCCCGCATGCTCGCCTGCAGTTCCGATTCCTGCTTTTCCAACTGGGCAAGACGTTCATCGAGTTGGGCGCGGGCGTCGTCGGCCTGCACGAGCGCCGCCCGCTGCAGGGTGAGCGCTTCGAGAGTCTCGTTGCTTTTCTTCACGGCAGCCATGAGGCCCGCGCGCCGCTCGGCCAGCTCGCGGTACTCGCGGTCTTCCTGCTTGAACTGGTCGGCCTCGGCCTGGCCGCGGTTCATAGCCTCGCGGGCGTCTGCCAGAGCCGCCCGCAGGTTAGGAATCGAGTTCACGTGCGCCTTGCCGCGAGAGGTAAGGGCGGCGAGGTCGGCATCGACGCGGGCCATGGCTTCCGCCGGCGAGATGGCGGTACCGGCCCCCGCCGTGAGCAGCCGCGAGGTCACCTGGCTCGTCTTGCCCAGGCCGCGCAGCTGGTCGGCGTCGAGCGAGAAGACCGTGCGGTAGGTTTCGCGATCGATATCGGAAAGCACCGAAGGCGCCGGGTCGGGGATCAGGCCGTCGGCATTGCGCACGCGCGTGAGTCGCTCTTCGGGGGCGTCGCCCGCCTTGGACGCGAACACGAGCGTGCCAGACCGCTCGGCGTTGACCGGCTTGTAGACGTTACGGTTGCCGCGCGCCTCTTCCCAGCCGAAGAGTACGCCGCCCACCAGTTCGGACACGGTGGTCTTGCCCGCTTCATTGGGACCGTACACCACGTTGAGACCCGGCTCGAGGGGGCCCACATCGCGCTGGGCAAAGGCACCGAAGGCCTCGATGCGAATCGAACGAAGGTAGTAATCGCTGGGGCGGACGTGCTTAGCGCTCATCGCGGCCTCCATCGAGCTCGTCGAGCAGGGCATCGGCCGCCTGCTGCTGCAGGGAGGCGATATCGCGGATTACATGGGCAGGCAGCTGCAGGCCCGCTTTGAGGAACTCGTCTTGCACGTAGGCCACCGCCCCCGCTTCGTCGGCCGCCGCCGCATCCGCCTGGTCGAGCAGGACCTGGGGGAAGAGCCCCTCGCGTCGCAGGGCCGCCCGGTCGTGCGGGGCGCGCGTACGGTCGATCAGGGCGTCGCAGAAAAAGACCGGATAACCTTCGTTGACCTCGTCGCGCACGTCGCTTATGACCTTGGGGTCGGCGAGCAGGTCGTGCAGGGGCGTCGCTCCCACGAGGGTCACGCGCGCGACCATTTCCTCGCATTGGGCGGTGCCGTTCGCCGCGAAGAGGGCCCGCATGATCGCGTCGTGCACGTCGGCGACGGTGGCGCAGGCCGACACGTCGACGGCGAGCTTCTGCCAGACCACGCTGGCCAGGGGAACGAACTCGGCGCGGTTGGCCCGCCCCTCTTCGAGCGTGACCGCCAGGCAGCCGCGGGCACCCGTTTCGTTGATGTCACGGCCCTGGATGCAGCCGGAGAAGGCGATGCGGGGGTCGGCCGGGTCGTCGAGGCGCGCTTCGTGGATATGACCGAGCGCCCAGTAATCCATGCCCGCGGCGGCAAGCTGCCTCGGGTCGACGGGCGCCTTGGTGGGGTCGACGTCGAGGCCGGTGTGCAGGACGCCCACCGCGAAGGGGGCGCGCACGCCACAGGCGGCTTCGGCGGCAGCGCGCGTGATACCGTCCGCGATGTCGTCGCCCGGCGCCACCGACTGGCTGTAGTAACCGCGCCCGCCCAGGAGCACGAGCGGGAGGCCCCCGCGTTCGTAGACGAAGTACCCGGGGGCATCGGCGGGAAACATGCGCACGTTGGCGGGCAGTTCCGCATACGACGCCTGCCACGAGGTATAGGGGTCGTGGTTGCCCGTGCAGAAGTAGACGGGGATGCCCGCATCGGCGAGCTTCTGCAAGCCGCGCACGAAATGGGAGAAATCGCGATAGGATGGGCGGGCGGCATCGAAGATGTCGCCCGCGATCACCACGAAATCGCAGGCGCGGTCGATCGCCGCGGCCACGAGCCGGTCGTAGGCTTCGGGGATGGCCTCGACCAGGCGGTCCGCCCAGGTGGGCGACAGGGCGCGCAGACCCCGGAAGGGCGCGCCCAGGTGCAGGTCGGCGGCGTGGATGAATGTTACCGTTTCGCTCATGGCCGTAAGTGTAGCGTACGTACGCGGCTAGATGATGTCGTCGTAGCGCGAGCCGTCGACATAATCGCCGAAGGCCGTGTTCTCGGCCGACCAGGACAGGGTGATGTCGCGCGTCGCACCGTTGCGGTGCTTTGCCACGATGAGGTTGGCCGTACCCAGCTCGGGGCGCTCGTCGCTTTCGGCTTCCATTTCGTCCATGCTGCGGTCGATGAACATAACGATATCGGCGTCCTGTTCGATGGATCCCGATTCGCGCAGGTCGGACAGCATGGGGCGCTTGCTCTTGCCGCGCTGCTCGACCGCACGGGACAGCTGGGACAGGGACAGCACCGGCATGTTCATTTCCTTGGCGAGCACCTTGAGGCCGCGGGAGATCTCGCCGACCTCGACGGCGCGGTTGCCGTCTTTGCGCGTTTGCGGGGGGCTCATAAGCTGAAGGTAGTCGACGACGATGAGACCCTTGTCCTTGTCGCGCAGCTCGCGACGGGCTTTGGCGCGCGCTTCCAAGATGGAAAGCGACGGGGTGTCGTCGATGTAGAGCTCGCAGTTGGAAAGGCGGGTGATCGCATCGGCCAGCTGCTGCCAGTCGGATTCGCCCAGAAAACCGCCGCGCACTTTTTCCAGGCTGATGTGGGCCTCGGCGCACAGGATACGCTGCACGAGCTGAGAGGCGCTCATTTCAAGGGAGAAGAAGGTGACCGGGTAACCTGCCTTGGCGGCGTTGGTGGCGATGTTCAAAGCGAGCGACGTCTTGCCCACGCCAGGACGAGCGGCCAAGATGATGAGGTCGCCGCCGCGCCAGCCATGGAAGAGGTTGTCGACGTCGGCGAAGCCGGTGGGCACGCCGGCGAGGTGGCTCTTCTGTTCGGCGAGCTTGGTGATTTCGTCGAAGGCGTCGGTGAGCAGGTCGTTGAGCGATTTGAACGACGACGACACGCGCTGTTCGGTCACGTTGAAGAGGGTCTTTTCGGCCGTTTCGACCACCTGGTCGAGGTCGTCGGGGGCATCGTAGGCAAGGGCCTTGATCTGCGAGGACGCATAGATCAAATCGCGCAGGACCGCCTGTCGCTTGACGATGTCGGTGTGGGTGACCCAATTGGTGAGCGCAAAGGTGTTGTCGGCCAAGTCGACCAGATAGGACGCCCCGCCCACCGCTTCGAGCTGGCCGTTGGCGCGGAGGTTTTCGGCAAGCGAGAGCTGGTCGATGGGGATGTTGCGCGCATGCAGCTCGAGCATGCTGCGGAAAATGGTCTGATGGGCCGGCCGGAAGAAGGATTCGGGCGTGAGCTTGGAAGCGACTTCGTCGATCGCGTCGGGGTTGAGCATGCATGCGGCCAGCACCGACTGCTCCGCTTCGATGTTTTGGGGAATCTGACGGTTTCCGCTCGCGGTACCGGGCAGGCCCCCGCCGTTGTATTCGTCAGCGCGGACTCCGGGCGATGCGTAATTGGGCATGATGGCACTTCCTCAACCTCATATGATGCGTTCCACACACCATAGAACATTCTGCAGTGGGCGCATGTCCCGCAAAAGGGACATGTCCCCGTTTCGTTTCCCGCGGGCAGTCGACGACCGTCCCCAGGGAGCCGCACTCCCCCCGCTTCCCGCGCAAAAAGCCCCCGAACAGGTCGTGCCTGTACGGGGGCGTGCAGCGTGCGTTGCGGGCGAAGGGCCCCCTGCGCATGCGTGTACCTATTCGGCGGCCTTTTCGGCAGCTTCTTCTGCAGCCTCTTCGGCTTCTTCGGCTTCAGCAGCGGCCTCTTCGGCAACGGCTTCGGCTTCGGCGGCAGCGAACCATTCCTCGTTGCCCACGAGCAGCTTGAGAGCGGCCTTCACGTCGCGATGCAGCGAGATCACGGCTTCGTGCTCGCCGGCGGTCTTCACGGCTTCCTTGAAGTCGATCAGGCGACGGTCGACTTCCACGCCAAACTGCTCCTTCAGGGCATCGGCGACCATCTGAGCGGTCACAGAACCGAACAGAACGCCTTCTTCGCCCACGCGAGCGGTAATCTTGACGGTGGCGCCATCGAGCTTGGCCTTCAGTTCTTCAGCGGCGGCAACGCGCGCAGCCTCGCGCTTGGCGATGTTGTTGCGGCGCTGGTCCAGCTGCTTGAGGTTGCCCTTGGTGGCAAGGACGGCCTTGCCGTTCGGCAGCAGGTAGTTGTTGGCGAAACCAGGAGCTACGTCGATGACGTCGCCTTCAACGCCCCTACCCTTCAGCTCTTCGAGCAAGATAATCTTCATAGCGATCCTTCCAAACTAACCGCGGTTGCGGCGGTCGCCGCGGCCGCTGACGGAAGGCACGGCATACGGCATGAGCGCCATCTCGCGAGCGCGCTTCACGGCCGTAGCGATGTCGCGCTGGTGCTGGGTGCAGGCACCCGTCACGCGGCGCGGCTTGATCTTACCGCGATCGGTTACATATTTACGCAGCATCTGAGTGTCTTTGTAGTCGATGTACTGGGTGTCTTCCTTGCAGAACTGGCAGTACTTACGACGAGGCTGCTTTACGTAGTCGGACATAAAACCCTCTTTCGTAGTCCCTAGAACGGGATGTCTTCATCGTAGACAGAGGCGTTGACCGCGGGCGCAGCGGGTGCAGCTGCCGGCGCCTGCTGGGCGCGGGGAGCGTAACCGCCGTTGGAGTAGCCACCGTTGTCGTTGCGGGAGGACATGAACTCGATTTCGTCCACGATCACTTCCAGCTTCGAGCGCTTCTGACCGTCGCGCTCCCACTGGCTCCAGCGCAGCTTGCCTTCGATGGCCACCTTGCTGCCCTTGTGCAGATACGAGCTAATCGCGCTCGCACGGGAGCCGAACATCGTGCAGTCCACGAAGTTCGGATAGTCTTCCCACTCGCCGGTCTGCTGGTTCTTGCGACGGTCGTTGACCGCCACGCCCAGGCCGAGCACGGGCATGCCGCTCGCGGTCTGGCGCAGTTCGGGGTCGCGGGTAAGGTTTCCGGTGATGACGACTCGGTTGATGCTCATGGTCTAACCTCTTATCGCTTTGGGGCGCTTCGCGCCCGGTTCACAAAGGAATCGTACTAGTCGCGGTCGGTGCGGCAGACGATCATGTGGCGCTTGACAGCGTCGGTAATGCGCAGGACGCGGTCGAGCTCAGCGATGTTCTGGGGATCTGCGTGAAAGTCGACGAGCGTGTAATCGCCCTCGTTGAGACCTTCTACCTCGTATGCGAGCTTGCGCTTGCCCCACTCCTCGACGTTGTCGACGGTGCCGTTGCCTTCGGCAACGGTGGCGTTGATGCGCTTGGAAACAGCCGCACGGGTTTCTTCATCGATTGCAGGGTCGACGAAGAACAGCAATTCATAAGCCTTCATTGGTACACCTCCTTTGGACTTTACGGCTTCGGGCTGAAAGCTTGATCACCCGAAGCAGGATTAAGCTTGCCTATGGTAGCATCCTCTATCCCGCAGTGCCGAAAGTCCGCTGCGTGCTCCACAAAACGAGCTCATCCGAACCGTCACGTCCTCGATGCCCTTACCCTATCAGGCACAGGGCGCAGCCCGATTCGAGAACGCGCACGCGCTGGTCGCGGAAGGGTCGCGGAAACAACGCCCCTCGGGCACGGGAGCATCGCCTGCGCCTCTCCCCCGCCGCAAGCACGCGCCCCTTCGCATGCGAGGGGCGCCGCCCCACAGACAGCGCCCCTCGCGTCGACCGACCAGAAGACTACTTGTCTTCGGTAAGACCTTCGGGCGCGGCTTCCTCTTCCGCTGCGGTTTCTTCCGCTTCCGTTTCGGCGTCTTCCTCTTCGCCCTCTTCAGCCAGGGGCTCGCCGAACTCGTAGTTGGTGAGGATCATGAAATTGGGGGCCTTGCCGATGTAGATCGGCTCGTCGGCGATCGAGGTCACCTTGCCCTCGTCGTCGGCCTCGTAAATCACACCGATCGCGTAGCCGTAATCGGCCCCCGGCACGCCGCCTTCGGCGATGAGCGCGTCCTTTTCGCCCTCGCTCGTGTCGAGGTAGCCGTCGTAGCAGAGCGCGTAGGCGTCGGCTCCGCGCACGTGCTGGACGTTGTGGCGGGCGTAGGCGTAGACCTCTTCGGCGGATTCGCCGTCCATCTCTTCCATGATGAGCTTATCTTTCACGGCGAGCGCGGTGAAAGCGACGACCTCCTCGCCGGCCTCGAGCTTCTTGCGCGCCTCGTCGATCGATGCGAGCAGCACCGACGTGAGCGTCATGTCGATTTCGGTAACGGTTCCGTCGGTATCTTCGATCATGCGTTCTGATTCAGCCATGAGAACCCCTTCTCGTGTGATGGTCGCTCCCACGAGTATACCCGCGTTCCCCTCGCTGGTTCGAACCCCTTCTCCCTGGGGGGCACAAAAAAGGCAGGCACGTTACCGTACCTGCCTGTTCTCTCTGGCGGAGGAGGAGGGATTCGAACCCTCGTTACCTGGATTACAGGTAAAACGGTTTTCGAGACCGCCGCATTCAACCACTCTGCCACCCCTCCGTGGGTGTCGGCCCCGGTTTTCAAGAGCCGAACCTGTCTTGCGACAGCGCATGGGCGTGTGCCCTATCCTATTAAAAAGCGCGCCGAAGCACGCTTGTTAGTTCTGGCGGAGAGATGGGGATTCGAACCCCAGATACCCTTGTGGGGCATACACGATTTCCAATCGTGCTCCTTCGGCCAGCTCGGACATCTCTCCATAGCCGCCTTGTTCTAGCAGCGATGTTGAAGTATACAGCAAAAATCCCTGCAGCGAAAGAGGTTTGCGCACTGTGGGAAAATCCACAATTCCTCGACGGTGCAGGCAGAAAAAATGCGGGGCGCCGAAGCGCCCCGCATCGCATGTAGCCCTTAGTTGGCCGAGCTGTTGAGGCTCGCCGAAGAGCTGCCCTCGGACGGGGCTCCCTGATCGGCAGACGAGCTCGACGCATCGGTCGCGCTCGACGAGGAGCTGCTCGAAGAGTCGGAGCTCGAAGAGCTCGCGTCCGCGGAACCATCGCTCGAAGCATCGGACGAGCTGGTTGCGTCGGAGCTCGCATCGTCGCTCGAAGAACTGCTGTCAGACTGGTAAGGCGTCATGTCGATGTCGTAGGGCAGACCGCTCGGCATATCGTTCTTCTGAACGTCGGCCTGGTTCTTGTAGTCCTGGAACCAAGTCTGGTAGGCGCTCGCCTCGTTGGAGCTCTTCACCATCGAGCGCAGGTAATCGACCAGCTCAGGCGGGATCTGGTCGAGGCTCGTGACTTGGTCGGGAGCCGTGTAGACCTGGGTGCACTTGATGATATGGATGCCGTAGTCGCTCTTCACCAGGCCGCTGACCTGGCCTTCCGAAAGGTTGTTGAGCGCATCGGTGTACGCGGAGACGAACTGGTTGAGCAGGTCCCACCCCACGTTGCCGCCATCGGCCTTTGAAGCGTCGTCGGTGGAGTACTGCTGCACGGCGTCTTCGAAGGACAGTTCACCGGAGTTGATCTTGTCGAGCACCTGCTGGGCCGTGGCTTCGTCGTCGCTGCTGAAGAGGATGTGCGAGGACTTCTTCGCCCCGGTGAAAGCGGAGGCGTACTGCTGGGCGTAGGTGAGCAGGTCGTCGTCGGAGGGGTCGGCGTTGTCGGAAGCGACCTTGTCCTTCAAGGCGCTTTCGAGCATAGCCTGGCGTACGCTTTCGCGGTACTGGTCTTCGGTGGTGCCGGCCTGCTGCAGGGCGTTGTTCCAAGCGTCGTCGTCGCTGTAGTTGGACTTCATCTGCTGGACCTGGGCGTCGACGTCGTCGTCGCTTACCGACACGCCGTTGTCTTGGGCGGCCTGCTTGGTGAGTTCGATGTCCTCGTAGTAGCTGATGACCTCATCGCGCACCGTCGACGGAGTGAGGCTGTACTGGGCCAGCCACTTGCCCCAGGAATCGTCGTCGGTGAGGTTCTGGGACGAACGGAAGTTCTGGATGTAGTCGGTGACGGTCTGTTCGGAAATCTGGGTGCCGTTGACGGTGGCCGCCACCGCGTCGTTGGACTGGGACCCGTTCGACGAACAAGCCGCAAGACCGGCTAGGCACGCGGCCGAAAGGGCCACGGTGCAGACCGTTCGCGCAATGTTGAATGATTTCATGAGAACCTTCCTCGTGCGTGTAAAGTTCTTGTCAATGGGTCGTATTTTCCCATAGGGGCAAAACGCCGCATCGGCTTACACGATATGTTCATGCCCGCATCATAAAAGCCCCCGTCGCGCCTCGCCCGCGCATCATGCCTAGACACCGCTCTGAACAGGGAAAAGGCCAGGGTCTCTTCACCGCCTCCCCTGAAGCGCGCCTCGCCGAGCGCTTTGCAGAAGCCCCGCGCACGCCCCTCATCGCTGGTACAATGGCGGTCATGAACGACGCACGCAACATCTACGCTCACGACCGCTCCCGTGTGTGGGACGAGTTCGCAGTCAACCTTTCCGGCAGCCGGGAAGGCCTCTTCGTCGCGGTCTGCACCGCTTCCACCTCCGAAGAGGCCCGTACCGCGATCGTCAAATCGGCCCAGGCCCTGGGGTACGGAGCCGACGGGGTCACCTTCGTGACGATCGACGCCACCGGCACCCGTCTCACCGCTCCCCAGCTCATCGACATCGTGGAGAGCATGGACCCCCTGTGCGTCGTCGCAGCCGACGCCGGCTCGACCCTCCTGTTCGCCGAAGCGGCCCAGAAGCTCGTAGAGCCCAACGAGCCCACCCGCCTGAACGGCCGCGAGGTACGTGCCTTCGACGACCTCAACGAGCTCATGCACACGCCTGCCGGCAAGCAAAGGGCCTGGGCGCTTCTGAAGACCCTGCCGTCCTTCCCGCGCTCCTAGGGCCCGCCGCGCACAGGCTGCAACCCACGCGCGCTTCAGATTTCCCGCATGCGCAAAACGGCGCCCCAAAGGACGCCGTCTCGCACGCTCTGCCTGATGCAGCCGTTAAATCTTGTACATGTAGTCGAAGACGTCTTGGCGCTGCAGGACGATCTGCACGCCCAGGCGCTTGGCTTCGGCGTCGAGTTTTTCCTGCACTTCGTTGAAACTCGCCGTGTCGGTATCGAGCGTAACCATCATGGTCATGCTGAAAATCCCGTCGAGAATCGTCTGGGAGATGTCGTCGATGTTCGCGTGGCATTCGGCGAGCACCGCGGACACGCCCGCGACGATGCCGGACTGGTCTTTGCCTAGAACGGAAATCACACAGCGCATAATCGTCCTTTCTCGATTGCGTGCTATTGTACCGCGCCCGGGCCGCTAACGGCCCAGAATCAGGGAGAGGGCCTCCTGGCGCGTGACCGAGTTGTTGCGGAAGGTGCCGCGCACCGCGCTCGTGGTGGTCTTGCTGCCCGGTTTCTTCACGCCGCGCATGCTCATGCAGAGGTGCTCGGCCTCGAGCACGACGATCGCACCCTGCGGCTTGAGCTGGTCCATCAGGGTATCGGCCACCTGGCCGGTGAGGCGCTCCTGCACCTGCGGGCGACGGGCGAAGCAGTCGACGAGGCGGGCCAGCTTCGAGATGCCGCAGATATGGCCGTCGGCCGCGGGGATGTAGGCCACGTGGGCCCTACCGAAGAAAGGCGCCAGGTGATGCTCGCACATCGAGTAGAAGGGGATGTCGCGCACGAGGACCATTTCCTCGTGGTGCTCGTCGAAGGTGGTCTCGAAGTATTCGGCGGGGTCGGCGTAGAGGCCGGCGAAGCATTCGGCGTACATCTTGGCCACACGTTCGGGGGTCTTCTTCAGGCCCTCGCGGTCGGGGTCTTCGCCCACACCTTCGAGAATCATTCGCACGCCGGCCTCGATCTTGTCGAGGTCCATGTGCGAACCGGTGATGTCCATTTCGTTGCTCATCGCTGCTAATCAGTCCTTCAGTGGTTGCGGGAAGCGACCCGGCGCGCCTGCGCGTCGGGAAAAAGCGCATGCGGGCAAGTATGACCCATAGGCGCGGGAACGCGAGGGGCGCCGGCCAATCTCCAGCGAAAGAGAAGAAGCCGCCGGCTGCGCCCGCTCATCGGGCGGAAGGCGGGCTTGCAATGCCCGCCCGCATCGGTGGAAGGCGGGATGCGCAGCTCGGCTCCTGCGCCCCGGGACTCAGGAGCGCTCACGGACGAGAGCGCGGACGCGGCATCCGCACGATGCGGTCGCAGGCGCCCGCCACCGCCGCATCGTGGGTGACGAGCAGGACGGGCGCCCGGCCGGCGCGAGCCCGCACCGCCGCGAGAACGGCATGGGCGGCAGCATCGTCAAGACGCTGGGTGGGCTCGTCGAGCAGGAAGGCGTCGGCGGGATAGGCCAAGGCGCGGGCGACGGCCACACGACGGCGTTCGCCTCCCGATAGGCAGGAGGCGTGCACGCGTTCCCTTCCCGCAAGCCCCAGCTCGGAAAGGAGGCGCAGAGACGTATCGCGGCCGGCGCCCACGAGCTCGACGTTGGCCAGCGCCGTCGCCCAGGGAAGGAGCGCATCGTCTTCGAAGACCATCGAGAGGCGCTCGGGCACGTCCTCCACGCTGCCGACATCGGGCTCTTCGAGCCCGGCGAGCAGGCGCAGGGCCGTGGTCTTGCCGCACCCGGAAGGTCCCATGAGCGCGGTGACGCCCCGGCTGGGCACCTCGAGCGTGAAACCGCTGAAAACGACCCTGCCCCCGTAGCTCTTATCGACGCGGTCGAGCTTCATCGGGCTCCCCCTCTCCCCCGGCCGCCCGCGCGGTCCGCCAGCGGGTCGCGCACGCACGCAACGCCGCTTCGAGCGCCAGGCTCAAAAGGACGATCGCCCCGGTCCAGACGAAGAGGTCGGGGGCTTCCAAAGCGAGCTTCGCCCGATAGACCCCGGTGCCTATGGCGAAGGGCGGTAGGGCGAGCACCTCGGCGGTGACGCCCGATTTCCACGCCAAACCCAGGCCCACCTCGGCGGCCGCGAGCAGCTCGCCGGAAAGCGAGGGCAGGTAGATCGACCGAAGCGCCCTGAGACGCGGGATGCGGAAGACGCGCACCAGATCGGCGTAGGCGGCCGCGGCCGCGTCGAAGCCCTCGATCGCATGGGTCCAGGACACGGGAAGGACCATGAGGGCCACAACGAGCGTGGGGATGACCGCATTGCCCACCCACAGGAGAAGCACGAGCACGAAGCAGACCAGCGGGGTCGTGCGCAGCACCTTCACGAAAGGCGAGAGGACCGCGCGCAGGGGCGGCGCGACGTGCATGGCCACCGCCAGCGCGGCGCCCGCCGCCATGCCGATGGCGAAACCGGCGAAGATGCGCGCGAGCGAGGAGGCGATCGACCGCCAGAAGTCGACGGCGGCCACCAGCTGCACGGCGCGGACGGCCACCTCGAAGGGGCCGGGAACCACGTAGCTCGCTCCCACAACAAGGGCGGTAACCTGCCAACCGCCGAAGAAGACGAGCAGGAACAGGGCGACGTCGACCGCGCGCCGCCCTCTCGCAGGGCTCGCCGCCACGGCTACCCCTTGTAGTAGAGGCCGTCGCCGGGGACGGCGCCGCCTACGGAGGTGGGGTTGCTCTGGGCGAGCACGCCCAGGAACCCGTTCACCGGCGCCTTCATGTCGTCGCCCGTAAGGCACACCAGGCCGCAGCGCGGAATGGCCGCCTGAGCCGCCTGGGCGTTCGGCAGGATCCCCTTGTCGGCGCACAGCTGCGCCGTTGCGGCCACGTCGCCGTTGGCTTGGGCGATCGACGCGTCGAGGTCGGAGAGGAAGGCGCCGATCGCCGCGGGATGCTCGTCGATGTAGTCGGTGCGCGCGACCACGCACCCCAGAGCCAGATCGGTGCCCGTGGCTTGCTTCCACAGGTCGCCGACGCTCAAGGCAACCTGCACGCCGGCATTCTTCGCTTGCGCCACCGAAACGAAAGGCTCGGGCAGCATCGCAATCGGCGCTTCGCCGTTGGCCACCATGGCCGCAAGCTGGGCGTTGTCGGCCACGTAGGTCACCGTGACGTCTTGCCCGGGGACCAGCCCCGCCTGTTCGAGCAGGTATTCGAGCACGTATTGGGGGTTGGCCCCTTCCCCGGTGGCGTAGACGGTCTTGCCCTTCAAGTCGGCCAGATTCGCGACCGGCTGGCCGTTGTCGACCAGATAGAGCGAGCCAAGGGCGTCGACCGCGACGATCTTCACCCCGCCCTGGGTCTTGTTGTAGAGCGTGCTCGCCAGGTTGGTGGGCACGGCGGCGATGTCGACCGACCCGCTGCTCACCGCGCTCACCACCTGGTCGGGTTGGCTCACGAACTGAACGTTGTACGCCGAATCGTCGGCAAGGTTGGCCATGCCGATGCCCGTGGGGCCGTTGATGGCCATGACCTGCGCGGGTTCCGCAGACGCGCTTTCGGCTTTCTGGCCCGCCTGCGCACAGCCGACGCAGAGGCAGGCCATCGCAAGGAACAGCACCGCCAGCGCGAACGGCCGTGCGACCTTTGTTTTCGCTCGTGTGTTCATTCTTCGATTCTCCTTACAAGACGGCGCCCGCAACCGGCGGGCGCCGCGCACGTTAGATATCCCAAGCGGCCTGATCGGTATGCAACCAAGCCTCGGCGGTTTCGGAAAGCGGTTCGCCCAAGCGCTCACGGTAGAGCTTTTGTATGTCGGGGTTCTCGTGCGAATAGCGCAGCACATCGGCCCCGTCGAGAGCATTGAGCACCGCTGCCCTTTCGGCATGTAGCTCACGATTGAAGGAAATGGGCTGGCCGCCGCCGCCCACGCAGCCGCCGGGACAGGCCATGATCTCGACGAAATCGCATTCGACCGTGCCCGCACGCAGGGCATCGAGCAGCTTGGCTGTGTTGGAAAGTCCGCTCGCCACCGCGACCTTCAGATGCAGACCGGCAAGGTCGAGTTGTTTTTCGACCCAGGGGCGTTCGGGCGTGGCCGCCGTGGTGTCGCATACGGCAATGGCGGGGTTTTCGCCCGTGAGGAAGTAGCCCGCCGTGCGCAAGGCGGCCTCCATCACGCCGCCCGTGCGACCGAAGATGGTGCCAGCGCCCGTACTCGTCCCCAACGGGTTGTCGAAGTCCTCTTCGGGCAGGTCGGCGCAATTCACGCCGAACAGGGCAATCATCCGGTCGAACTCGCGGGTCGAGAGCACGGCATCGACGTCGCGCCCAGCATCGGTGGACAGCTGGGGCACGTCGGCTTCGTACTTCTTGGCAACGCAGGGCATGACGCTCACGAGGAACACGCGCTTGCCTTCGGCAGCGGCGCGGTCGGCAAGAACGTGCTTTGTCACAGCGCCCTGCATTTGATGAGGCGATTTGCTCGTGGAAAGCTGCGGCACGAAATCGGGATAATGCAGTTTGGCGAAGCGCACCCAGCCCGGGCAGCAGCTCGTGAACAGGGGGCGCGGCTTGCCGGAGCGATACCATTCGATGAACTCGCTCGCCTCTTCCATGATCGTGAGGTCGGCGCCGAAATCGACGTCGTAGACCAGATCGAACCCTATCCGGCGCAGCGCGGCGACCATGCGGCCCTGCGTGGCCTCTTCGCGGGAAAGGCCCGCACCTTCTCCCCAAGACGCACGGATGGCGGGCGCCACCTGCGCCACCACGAGGACGTCGGGGTCGGCGAGGGCGTCGACGACCCGGTCGATGTCGCGGCGCGCCGTGAGGGCGCCCGTAGGACAATGTGTGATGCATTGGCCGCACAGCGTGCAGCCCGCCTGCGCGATGGGCGCACCGCCGGCGACGCCGACGCTGCGATGTTCGGCCGGCCCCGCCGCTTCCCATACCGAGCAGTACTGGACCTTGGCGCATTCGGACACGCAGCGCATGCAGCGGATGCACTTGGTGGCGTCGCGCTGCAGGGGAAACGCGGGATCCCACGGCTCGAAGGCGTAGACGGGCTCGGCGTCGAGCTCACCCACGTTGAGGTCGTGCGCGAGCTTCTGCAGGGCGCAGGTGCCCGTGCGCTCGCAGGTGGTGCACTCGCTGCGATGGCCGGACAGGATGGTCTTCATGTTGCGGCGACGGGCCGACACGACGCGCGGCGTGCGCGTGCGCACCTGCATGCCCTCCCAAACCGGGGTGTTGCAGGCGGGCACGAGGCCCTCTTCACCCTCGACTTCGACCACGCACATGCGGCAGGAGCCGATATCGTTGACGCGCCGCATCCAGCACAGAGTGGGCACCGGGGAGCCGGCAGCTTTCGCTGCGCGCAGGACGGTAGACGAAGCGGGCACGGTAACGGCGGCTCCGTCGACCGTAACCGTAACTTCAGAACGTTCGCTAGACATATTGGACGCGACCCCCTTCCATTGCACCGCACCCGTAATGGTCGCAGCGCAGGCATCTGCTCGCTTCTTGTTGGGCTTCCTCGACCGACATCTCGACTTCGACGCCTTCGAAATCGCAACGACGTTCGTGCGGAAGGCGTTCGTGCACTTCCACACGGCCGCAGGGCGTACGCTTGTTGGGATGAGGCGCCGGAGCGCTCACTCCGCAATCAAGCTCATGATGAAAGCCCAGGAACTCGTCGATGTTGCGCGCCGCGACCTTGCCGGCCCCCACCGCGAGGATCACGGTTTTGGGCCCGAGCTGGCAGTCGCCGCCCACGAAGACGTTGGGGAGGCTTCCTGCCGCCTTGAGCTGGGGC
>LN908984.1 GCA_001486445.1 Hugonella massiliensis
CGGGGGCGCGGGAGGACCTTGAGAACCGGATACTGCGAACGAGAGAATTCAAGCTAGACGAACCCCGTCGTTCCGCGGCAGCCTCCAACGAGGCCGCGGGAAGACGGAAAACGAAACAGAGATCTCACAGATCCGTTGGAAGAGAGACTGTCGGCCCCCTCGGGGGCCGCGCTTTAAACGGAGAGTTTGATCCTGGCTCAGGATGAACGCTGGCGGCGTGCCTAACACATGCAAGTCGAACGATTAACCCGCCTTCGGGCGGTCATAGAGTGGCGAACGGGTGAGTAACACGTGACCAACCTGCCCCCTGCTCCGGGATAGCCCCGCGAAAGCGGGATTAACACCGGGTACTCCCGCGGGACCGCATGGCCCCGCGGGGAAAACGATTCAGCGGCAGGGGATGGGGTCGCGTCCCATTAGGTAGTAGGCGGGGCAACGGCCCACCTAGCCCGCGATGGGTAGCCGGGTTGAGAGACCGATCGGCCACATTGGGACTGAGATACGGCCCAGACTCCTACGGGAGGCAGCAGTGGGGAATTTTGCGCAATGGGGGCAACCCTGACGCAGCAACGCCGCGTGCGGGACGGAGGCCTTCGGGTCGTAAACCGCTTTCAGCAGGGAAGAACCATGACGGTACCTGCAGAAGAAGCTCCGGCTAACTACGTGCCAGCAGCCGCGGTAATACGTAGGGAGCGAGCGTTATCCGGATTCATTGGGCGTAAAGCGCGCGTAGGCGGCTCGCCAAGCGGGGTCTCAAACCCGGGGGCTCAACCTCCGGCCCGACCCCGAACCGGCGGGCTCGAGTTCGGTAGAGGAAGACGGAATTCCCGGTGTAGCGGTGAAATGCGCAGATATCGGGAAGAACACCGATGGCGAAGGCAGTCTTCTGGGCCGACACTGACGCGGAGGTGCGAAAGCTAGGGGAGCGAACAGGATTAGATACCCTGGTAGTCCTAGCCGTAAACGATGGGCACTAGGTGTGGGGGAGCCCTTCCCCCGTGCCGCAGCTAACGCATTAAGTGCCCCGCCTGGGGAGTACGGCCGCAAGGCTAAAACTCAAAGGAATTGACGGGGGCCCGCACAAGCAGCGGAGCATGTGGCTTAATTCGAAGCAACGCGAAGAACCTTACCAGGGCTCGACATCCGGGTGAAGCGGCGGAGACGCCGTGGCCGAGAGGAGCCCGGACAGGTGGTGCATGGCTGTCGTCAGCTCGTGTCGTGAGATGTTGGGTTAAGTCCCGCAACGAGCGCAACCCCTGCCCCATGTTGCCAGCATTGAGTTGGGGACTCATGGGGGACTGCCGGCGTCAAGCCGGAGGAAGGTGGGGACGACGTCAAGTCATCATGCCCCTTATGCCCTGGGCTGCACACGTGCTACACTGGCCGGCACAGCGGGATGCGAAGGAGCGATCCGGAGCGGATCCCCCAAAGCCGGTCCCAGTTCGGATCGGGGGCTGCAACCCGCCCCCGTGAAGTCGGAGTTGCTAGTAATCGCGGATCAGCACGCCGCGGTGAATACGTTCCCGGGCCTTGTACACACCGCCCGTCACACCACCCGAGTCGTCTGCACCCGAAGTCGCCGGCCGAACCCGCAAGGGGCGGAGGCGCCGAAGGTGTGGAGGGTAAGGGGGGTGAAGTCGTAACAAGGTAGCCGTACCGGAAGGTGCGGCTGGATCACCTCCTTTCTAGGGAGAAATCGGGCGCCAGCCCGAAGCGCGGTCGAGCGAGAGCTCCCGCGCCCCGGAAGGCGAATGGGTTCGCCTCACAGGGGAAAAAGTGTACGAAAGCTTGAAGCCCCTATCTCTCGTCTCGCGGCATCCGGTCCCGAGGGCCCTCCCTCGGACGGTCGGGGAAACCTCCCCCTCCGGGCACCTTGAGAGTTGCATAGCGTTTCATAGAAACTGAAAGAATCATCAGCGAGAATCCCTCAGATTCGTTTTTCAAACTAATTCGATCTTCCGGGAATCCCGCAGGTGGTTCGCATTACACGATCGCAATAACTAAGATATGGATACCCGAAATACTTTTATTTCGAACTGACGCCTCCCGCGCAGAAGCGCGGGAGGGGACGCGAAGGGAAATGAAGATACGTAGGGCGCACGGTGGATGCCTTGGCATAGGAAGGCTTCGAAGGACGCGGCAAGCTGCGATAATCTGCGGTGAGGAGCAAACATCCCTCGACCCGCAGGTCTCCGAACGGGGCAACCCGCCAGAGCGGAGCTCTGGCACCTCCCGCCGAACGCATAGGCGGGAAGGGGCGAACCGGGGGAACTGAAACATCTAAGTACCCCGAGGAAAGGAAATCAACCGAGATCGCGCGAGTAGCGGCGAGCGAAAGCGCGTTTAGCCTAAACCCATGCATGCGCACAGCCTGCAGGCGTTGCTGCATGGGGGTCGTGGGAGCGCGCATCCGGTCCCTGCAGGGGCCGGCGCCGGTTACAAAGGGACTGGGAAGCGGAACGGCATGGAAAGGCCGGCCGGAGCGGGCGAGAGCCCCGTACGCGGACCCCAGTCCCCCGGCGGACGCGCATCCCGAGTACAGCCGGGCACGTGAAACCCGGTTGGAAGCAGGGGGGACCGCCCTCCAAGGCTGAATACTCTCCTATGACCGATAGAGGACCAGTACCGTGAGGGAAAGGTGAAAAGCACCCCGAGAGGGGAGTGACACAGTACCTGAAACCGTGCGCCCGCAAGCAGTCGGAGCAGAGGATTCCTCTGTGACGGCGTGCCTTTTGTAGAATGAGCCAGCGAGTTACGGTGCGCTGCGAGGTTAAGCTTCGAAGCGAGCCGCAGTGAAAGCGAGCCTTTAAGATGGCGGTGAGTAGCGCGCCGTAGACGCGAAGCCGGGTGAGCTATCCATGGGCAGGGTGAAGCGGGGGTAAGACCCCGTGGAGGCCCGAACCCACTTCGGTTGAAAACGGAGGGGACGACCCGTGGATAGGGGTGAAAGGCCAATCAAACCCGGAGATATCTCGTTCTCCCCGAAATAGCTTTAGGGCTAGCCGCGGCCGTACGATGCCGGAGGTAGAGCACTGGACTTCCGAGGGGGCCTCACCGCCTGCCGAGGAAAACCAAACTCCGAATGCCGGCATCCCATTGGCCGCGAGTCAGAGCATGTGGGCTAAGCTGTGTGCTCGAGAGGGAAACAGCCCAGACCGCCCGCTAAGGCCCCCAAGTCCGTGCCGAGTGGCAAAGGATGTGCGTTTGCCTAGACAACCAGGATGTTGGCTTAGAAGCAGCCATGCATTTAAAGAGTGCGTAACAGCTCACTGGTCGAGTGGACATGCGCCGACAATTCACGGGGCTAAGCACGGCGCCGAAGCGGCGGACGGATCGAGAGATCCTGTGGTAGGGGAGCTTTCCCGGAGGGGCGAAGCGCGAGGGGCGACCCCGCGTGGACATCCGGGAAGTGAGAATGCTGGCATGAGTAACGAGAGAGGGGCGGGAAACCCCTCCGCCGTAAGCCTAAGGGTTCCTGGGCAACGCTAATCGCCCCAGGGTCAGTCGGGAGCTAAGCCGAGGCGGACACGCGTAGGCGATGCACAACAGGCGGACATTCCTGTACCGCCGCGGGCCGTCACCACCGACGGGGTGACGGGGAAGGGTAGCCGGGCGGGGTTCTGGACGTCCCCGTGAAAGCGCGTAGGGCGGTCGGCATGGAAACCAGCCGACCGATGAGCCCGAGACGCGAGACGAAGGATCTGATCCGAAGCCGGCGAGCCCATGCCCCCTGGAAAAACCTCTAGGGAGGCCCGCGGCGCCCGTACCAAAACCGACACAGGTAGGCGGGTAGAGCATACCGAGGCGATCGGGAGAACCATGGTTAAGGAACTCGGCATACCGACCCCGTAACTTCGGGAGAAGGGGTGCCCGCCCAGGTGAGGGAGCTAGCCCCCGGAGCCCGGGCGGGCCGCAGCGAAACGGCCCAAGCGACTGTTTAGCAAAAACACAGGACTCTGCAAAGCCGCAAGGCGACGTCTAGGGTCTGACGCCTGCCCGGTGCCGGAAGGTTACGCGGAAGCGTTAGCGAAAGCGAGGCGCCGAAGCCAAGCCCCGGTAAACGGCGGCCGTAACTATAACGGTCCTAAGGTAGCGAAATTCCTTGTCGGGTAAGTTCCGACCTGCACGAATGGCGTAACGACTTGGGCGCTGTCTCAACCATGGACCCGGTGAAATTGCATTGTTCGTGAAGATGCGAACTTCCCGCGGAAGGACGGAAAGACCCCGTGAACCTTTACTACAGCTTGGCATTGATCGTTGGCTCGGTGCGTAGAGGATAGGTGGGAGGCTATGAACCCCGGGCGCCAGCCCGGGCGGAGCCGCCCTTGGAATACCACCCTCACCGTTCCGGCGATCTAACGCGCGGCCGCGATCCGGCGCGCGGACCGTGCCAGGCGGGTAGTTTGACTGGGGCGGTCGCCTCCCAAAGAGTAACGGAGGCGTGCGCAAGGTCCGCTCAGGACGGTCGGCAACCGTCCGCAGAGCACAAGAGTACAAGCGGGCTTGACTGCGAGGCCGACGAGCCGAGCAGGTGGGAAACCAGGTTCTAGTGATCCGGCGGCCCGACGTGGAACGGCCGTCGCTCAACGGATAAAAGGTACTCCGGGGATAACAGGCTGATCTTGCCCAAGAGTCCACATCGACGGCAAGGTTTGGCACCTCGATGTCGGCTCATCGCATCCTGGGGCTGAAGTCGGTCCCAAGGGTATGGCTGTTCGCCATTCAAAGCGGTACGCGAGCTGGGTTCAGAACGTCGTGAGACAGTTCGGTCCCTATCCTCCGCGGGCGCAAGAGAACTGAGGAGATCTGCCCCTAGTACGAGAGGACCGGGGTGGACGGACCTCTGGTGCAGCGGTTGTCGGCCAACGGCACTGCCGCGTAGCTACGTCCGGAACGGATAAGCGCTGAAGGCATCTAAGCGCGAAGCCGTCTCCAAGATGAGTTCTCTTTCCGGTAATCCCCCTCGTAGCCACCGAGCTTGATCGGCCGCAGCTGCAAGCGCCGCGAGGCGCTCAGGCGAGCGGTACTAATCGGTCGAGCTCTTCATCTCAATTCGCACCCGTATCTGACGGTCCGTGAGGTTTCCGTGAGCGCCATGCAACCCCCAGGGTCGGCCCGGAGCCGCCTTGGAAAACCTAGAGAGATCCTAACCAGGACCTCGCGGGGGAGCGCCCCCCGCGAGCGCGACCATGGAGCGGGGGATCACCCGGACCCATTCCGAACCCGGCAGTTAAGCCCCGCATCGCCGAAAGTACTGCGGGGGAAGCCCGTGGGAGGATAGGGCGTCGCGCTCGCGGAGGGCGCTTTTTCTTTGTGCGGGGGCCGCCCGAGGGGGCGGCCCCCTTTTCGTATAGAGAGGTCGTGGTACGACCGATCCTTAGAGGAAGCGGTCGAGCTGTGCGTCAATCGCCGGAGTTCTTTTTACGGTAGGATGCTCGATCAGCCTGCCTCGCGTCATCACCATCTCAACGTTTCTCAGGGTTGTAAGGTTCTCCAGGGGGTTGTCGTTTACGACAATCAAATCTGCACACTTGCCTGCTTCCACAGAGCCTGCTTCTTGGTCAATACCCGCACAGGTGGCTCCCCCGAGGGTTGCCGCGTAAAGGGCGTCCTGTGGCGTGGCAGTCGTGAATTTCGTGAGGTATACGAGCTCGCGCCAGAAATCGTATTGGGTGATCCAGGGGCAGCCGACATCGTTTCCCAAGGCCAGGGGAATGCCGTTATCGAGCGCCGCCTGCGCCATATCCCTGATGCCTTCGAATACGATCTGTCCGTTGTACTGCTCTATTTCAGATGCTCCCGAAACCGTACGGTCGAAGAGGGCATAGGGGAGCGTGGGGCTCAACGTGCAGGTGAGAGAGCTTCCCGTGCTTTTAAACAGGTCAATAATCTCTTCAGTGGGTTGAGCGCCATGCTCGACGGAGTCGACGCCGTTTTGCAGTGCCACGCGCACGCCTTTGGTTGATTCTACATGAGCGGCGACGGGCAGGCCGTAAGCATGAGCCTTCTTGCAAATAGCGCGTACCATTTCGGGCCACATTTTCATCTCGCCTGGGGTGCCCTTTTCTTTGGCGTCGAGTACGCCTCCGGTAATCATGACCTTAACCAAGTCGACACGCTCGTTGATGGCCGCAGACGCTGCTTCGACGGCCTCTTCGATGGAGCGTGACTCGGTGGCAACTGAACCTGCCATATGGCCACCGGGAACGCTCACGGCCATGTTTGCGGCAAGAATACGCGGCCCGACCTGCTTCCCGATTGCAATCTCATCGCGAACCCGCGTATCGAGGTCCTTGAGCCCGCCTACGGTGCGGATGGTGGTGACCCCAGACATGAGCTGCGTTTTCGCGTAAGAAGCCACAAGGGCATGCGCTGCGGCGGCGCTTAAGGGGTTTGAGAAGAGCAGCCGTACGAGCTTCGCGTTGTCGCGTTGCTTTTGGGGGCTGCCATTGCCCCCGTTGCCGGCAAGGTACACGTGCATGTTGATGAGGCCCGGCAGCAGATATTTTCCTTTCAGATCGATGCAGGTGCAGGACGAGGGAATATCCGAGGGGTCGATGATCGCTTCAATGCGGTCATCATTGACAAGGACCGCTTTTCCTTCAAGCGGCTCCATGGCCCGGGTGCCGTCGATGATGATTCCGTGTTGGAAAGCGTAGCGTGCCATTGGGACTCGTTTCAACTCTTTACGCTCGCTCGAAGGTGAGCAAGGGCCTCTGACTATCGATAGGCTCATGGTAGCGAAGTCTCTTCGAATCTAGAAGCACGAGGAAGGCATCCTCGGTTGAAGGCCAAACCGGACAACGGCACAGATGAGCGGGCATGAATGTTTGGAAACTAATAGCTGCCCCACGTGACGGTACGTGGGGCAGCTGATGACGGTACGTGGGGCCTGAAACTTTATAGTGCTACGCGAGTTCGGAAACCATGATGCCCAAGGCAACGATGACGGCGCCGAAGAGGAAACCTGCGAGGGCGGTGCGCTTATGAGCGACATGCAGCAGATGGGGGATGAGCTCAAGCACAAGAATGTAGGCGAGCAGGCCGATGGTGAGGGAGAGCATGAAGGCGACGAGGCCTTCGTCGATGCCGGAGCCGAGGCTCGTCATGATGATGCCGCCTACGAACGTCGAAAGGGCGGCGGCGCCAAGGACGAGCGCGCGGCGGGAAGCGGGCTCATGACGGACACCGGAGGCGACGATCATGCCCATGGGAATGTTGTGGATGCCCACGCCGAAAGCGAGCAGGGCGGCGGTCGCGAGCGACTCGCTCGCGACGCCGCAGACCGACATGCCTTCGATGATGTTGTGGATGGAAAGGGCGATGGTGGTCGACACGCTCACGTGCAGGGCGCTGCCATGGGCATGTCCTTCAAGGGTTTCGGGCGGGGCGTCGGGAAGGAAGCGGTCGAGCACGACGAGCGCGATGAAGCCTATGGCGGCGGCAAAGATGCTCGCGGGGAGCCCGATCGTTTCGGCGCCTTCAGCTGCCTCGGGGAGCAGATCGCCGAAGAGCAGCACGGCGATGGCGCCTGCTGCGACGGCGAAGGACGCCTCACGGACCTGGGTTTCGTTCTTGGCAAAACTCGCGATGGCGGCACCGGCGAGCACGAACAGGCCGAGCAGGAATGTGATGATAAGACCCATGGTTCTCCTGTATGGATAGAGCAAACGATACGTACGGTGTATAACGGTTGAATATGATAGGCAGTATCAAATTCGAATTTGAGATAAATTATCAAAATGCCTGAATCGTTCACAGATTGCGCGAAATTCGGGTAGCGTGATAGAGGAAACGGGAATCCGAGCGGAAAGAGGGCCGATGAAGGCGGGTTCGGGATACAAAACGCGCCAGCGCAGTGCGGTCGTCGCGGTGCTCGAAGGCGCTGACGGCGCGCATATGACGGCCAAGCAGGTGCATGAAGAACTCGTTCGCAGGGGATCCTCGATCGGCGCCGCCACCGTGTACCGTCAGCTCGAGCGCATGGTCGACGAGGGCATGGCGCGCCGCTACAACCTGGGTCCGGGCGAAGCAGCCTGCTACGAGTACACGGCTGGCGACCCCTGTGCGCGCGAGCATTGCTTCCACTGCGTGTGCACGGTGTGCGGAAAGCTCTATCACGTGGAATGCGACTATTTGGGCGATATCGCCGAGCATCTGTCTCAGGAACACGGGTTTGCCGTGGACCCGCAACGCACCGTGTTCTACGGGGTCTGCAAGGAGTGTCAGGCCAAACGCGAAGGATGAGGCGCCGCTTTGATAGGCGACAAGCGTTGAAACGCGAATCGGGGCCGCAGCTCCACGCTGCGGCCCCGATTCGTTATCGCGCGATGCTAGAGAAAGGCCTCGATGTCGTTGAGGGTAAGGCCGTGGGCGCGGGCTATTTCGGCGGCGCGGTCGTGCTCGACTTTGACGCGGGTGACCCCGAAACCGCTCGAGCGCTTCACCGGCACGGGCCCCCAGGGGGTGTCCACGGTGCCTTCCTCGCGGGCGAGGGCGTAGCGGCCACAGGGTTTCCAGCGCACGCCGAGCGTGGAGGTGTGCCGCAGCATGAGGCGGGCGAGCCGGTCGCGGTCGCCGGGGAGGCAGAGGGCACAGAGCATCGTGCCGGGACGCGACTTCTTCATCGTGAGCGGGACGGTGAAGGCGTCGCGCGCGCCGGCTTCGAGCAGGAGCTCGAGGGCGAAGGCGATGTGCTCGGGCGTGTCGTCGTCGATGTTGCAGGAGAGCTCGACGATTTCTTCGGTGCCGCCAGGGCCGGCGCCGAAATCGGGCACCTCGTCGCCCAAAAGCGCGCGCACGCAGTTGGCCTGGGCAAATTCCTTGGCGCCCATGCCGTAGCCTATGCGCATGACGGTCATGGGGGGCTGCGGCCCGAAAGACGAGGCGAAGTGGGCGAGCAGGGCGGCTCCGGTGGGGGTGCAGAGCTCGCTTGCCACCGTGCCGGCATAGGTGGGAATGCCGCGCAGAAGGAGCGCGGTAGCCGGTGCTGGTACGGGGAGAATCCCGTGGGCGCAGCGTACCGTGCCGCTTCCTACGTTCACCGGGGAGGCCACGATGCGGTCGGCCCCGATGCGGTGGAAGAGGTAGCTGGCGGCGACGACGTCGGCCACGGCGTCGAAGGTGCCCACTTCGTGGAAGTGGATCTGGTCGACGGGGGCACCGTGCACGGTGCTTTCGGCTTGGGCTATGCGGGCGAACACGGCGGAAGCGTCGGAGGCGACCGCTTGAGGCAGGGGCAGGTCGGCAATCGCGCGCTCGATATCGGCAAGGCTGCGGTGGGCGTGGTGATGGTGGGAGGCGCCGCCGTGGGCGTGGGCCCGCGTTCGGGCAGGGTCGAGTCCGCCGTCCGCCGGAGCTTCTTCTACGCCATCTACGGTGACACGGAAATGCGTGCCCGCGATGCCGCATTTTGCGGTGCGTTCGGCGTCAAAGCGCACGTGGGGGATTCCCAGGCCGTTGAGCGCGCGCAGAGCGTCGGCGCGCTCGTCTTCTTCAAGCAGTTCGTAGAGGGCGGCGCTCGTCATGTCGCCGGCGGCTCCCATGCCGCAATCGAGGTAGAGCGTGGTCATGAGCGAGCCTCCACATGGTTGATCATACTGGCCAGGTATCCTGCGCCGAAGCCATTGTCGATGTTGACGACCGACACGCCGCTCGCGCAGGAGTTGAGCATAGAAAGCAGGGCCGAAAGGCCGCCGAACGACGCCCCGTAGCCAACGCTGGTGGGGACGGCGATGACCGGGCAGTCGGCAAGGCCGCCGATCACGCTTGCGAGGGCGCCTTCCATACCCGCGACCGCGACGATGACGGTCGCCTGCATGAGGTCGTCCATATGCGCGAGAGTACGGTGAATGCCCGCGACGCCCACATCGTAGAGACGCTCGACGGCGTTGCCCAGGGCTTCGGCGGTGAGTGCCGCCTCTTCGGCGACGGGAATGTCGCTCGTGCCGCCGGTAGCGACGACGATCGTGCCCGCGCCCGAGGGGGCGGGAAGGGCGCCCACGGTGGCCAGGCGGGCCGTTTCGTGGTAGGCGACGTCGAAACGGGCGCCGAGGGAGGCGGCTTTTTCGGCATCGAGCCGGGTGATGATGACCGGCCCCTGCCCAGCGGCGCGCATGCTGGCGACGATTCCCTCGATCTGCGCAGCCGTTTTTCCTTCGCCGAAAATCACTTCGGCGGCACCCTGACGGGCTGTGCGGTGCAGGTCGACCTTGGCGTAGCCCAGGTCGTCGAAGGGGGCCGTCTTCAACTTGAGAAGGGCGTCATCGACCGATACGACGCCTGTTCGCACGCCTTCGAGCAGGCGTCGCGCCTCACTGTTCATCGCGGGCCTCCAAGTCGAGCCAGACGTCGGAGTAGTCGGCGGAAAGGGCGTCGACGATTTCCCTACGGTGGGCCATGACCAAGGGGAACTGGGCGGCGGGCACTTGTATCTTGGCGGCTTCGCCCACGGTGCGTACGCGCAGGTCTGAAAGGCCTCTCTCGAAGAGGAAGGCTTCGGCGCGCTCGGTGCGGGCAAGGCTTTCGGCGGTGATTTCCTGTCCGGTGGGGATGCGGGTGGCCAGGCAGGCGTAAGAAGGTTTGTCCCAGGTGGGAAGGCCGAGGCCCTTCGCTCCGCGGCGGACGTCTGCCTTGCCGATGCCGCAGAGACGCAGGGGCGAAAGCACGCCCATTTCGGTCAGGGCCCTCATGCCCGGGCGGTCGGAAGCGTCGTCGGTGGCGTTGGTGCCGTCGACGATCGTTGCGAACCCGTCGGCGCGCGCGGCTTGGCCGATGGCGCCGAAGACGGCTTGCTTGCAGAAGTAGCAGCGGTCGGCCGGGTTGACGGTGACGCGGGGGTTGGCGAGCACGTCGACGTCGAGTACGGTGAGCGGGGCGTCTAGCAAGCTGGCGACGCGGCGGGCGTCTTCGAGTTCGAAGGCGGGTTGGAAGGCCGATTTCACGAAGTAGGCATGGGCGGCCTGGGCGTACGTGAGCGCGCACGCGAGCGTATACGAGGAATCGACGCCGCCCGAAAAGGCGACGGCGACACGGGGATGGTCGGCGAAGAAGTCTTTCAAATCCATAGGCGGGTGCCTTTCGGTTGCGGGAACGCTGCGGGGATGGGCCGGCGGATGGGCGGAATGCAGCGGCTGCCTTCCGATTATACGCATCCGCCCCGCAGGCTACGTGCTGCGCTTGGGCTTCACGCTCGACGCGCCCACGTCAGCATCGCTTCCCACCGTGCTCTCCCATTCGCCGGCGTGGGCCGCGCGCCATTCTTTGATCTGGCCGAGCTTGGCGGCGAAGCGGGTTTCTGCGCCTGCATCGGTGGGCTCGTAGTAGGTGCGGTCGCGCAGGGAATCGGGCAGGCAGGGCATGGCCGTGATCTTTTCGGCGGCATCGTGGGCGTAGCGGTAGTCGCGCCCGTAGCCCAGGTTGTCCATGAGGGCGGTGGGGGCGTTCCTGATTTGCAGGGGCACCGGTTCGGCCACCGAGGTCTGAGCGTCGCGCTTGGCCTTCTCGTAAGCCCGGTAGAGGGCGTTCGATTTGGGGGCGAGCGAAAGGTAGACCACCGCTTCGGTGAGGTGGACCGAGCATTCGGGCATGCCGATGAAATGGCAGGCCTGGAAGGCCGCAACGGCCAGGTCGAGCGCGTGTGGGTCGGCCAGGCCCACGTCTTCGGCAGCGAACCGCGTGACGCGGCGGGCGATGTAGAGGGGGTCCTCGCCGCCTTCGAGCATGCGGGCGAGCCAATAGACGGCGGCGTCGGGGTCGGAATTGCGCATCGATTTATGGAGGGCGGAAATGAGGTTGTAGTGCTCGTCCCCCGACTTGTCGTAGAGCAGGGATTTTTTCGACGTGCACTGGGCCACGGTGTCCGCATCGACGTGGACGACGCCGCCTTCGTCCTGGGGGCTGTCGACCACGGCCATCTCGAGAGTGGAGAGGGCGGCGCGGGCGTCGCCGTTGGCGAAGGCGGCGATGGTGTCGAGCGTGCCGGGGGCCATTTCGATGCGCATGTCGGGGAAGGCGCGCTCGTCGGCCAGGGCCCGCTCGAGCAGGCGGCGCAGGTCGTCTACCTCGAGCGCGTGCAGCACGAAGACCCGGCAACGCGAGAGGAGGGCGCCATTCACTTCGAAGGAGGGGTTTTCGGTGGTGGCGCCGATAAGCGTGATGCTGCCGCGTTCCACATAGGGGAGGAAGGCGTCCTGCTGGGCGCGGTTGAAACGGTGGATCTCGTCGACGAAGAGGATCGTGCGCGTGCCCCTGCGCCGATAGGATTCCGCCTCTTCCATGACCGCGCGGATCTCCTTGATTCCGCTCGTCACGGCCGAGAAGTTGATGAACCGCGACGCCGTCTGGCGGGCGATCACGCGGGCGAGCGTGGTTTTCCCCACGCCCGGCGGGCCCCAGAAGATCATGCTTGCGATGCGATCGCCTTCGATCATGCGGCGCAGCAGCTTGTCGGGGCCGATGAGGTGCGCCTGTCCCACCACTTCGTCGAGGGTGCGGGGGCGAATGCGGGCGGCCAGCGGCTGGCTCATGTCGGGCTCGACTTTTTCGCCGTCGTCGAGGGGAGATGAGGGCGGCACCTCTTCGAACAGGCTTCCTTGCAGGCTCACGGGCCCTCCTTTCGTACATTTGTTCTAAGTATACGATAGATCGGGGCGGCGCTTTCGCAGAAGGGAGCGCGCCTGTGCCACGCCCCGGGGGGTTGGCGCACGCTGAGGCGTGGACATGCGGGAGGGAAACCGGTTGGAAACGGGGGAGTGGGAAAATAGCCGTTTATATGCGTTAGTATCGATGGATATGTCTTGGCAGAAGAACATGAGTAAGAGAGGCGCTATGGGAACGCGTTTGAACGATATTTGGATCACGGGTGCGCTGGGCTATCTGGGCCGTGCGCTCACGCGGCGATTCGCCGACGCCGGTTATACGATCTATGCGACGGGGCGCGAGGTCGACGTATGCGACCTCGACGAGGTGACGGCCTTTATCAGCCGCAACCGGCCCTCCGTGGTGGTCAACTGCGCGGGCATCCGCCGCGACTTCGTTTCGGCTGAAAACCGTCTTGAAACGATGAAGACCAACGCCCTGGGGGCGCGCAACCTGGCCATCGCGACGGAATCCATCGACACCCTGCTCGTGCAGGTCTCGAGCGACGACGTCTTCGCCCGTCATCAGAGCGGCCCCCTCGACGAGTTTGACCGCCCCGACCCCGACACCCTCTACGGCAAGTCGAAGCTGGCCGGCGAATCCTTCGTCCGCGAGCTCAACCCGCGCCACCTGATCGTACGCTCCTCGTGGGTCTACCATGCCGACGGCGGCCAACTGGGCTCGATCATCGACTGCGCCAAGACGGGCGCCGAAACCGTGCGGCGCGCCGACCAGGTTGCCTGTCCCACCTCGGTCGACACGATGGTGCGCTTCCTGCTCGAAGCCATCCGCGAAGGCGAGTACGGCACCTTCCACGTAGTCGACAAGGGGTCGTGCAGCCGTTCGGACTTCGCCCGCGCGGTCTATCGCCTCATGGGCGCCGATCCCGCCCTCGTGCACGATGCGCCGGCCGACCCCACGACGTCGGAAAACGTCGTGCTCGACGATATGATGATCGCCCTTTCGGGGCTTGCCGAGCCGCCTTCGTGGCAAGACGACATCCGCGCGTATCTGGGCGGCCTCGGTCTGGTGAAGGCGGGTGCCTAGGATGGCGAAATCGAGCAAACCCGAACAGCTTTCCGCCGTCGATACCATCGAAGGCAAGAGGAAGCACAAGGTCGGACTCACCGGCCAGATCATGATTGCGCTCGTGCTCGGCATCGCCTGTGGCGTGATCTTCCGCTACCTGGTGCCCGCCGGCCCCGTGCGCGACGACATCATCGTCAACGGCATCTTCCAGTTCGTGGGACAGGGCTTCATCCGCTTGATGCAGATGCTCGTGGTGCCCCTCGTCTTCTGCTCGATCGCCTGCGGCGCCGCTTCGGTGGGCGATGTGAAATCGCTCGGCCGCATCGGCGGCAAGACGCTCGGCACCTATATCGTGACCACCGCACTCGCCGTCGCCATCGCCCTCACCGTGGGAAACATCGTGAACCCGGGGTTGGGCGTTGACGCGAGCGCACTTACCTCGCAGGCGTCGTCGACCAACGTGCAGACGACCGACGTGAGCGTCATGGACACGCTGCTCGGCATCATCCCCACCAACCCCTTCAAGGCACTGTCCGACGGCAACATGCTCGCGGTGATTTTCTTCTCGCTGTTCGTGGGCATCCTTATGGCCGTGATGGGGCGCAAGGTCGAACACGTGCGCCGCTTCTTCGAAGAGTTCAACGGCCTGATGATGAAGATGACCGAAGTGGTCATGCTCGTGTCGCCGATCGGCGTCTTCTGCCTGCTCGCGCGCACGTTTTCCAACCTGGGCGTTGAGATGTTCGTCCCGCTGATTAAATACATGCTGGGCGTGGTCGTCGCGCTGGCGATCCAATGCTTCGTGGTCTACACGCTGATCTTCGTGATCTTCGGGCGCATGAACCCGATCGCCTTCTTCAAGAAGTTCGCCAACGTGATGCTGTTCGCCTTTTCCACCGACTCGTCGAACGCGACGATTCCCCTGAACGTGGAAACCCTGGTGAACCGCATCGGCGTGCACCGCAAGGTGGCCTCGTTCACGATTCCCCTGGGCGCCACGATCAACATGGACGGCACCTCCATCATGCAGGGCGTGGCTGTGGTGTTCACGGCGCAGCTGTTCGGCGTGCCGTTGGGACCCACCGATTACGCGACGGTCATCCTGACCGCCACGCTCGCCTCGATCGGCACGGCCGGCGTGCCCTCGGTGGGGCTGATCACCCTTTCGATGGTGTTCAATTCGGTCGGCCTGCCCCTTGAGGGTATCGCGATCATCATGGGCATCGACCGCATTCTGGACATGCTGCGCACCGCCGTGAACATCACCGGCGACGCCATCGTGACCACGGTGGTGGCCAAATCGGAAGGCGAGTTCGACCGCGCGGTCTTCGACGACCCGAAAGCCGGCACCAAGCAAGCCGTCGGCGCGGTGGTGACGGCAGCCGAATAGGGGCGAACCGAACGTGAGAGTGCAAACGGCCCGTCGCAGCGATGCGGCGGGCCGTTTTGCGTGGGATGCAGTGCGGAAGCGGTATATCGCGCGCGATCCGCATGGGCGCCGCGACCCGCACGTGCGGCACGTGGCCGAAGCAAGCGCTATGCTTTGCGCGGCATCGAGCTGATGAGAATCGTGCCCACCATAAGCGCAAGGCCGATCCAGTCGGTTGCGGAAAACGTGGTTCCCAACCAGATGGCGCTCAGAACGGTGGCGGCGACCGGTTCGGCGGCACCGAGCATGCTCGCTTTCATGCTTCCCACAAGCGCGATGCCGCGCAGATAGAGCCAAAAGGCAAAGCACGTGCCGAGCACGATTACGCCCGCAAGGGCCGCAATGCCCGGGCCGTCGAGCGAAGGGAGGGCTATCGGCGCGCCCATTGCCCCGTTCGTCGCAGAGAAGGTGAGCCCCATTGCGCTCCAGGCCAGAAGAGAAGCTGCGCCGCCTACGCACATGCCGAGTCCGGTGACCGTGAAGCTTCCGTAGCGGGCGAACAGCGCACGCGGGTACATGTTGTAGAAAGCCGTTGCCCCCGCGTTCGCCATGCCCCAGGCGAATCCGGTGAGGGGCAGGGCGAGGACGGCCGGATTGCCGCCCGTCGAAATCAGGAAGATTGACGCCACGGCGCATGCAAGCGCGATTATTTCCCGTGGGGCAGGGCGGCGGTGCCGCATAAGGCAGACGACGACCATGATCAAAGGGATGCTGAAGCTCTGCATAACGGTTGCCGTGCCCGCGTTTGTGTAGGCAATGGTCATGAGATAGGTGAGCTGGTTGAGGAAGAGGCCGGCCCCTCCGAAGAGCGCCACCTGGCGGCGTGCAGGTGCATCGTGCCAGATGTCGGATAGGACATGCCTACGCAAGGCGATTATCACCGCAAGGAAAAGCAGGCCCGACGTCGTCATGCGCACGGCGGTGAGCCCGAGCCCGCTGAAGCCGTAGGCGCTGAAGAGGAATTGGGAAAACGATCCGGAACAGCCCCACAGCACCGCTCCCGCGAGTGCACATCCGATTCCCTGCGCTTCCTGATTCATGTCGGCCCTTTCGAGTTGGTTTCGAGAGCATCCTATCATTTGGGTTCCTCGCGTTCGATACTCAGCGCCCGGTAGATGTGCCGTTGGCATGGCTCGGACCTCCGTACGCTTGCCCGTTGCGCTCCATGCTCCGCATCCTTGGGTGGGGCGCAGGGGGGTACCGTTTGCCGATAGTTTCGTCCGAAGGCGCCGCTTACTTGTGTAGCAAAATAAAATTGTATACAATCGAATTATCGAATCCAACGTTCAGGAGGCATCCATGAGCATTTACGATCACACCGCAACCAACCTCGACGGCACCACGAAGAACCTTTCCGATTACAAGGGCGACGTCCTGCTCGTCGTGAACACGGCTACCGGCTGCGGCTTCACCCCGCAGTACGAGGATCTTGAGAAAATCTACGCCGACCACAAGGACCAGGGCTTCGAAATCCTCGATTTCCCCTGCAACCAGTTCGCCGGCCAGGCACCCGAATCCGACGAGGAGATCCATCAGTTCTGCACGCTCAAGTTCGGCACCGAGTTTCCGCAGTTCAAAAAGATCGATGTGAACGGCGACACGGCGGATCCGCTGTTCGTCGAGCTCGCGAGCGAAAAGCCCTTCAACGGTTTCGGCAAGGGGCTCAAGGCCAAGGGCCTCGAGAAATTCGCGGAAGCCAACAATAAGAAGTACGGCGACAAGACCTATATCGGCTGGAATTTCACCAAGTTCCTCATCGACCGTGACGGCAACCTGGTCGAGCGTTTCGAACCGACGGTCGACATGAAGGACGTCGAAGCCGCCATCGAAAAGCTGCTCTAGCGTCTTCGCCCCTCATCGCGTGCGTATGGCCGCTGCCCGTGTGGGCGGCGGCCGTTTTTTTGGACGGGGTTATCGGCCGCCTTGGCGCCGCTCGAGGGGAGTGCGCCCGCTTGGCGCTTTCGACGCCGCATCGGAGCGAGAACGGGGGCGTTTTGCGGGATAAGACCGCCTCTTTCCGGAAAAGAGAAATTGCTACTTGCAAAATATCATTATTAACGGTAATAATTACCAATAACAAATGCAAACCCCTTCACATAAGGAGAGAACGATGTCCCTTATCGGAAAAGAAATCAAAGACTTCACGGTGCAGGCCTATCGCGACGGCAGCTTCGAAACGGTGTCCAAGGAAGACGTGCTGGGCTCATGGAGCCTGTTCTTCTTCTACCCGGCCGACTTCACCTTCGTGTGCCCCACGGAACTTGAAGACCTGGCGAACAACTACGAGGCCTTCAAGGCGGCAGGGGCGGAAGTCTACGCGGTCAGCTGCGACAGCGAGTTCGTGCACAAGGAGTGGCACGACAGCTCCGATCGCATCTCGAAGGTAGCCTACCCGATGCTCGCCGATCCGGCGCATGTGCTCGCCAAGAACTTCAAGGTGCTCATCAAGGAGAGCGGCGTGGCCGAACGCGGCGCGTTCATCGTCGACCCCGAAGGCAAGATCCAGGTCTACGAGGTCACCGCGAGCGGCATCGGCCGCAACGCCGCCGAGCTTCTGCGCCTGCTGAAGGCGGCCCAGTTCGTCGCCGAGCACGGCGACCAGGTGTGCCCGGCTAAGTGGCAGCCGGGCGCGGATACCCTGCAGCCGGGCATCGACCTGGTGGGTCAGCTCTAACCGGGCGCCGCATCGTTTCGCCGCGGACCCCGTCGCTTCTCCTGAGGGAGGCGGCGGGGCCTTTTCGCGTGGGAGCCGTATAATGGCGCATACGACGGCGGCCCAGGAGAAAGGACGATCGATGGCGGAAATGCGAAGGGCGGACCGGCGGATCGACGATGACGCGGAGTTGCGCGGGATTCTGGAGCGTTGCCACGTGGTGCGTGTGGGCTTCGCCGATGCGGAGGGTCCGTTCATCATGCCGGTGAACTACGGGTACGTCTGGCGCGGGCTCGCCGATCCGGTGCCGCTCACCCTCTACGCGCATTCGGCTCCGAAAGGCCGAAAGGCCCGCGCCCTCGCGCGGGGAGGCTCGGCGGCCATCGAGATCGACGAGCCGCTGGGCGCGGTTTCCGGCCGCACGGCCTGCGCCTGGTCGTTCGCCTATCGCAGCGTGATGGGCGTGGGCGCCCTGCGCACGCTTTCCGACGACGAAGGGAAGCGGGCCGCTCTCAGGCTGATCATGGAACACGAGGCGGGGCCGGGCGAATGGGAGTTCCCGCACGCCGCGCTTGATCGCGTTCTCGTGTGGGCGGTCGACGTGAGCGAGGTTTCGGGAAAAGCCAACCGCTAGGCGAAGCGGCGGGCGCGGTGCGGGCCGCTAGCGTTCCGGCGACCGGTAGAAGGCCATGAGCGCGATGGAGATCGCGCAGAAGACGGCGACGCACACGAGCATCTGCTGGTAGCCGAGCATTCCCGTGCCCTGCGAGATGAACCCCACCAGGATGGCGGGTGCGAGCGAGGTGCCCACTTGGCGCACGAGCGTGATCGTGGCGATCGCACTGCTCGCTTCGGCGGCGCGCGTATTCTCCAGAATCATGTAGTTGGTGGGCGCGCCCATCGCGAAGCCCATTCCCAAGCCGATGACCAGCAGCCCGGCCACGAGCAGGGCGGGCGAGGGGCTGGCCGCCGCCACCAGGGCGACGAAGAGGTAGCCGGCGCCTTCCACGGCGAGGCCGCCTACGAGCACGGGCCGGGGCCCGAACCGGTCGATGAGCTTGCCGCCCAACGGCGGGCCGAAGAGGCTCGTGATGCCGATGGCGAGCAGGTAGTAGCCGCCCGACCCGGCCGGGTCGCCCATCGCGAATTCGGCGAATTCCGGCACGAGGACCATCGAGATGATGCAGCAGCCGATGAAGAAGGACACGGCCATCGTGACGACGATCGCGCGGTTGTGGAAGTATTCCATGTGGAAGACCGGGTCGGCGGCGCGTTTTTCCACGGCGCGGAAGAGGGGCAGCGCGACGAGGGCGACAACCAGGGGCAGCCATGCGGCAGGCTGCACGATCGTCGTCGCGAAGTTGAAGAAGTCGATGTCCTTCAGACCCAGCAGCAGCATGAGAACGAAGAGAGCGAAGAGAACCGAACCCGCCAGGTCCATAGGGGCGCTTGCGGATGCGGTGCGGTTGGGCAGGACGGCGGCGGCCGCCGCGATGAGGACGACGCAGAAGGGCACGCTCGCGTAGAACATGACGGCCCAGTTTTCGGCGCCCGCCAGCCCGATGATCGCGCTGCCCACGCCGGCGCCGAGCACGTTGGCGATGCCGGTGACGGCCGCCGCCATACCAAGGGCGGCTCCGCGCTTTTCGGGCGGGAAGGTGGTGCCGATTTCGGCGTTGGCCACGGGTATCATGCCGCCCGCACCCGCCGCCTGCAGCACGCGGCCCGCTAGCAGGAGGCCGAAGCTTCCCGCCGCCGACGAAAGCCCGCAGACGAGCGACCCGGCGCCGAAAATGCCCACGCAGACCGTGAAGACGGTCTTGCGCCCGCGCCTATCGGCCAGTTTGCCGATGATGGGGATGAGCGCCGCGTAGAACAGGGAGTAGATGTTGATCATCCAGATACCGGCCACGTCGTCGATGCCGAACCCGTTCTGGATGACGGTGCGGGCGGGCGAGACCATACCCATGTAGAGCCCGCCGATGACGAGCCCCGTAAGATAGATGGCCAGGATGGGGCCCGTTTTCGATTGCGCTTCTTTGTTCACGTGCACCTCCGATGTAAGCGGGGCACACCGTACCATGAACGGTCAAGGGTATGTGCGGGTAGAGTGAAGAACCGATGGGGCGTTCACAGGTTTCTACTGCGTGCGTGGTAGGCGGTCGGCGACGAGCGAGTCTACGAAGTCTGGCCTCGTTGGCTCACTCGCAGGCGAGGTCGCGCAGGACCGCGTCGGTGTCGGCGTTTATCACGATGCTGCGGTCTTCGATTTCGCGCGGGGCGAAGGCTTCGCCGTAGTTTAGGCAGGCGTAGGAGGCCTGCGGGTTGTCGAGCACGCGACGCCAGAAGGGGTACTTGATGATGGCGGGCGTGTTGGCGCCCACGCCCAGTTCCAGATAGAGGACCGTGCCCGTCTCGTGCGCGTCGAGGAAGCGATGGTAGCGCTTCTGGGCCGCATGCCAGCCCGCGTCTTCCACGAAGGTATCGTCGCATCGCAGGTTCATGGCCATCGGCTCGCCGCAGACGGGGCAGCGCGGCACGAGCTCTGCGGGGATGCGGCAATCCTTCTGTTCGCGTACCATGCGCTCCACCGCGCTGCGGTTGTCGTAGGCCTTCGCATGGCAGGGGACGCTGCACTGCCACAGTCCGTAATCGCCCTGGGTGTAGAAGAGGCGCTCCTTGCTGAAGCCCGCTTCTTGGAATCGATGGTCGACGTTGGTGGTGAGGACGAAAACGTCGTGTCCGCGCAGGAGGTCGCGCAGGACCGCATACGTGTCCTTGGGCGCCGGCTCGTAGCGGTTCGCCCAGATGTGGCGGCTCCAGTAGGCCCATTTCTCTTCGGGCGTGGGGAAGGGGTAGAAGCCGGCCGAGTACATGTCGCGCAAACCGTAACGCGCGATGAAGTCGCCGAAAAGCCGCTCGAAGCGCTCGCCTGAATACGTCAGTCCCGCCGCGGTGGAAAGCCCGGCGCCGGCGCCCACCACGATGGCCGAGGCATCGTTGAGGGCGGTGCGCAGGCGGGACAGATTCCGCGCGTATCCGGTTTCGTCAACTGGATTCATGCTGGTCCTTTCTGCGGGCGGCGGCCGGTCCGACGGCATCACCCGCCGGACCGGCCGCCGAAGAGGGGCTACTTTCCCAGCACGCTGATGCGCTGCTGGATATGGTTGCCGGATTCGATTTCGTCGACCATTGCAATCGCGTAATCCGCGTAGGAGACCGCCGACTCGCCGCGGTCGTTGGTGGTGAACTCCTCGCCGGCCAAGAGGTAGGAACCGGTGCGCTCGCCTTCGGGCTGGAAATCGGCGGCGGGGGAGACGAAGGTCCATTTCACGTCGTCGCGCGTGCGCAGGGCGGAAAGCTCATCGGCCTGGCTTTGCGCCATGGCCTTGTACTCGTCCGGGAAGTCGGGGGTTTGCAGAAGCTGCATGGTGTGCTCGGGGTTCACGTAGAGCGAGCCTGCGCCGCCTACGATGAGAAGGCGGGTGTCGGTGCCGGAAAGCACGTCGCACAGGTGCTGGCTGGTGGTCGTTTGCATCGGGAACTGCGCGGGGTCCCAGGTGCCGAACGCATCGACGACCGCGTCGAAGCCGGCGAGGTCGTCGGCCGTGAGGTCCATGAGGTCTTTCTGCACCGACTGTGCGGCTGCGGTCTTGTTGGCCGAGCGGACGAAGGCGGTGACGTCGAAGCCGCGGTCGAGCGCCTCCTTCACGATCAGGCGGCCGGCTTTTCCGTTTGCGGCGACAACTGCGAGTTTCATAGATGGGTCCTTTCCGTCTTGGCGCCGTGGGGCGCTTGGGTTTTCGTTGTGACTTCAATATACCGACCATGGTATCCTTAAGTAAGCAGGCACTTAAAAGTGCTTAGGTATTAGAAAACATACCATTGCAGTGAACTGCGGAAACGAGGAAACGGGATGAGTGTTTATGGCGAACGTTCGGCAGAGAGCCTTCCCAAATGTCCGGTCGAGGTCACGCTTACCATGATCGGCAACAAGTGGCAGGTGCTGATTCTGCGGGAGCTGCGGGAGGGCACTCGCCGCTCCAGCGAGCTGAAGCGGGCGATCGGCGGCATTTCCCAGAAGGTGCTCACGTCGAACCTGCGTGCGAAGGAGGGCAACGGCCTGGTGCATCGTGCGGTGTTCGCCGAGGTGCCCCCGCGCGTGGAGTACTCGCTCACCCCGGTCGGCGCGTCGCTGTCGCCCGTGCTCGACGCCATGAGCGCCTGGGGCGAGAGCTACCGGGCCTCTGTCTCCCATCGCTAGGGCGTCGGAGGCCCTGGCGGGGCGGGCTATTTCTTGCGCTTCGCCCGCGCGCGGACAAGCTCGGCGACTCTGTCCCGCATATCCGACCGGCGGGCGTCGGTGAAGCCGTGCACGCGGCGCAGGGCGCGCACCTGGGCGGCGTTCATTTCGTCGATGCGGGGCTGCACGTGCGTGCGCAGGAAAGTGTCGCGCCTGTTCTCGAGCGCCTCGCCCGCTTCTGCGGCGTTCTTTTCCAGCTTGTCCATGGCTGCGCTCACCGCCGTCTGACCGCCGGTGACCTGCGCCGCGATTTCTCCTGCCCGTTCGTTGAAATCGCGGTCGGCGTTGGCGACGATCTTCTGGAAGTCGGTGAGGGCGCTCACGGTGAGCGTGGCGTCGACGGTGATGAGCACCACGATCGCATAGGCGGCGATTTCGATCGCGATTGCGGGCACGGCTGCCTCGAGCTGCAACCAGAGGGGGTAGATCCCGTAGATGGCGAGCAGGCCTCCCGCGCCGAACACGGCGGCCGTGGGCACCGATATACGGCCGTTCACGTTCAGGGGAACGTTGGAATAGTCCCACCAGTAGGCGTGGAACCATTTTTCCAGGAAGTACGAGGTGGGGTATTCGAGCAGCATGCTGCCGAAGAAGGACACCAGGAAGACCTGCCACCAAGCCAGGGGCGTGCCGACCATGTCGGTGATCGCCTTCACGATGAGCGTGATGCCCACCACGCCCACGCCGTAGATGGGGCAGATGGGTCCGTAGAGGAAGCCGCGGCGGTCCCACTTGCCGGTGCGGATCACGGAATGGATGCTTTCGTAGACCCAGCCGGCGAAGCTGCACAGGGCGAAGAGCACCACGAACGAGCTGAGCGTCATGGGCGGGCCTTCTGCCGGGGAGCGGGCGAGGCTTGGGCCCCCACGTTGCGCAGGAAGAGCGTTTCGTAGAGGGAGCAGTATTTGTCCGCCAGGCTCACGAGCAGGGCTTCGCGGCTGGTGGGGACGCGCTGGGGCGGCAGGGGCCACATGTGGGTGCGAACGATCGCGAGGACGGCATCGTCGGCGCCGAAGATGCGCGCGGCGTTTTCGGCCGCGTAAATAGGGTGGCGCGTGGCGTGGTGCGGGGTGCCCGGGTGGGGCTTGTGCCAGTCGTAGAGGTAGAAATCGTGCAGAAGGGCGCCGGCCACCAGGTCGCGTTCGTTCACGTGCAGGCGGAAGCGCTGGGACCAGCCGAAGGCGCAGCGGGCCACGCGCACCACGTGGGCGAGCGTGGTGACGTTGCCGTGCTGGACGAAGCGGCCCATGCGCTGCACGGCCGGGTGCGCCAGGTAGGGCCGTGCGAGCTCGGCGAACCGGGCGGCTTGGATGTCGGTGAGGTCCTTCATGCGCCCTATGGTAGCGGCGCGTCGCCGAGCGCCGAAGAGGGCGCCGCAAAGACGCTCCATCTTTCCACGAACGGGGGTGGCTGCGCACACGCGCGGGGGCTATCGGGATTGGCGGCCCAGGCGCAGCCTACCCCAACAGCGCGCGCAGTTCGGCATCGGTGCGGACGACGGGGAAGCGGGCGCCCGCGGGGACGGGCGCATCGCGGCGGTTGATCCACACGGCGCCCATGCCGGCGGCTTGGGCGCCGCGCACGTCGACGTCGATCGAGTCGCCCACGAAGACGCACGCCTCGGCGGGCACGTCGAGCCTCTGGGCGCCCAAGGCGAAGATCGCGGGGTCGGGCTTCGCGAGCCCCACGTCTTCGGACACGACGATCGCGCGTGCGGGCATCCAGCGGTCGAGCCCCAGCTGACGGGCTTTGGCGCGCTGGCGCTCGCCGTTGCCGTTCGTCACGACCCCCAACCGCACGTTACGGGCGGCCAGGTCGTCGAGCAGGCCCCGCATGGGGGCCGAAAGCTCGATGGGGTTGCAGGCGCGCGCCATGTAGCGGCGTTGGATCTGCAGGGCGACGTCTTCGGTTACGGGACGGCCGAATTCGGTCAACGTGGCGATCATGCGGCGGGCGTACATCGCCTGGGTGGGGTCGCGGCCCTCGCCGTAGGCGGCGAAGATCTCGCCGCTATGGGCGCGGCTGGCTGCGTAGAGGGCGGCGTCGGTTGCGCCCTCCACGGGCCCGACGACAGCATGGACCGCGCGTGCGAAGGGCACGGCCTGGTCGTAGAGGGTGTCGTCCAAATCGAAGAGCACCGCGCGTGCTTCGACCACCGTTTGCTCCTTTCCGGGGGCGCCCGGGCTGCGGGAGGGAGCCCCGTCGCCCGGGCGGGCGCTTGCCCGCTGGCTTATTTTTCGGGAAGTATCTCGATCCACTGGCCGTCGGGGTCGGCGATGAAGTACAGGCCCATGGCCGGGTTGTCGAAGACGATGCAGTCCATCTGCTCGTGCAGCGCGCGGAAGGCGGCGAAATCGTCGACGGCGAAGGCGATGTGGGTGTCCTTGCCGCCGTTCTCGTAGGGTTCGGTGCGCCCGCGGTTCCAGGTGAGCTCGAGTTCGAAGGGGCTCGCGTCGTTTGTCATGAAGGTGTTGGTCCACGATCCGTCATCGGGGCCGAATTCCCGTACGACGTGGAAGCCGAGCGCCTTCTCGTAGAAGGCGATGGTGGCCTGCTTGTCGATCACGTGGGTGCAGTGGTGGATGAATCGTGCCTGCATGGGGGTCCTTTCGGTTGCGGTCTTTCCCCACATTGTAGCCGTGACGACGGGGACGGAGGGTGTCGGGCGGGACGACGGGGACGGAGGGTGTCGTCCCACGAAAGTGGGACGACACCCTCCGTCCCCGTCGTCCCGCCACAGTTCGGCTACACTAGCAGGACGTATTGCCGCACGCGCAGAAAGGGGCCACCGTGATCGAAGTGCTGCAAGGGCTTGCGATACCGTTCGCCGGCACCACCCTCGGCGCCGCGCTCGTGTTCGTCATGCGCGGCGCGCTCAACCGATCGGTGCAGCGCGCGCTCACCGGTTTCGCGGCGGGCGTGATGGTAGCGGCCTCGATATGGAGCTTGCTCATTCCGGCTATGGAAGACGCTTCGGCGATGGGTGCGTTCGCCTTCGTTCCCGCCGTGGCGGGTTTCTGGTTGGGCATCCTCTTTCTGCTCTTGCTCGACATGGTCATTCCCCACCTGCATCTGGGCGAAACCGACGCCAAGCCGGAGGGCCCGCGCAGCCGCCTGCAGCGCACGACCCTCATGGTGCTCGCCGTGACGCTGCACAACATCCCCGAAGGCATGGCCGTCGGCGTGGTGTACGCGGGCTGGCTCGCGGGCAGCGCGAACATCACGATCATGGGCGCGCTCGCCCTGTCCATCGGCATCGCGATCCAGAACTTCCCCGAAGGCGCGATTATCTCGCTGCCCCTGCGGGCGGCCGGCGCGAGCCGGGGGAAGGCGTTCGCAGGCGGGTTCCTTTCGGGCGTGGTGGAGCCTATCGGCGCCGTGGCGACGATCCTCGCGGCCGGGCTGGTGCTGCCGATGCTGCCGTATCTGCTCGCGTTCGCCGCGGGCGCGATGATGTACGTGGTGGTCGAAGAGCTCATCCCCGAGATGAGCGAGGGTGCCCATTCGAATGTGGGGGTGCTCATGTTCGCCGTGGGCTTCACGTTGATGATGGCCCTCGACGTGGCGCTGGGCTAACGCGCGCGGGGCAAGCGCTTCCGCGAGGTCTTCGGCGTCATGTCGAACCCCACGGTGGAAAGACCTTACGAGGCGCTGCGGGGCGGTTGCGGCCGTATCGCTCAGTGCGGACGGCCGGCTCAGAAGAGCGCGAGCTGGTCGACCTTCCACGATCGCTGGTCCACGTCGTGGACGCGGTCGCCTTCCTCGGGCCCGCCGATAAGAAAGGGCGATGCGGGGTCGTGGCGCGCGCGGTTGGCGGCAACGGCCTGCGCGTCGTGGTTGGCGTAGCAGTAGCGGCAGAGGTGGGGGCAGGTGCTGTAGGCGCCGATGTCGCAGCCCAGGTAGCAGGCGCAGGCGGCGCGCGCCGGTTTGAAGGCGGGCGGGTCGAGTTTGCGCCCGATTGCCCGCTCGTAGAGGTCGAGCGTCATGCAGCCCGCATTGACGACGCCGGTTTGGGCAAGCCGGTCGTCGGGCGGGCAGAGGCGCACTTCCATGCCGTGCGCCCCCGCGATCTCGACGATTCGTCGAGCGAGGTACAGGCGATCTTCGAGGGAGACATCCGCAGCTTCGGGGAAGTTGCGCGCGAGCTTCTGATACAGCTGGATGAAGCTGATCGTGACGGTGGTGGTCGCGCCGTCGAGCGCGGCGGCCATGGTTTCGAAGGCGCGCAGGTGGTAGTCCATCGAATAGGTCGGCGATAGCAAGATCGGATCGTAGCGCCAGGCAACCGCCGGGGTGCCCACGCGGGCAGAGAGCTCGCGAAAGACCGCGAGAAGTCGATGCTTGTCGGGTACGCCGGGTTCGATGTCGCGCCCGTAGGGCGTGATCGTCACATGCCAAAATTGGGCGAAGGGCTCGAGTAGGTCGAAATAGGGGAAGAGCGGCTCGGGATTCTTGGTGCAGAAGCCGATAACGTCGACCACATCGGGGGAGAGCCGGTAGCGGCTCACCTGCAGGCGGTTGAAGGGGTTGCGCACGCAGACGCTGCCCGCACGGAGCCGATTGGCCAGCCAGGGCGCGAAGAAGGCGGGAATATCGGTGCGCTGACCGGTGTTGATTATCATGCGCGCATCCCTTCGAATAAGGTGCACCTATCCTAGCAGCTGATTGACAATACGCATACAGCTATATCTGGTCGTAATGAATCCTCAACACTATACAGGTATAGCGAAAAGTCCCCTTCGCTGTCGGTCCCGAGCACCTTGCGCGCCCGAGTTGCGCAGCCAGCTGCTACACTGAAGGTGGGAAGGCCATCGTCGAGTAAGGGGAACCACGATGACGCAAGGACGTTCGGGGGACGAAGAGCGCAGGAGCGATTCGCAGGGGCGCGCCAATCGCGCGCCGCATCCGCGCATGCGCACGGGCAATGCGAGCGGTACGGGTGCACGCCGCCCAAGCGTACGCGCTTCTCTTATGCTCATCTATGTGTGTATAAGAGGCAGCGTGTAGCCGGTCTCGCGCTGCTGGGCTTCGGCCTCGTCTTCATGGCCGGGGGCGATGGCCGCAAGGGCCGCCCGCCGGTCGTCGTCGGTGACCGCGAGCTTTTCATGGCGGAAGACCGCATCGAGCGCCACCGACTGGCGCAGGGTCTCGCGGGCTTGGTTCTGCGCGCCCACTTCGAGCGCGTCGCGCGTCATCTGCTGGGCGGCGAGAAAATCGTCGAGAGTAGTGTGCTGGGCCGCAAGCGTATCGCGCAGCTCGTCGAGCATCGACTGGCGCAGGGCGTCGACCAGATCGGCCGCCACGTCCTCTTCCAAGCGCTTGGCGATTTCGGCGGTCGCCCTGCTCATNCGGCCTGCGCGGTCGCGCGCGCAAGCGCGCCCGTCGCGGGCGAGTCGACCGCGTACGCGTGCTGCTATACCCGTACAGCTTTCAGCGTCCGGCAGAAAAGCCCCTTCCGAGATCGCTCTTCCTTCGCGCCTTCCGCTCCTGCTGGCGGCGGCAGCCGTTATCGTCCTTCTGGTGTTCGGCATCGCCCAGTGCGCGCGGGCGGGGGCTCAGGCGGGAGATGGCGCCGGCGACACGCACGCGGCCGAGCAAACCGCCGACGATGCCGCGTCGGGCGACGGTGCCGCGGCACCCGCAGAGCGCGTCGAGCTCACGGTGACGGCCTTGGGCGACTGTACCTTGGGCACCGATGCCGATTTCGACGTGAGCACCAACTTTACGAGCGTCTACAAAAAGCAGGGTTCGGCCTATTTCTTCAAGAACGTCTTACCCTACACGGGCGCCGACCAGCTCACGGTGGGCAACTGCGAGGGCACCTTCACCACGAGCACCGACATTCAGGAAAAATCTTTCAACTTCAAGGGTCCGAAGGAATACACGCAGATCTTCACTGACGGCAGCGTCGAAGCGGTGAGCGTGGCCAACAACCATAGCCATGATTTCGGCACGCAGGGCTACACCGACACGATCGATGCGCTCGATGCGGCCGGTATCGCGAACTTCGGCTTCGACCGCACGTCCACCTACGACGTCGACGGCATCAAGGTGGGCCTGTTCGGCATTCGCGACCTGAGCGCCGATACCGATGCCCAAAGTCCGATGACAACCGCGGTGCAGAAGCTGCGCGAGGAAGGCTGCCAGCTCGTGGTGGGCAACTTCCACTGGGGTGTCGAAGGCAACCATACGCCCGAATCGAGCCAGGTGGATCTGGCCCATGCGGCCATCGACGCCGGGTGCGATCTGGTCATCGGCGGGCACCCGCATGTCCTGCAGGGCGTCGAGCGTTATAAGGACCGATACATTCTCTATTCGATGGGCAATTTCTGCTTCGGGGGCAATGCCAATCCGAAGGACAAGAACACGATGATGTTCCAGCAGACCTTCGTGTTCGAGAACGGCTCGCTCGTGACGGACGCGGACGCTCTTTCCAAAGCTTGGGTGGTGCCCTGTTCGGTGTCGAGCGTAACGAGCCGCAACAACTACCAGCCCACGCCGCTTACCGGCGACGCGGGCGAGGCGGTCGTGAAAAAGCTCAACGGCTATTCGGGCAAGCTTTCGGGCGATGCCGTGACCTTTGGCACCCAGCTGGGCGACGACGGCCGCGCGGCCGTGGAAGCGGAGGAATCCTAGCCGGTAACACGCCTTTCGTGAAGGCGGAACGGCGCCGCTACCGGCGCGAAAGGTGTGTTGCCGGGGCGTCTCGCACCGCGTCCCGCCACCCGCACGGCTATCGGTTGATGTGCACGTGGGGCATGTCGGAATATTCGTGCATGTCGCCCATGTAGACGAAGTAGTCGGCCAGGGCGTCGGCAAGCGACTGGTCGTGCGTGCTCACGATGAGGGTCTTTCCCGATTTCTTGAGCGTCTGCAGGAAACCGTAAAGCCAGTCGCGCGTCTTCACATCGAGGCCGTTGAGCGGCTCGTCGAAGCAGTAGACGTCGGGGTTCATGCTCAGGATGCAGGCGATTGCGGCCTTCTTCTTCTCGCCTCCCGAAAGGTGGTAGGGGGCGCGGGCTCGCAGGTGCTCGATGTCGAGCAGGCGGCAGGCGTCGGCGACGCGGCGCTCGACCTCCTCTTCGGGCAGGCCCATCTGGCGCGGCCCGAAGGCCACTTCCTCTTCCACGCTCGAGCAGAAGAGCTGGGCGTCGCTGTCTTGGAAGATGAAGCCCACGCGCTGATGCAGGCGTTTGGCGAAGGCTTGGTCTTTCATCGATTCGGGCGTCACGGGCGCGCCGTCGAAGAGGTAGGCGCCCTGTTGGGGGAAGACGAGCCCGTTCATCGCCTTCAAGAGGGTCGATTTGCCCGACCCGTTGTAGCCCATGAGCACGACCGAATCGCCCGCGTCGATTTCCAAATCGATGTGGCGCAGAACCGGCTCGCTTTCGTAGGCGTAGCAGAAGTCGCGGAATTCGATGAGCGCATGTGCGCTCTCGTGGCGCGGGCGATGCAGGCCGGCGGGGTGGGGTGCGGGGTCGCTATCGCCCACGTGGGGCATGTCGCGCCTGGTGAGCAGCGGATCGCCTTCGTGCACGTGCGGGCGCGCGGCGTGCTCGTGGGAATGGACGAAACTCATTGGACGGCTCCTTGCAGGAAGGCGAACAGGACGACGGCCGCGGCGAGCGCAGCGAACCAGGCGATATCGGCGGCGCGCCAGGGGCGCGCGGGCGGCGTGGGGTAGTCGCCTTCGAACCCGCGGCAGCACATGGCGTCGTAGGTGGTTTGGGCGGCCTCGTTGGTTTTCAGGAACACGACCCCGCCCACGCCGCCTATCGACGAGCGCTTGTCGGCAGAGTGGCCCACGCTGCGCAGTTTGAGGGCGGTGAGCACTTCGAGGGCGATGGTGCCCAGGCGCACGATGTTCTTCAGCGCCAGGTCGATCGTGAGGATGAACAGGTTGGGGACGTGGAAGACGCGCAGGGCGGCGGTGAGCTCGTTGTAGGGGGTGGTTTGGGCCACGGTGAGGGCGCATCCTACCGATACAAGTACCTTGGTGGCTACGAGCATGGCCGATTGCGACTGGCCGATGAAGATGGCCGGCAGCATGATGAGGAAGGTGAGCCCGGCCGCCGCGACCGACACGGAAGCGACCCGCTTGAGCGCCCGCGCTGGGAGGACGCAGGCGCGTACGAGTAGGGCGGCGAGCAGAATGAGCACGAAGAAGTAGTTGCGCGACAGCGACGCGAGCAGGATTACGCCCAGTCCCAGGACCAGCTTGGCGGGCGCCGAAGGCGAAAAGCGGCTGGCACGGCCGTCGTCGAGCCTGAACCCCGCAAGCACGCCGGTGATCGACAGCATGCTCTTCCCGATAAAGCCGTCGCGGTCGCGCGCCGGCTCGTAGCGCTGGGGCTCGAGCAGCCAGGTGGGCACCTCGTGCGCCTCGGGCGGGGTCGACACCCGTTCTTCCTCGTGTTCCACGGTCGGTGCGCCTCTAATCGAACGATACGGTCGGCTTCATTGCCGCCGCAACCAAACGGAAGATGATCACGAGCAGGGCGACGCCGATGACGGCGCTCAGCAGATAGCCGGCGATGTCGGGCAGGCTGCCGATCGAGTAGTCGGGCATGAGCGACGACCATTCCCAGCCTTCGCCCAGGCCCACGGGCATGTAACCCACCATGTCGGCCAGGTCTTCGGTGCCCCATTCGCCCCACGCGTCGCCTTCGGCCAGAAGGCCGAGCGGGGTGAGCGCCACGAGCGCGGCGACGAGCACGTAGACGGGTGCGAGGGCCTTGGCGCCCGTGGGCGTGTCGACGGAGGTTTCCACGCCGAAGGACGGCGCGGTCTTGCGCACGAAGGCAAGGATGCCCACGGTGAAGACGACTTCGGCGGCGCCGAAGACCGTCAGGTGGCCTGCGAGCATGGCCGGTACCGAAATCCACAGGGGGTAGGGGCAGTAGAGGGCCTGGCCGGCGGCGTCGGTGAAGAGCAGGGGCTGCACGCCGAACTCGATGGCGGCGCAGAGAGCGGCGGCGTTGATCGCGACGTAGGAGGCGACGCCGGCGGCGACGAGCTCGCGGCCGAGCGTCTTGTCCCCGCGTCCTACGATGAAGGAATAGACGCCGAAGCCCACCAAAGGCAGGACGAAAGCCATGTTGAAGCAGTTGGCCCCGATGGCCAGGATGCCGCCGTCGCCGAAGAAGACGGCTTGGATGATGAGCGCGATCGACACGGCGATCGTGGCGGCCCAGGGGCCGAAGAGGATGGCGATGAGCGTGCCGCAGACGGCGTGCCCGGTCGTGCCGCCGGGCAGGGGGATGTTGAACATCATGGCCAAGAAGCAGAAGGCCGCCGCGACCCCCAAGAGGGGCATCTTCTCGCGCGGAACGGTGGCGTGCACCTTTTTGATGGCATGGGCCCAAATGGGAATCATGGCGAGGCCGAAGACGCCGCAGGTTGACGGGCTCAGGTAGTTCTCGGGAATGTGCATGAGCTTCCTTCCGTTCGTGTTACGTCTTTGAAGATGGTAACACGAGTGGGGGACACCGCAGGGGAAATTGAGCAAACGCATGCAGGCGCGCGCGAACGGCGTGGGCAAGGGGCTGGCTCGACGCCGTTCGCGGCGGGGCTATTCGAAATCCTGCGCCACTTCGGCGAGCAGGTCGATGATCGGCAGGTGCTGGGGGCAGGCTTGCTCACACTGGCCGCAGGCGATGCAGGCGGACGCGCGATGGCCGCCGGGGCGCCAGCCGTAGTCTTTCTTCGAGCGTTTCAGATCGTGGTAGAGCTTGTACTCGTTGAGGATCTGGAACATTTCGGGGATGTGGATGTTGAGCGGGCAGCCCGGCGTGCAGTAGTGGCATGCGGTGCAGCCCACCTGGTCGATCTTGTCGAGTTCGGCGCGCGCCCGGTCGATCGTTTCGCGCTCGCTTGCGGAAAGCGGCGCGAAGTCGCGGAAGACTTCCAGGTTGTCCTTCATCTGGTCGGGGGTCGACATGCCGCTGAGGACCATCATCACGCCGGGAAGGGACGCGGCGAAACGCAGGGCCCACGAAGCCGGCGAGGCCGTGGGGTTGGCCTGGGCGAGCACGCGCGCGACCGGTTCGGCGGGGTGGGCGAGCATGCCGCCCTTCACGGGCTCCATCACGATGATCGGTTTACCGTGCGCCCGGGCCACCTCGTAGTTCTCGCGCGCGTGCACCACGGGGTTCTCCCAGTCGGCGTAGTTGATCTGCAACATGACGAAATCGACGTCGGGGTGGGCGGTAAGCAGGCGTTCGAGCATGTCGGGGGTGTCGTGGAAGGAAAAGCCCACGTGCCGCACGAGCCCCTCTTGCTTGAGCTCGCGCATGTATCCCCAGATGTCGTAGTCGTCGTAGAAGGCGATGTTGTTGTCCTCGATGCCGTGCAGGAGGTAGAAATCGATGTAGCCGGCGCCGCTGCGCTCGAGGCTCGTGCGAATTTCGGCTTTGGCGGCCGCTTCGTCTTTGGCCGCCCATTTGCCGGCGTGAAGCTTGCTCGCCAAGTAGAAGGAGTCGCGCGGATAGCGTTCGACGAGCGCCTTGCGCGTGGCTTCTTCGGACCCTTCGTAGACGAAGGCGGTGTCAAAGTATTTGCCGCCGGCGGCGATGAAGTCGTCGACCATGCCTTTGGTCGTTTCGACGTCGATCGCGCCGTCGGCGTCTTTGGGCAGGCGCATCATGCCGAAGCCCAGTTTGAGGCAGTCGTTCACCAGTTCGCTCATGTTCCATCCTTCTCGTTCGTTCGCGTTTTCCTTTACTTTACCGTGCGGCGGGGCAGTGCGGGGCGGGAACGCGTCAGGCTCGCGAAGAACGCAGAGCCCGCGCGCGGCAGCGCCGTCTTCCCGTGTGGTACGCTGGGGCGAGTGTCAACGTGAAGGAGAGCAGCCATGCACATGCAGCGTCCCTACCCGCGCGCGGTCATCACCAAGAAGGGGGCCCTGGCCCTGAAGAAGGGCCATGTTTGGGTATTCGAAGGCGAGGTGGAACGCATCGAGCCCGCGCCGCTCGACGGTACGCCGGCCACCAACGGCTGCATCGTCGACGTGGTCGAGGAAAACGGCACCTACCAGGGCACGGGGCTGCTTTCCGAAGAGAGCAAGATCCGCATCCGCCTGGTGTCGCGCAACGCCAACGACCGGTTCGACGACGCCTTCTGGCGACGGAAGGTCCAATGGGCGTGGGACTACCGCAAAACGGTGATGGGCCGGCGCGCTCTGCCCGGCTGCGAACCCGACACCAACTGCTGTCGGCTCATCTTTTCCGAAGCCGACGGCTTCCCCGGGCTCATCGTCGACCGCTACGAGGACGTGCTCGTCGCCCAGGTGGGCACGGTGGGCATGGACCGCCTGCGCCCCGTGCTCTACCCGATGATCCTGGAGGTTCTGCGCGCCGACGGGCAAGAGGTGCGCGGCATCTACGAGCGCAACGACGCGCCGGCCCGCCGCCATGAAGGCCTTGCCCTGCAGAAGGGCTGGTGGGACGCCGATGCGGGCGCCACCTGCGTGGACGCCCCCGACGCGCAGGAGCGCATCGTCATGCGCGAAAACGGCATCGCCTACGACGTCGACCTGCTCAACAGCCAGAAGACGGGCTTCTTCTTGGACCAGAAGTACAACCGGCGCGCCGTGCGCCAGCTCGCGGCCGGCAAGCGGGTGCTCGATTGCTTTTCCCACGTGGGGCCCTTCGGCTTGAACGCGGCGGCGGGCGATGCGGCCTTCGTGCGCTGCGTCGACGTGTCGCAGACGGCCGTCGACCTGGCGCGGCACAACGCCGAGATCAACGGGCTCGCCGACCGCATGGGCTTCACCTGCGCCGACGTGCTCGACTACCTGCCCGCGCTCGCGGGCGACAGGAAGCGCCTGGCGGCGGAGGGCGGTCCGTTCGATTTGGTGATCTTGGACCCGCCGGCCTTCACGAAAAGCCGCTCGACCGTCAAGCAGGCTCGCCGCGGCTACCTGAAGATCAACGAGCTCGCCCTGCGCCTGCTCCCGCGCGGTGGATACCTGGCCACCTGTTCGTGCTCGCATTTCATGACGACGAGCCTTCTGAAGGGCGCGATAGGGGAGGCGGCGGCTGCGGCACACGTGCAGCTGAAGCAGGTAGAGGAGCGCCAGCAGGCGCCCGACCACCCCATCCTTTGGGGCGTGCCCGAAACCCACTACCTCGATTTCCTCATTTTCCAGGTGATTTAAGGCGCGCTCGCGCGCATGCGAAGCGGCTGCGACGGCGAGCTTTTCCCGTACCGTCGCGGCCGTCTCGCTCGCGGGCCGATATGGCTTAGCGATCGAAGGTCTTGGCGCAGCGGGCGAGCAGGTCGATGATCGGCAGGCTCTGGGTGCAGGCGCGCTCGCAGGCTCCGCAGGCGATGCAACTCGTCGCCCGGGCGCCGGGCGCGGTGGCGGCGGCGTAGGCGGCCTCGGACGCTTCGATGCGGCCGGCGCCCAGGCGCAGGTTCATGGCGTCGAAGATGCCGGGGATGTCGATCTGCTGGGGGCAGCGGGACAGGCAGTACCCGCATGCGGTGCATTGGATGACCGGCGAGGCGTTGAAGGCGGCTTGGGCCTTCTGCACGGCGGCGCGTTCGGCGCCGTCGAGCGGGCGGAAGTCGCGCATGAAGGAAACGTTGTCTTCTACCTGCGCCATCGTGCTCATGCCCGAAAGAACGCAGATCACGCCGTCGAGCCCGGCTGCGAACCGAATCCCCCATGACGCGTAGCTGGCCTGCGACCCCGTTTCGTCGAAGATCCGCTTCACGCTGGCCGGGGGATCGGCGATCTTGCCGCCTTTGAGCGGCTCCATCACTACGATCGACACACCGTGGGCGCGGGCCGTTTCGTAGTTGCCGCGCGAGGCCACCTTGGGGTTCTCCCAATCGGCGTAGTTGATCTGCAGCTGCACGAATTCCACTTCGGGGTGGTCGTTGAGGATCCGGTCGAGCACGTCGGGCGTGTCGTGGAAGGAAAAGCCCACATGGCGAATCGCCCCTTCGGCCTTCTTCTCCTGCACGAAATCCCACAGGCGCATCTTCTCGTATTTGCGGTAATTGGCGCGGTTGAGCGAATGGAGCAGGTAGTAGTCCACATAAGAGGTGCCCAGCTTTTCCAGCGAGGTGTCGAGCTGCTGGCGGGCGCCGCGCTCGGTGCGGGCAAGGGGCGCGTAGAGCTTGGTGGCCAAGGTGAACCGTTCGCGTGGGTAGCGCTCCACGAGCGCCTTGCGCGTGGCGACCTCGCTGCCGGGATAGATGTGGGCCGTGTCGAAGTAGGTGAAGCCGGCCGCGAGGAAGGCGTCGACCATCCGCTCGGTTTCCTCGATATCGATGGCGGCAAGCTTGCGGGGCAGGCGCATCATGCCGAACCCGAGTTTGGGCACGTCGCTTCCGAAATATGCGCTCATGGGCGTCTCCTTGTGTGGGCGCGCGGCGCGCCGCTGCCCCGAGGGGCGCGCCGCGCTAGGCGTTCGATTCCTGAACGGCAGCGTACAGCTCTTGGGCGCTCTGGGAAAGGTCGGCGCGGCCGTATTCGTATTTGCGTAGGCTGTCCTTGAAGGCGCTGATGATGTCGGCGTCTTCCATGGCGGGCACCATGGGATCAAGCTCGTCTTTGTGGTCTTGCATCTGTTCGGTGGCTTCCTCTTCGAACCCCGAAAGCTTTCCGTTGTCGGCGAGCGTTTCCCGCGCGGTCTTGCTGGCGGGCACGCCCTTTTCGGTGCCCTGCAAAAGGGCGTAATCGGGGTCGTTGAGCAGGTAGTTCACCAAGCGGGCGGCCTCTTCGGGATGGACCGTGTGCGCGCTGATCGCGAGCATCGTGGCGGGTTTGAGGTACCAGCCGATCGTGCTGGGGCCGGTGATGCCGGGATTCGGCCCCAGCACAACGGTCTGCCCGGCATCGGCTACGGGCTGGCAGTAGCGCGTCGCATCGCTTGCCCAGATCACGACGCCGGCGGTCGTGCCGTTGGCGAACTGCTGGGAGGGCGAATCCCCGTCGAGGTCGATCACCCCTTCGGACACCATGCGGTTGCATTGGGCGATCATGCTTTCGAAACCGGCCTGGTCGATCTGGCAGACGCCGTTCTCGTCGAACGCGCGCGTGCCGGTGGTCTGCTCGTACCAGGCCAGCATGCACATCCACAGCTGCTTGTCGTTCAGGCACAGGGTGCTCACGTCGTGCGCGCGCAGGACGCGAGCGCAGGCGAATAGGTCGTCCCAGGTGCGCGGCACGGTGAGCCCGTACTGGTCGAGCAACGACTGGTTGTAGTAGAACACGGGCATGTTGTAGGCGATGGGCAGGGCGTTGAGGGTGCCGTTGCGCGTGCCGAAGGCGAGGTCGCGGTCGGTGAACTGCGACAGGTCGATCTGGTCGGAAAGGGCGTTGAGGTCGTAGTAGCCCGTGCCGTCGGGGGAGTACGTGGCGAGCCAGGCGTAGTTGACCTGCATGACGTCACGCTCTTCACGGGCTCTCATCATCGACGTGTAGCGCTGCTCGTAGCCGTCCCATACGCCGTAGGTGGGCGACACGGCGATGTCGGGGTTCTTGGCGGTGAAATCGTCCAGGCCTTTGACCGTGTAACGATGGCGCCCGTCGTTGCCCCACCAGGAATAGGAGATATCGGTCTTGTCGTCGACCGCCGCGTCCGTCTGTTGGGAATTGTCGTCGAGCAGCGCACGCGCGAGCAGGACGGCAAGGCAGACGACGAGCGCGAGAAGGATGATGGCGACGATTTGCGTGACGCGCGAGACCGCCGTGCGCGTGTTTAGAGCCATACGCCCTCCTTGAACACCGTGACCGTGCCGCGGTCGCGACCCTGGCGCTTCGCATCGTAGAGCGCGGCGTCGGCCGCTTTGTAGAGGTCGTCGAACGTCACCGAGCCCGCGGGCGCTATGGCCTCGCCGATGCTCACGGTGATGTGCATGCCCTTCCATTTCGGCCCGCTGAAATCGCGGCGCACCTGCACGATGATTCGGTCGACGAGCTCGCGCCCGAATGCGCGCATCTCGTCTTCGCCGGCCCCTTCGATGAAGGTGAACGACGAGAATTCGTCGCCGCCCACGCGCCCCGTGGCGCTCGCGTGCACGCAGCAATCCCGTATAGTGGAGCCCATTTGCTTGAGGACCTCGTCGCCGCGCACGTGCCCGAAGCGGTCGTTGATGTTCTTGAAGCGGTCTACGTCGAGGATCAGGTAGCCGAAGATGCCCTGCGCCTGTTTGGCTTCGATCATCTCGCGCACGGTCGTCTCATAGGTCACCTTGTTGAGCAGGCCGGTGAGCTGGTCGGTGCGGGCGCGGGCGCTCAAGTCTTCGACCAGGGTGTCCACGGGGCGTGAAATGCGCAGATAGACGATGCCCCCCACGAGCACGAACAGGACGATCATGAAGGCCAGGAACAGGTAGATGACATTGCGCATGCTCTCGAACTGCCCCATCACCGAATCGGTGGGGGACGCCACCACCACGCGCCAGCCGTTCTCCGCTGTGCTCGACGCCGCGAAGTAGCGATCGTTGTAGGAGCTGGTGTTCCCTTCCGTGCCCACGAGCGCGGCCACCTGCTCGTCGAGCGGTTGGCCGATGCTGTCCTCGTCGCTGGAGAACAGCACGGTGTTGTCGTCGTCGACGAGCGATACGGTCGCGTCGCCCAGGCCTTCCGGTGCGGCGAAAACTTCGGCCATCGAGCTGGAGTAAACCGACATCACGAGCAGGGCGTCATCGTTGAGGCGCTTCACGTACCACAGGCGGTGGGTGTTGCCGCGCACGTCGAACGTCCAGCCGCTCTGACGGGCGACATCGGTGATACGGCCTTCGAACTCTTCGTACATCCCGCCGTCGTTGAACAGCCCCAACGTGGTCTGCGAGATCCAGCCTAGGTGACTGCCGTCGGCGTAGACCACGCCGAAGTCGGAGAAGCTCTCGGTGCTGCCGATGTCGAAGATGCGGCCGCGCACGGCGTTTTCGGCCTGGGTTTTGCTGTAGGCGTCGAGTTCGGAGGTGACGGGGTCGTAGGCGTAGTAGCTCTTGTCGGTGAACATGAGCTGGGCGGTGTTCTGGACGGTCTTGAAATAGTTCGACGCGTTGAGCTCGATCTGCTCGGTGTCGGTGGCCATGAGGCGCGCCGTGTTCTCGCGGGTGAGCCCTTCGGAGCGAACGATGAGGAAGCTGCAGACGGCGACCATGAAAGCGAGGATGAGCAGCAAGGCAGCAGTGAGCTGCTTGGATTGGATCTTTTGCAGGTCCTCCTGCATGGGACGTCGCTTTCCTGTACTGTTTCGCCGGCTATCTACCTTACAGTGTAGTGGAATGCGGCCGTGCGCGCTCGCCCGACTTTTCCTTTCCTAGCTGCGCGGCGAGAAGAATTCCACGACCGTGTGGATGGCGAAGTCCATGTTCTTCGGCGTGCGGAAGGCGTGGTCGCAGTTCGGCACGGCGATGAACTCGATCACGTTGTCGTCGGCGAAGGCGCGCGCTTGATCGATGGGGACGAACTCGTCGTTCTCGCCGTGGAGCATGATGATGTCGTCGGCCCAGTCGAAGAATTCGGCTTTGGTGATGTCGTGGGCGGCCAAGTCGTCGATGAGACTGCGGTCGATCTTCATCTTGCGGTCGAAACCCACTTCCACTTCTTTGCCGCGGTCGAATTTTGCCCGGTCGGTGGGGGCGACGTTGTTCTCCATGAGCTGGGCCATGTGGATGCCGCAGGATCGCAAGGCGATGCGGTCGAAGGGGTTGCCGTGGGCCTGCAGGTAGGCGAGGGTGAGGTAGGCGCCGAAGCTCACCGAATAAATGTAGAGGTGGGTGGCACCCAACTCGCGCTTGGCGTAGTTCACGACGATCGAAAGGTAGGAGAAGCACTCTTCAAGTTCAAGCTTTTTGCGGGCGTCGCGGCCGTGACAGGGCCAGTCGAAGGCGAGCACCGCGTCTTTCTTGTGCTTGCCCACTTCCTTTTCCGCGAATTTCTGGATGCTCGCGATATCCTTGGTGCCGCCGAACCCGTGCGTGCAGATGACCACGCGGTCGTGGGTGCGGTCGTCGGTGCCGCAGGTGAGGTTGCAGCGAACGCTGTAGCCGTCTTCGTTGATGTCGAGTTCCCTGGTTTTCATGCGTCCCTCTTCGGCTGGGTCTGTCGAGCGTTTCGCATCCGACTATAGCCGAACGCGGCAGGGGCGGCACGGTCGGCGCCGGTTTTCGCAGGCTTGACGCAAGCGTGTATCGTAAGGGGAAAGGGGAATGCGAGCTCGATTCAACCGAGGAGGCCGTATGAAACAGGGGAATGCCGGGCATTTCTCCGTGCGCTACTTCGTGCGCAACCTGCAGGACCAGATCCGCACCGACCGGCGCGATTTCGTCATCTATTCGGTGCTGCGCGTGCTCGTGATCGTCACGCTCGTGCGCTCGGTGATCATCGGGTCGTGGGAGAGCGTGGCCCTGTGCGCCCTGTCGCTTGTGCTTTTCCTTCTGCCCGCCCTGGCCGAGACGCGGCTCAACATCGAGATTCCCACGGTCTTCGAGGCGATCATCTACTTGTTCATCTTCGCGGCGGAGATCCTCGGCGAGGTGAACCACTATTACGTCCTCATCCCCGGATGGGACACCATGCTCCATACCCTCAACGGCTTTCTGTGCGCAGCCGTGGGCTATTCCCTCGTTGACTTGTTCAACAAGCACAGCGATGGCATGCGCCTGTCGCCCAAGTACCTGGCGCTCGTGGCTTTCTGCTTTTCGATGACCGTGGGCGTGCTCTGGGAGTTCGTGGAATTCGCGATGGACAGCCTCTTCGGGGTGGACATGCAGAAGGACTTCCTGGTCACGTCGATCTCCTCGATCCTGCTCGACCCTACGGGCACGCAGACGCCCGTGCGCTTCGACGATATCGCGCAGACGGTCGTTACGGCGACAGACGGCCAGACGCTCACCATCGAGGGCGGTTACCTCGACATCGGCCTGCTCGACACGATGAAGGACCTCATCGTGAACTTTGTGGGCGCGGTGGTCTTCTGCACCTTCGGCTACCTCTACACGAGCGGGCGCCGCAACGGCACGATCGTGCGCGGTCTGCTCATCAGCCGCAAGGGGCGCACCGCTTCGGCCCACGTTGCGCGCGAAAAGGAAATCGCGCGCGTCCAGACAGAATCGCGGGCGGGCGAGGCCATGGCGGCACCTACGCGCTGATGTGCTCGATAAGGGCGGCCTTCAGCTCGCCTTCCATCGTGCGCATCTTCTGCTGGGCTTCGGCACGTTGGGCGCGGCCCTGCTTCTGCACTTCGATCGTGTCTTTGAGCGTGGCGATGAGCTCGTCGTTGACGTGCTGCAGGGTATCCACGTCGACCGCCCCGCGCTGGTTGGCCCGCTCGGCTGCCACGGCGCCCTGGTGAAGCTGGTCGGCGTTCTCGCGCAGGAGGCGATTGGTCACGTCGTCGACTTTTTGCTGCAGGTCGAGGGCCTTGCGCTGGTTCTCGAGCCCCAGGGCGATAACCATCTGGCTCTTCCAGAGGGGGATCGTGGTGCTCACCGTCGTCTGGATTTTGTCGGCGATCGTCGCGTCGGCATTCTGAAGTATTTTGATTTGCGGGCAGGCCTGCAGGGCGACGACGCTGATGCGGTCGAGGTCGTCGAGATGCTTTTCGAACCGGTCGAGCTTGCTCTTGAAGTCCTTGAGCACCTGGCCGGCCATGGGGTCGCTCGATGCGGCGGCTTCGGCTTCGAGGGCGGGCAGCTGGGTGGTGCGGAAGTCGGCGAGCGCCTGGGCGCCGGCTGCCACGTGAATTTTCAGCTGCTTGTACTGGGCGACCGACTGGTCGTAGAGCTCGTCGTAGAGGGCGATGTCGCCGATCATCTGGGCGCGGGCGCCTTCCAGCTGGCCTACAATTTCGTCGACCTGGGGGACGACCTTTTGGTATTCCCGGCGCACCTGATCGATTTTCACGGCTATGCTCCCGATGATCGGCACCTTCTTCACGCCAGAGAGGGAGCTGTCGTCGACCGTGGCCAAAAGCTCGCGCAGGAGTTCGCCGGCGTGGCCAGCGTCTTTGCTGGTCGTTTGCTGCAGCATGCGGTCGGAGAAGGCGGCCATGTCGCGTTGGGCGTCGGCTCCCCAGGTTTGCTCGATGCCCGACTGGGTGAAGTCTATCTGGCGGGCAAGACCGTCGACCTTTGCCTGGTCTTCTGCGGAAAGGGCCGCTCGGGTGGCTTCGGCGTTGCTGGCGGCGGGGGTGGGCGCATCCGGCTCGGGCGCGGGGTTCGCTGCAGCGGTCGAACCCATGAGCGATTGGAGCGTGATTTTCGGGGCGTTGCGGGGCGTATCGGGCATGAGGGCTCCTTTGTCTTCGGGTATGCCACAAGGATAGGGGACGCACGCGGTCGTGTGCGCGGGGTGGGCTCATAGTTGCCGGCATGTTGACGGGCGCGGCTCGGCTGGTTTCTGCGGTGGGGGATGGTTCTCGCATCGCGCGCTCGAGTCGGTGGACGCGCGAGAGCCCTTCTTGCTTGCGTTGACGGATGCATGCGCTTGCTTTATAGTCCCGCTTCGTTAAAAACTTCCGTGGACTTTTCCGGGCAGTCGCCATCTTTTTTCCACGGCCCCTTGCGGGGTCGTGAGGCGCGCAGCTGCCCCTCGCGCCTCCGCCGTATCGCTCGATCTGACGGAAAGGCGTATCGAATGGAAAAGGAATCTGCAGCCGTGCGGCGACTCGCCGCTCTTCAGGTGTTAGTGGGCGGGGCCTGCTACGGGGCCAACGCCACCATGTGCAAGATGGCGTTTGCGAACGGGTTTTCCTGGCAGCACGTGGTTGCGGGCCAGATGTGGTTTTCAGCCGCACTGTTCGGCCTGGTGCTGCTCGTGCAAGCGGCGCGCGGTCGCGGGTGGCAGCGTTTGGGCGTGGCTCCTACCGCTAAGCTTGTTGCGCTCGGTTTTCTCTCGTGCACCACGAGCGTGCTCTACTATTTCGCGATGGCCTTGCTCCCAGTGGAAGTGGCGATTACCCTGCTCTTCCAATACTCGTGGATCGGCTTGGTCATCCAGGTGATCGAGACCCGTCGCGCCCCGCGTCCGACCGAAATCGCCGCAGCGGCCGTCATCTTGGCGGGTACCGTGTTCGCGAGCGGCATTTGGCGCACCGGCATCGCCGGCTTCGATCCGCTGGGGCTGGTTTTCGGCTTTCTTTCGGGCGTGAGCTGCGCCTTGTTCCTGGCCCTTTCGGGGAAGGTCGTCGTGCCCTGTTCCGACGCTCAGCGCGGCTTTCTGGTCTGCCTGGGGGCAAGCGTTCTGTCGCTTGCCGTTTGCCCTACCTTTATCCCCTCGGGGGTCGTCTTCCAGGGCATGGCCCCCTATGCGCTCGTGATGGGGCTCTTCGGCATGCTTTTGCCCGTCTACCTATTCGGGCGGGGCACGCCGTACATTCCCGCCGGTATGGCCACCGTGCTCGCCTCGTCGGAGCTGCCGGCCGGTCTCTTCGTGTCGATGATCGCCCTGGGCGAGCCCTTGGGGCCGGCGGAATGGCTCGGCGTCGCGGCGATTCTGGGCGGCGTTGCTATCTCGCAGCTGGGGGAGGGCTTCTCGCCGCGTTTGCGCTTTCGCTCGGTCGACGCGCAAGGCTAGCGTGCAGCGGGCGCGCTACGGATGAGCGCCTGAGCCAGCTTATGTGCCCTCCTGGGTGCGAAACACGGCTTTCCGAATCGCCCTCTTAGCAAAGCTCCCCGCTCCTTATGAGGAACGGGGAGCTTTCATGCGTGCGGGCGCTTATTCGTGGTAGTAGCGATGCGATTCGTATTTGGGTTCGCAGCAGACGTTGATGCCCAGCGTGCGGTAGAGCTGCTCGTCGTCGGACGTGATGATCGTCGAGAAGTAGGCGTCGCAGTTCTTGAGCTCGGCCAGGTGGTCGAGGGCGCGGCCGGCCATGGGATTGGTAAGCGAAGAGGTCGAAACCGCGATGAGCATCTCGGTGGGGTGCAGATGGGGATTTTCGTGGCCCAAGAGATCGGTGCGCAGGCGCGCAATCGGGGCCATGGCTTCGTCGGAGATGATGTACATGTCGTCGGGGATGCCGGCCTGGGCCTTCATGGCGTTGAGCAGAACCGAGGATGCTGCGCAGAGCAGTTCGGACGTACGGCCCGTAATCACGCGGCCGTCGGCCAGTTCGATGGCGCCGGCGGGCTCGCCCGTTTCCTCGGCCTTGTCGAGGGCTGCTTTATGGGCAGGGTTCACGTCGACATCGACGCCGGCCTTCTTCATGAGAATCTCGAGCTTGGACACCTGGTCTTCGCCCACGCCCGTGCGGCGCACCTCTTCGGCGGTTTGGAAGTAGCGGCGCACGATTTCGTTCTTGGCGGCCGCGCGCACCGCATCGTCGTCGACGATTGCGAAGCCGGCCATGTTGACGCCCATGTCGGTGGGGCTTTGGTAGGGGCTTTCGCCTTGGATGTGCTCGAGCATGGCCTTCAGCACGGGGAAGATCTCGATGTCGCGGTTGTAGTTGACCGTGGTCTCGCCGTAAGCGGCTAGATGGAAGGGGTCAATCGCGTTCACGTCGTCGAGGTCGACCGTGGCGGCTTCGTAGGCGATGTTCACCGGATGGTCGAGCGGCAGGTTCCAGATGGGGAAGGTTTCGAACTTGGCGTAGCCGGCTTTCACCCCGCGCTTGTTTTCGTGGTAGAGCTGGGACAGGCAGGTGGCCATCTTGCCCGAACCCGGGCCGGGAGCCGTGACTACGACGAGCGGTCGCGAGGTTTCGACGTAATCGTTTTTGCCGTATCCCTCGTCGGACACGATGTGGGCGATGTCGTGCGGGTAGCCCTCGATGGGGTAGTGTAGGTAGCTCTTCACGCCCATCGCGTCGAGGCGCTGGCGGAAGAGGTCGGCGTTGGGCTGGTTGCCGTACTGGGTGATCACCACGCTGCTCACGTAGAAGCCCAGGTTGATGAAGGCGTCCATCAGGCGCAGCAGGTCCTCGTCGTAGGTGATGCCCAAATCGCCGCGCACCTTCGAGCGCTCGATGTCGTTGGCGTTGATGGCCAAGATGATTTCGACGTCGTCTTGCAGCGCGGAAAGCATGCTGAGCTTGGTGTCGGGCTTGAAGCCGGGAAGCACGCGTGAAGCATGGTAGTCGTCGAAGAGCTTGCCGCCGAATTCCAAATACAGCTTGCCGCCGAACTCGTCGATGCGCTCGCGGATGCGCTTGGTTTGCAGCTCGATGTACTTGTCGTTGTCGAAGCCTACGGTGTGTGGCATGGAATCCCCTTCCAGGGCGGTTGAAGGCGGACGGTGAAGTCGGGGCGGCCTGTAGCGGTGCCGCCGCATGAACCTATCAATAATAGCGCGTCTTCTGGCGGATTCATGCGTGGGGGACGGAGGGAAGGGAAGCTGTTTCACTGCGTGCGAGGCAGGTACCACCGCTGTGAAATGTTATGAACTATTAAATTATCATCAATTCTGATGTGACTTCGTGAAGAAATGTCAAAAGTGTGTCAAAAAGCATGCAGAGCTTGGTAAAGTCATGCCTGCAGTAAGAGGTTCTCGCAAGGATAGGAGTTCGCATGAGGCTTTTTACCACCAAACGCACGTCCGTATCCCATTGCGAAGATTCGGATGCGCTGATTCCGACGAATGCCGTGCCGCTGAACGATTCCGAGCCCGAAGGCAAGGAGCAGTGGGCGACGTGCCGTTCCTTTATCACCGTGCTGGCCGTTGTGGCCGATATCTACCTGGTCGCCATGCTCGTGGGCGTTGCGGCGATTCCCGATTTCACGAGCCTGTCCGCACTCGCGGGCGTCGTGATGGCGTTCTCGATGGGTCCAGTGCGCAAGGTCATCGCGTCAGCGACCGTGCGCGGCGGGGTGACGCGCCCGATGACGCGCGCCCGTTACATCGCGTTCTGCACGGTGCCGTCGCTCGTGATGGGCTGGCTGCCCCTGGCCGTGTGGGCTGTGGCGCCCTTGGCCGACGACCTGGGCACCTACCTGTTCGCGTTCGCGGCCGCTTCGGCGGTGAACGGCGCGCTCGAATTGAAAAACGCATGGAACACGGTCATGCAGGCCCCGCGCAACGCGATTATGCAGACCGCCGGCGCCCGTACCTATTGGTACGCGGGCGACACGTCGCGCGACGAACGGTAGGCGGAACGGCAGCTGGGCGCCCGCAGGTGGCCGGTCTGCAGCTGGGCTTCGCAGCTGACCACATTCCATCGGGATTCCGGGTTGCCGTTGCTGGCCGTGTTGCCGCGTGCGGACGACCCTGCCCGTCTTGTCTCCCACGCGGTAGAATGGGGCTCGCTTTGTTCGCCTGCCCGCAAGATGGAAGGTCATCCGCACCATGAAGTTCATATCGTGGAACATCGATTCCCTTAACGCCGCGCTCACCGGCAAAAGCGCTCGCGCCGACCTCACGCGCGCCGTGCTCGACACGATCGCCGAGGAAGATGCCGACATCATCGCCATCCAGGAGACCAAGCTGCCTGCTGCCGGCATGAACAAGAAACAGGCCGAGGCGCTGGCGGCGTACTTCCCCGCATACGATGTGGCTTGGACGAGCTCTCATGAGCCGGCGCGCAAAGGGTACGCGGGCACGATGGCCCTGTACCGCAAAGGGCTCGCCGTCACGCCGACCTATCCCGCAATCGGGGCCCCTGAGCCCATGGACGAAGAAGGGCGCCTCATCACGCTCGACCTGCCCGATTTCTACTTCAACCTGGTGTACACGCCCAATGCCGGCGACGGGCTCAAGCGCTTGGGGGAGAGGCAGCTGTGGGACGAACGCTACGCCGACTACCTGGCCGAACTTGACAAGGCCAAGCCGGTCATCGCCTGCGGTGACTACAACGTGGCTCACGAGGAAATCGACCTGGCCAATCCGGCGACCAACCATATGTCGGCCGGATTCACCGACGAAGAGCGCGCCGGCTTCACCCACCTGCTCGGGCGGGGGTTCGTCGACACGTTCCGTTACGTGCACGGCGACGAGACGGGCGCGTACTCCTGGTGGGCTCAGCGCGTGAAGACGAGCAAGATCAACAACGCCGGGTGGCGCATCGACTATTTCCTGGTGAGCGACAGCCTCAAAGACCGTGTGGTGCGTTCGGAAATGGTCGATTCGGGCCCGCGCCAGGACCACGCGCCCATTCTGCTCGAAATAAAGTAGGCGGCGCATCGGGTGCGGCAGCATCGATAATGCCGGCTTCCATCGTGCGGGGCCGGCATTATCGATGCATGTGTGGAGTGGGGCCGGCGGAGAGCCGGCGGGCGCTATCGATCGTTGTGCGGGGCGGGGACGCTGCGCATCACGGCCAGCAGCGTTTCGTAGACGGTCCGCAAGTCTTTGTCGCGCAGGGGGCCTTCGTTGACGGCGGCGAGCTTCTGGAAGATGCGCTCTTCTCGAGCTGGGTCGTAGAGGTTCATGCCAGCGCCGGGCTTCAGGGCGCGGATGGCGAGCGACTGGCGGGCGCGAGCGTTCAGTAGGTCGACGATTTGACGGTCGAGCGCATCGATTTCCTTGCGGTGCGCTTCGATCTGGGCGATGTTTGCGGGATTGTGTTCCATGGCGGGCCTCTTTCGCGTTCGTTTTGCGCCATCATAGCAAAGCGCTCCAGCATGCTAAAGCGCGAGAAGCGGGTGTGCGGGGAATGCACACGCGCGGGGCGGGGCCGACAAGCGGCTGCAGGGCCGTTGCAGGTTATCTGTTCAGGTTGCACGGCCGTGGTATACAGCCGCTCATTTTGCAAGGTCAGCGCACGGTTTTTCGAGCGCGGGCTCCGATTCGGCCCCCTCTGTGCAAAGCGCAGGGATATGTCACGCTGACGGACACATTCCCGCTCATCTTGCAGGGTTGTTGCGCGTTTCGGCTCAACATGCAGGGTTGTGTCAAAGATTGCGTGCATTCGCCCTGCAAAACGAGTTTTCGAAGGCCCGGTTTTCGTTTGTGCTGCAAAACTCGTGCATCTTGAGCATTCGGCGCGGCGGCACAAAGGGCGCTGCCGCTCTGCCGACGTGCGGCGCGCAACGTCCGGAGCGCAACGTCCGGAGCGCCCGTCGTTCCTGTTCGGCATGTAAAAAGCGGCGCGGGACGAACCGCTCGTCCCGCGCCGCCTGCGCCTAGTTATGCGCGCTCCCTAGAACAGACCCATGCCCTTGGCGCCGAAGTAGCCGAGCACGATGATGCCCACAACGATGCGGTACCAGCCGAAGGCGGTGAAGTCGTTCTTCTTGATGTAGCCCATGAGGAACTTGATTGACAGCACCGACACGACGAAGGCGCAAAGAACGCCGGCGACGAGGACGGCGATTTCGGTCTGCGACATCACTAGGCCCGCGGCGAGGAACTTGATGACTTTCACGATACCCCAGCCGAACATGATGGGGATGGCCAGGAAGAAGGTGAACTCGGTGGCGGCCACGCGTGAGCAGCCCGACAGCATGCCGCCGATGATCGTAGCGCCGCTGCGGCTCGTGCCCGGGATGATGGCCAGGCACTGGAAGGCGCCGATTTTCAGGGCCGTGGGGATGTCGATGTCGTCGACGGTCGTGGTGCGGAAGATGCTCGATTCGGCGGCATCGGGACGCGCATGCTTGCCGCGCACGGGGGTGATGGCCGCCTGGGCCTCCAAGCGGCGGTTGCGGCGTTCCATGATGATGAAGATGATGCCGTAGACAATCAGCATCGAGGCGACGACGATGCCGTTGTAGAAGTGGTCGTGCACCCAGTCGTCGAAGAGGACGCCGATGATGGCAGCCGGAATGCAGCCGATGAGCACCATGCCCCACAGGCGCCAGGTGCCCTTGCGCTGCGCGGCGGTCTTCTTGCGCGAGAAGGGGTTGAGTTTGGTGAAGTAAAGGATGATGACGGCCATGATCGCGCCAATTTGGATGACCACGAGGAACATGGCGAGGAACTGCTCGGACACGTTGAGCTTGAGGAATTCGTCGACCAGGATCATGTGGCCGGTGGACGAGATGGGCAGCCATTCGGTAATGCCCTCGACGAAGCCGAGGAAGAGCGCTTTCAGTACTTCGATGATCATGCGGTAGCGTCTTTCGTAGGTAAGGCGGATGAAACGCAGGCAGGCTCTTCCTGCCCAAGGGAAGTGAAATCGTACCATGCGCGAATGTACGTTTTCTGTCGGTGAACGGCGGCACCTGAAAACGCGCATATGCGCGCGTTTCGCCTGCGTGGGTAGGGTGGGGCGCGTAGAAGCCCTCGTTCGCGGGGCGTATTTGCGTGGAATGCGCGGGCTCGTGCAGGCGCGGGGCGCACGCGGCAGGCAAGTTCGCTAGAATGCTGTGCAGATATCCTGCTGCGGCACGTGCGTGCCGCCGTTTCCGAAGGAGCAATCTGTGGCTACCGCATCTACCGATCAGAAGGTCATCGTTCTCGATTTCGGCGCCCAGTACGGGCAGCTTATCGCCCGTCGCGTGCGCGATCTGCACGTCTATTCCGAAATCATGCCGTGCGATGCGTCCGCCGAAGAGATCATGGCCGAGCATCCGTCGGCGATCATTCTTTCGGGCGGCCCGGCGAGCGTGTACGCTGAAGATGCGCCCAAGGTCGACCCGAAGGTGTTCGAACTGGGTCTTCCCGTGCTCGGCTTCTGCTACGGCCAGCAGATCATGGCCGTCACGCTGGGGGGCACCGTGGGCCACACCGAAAAGGGCGAATACGGCCACGCCACGCTCACCCGCAAGGGCGAAAGCCGCCTGCTCGACGGCACGCCCGCGGAACAGCAGGTGTGGATGAGCCATCGCGACGCCGTGAGCGCGGTGCCCGAAGGCTTCACGGTTACCGGCACGACCGAAACCTGCCCGGTGGCCTCGATGGAATGCGCGTCGCGCAACCTGTATGCGACCCAGTTCCATCCCGAGGTGCGCCACACGCCCCATGGTCAGGACATGCTTTCCAACTTCCTGTTCAAGATCTGCAAACTCGAGCCCAATTGGACCATGGAGGGCATCATCGATTCGATGGTGGCCGACATCCGCGCCAAAGTCGGGGACGACCGTGTGATTCTGGCGCTTTCCGGCGGCGTGGATTCCAGCGTGGTGGCCGCGCTCATGAGCCGTGCGGTGGGCAAGCAGGTGACCTGCGTGTTCGTGAATCATGGGCTGCTGCGCAAGAACGAGCCCGAACAGGTGGAGGAAGTCTTCACCAAGCAGTTCGACGTCGATTTCGTGCACGTGCACGCCGAAGAGCGTTACGCAAAGCTGCTCGACGGGGTTACCGAACCCGAGCAGAAGCGCCGCATCATCGGCACGCAGTTCTGGAAGGAATTCTTCGCGGTGGCGCAGCAGCTCGACGGCGTGAAGTTCCTGGCGCAGGGGACCATCTACCCCGACATCATCGAGTCGGGCGCGCGCAAGACGGGCGGCAAGGCGAGCACGATCAAGAGCCACCACAACCTGATCCCGTTCCCCGAAGGCGTGCATTTCGACCTGATCGAGCCGCTCGACCATTTCTTCAAAGACGAGGTGCGGGCGCTGGGCACGGCGCTTGGCCTGCCCGACCATATCGTCTACCGCCAGCCGTTCCCGGGTCCCGGTCTCGCCATCCGCATCATCGGCGCGGTGACGCCCGAGAAGCTCGAGATCCTGAAGAACGCGGATGCGATCGTGCGCGAGGAGCTCGACGCCTACAACGCCAAGCTGTTCGAGGAAACGGGGGAGCGCAACAGTGAGCATTCCGTCTGGCAGTACTTCGCCGTGCTGCCCGACATCAGGAGCGTGGGCGTGATGGGCGACGAGCGCACCTATGCGCGGCCGATCATCCTGCGCGCCGTGGAGAGCAGCGACGCGATGACCGCTGACTGGGCCAAGCTGCCCTATGATGTGCTGGGGAAGATCTCCGGCCGCATCGTGGCGGAAGTGCCCGGCGTCAACCGCGTGGCCTACGACATCACGAGCAAGCCGCCTGCAACGATCGAGTGGGAGTAGTCGAAAGGCTATTTTGAAGCCTCGATTTTCCGTCCGCTGAGTACCGCAGAGTGTCGCAGCGTACGGAAGAAACGCAAAGCCCCCAGCAACTTGGGGGAATAAATTGAGCGAGATACCCCCGATTTCCACTTGAAATCGGGGGTATTTTTTATGCTTTGACCTGCTGTTTTAGGAAGCTTTACTCCTAATTGCCGTACAGGGCGGACATGGCGGCACCCCACGGACGGGGAGTAAAAGGTTTGTTGGGGGAGTAAATTGTCCCAGTCGCCTGTCCCAGTGGGGCAAAACGGACCCCAAAACTCAACTGAAACTCAACGGGGCGAAATATGGTGGCTTTTCAGCAAAACCGCAGGTCAACAATGGGGAGTAAAAAATTACTCCCCCAAGCGATTTTATCGGCTTTAACCCACTTCGAATGGTGGGTTTCGGGCATAAGAAAAGCAGGTGTTTTACTCCCAATTGCGGGGGTAAAGCCACCTGCTCGCGTTTCAGTAAATATTTACTCCTAGAACTTGGCCTTCCAGTCGGCGTATTCCTCCGATGTGATCTCTCCGGATTCCAGCTCGTTTCGCTTTGCGGCCCAGGCCTTGAGCATCTGAGTCGTCTTGGGTGCCTTCTCGGCAGACGCGTCGATAGAAAGACCAGAGCCATCCTCAGCGGGCACGATGCCGAACTCATCCTCTAGCTGCAGAAGGAGGCCCAGGAGGTCTCGGGCGTTCTCCACACCGAAGTCCTTCAGGGCAAGCGGAGAGATATCGAGAGCTTCAGCGATAGCTTCCACCTGAGGCTGCTTGGGGGTCCTGAAATCCGTCTCGTAGTGGCGGATCGCACCCTCCGAGACGCCGATCCTCTCGCCCAGCTCCCCCTGGTAGAGCCCGCGAAGCTTGCGGTAGTACCTGATTTTCTCGCCGGTAGTCATCTTCCCTCCTGAATATCTAAACCTCGTAATTCTAGCACCGTACGTAAACGTACGCAATTTCTTGACAGTACGGAAACGTACGATTATGATTCGCTCATATCAAACGTACGCATTCGTACGATGTTAGGAGGATAAATGAACCAGGAAGAAAACAGGCCCACCATGCTCAACGCAGAGCAGGTCGCGCAGAGGCTGAACATGTCGAAGGGGTTCGCCTACAAGATCATCCAGGAGATGAACGAGGAGCAGATCAAGAAGGGCCGCGCGGTGGTCAAGGGCCGCGTCCGCTCCGACCACTTCGAGGCAAGATTCTTTGCCGGTGATGAAGATGCCCGTATATAGAAGCGAGAACGGGACCTTCTATTCACAGTGCTTCTACCGAGATGGCAGGGGCGCGAAGCGCCATAAGGTCAAGAGGGGCTTCGCCACCGAGCTCGAAGCGCTCATGTGGGAGAAGGATTTCTTGGCAGTCCACAACGGGACCATGGACATGCCCTTCGCGGACTTCGTCGACGTGTACGCCACCGAGATCAAGCCTCGAATCAGGGAGCACACCTGGCTGACCAAGGAATACATGATCAAGGACAAGATCATTCCCTTCTTCGGGAAAATGAGGATGTCCGAGATCAAGCCCATCGACGTCGTCCGCTGGCAGAACCAGCTTATCGACCACAAGGACGCCAACGGGAAGCCGTACTCGGCCACCTACCTCAGAACCATCAACAACCAGCTGAACGCCATCTTCAACCATGCCGAGCGCTACTACGACCTGACGGGCAACCCGTGCAGGAAGGTAACGAAGATGGGCTCGAAGAAAGGCGGAGAGATGAACTTCTGGACGAAGCAGGAGTATCTGAGGTTCTCGGAGGCCATCATGGACAAACCTCTTTCCTTTTACGCTTTCGAGGTCCTCTACTGGACAGGTATCCGCTGTGGAGAGCTCCTCGCCCTCACCCCATCCGATTTCATCTTCGAGACCTCGGAGCTCAGCATCACGAAGTCGTATCAGCGTTTGAAGGGCATCGACACCATCACCGACCCGAAGACTCCGAACTCCGTGCGAAGGATCGCCATGCCCAAGTTCCTCGCCGAGGAGATGAAGGAGTACCTGGAAGACTTCAGAGACGACCTTGGTCCCCATGACCGCATCTTCGACGTGACGAAGTACTACCTGACGCACGAGATGGAGCGCGGATGCAAGGAGTCCGGAGTCAAGAGGATCAGGGTCCATGACCTGAGGCACAGCCATGTCTCCCTGCTCATCGAGATGGGCTTCTCCGCGTTGGCGATCGCTGATCGCGTTGGCCACGAGAGCACCGATATCACCTACCGTTACGCCCACCTCTTCCCGAACAAACAGACCGAGATCGCCAACGCTCTTGAGTGCACCAAGGAGGGCTAGCCATGCCCTGCCCTAACTCCGCGCGCAAGAGGTCGAAGACCATGGCTTTCAGGGTGAGCCCGGAGGAATACGAGCGGATCACCAATTTGGCCAAGTTGAGCGGGATGGACAAGCAAGATTTCATCATGGCCAAACTGATGGATCACGAGATAGTCGTAAGACCCTCTACGAGGGTCTACAAGGCCTTGAAAGACGCAATGGCGGAAATATACCAGCAACTGCTCAGAATCCGCGCAGGAGGCGAGCTGGACGCCTCAATGGAGGAAACTATCGGACTGCTGGCGAAGTTCTTTGACGGCCTTGCGCCAGCTGCAGACACCACCAGCAATATCGACCGAGAATACGAAAGTGTTTGGGATCTTGAGAGATACTAGGGTGTCCGTTGGTAGGGACAAGGTGCCATCGTACTCATCGTAAAATTCTTCTGGCATTGATACACAACGACAGGGGTTTGGCATATGAATTTCAATGCGTGCGTAAGGCCCGAAACCATCAGCAGCCCAACTAGCTTGGCGCATCCTTTTGGACGCGCCAAGCTAGTTATCCCCAATCAAAAGAACGATTATGGGAAGAATGAATCCGCCACGCTCGAAGACCTGTATGGGATGGAATTTGTAGCGGCCTACGTCCTTTGTAACGCTTACGCAAACGGTGAAGCGAAACCTCAGGCCGTTTTATTTCGATTTGAGAACTGCGATGTTCTGCTTAAAGTTAATCGGTGTTCAGGTTGTTTAGAGATGCAATTGGAAGCTCTTGATCTTCGAGCAATCCGTTATTCAGTCCCACTCAATCAAGATTGCTATTACTGGCAACTCGACTATAGTTCCTTGCATTTAACTGGGAATACCCTGATTTCTTTCAAGCTCAAACTGGACTCATCAAGCAACGATGCACAACGAGCTGAGTTTAACCTTGGAAATGGGAGGATAATCTTTTCACCTGCTGAAGGTTATCAATCTTCTTATTGAGTATCTCGGCATTCTTTCTTCTGCCAATGCCCTGGCGGGCAGATCCACCCCCCTTTCGGCTGGTTCGGGGGCACAGGCATGCCCTGACGGGCAGATCCACCGCCCTTTCGGCTGGTTCGGGGTCGCAGGCATGCCCTGGCGGGCAGATCAGCGCCTTTTCGGCAGGTTCGGGGGCGCAGGCATGCCCTGACAGACGGCTGCATTGCCCATATGCGTTTTGCGCGCGAGGACCCTGTTGCTCCTGTCAAAAGCGTGGCGAAATGAAGTGGCCCAAAAGAGGGCAGCAGAATACCGAAATCCCAGCTTGAAATAGCTCAGCTATTTGTCACTGTGCGGTTCTGCCTGCTGTGATTAGCCATGCACTGCTGGGGAAGACTCATCTGCTAGAATTGCTTGGACGAAAGGAGACGCAATGGTACTCGACAGATACGCGCGATTTGCTGACAGCGCCGACGTGCTCTCTTGCCCCCTTTGCCACAGCGCCCTGAAGCTGCAGGAAGGGAGCCTCGTATGTCCGAAGAGGCACTGCTTCGATATCGCAAAGCAGGGGTACGTAAACCTTCTAGGGCCCTCCAGGCAGTCAGCCCACTACAGCAAAGAATCCTTTGAGAGCCGCATGGCAATCCTGGAGGCAGGGTATTACGACCACGTGAAAGAAGCCGTCCTCACCGCGGTAGGAAGGGCCCTTTCCCCAAGCGAGGGTCCTGCAGCTGTGAACGCGACGCCATTCCGCGTGCTCGACGCGGGATGCGGAGAAGGCTTCTATGCACGTGCAATCCGAGAAAACCTCTGTGTCGACGTGGTGGCGTTTGACCTCTCAAAAGACGCCATGCTGATGGCGGCCCGCCACGATTCCAGAAAGGCGGTCAAATGGCTGGTTGGCGACCTGACGAACATCCCCGTGCTGAAAGGCTCCATCAACTGCGTGGTGGACGTATTCGCTCCCTCGAACTACGACGAATTCAAGCGCGTTCTCACCCCAACCAGAAACGCCTCCGCGCCAGGAGTGCTGGTCAAAGTGGTTCCAGGCAGCAATCATCTTACGGAGCTGCGCCACCTTGCTGAAGGATCTTTGCGCAGCAAGGAATACTCAAACCAGCTGGTGACCGATTGCTTTGAGAAGCACTTCAAGATGACCGACCGCATCAAGGTGACGCGCACCTTCGAGATGTCCGAAAGGGACGTCCGCGTGTTCGCCGAGATGACGCCGCTGCTGTTCGGCATCGACGCGGAGTCCCTAAATCTATCGCGTGTGAAAAGCATCACCATCGAGGCTGAATTGCTGGTGGGCACCCCTCGCTCCCAAGGCCCTTCATGAGCTCAGCCAGCTCATCATCCTCTTAATTGCAGGGCTGAAGGACAGCCCTTGTCAACCGCCCCAGAAGAAATCTGGCTCTTCGGTGGTTTCTGTGGGAGAGATTCCGGCATAGGCCCAGCTCAGCGGGCGAAAACAACGATCTGGAACTGAAACGGCCCCGGGAGGGGCCGTTTCCGCGTCATCCGCCTATGATTGCTAAGCCAAATTCAGACAACCGAAGAGGTGTGACGCATGAAGAGTCTACTACTTCTCGCCCTCGGTCTGGCCCGCACGGTCGTCCTGGGCGCGCGCATCGAGGCCGAGCGCATCGTCGTGAGCGTCCGGCCCTACAAGCGCGAGCAGCGCCGCTGCCCCGTATGCGGCAGGGCCTGCGACTTCTACGACATGGCGAACCGCGGGGCCCCCAGGCTGTGGAGGGCGATGGACCTGGCGCGCTCGGCCTGCTACCTGGAGTACGCGCCCTGCAGGGTGCGCTGCCCGGAGCACGGCGTGCGCACCGAGGCCGTCCCCTGGGCGCGGCACGGGGCGCGCTTCACGCGCGACTTCGAGGACTGGGTGGCGTGGCTGGCGGTCCGCTGCACCGCCTCGGCGGTCTCCGAGCTCGCCCGCGTCGAGTGGCACAGCGTGGGCGGCGTGTGCAGGCGCGTCTACGCCGAGCTGGAGGCCGCGCGCGGCGCCTCGAGGTTCGACGGCGTGCGCCGCATCGGCATCGACGAGACGTCGTACAAGAAGGGCCACAAGTACGTCACGGTGGTCGTCGACCACGACCGCGGCTGCCTCATCTGGGCGCACGAGGGCACCGGCAAGGACGTGCTCAACCTGTTCCTCGACGAGCTCACGCGCGAGCAGAGGCGCGCCATAGAGGTGGTGACCGCCGACGGCGCGAGGTGGATAAGGCAGCTGGTCAAGCGCCGCTGCCCCAACGCGAGGTGGGTCATGGGCCCCTTCCACGTGGTCCAGTGGATGAACGACGCGCTCGACGCCGTGCGCTGCGAGGAGTGGAACGCCGCCAGGGCCGCCGCCAGGGCCGCCAGGCCCAGGCCCGAGGGCAAGCGCGGCAGGCCTGCCAAAGGCGAGCTGCCGCCCGAGGAGGTCAGGGCGCTCGAGGAGGAGGCGGCCTCCATCAAGGGCAGCCGCTACGCGCTCGTGAAGAACCCCGAGGACCTCACCGACGGCCAGAGGGCGAGGCTCGAGGCGCTCAAGAAGAGGGCCGGCTCGCGGCTGGTCAGGGCCTGGGAGCTCAAGGAGGACCTGCGGGCCGTCTTCCGGGCAGCCGACGGCTCCGAGGCCGCCGAGCTGCTCGACGACTGGATGCACAGGGCCGCCTACTGCAAGATCGCCAAGGTCGGCGCCGTGGAGAAGAAGGTGCGCCGCCGGCGCGACGACATCATCGCCGCAGTCGAGCTCGGCATCAGCAACGGGCGCGTAGAGGCCATCAACAACAAGATCAAGGTGACGGTGAGGATGGGCTACGGCTTCCGCAACACCGACAACCTCGTGGCCCTGCTCATGCTCAGGTGCGGCGACTGCCAGCCCCAGCTCCCGGGTCGCCCGGTGAAGGCGAGGAAGAAGGGCGTGAAGGGAGCGAAGAGCGTTGCTGCCTAGGCTAGCCCCTTGTCACACAAACTACCGAAGCCTCAAAAATATTGGATAAAATGTCCGATTTGTAACGGAAAGACGAGAGTTCAAGTATTTCATAATACTGTATTAAAAGATTTTCCTCTTTTCTGCCCTAAATGCAAATTGACGCATATCATTGATGTAGAAAAATTAGAGATTGTAATCAAAAATACAGAAAAACAAACTTTTATTATTTAGAAGAAAGGATATAAAAATGAAACGTTTACCTAAATATACGCCTGCGGAAGTACGGAATGATCCATACGGATTTACTTACAAAGAAATGTCGGAAGTTATTGGCGAGAATGAAGCAAAAGCCTTATATGAAGAATTATATAAGCAATTACCACGCAAAAAAAATCTATCAATGTTGGTAAAAAATATTTGCAAAAGCAGTGATACTGAAAAGTATGTTTACGAACTGAAAGACAACAAATACATTGAAACGGTTTTTATCAAGCGGCGAGATGGTGGAACTGTTTGCGTGAGCACACAAGTCGGTTGTCCTGTTGGTTGTATTTTTTGTGAGTCCGGGCGAAATGGCTTTGTTCGTAATCTAACATCGTCAGAAATCGTACAACAGATTATATTGTTGCGTCGAAAAGTAAACCGTATCGTTTTTATGGGTATGGGAGAGCCTTTATTCAATTATGACAACTTGATAAAAGCAATCCATATTCTCCGAGATAGATATGGGCTCAACTTTCCAACCGACGGCATTACCATATCAACAGTTGGTCCGGTCGATCAATTAAAAAAATTGCGCGAGGAACATCTTAAAATTCAGTTGACAATATCTTTACACGCAGCAACACAATCTGCAAGAAATCGTATTATTCCTCACATGCGCATATATGCTATTGAAGATGTTGTTAAGCAAGCCTTATCCTATTCTGAAAGGCATAATCGCAAAATTGTCTTTGCGTATTTGCTTTTACCGGGTATAAATGACCGGCCCTCAGATGTAAGACAACTTGCAAAATGGTTTCGGGGCAAAAAAGTTATGATTAACGTGTTACAATACAACCCAACAAGCAATTCAAGAATTAAAGCACCACAGAAACGGGAAATAGTTGCATTCAAACATCAATTAGAGCAAGCAGGACTTGAAGTTACTATAAGAGTTTCTCATGGCAGAGAGATTAACGCGGCTTGTGGACAGTTAGCTAACACATATAATAAATTCAAAAAAAATGATTAAAAGTGCCAGACGCATAGACGCAGAGCCGATAACGCATTAGGTCAAAAAACCTATGTGTTATCGGCTTTTTTAGAGGCTTCGGTAGTTTGTGTGACAAGGGGCTAGCCTAGGCAGCAACGCTCTTCGCTCCCTTCACGCCCTTCTTCCTCGCCTTCACCGGGCGACCCGGGAGCTGGGGCTGGCAGTCGCCGCACCTGAGCATGAGCAGGGCCACGAGGTTGTCGGTGTTGCGGAAGCCGTAGCCCATCCTCACCGTCACCTTGATCTTGTTGTTGATGGCCTCTACGCGCCCGTTGCTGATGCCGAGCTCGACTGCGGCGATGATGTCGTCGCGCCGGCGGCGCACCTTCTTCTCCACGGCGACGACCTTGGCGATCTTGCAGTAGGCGGCCCTGTGCATCCAGTCGTCGAGCAGCTCGGCGGCCTCGGAGCCGTCGGCTGCCCGGAAGACGGCCCGCAGGTCCTCCTTGAGCTCCCAGGCCCTGACCAGCCGCGAGCCGGCCCTCTTCTTGAGCGCCTCGAGCCTCGCCCTCTGGCCGTCGGTGAGGTCCTCGGGGTTCTTCACGAGCGCGTAGCGGCTGCCCTTGATGGAGGCCGCCTCCTCCTCGAGCGCCCTGACCTCCTCGGGCGGCAGCTCGCCTTTGGCAGGCCTGCCGCGCTTGCCCTCGGGCCTGGGCCTGGCGGCCCTGGCGGCGGCCCTGGCGGCGTTCCACTCCTCGCAGCGCACGGCGTCGAGCGCGTCGTTCATCCACTGGACCACGTGGAAGGGGCCCATGACCCACCTCGCGTTGGGGCAGCGGCGCTTGACCAGCTGCCTTATCCACCTCGCGCCGTCGGCGGTCACCACCTCTATGGCGCGCCTCTGCTCGCGCGTGAGCTCGTCGAGGAACAGGTTGAGCACGTCCTTGCCGGTGCCCTCGTGCGCCCAGATGAGGCAGCCGCGGTCGTGGTCGACGACCACCGTGACGTACTTGTGGCCCTTCTTGTACGACGTCTCGTCGATGCCGATGCGGCGCACGCCGTCGAACCTCGAGGCGCCGCGCGCTGCTCGAGCTGGGGCGTAGAGGTGCATGCCAGCGCCGCCCACGCTGTGCCACTCGACGCGGGCGAGCTCGGAGACCGCCGAGGCGGTGCAGCGGACCGCCAGCCACGCCACCCAGTCCTCGAAGTCGCGCGTGAAGCGCGCCCCGTGCCGCGCCCAGGGGACGGCCTCGGTGCGCACGCCGTGCTCCGGGCAGCGCACCCTGCAGGGCGCGTACTCCAGGTAGCAGGCCGAGCGCGCCAGGTCCATCGCCCTCCACAGCCTGGGGGCCCCGCGGTTCGCCATGTCGTAGAAGTCGCAGGCCCTGCCGCATACGGGGCAGCGGCGCTGCTCGCGCTTGTAGGGCCGGACGCTCACGACGATGCGCTCGGCCTCGATGCGCGCGCCCAGGACGACCGTGCGGGCCAGACCGAGGGCGAGAAGTAGTAGACTCTTCATGCGTCACACCTCTTCGGTTGTCTGAATTTGGCTTAGCAATCATAGGCGGATGACGCGGAAACGGCCCCTCCCGGGGCCGTTTCAGTTCCAGATCGTTGTTTTCGCCCGCTGAGCTGGGCCTATGCCGGAATCTCTCCCACAGAAACCACCGAAGAGCCATATTTTTCCATTGAGCAGGATGCTTCCGACCCGCATAAAATTAAGATTTCGAACACGAAGGCAGTCGACCGATCAACAACCACGTACGTGCGCTTCATGGTCGATATGAGCAACGTGCCCGTCGGCTACACCGTGAAGAACTCGGTTGGCGGAAACACGACGAAGACCACGAAGTACGGCGGTGGGCTGGTGCTGACGGCGAAGAAGACCATTGACGGCAACGGCACCCCGAAGGACGGACAATTCGCATTCCAGCTGGTGTCTGACAACGATACGGCGATTCAAACGAAGCGCTGCGATGGCACAGGCGCCATAACGTTCGACGAGATTTCCTACAGCATCAGCGATGTAGGAAAAACCTTCACGTACCAGGTGAAGGAGGCCCCCGGAGATGACGCCTCTTATACTTACGATTCCAGCGTGTACACCGTGACGGTGACGCCGCAGCTCGAAACGGACAGCGACGGGAACCCGACCGGGATCATTATCGCCACCCCCAGCATCAGCAAGGCTGGCACCGCCGTTGACGGCATGGCGTTCGACAACACTTCTAACACCGGTAGCCTGAGGCTGACCAAGACCTCCACCGGGCACGAGACGCCCGCCTCGGCCGAATTCGCGATCTCCGGGCCCGGCGGCTGGAGCAGGACCGTCACCTACGGCGAGCTCCAGGGCGGCAGCATCACGCTGGACGGCCTGCCGGTGGGCACCTACACCGTCAAGGAGAGCGGGGCCGACGTCGCCGGTTGGACGCTGTCGGTCGGCGGGGACGCGACGGCCGAGGTGACGAAGGGCGGCACGGCCGAGGTCTCGCTCGAGAACGCCTACACGCAGGACACCGGTAGCCTGAGGCTGACCAAGACCTCCACGCAGAGCACAAGCAATTCGGCAAGCACCGTGGAAACGCCTTCTTCGAGTTCCAGCGTGCCCGAAACGGGCGATTCCGTTGGCATGGCATCCTGGCCGCTAGCGTTGATTGCCGCGAGTGCTGCAGGGGCGCTACTCTTGGCAAGCCGCCGACGGAACAAGGGCGGCGACAAAAATGCGCGATCAGCGGCGTCTTCGAAAAGCTAGTCTGCCATAGTTTCGGTCATTTCAAGGCGAGCCGCATGAGGACGGGCGGCTCGCCTTTTTTAAGGCACTCAGGATCGAGGCACAGTCAGGCGTCGTTTTACGCTCCCCCCGCGATTGAAGAGGTTTAGGAATATCCCTTTCTCGATGTTGCTAATCAATGCGTCTCACCTGTGTCCCCAGCACCTTGCGGGCGGCGATCACGACGTCGCCCGCCCTGGTAAAAATCGGGGCTCACGTTGCCCGCAAGTTACATCGGTACGTCCTGCAATCGAGGCACCGCCTGAAATCGGTCTCATTCTACTGCAGCAAGCCCGATGACGGCTGCTGGACGCGATTGGCAGCCATCGGGCTTGCCGCCTCTGGGTGGGGCTCCGTCGGCACAGGATTATTCCGCTTGTAGCAGGTGGCTTAGAGGTGATGTCGGAAACCGTGCTCTCGAATGGCGGTATCCGCAGGTCAACAGCATTATTCCGAAAAGATGCCGATTATTCTCCGAGGGCCGCGCGGGCGTTGTTTCGGGATAATCGCGTCTGGGACCGATTGCGGTACCAGCGATTATTCTTCTCCGTTGTTTTCGCAGATGGGAAGCCCTGCCGAGCAGTACCGGCAACTACTGCATGTGTTGGGTGGTACTGCATCGGTACCACCCCTGGTACTGCGGTGGTACCGCGATTTCGGGCCATTTACGAGCATAGAGGATAAAAGTATACCCAGGTCAATGCCCGGGTTGGTGCTATGGGAAGTGCTAATTTTCATTATCGAGTGGGAGTGAAGTCCATGCCCTCCATGCAGCCCGCAGGGTTCATGGAGCCCGATTTGATGCGCTGACATGTAATAGCCACTTGCAACTTTGAATGAATAATTTTCCGACGGACGGCTCCGAAAATCGCTTTCGGAGCCGTTTCTTTTGCGCATTCACCTGCGCTTTTATTCTCGAGCCATTACACAGCAGCGACGAGACGCGACGAAACTCGGCTCGGTGCCAACCCAGACAGCACGTGAAACGGCAACTTTTACAATGAATAATTAAAAACGGCCGATTTCGCGGTTTGCAGTACCAGCACGGTACCGCCTCCTCCCAAAAACGCTTTCCAAAAAAGAAACCGCAGGTAAAGTGCGAGAATTATTTTCGTCCGATGCGGGTCTTGACAAACGAAGGGCCACGGAGCGGTGAGCGTTTCGGGACGCCTTCCCGTCTGGGGATCCAGACGAAATTATTCTCGCGATTCGTCCCAATACCCCTGAAAACCCGTTTCTGGGACGGGCTCCATCCCGTTCGGGGCCGGGGAATGGCTTCGCCGGCCAAACACGGGCGCGATCCCCGCGGACCGCGCCGGGCGTTCCGGCGCCCTCGTCCCGGCAGTGCGCGGTGGGACCCTCGACAGCCCAGCCCGCCCGTGGTATAAACTGATTGGCGATCCCAATAGGATGGCCTCCAAGTGCCGGGGCCTTTTTCCCCGGCGTTTTCTTTATCTAGGAGTTCCCCCTTGAAAGAAGTGAGCTGCTTCGTAGACGAGTCGGGGTCGGACAACCTTCGGGACCGCTACTACCTCGTCGCCCTCGTCCTGCACGACCAGTCGGACCCCATCGCGCACGAGATCGAGCGCTACGAGTCCTCCCTGCGCGACAGGGGACTCCCGGACATCCCGCTGCACGCGGGGCCTCTCATGACGGGCCACGAGGACTACGAGGGCATGGCCATAGCGGACCGCAAGAGGATGCTCTCGTCGTTCCGCGTCTTCTTCCGGAACATCCCGATACGGTACACGTGCATAGGGCTCAGGCTCTCCGAGTACGCGGACGCGGAGCGCGTCGAGGCCGCCATGCGACGCGGCATATCCGACTTCCTCTTCGACCACCTCGAGTACTTCCAGGGGTTCGACGAGGTGAAGATCTACTACGACAACGGCCAGGCGACCGTGGCCCATGCGCTGCACCGGGCGATGGACTTCGCCCTTTCCAAGGACGCGGTCGTCTACCGCGCCGCCGCGCCCGAGAAGTACCGGCTCTCCCAGGCGGCCGACTACGTGTGCACTATGGAGCTCGCGGCCCTGCGGTACCGCGACAAGCGGGCCACGGCCACCGACGAGAAGTTCTTCGGCGGCTGGTCGCAGTTCAAGAAGGGCATACTGAGGGAGATGCGGGCGAAGCGCTTGTGAGGTGGTTTTCGGTAGCCCTGACGATGCGGCGACGTTTCTCCAAAGCATAAGGTTTCCGGATGTGCAGCCGCACTTCTGACAGCAGTTCCCGGCTTAACGCCAACACCGAATGGAAGTACGCTCTCCATCAGTTCGGGCCTGTAATTCTTCGGCCGCCGGGAAGCGCTCTCCTAAAGCGACTGCGTGGCGCACAGCCGCCCAGGCAAGATTCGAAGGAGGACCGCAATGTTCGACATGACGCTCGATGAGGAGAACGACTTCCTCGATGAGCTTCTGCGGAGATCTGACATCATCTGCGGCGACAGCAGACCGGACGAAGACTGCCCGGTCGATGGCTATGTCGCGCTGACATGCCCGAAATGCCACCGCGGAAAGATCCAAACCACGTGCATGTCCACCGTCGGGACGGCAAGCTGGTCTTATGGAGCTTCGAGCATCGCTGCGACAATTGCGGAGAGGCGTTCGAGACCGGCCGGCTCCGGAAAGGCATGAGGCTGATGAGTCGGTTCGATGTGCTCCATTCCCTGGAGACCCCTTTCGGGAGGTTTCATGCGCTCGTCGGCGAATCCGGGATTCCGTTCAGGCATCGGGCAATCAGCCACAAAATCGGCGGCAGGTACGGAGAAGTGCGGTTCCACGACATCGACGTAGACATATCCGGCTGCTCCGTCGGCGACGTCGTGAGCTGCCGCTTCGAGGGGCCCGCTTGGTGCACTACGACGCCGACGTGCGAATCGAGTTCAAATGCGGGGTCAGCGAGGAATTCGCCATCGAGGTTGGCGCGTACAATCCGGAGTTCGACATCTACGGGGGGGACGGAATATGAGAAAGAGCTCGAGGGGGAGTATCCCTACGACCTCCTCAGGGAGACGTGGGAAGGGTTCGACTACGTAATCCAGAGGGACCCGAAAGGCTACGACGCCGAAGCCTTCTACCCTCCGGGTTCATCTCCCTCGGGGTCGCTGTGATGCGGAAGCCGTACGAATCCTTCACCTTCGACGACGCGGTGGAGCAAGACCTCGATTTTCGGCTATGGCCTTACTGACCGAACTAAGGACGGGCGAGAACATCCGCCAAAGCGGCGCCCGAATCTCCTCCCGTAGACTGACGCGAAATTAAACCATTAGTTGCAGGTGGCTTGCAGGTGATGCCGGAAAACCGCGCTCCAGAATTGTCGTTTCCGCAGTTCAACGCCATTATTCCAGAAAGTTGCCGATTATTCTCCACGGACCGTGAAAACGTCTTAACGGGTGGATTCGCTCCCAAGCCCGGTTACAGTACCAGCGATTATTCCTTTTCGGCGTTTCCGCAGGTGGGAAGGGTCGTCGGGCAGTACCAGCAACTACTGCAGGTCCGGGGTGGTACTGCAGCGGTACCACCCCTGGTACAGCGGTGGTACTGTGATTTTCGGCCATTTCCGGGAACTGGGAATAATGAAAAGCCCAGGTCAAGGCCCGGGCTGGTACTGCGGAAAATGCTCGTTTTCATTATTGAGTGGGAGTAAATTGGGCGTTTACCTGGGGTTTTGCGCATACTCTTCATGTGTTCCACAGGGTTCATAAAGCCCAAACTGGTACTGTAATTCACGATAGCCACTCGCAACTTCATGTGAATAATTTCATCGAGAACGGCTCCGGAAATCGCTCTCGGAGCCGTTCCTTTTGCGCGTTCACCTGCGCTTTTATTTTCGGGCCATTACACGGCAACGACGAGACACGACGAAAATCGGCTCGGTGCTAACTCAGACAGCACGTGAAGTTGCAACTTTTGCAATGAATAATTAAAAACGGCCGATTTCGCGATTTACAGTACCAGTACAGTACCACCCCCTCCAAAAAACGCTTCCCAAAAAGAAACCGCAGGTAAAGTGCGAGAATAATTTTCGTCCGATTCGGGTCTTGACAAACGAGAGGTCATGGAGCGGTATGCGTTTCGGGACGCCTTTCCATCTGGAGATCCAGACAAAATTATTCTCGAAATTCGTCCCAATACCCCTGAAAACACGTTTTAGGGACGCTGGCTTGGCGGTTCGAGGTCGAAGAATAATTTCGGCAAGCAAAAAAGCGGGGCGCGATCCCTGCGGACCGCGCCCCGCTGCATCACGCTTTGAACGACGCCTTCCAGCGCTCGTAGTCGTCTTCCGAGACGTCTCCGGCCTTCAGGGCGTCCCTCATCCTCTTCCAGGCTTTCAGGGCCGCAGCGGACTTCTGAGCGCCCGGAGCGTCTGGGCTCACGGCGATGGCTATCCCGTCTTTCGTCTCGACGGGCTTGAGGCCGAGCGTCCCCTCGAGCCTGAAGAGGACCTCGAGGACCTCCCTCGCGTTGTTGGCGTCTATCTCGTAGAGGGCCTCCGGGGCGATGTCCATGGCCTTGGCCATGGCGTCCAGCTGCTCCTTCTTCGGGGTTCTGATGTCCCTTTCGTAGTTCCTCACGGCCGATTCTCCGAGACCGATTGCCTCACCGAGCTGCTTTTGCGTCAGCCCGGCCGCCTTCCGATAGCGCTTGATGCGAGAACCTACGGACATCGCCCCTCCTTCTGCTGATAACCAGGCAGATTATACAGCACGCCGATGTGCTGCATTTGACAGCACGATACCGTGCTTTTATTATTCATTGGAAACAGCACGTTACCGTGCTGTTTCCAATCTGGAATGGGGCGATGGCAAGTGAATGTGACGAGGGAAGAGAACGGGACCTGGACGGCGCGCGTCTACTACCGCGACTACGGCGGGGACCAGCGCCGCAAGACCAAAAGGGGCTTCGAGAGCGAGGCGGAGGCCGAGGAGTGGTGCGAAAGCTTCGCGCAGGAGAACTCCGGCGCGGTGGATGTGACCTTCGAGAAGTTCTTCGAGACGTACAAGGCGGACGTGGCTCTCCGGATCCGCTTGAACACCTGGCTCACCAAGGAGAGCATCGTAGAGAAGAGGATCATGCCCTGGTTCGGCTCGATGCGCATGAACGAGATCAAGCCCGTCGACGTCGTCCGCTGGCAGAACAGCCTCATGGGATACAGGCAGAGTAACGGCAAGCCCTTCTCCGCGACTTACCTGCGGACGGTGAACAACCAGCTCTCGGCCATCTTCAACCATGCGGTGAGGTTTTACGGGCTCCCGAAGAACCCGTGCGCGGCGACCACGCGCATGGGGTCGCAGAAGGGGCCAGAGATGAAGTTTTGGACGAAGGACCAGTACCTCGAGTTCGCCGATGCGATCGCCGACAAGCCGCAGGCGTTCTACGCGTTCGATCTTCTCTACTGGTGCGGCATCAGGGAGGGCGAGCTGCTTGCACTCACCCCGGCCGACTTCGACCTCCAGAACGCCAGGCTGAACATCACGAAGTCGTACCAGCGCATCAAGGGCGAAGACGTGGTGACCGACCCGAAGACGCCGAAGTCCAAGCGCTCTATCCTCATGCCGAAATTCCTCGTCGAGGAAATGACCGAGTACCTCGAGGAGCTGCACATCGGGGACGACGAGAGGGTCTTCCCCGTGACGAAGCACTTCCTCGAGCACGAGATGCGGAGGGGGGCGATGCGGCGGGATTGGAGTGCATCAGGGTTCACGACCTGCGCCACAGCCACGTCTCGCTGCTCATCGACATGGGGTTCTCGGCGGTAGCCATCTCTGATCGCATGGGGCACGAGAGCGCCGACATCACGTTTCGCTACGCCCACCTGTTTCCCAGCGCGCAGATCGACATGGCCGACCAGCTCGACAAAGCGAGGAGGGTGCCGCGATGAGTGCTAGGAACCTCGACATTCATGGGCGCCTGAGATCGAAGTGCATCGGTTTCCGCATGTCGGAACAGGAGGCGGGGCTGCTCGACGCCCTGGTCGCCGTCTCAGGCTTGAGCAAGCAGGACTACATCGTCTCGAAGCTGCTCGACAGAGAAGTCGCGGTGAAGCCGAATCCTCGCGTCTAAAGGGCATTGCGTGAACAGCTCGAGGACGTCACCCGCGAGCTTTCCAGGCTAGCGAGAATCGACGAGGCGGAGCCGGAAACGCTCGAGTTGGCAAGGCATCTGATCGAGATTTGCGAGAGCCTTTCCGGGGCATCGATTCCCGAGGTGGGGACTCTCGAACGCGACGTCTTTGAAATGGGAAGGTAGCTGGGTTCGCTATTCGACTTGCTTGGACGCCCTATTTGTCGATTGCCTGCTGCGTGATGTACTCGGCGGCTTCCACGATCTGCTCTGCCTTCTTTTTCCTCGATCGGGTTATAGCCCTGTCGGTGACGGTGTCGTTTTCGTCCTCTTCTAACAGTTGCGGGAAGGTGGCGCCGCCGTACTTTTCCATGGCGAGCTTCTCAACGTCTTTAATGAAATCGTCCATGTCGTCGACGCTTATGGCGCCGCCGGCCAGGATGTCCGAGTCTTCATCGTCGTCAAGCGTGTCGGTCAAAATCAGCAGCTTGTTCAAGCGCTCGAATTTGTCTCCAGCCATTTGGGGGTGCTTCCTGTCGAGGGCCCATATGTCAATGGGAATCAGCCCATTGGCTGTTGATTCTACTTGCTAAACGCTATGTTTGCTCGCTTGAGACATGCTTTCGACAATGCTTCAAGCCTCAGACGCATTCGGCTGGTGGTATCCTGTTATCATGCATCTGTACGATACTTTGTCAGGTGATAGTTCTGCTCGAAGGTGTGACCATAAACGAAAGCTCGGGTGTCCCCATCTGGCTTCAGCTGCGCGATAGGATCCTGTTCCTCATCAAATCCCGCCAGCTCAAGCCGGGGGACACCCTTCCGACCGTGCGCGAACTCGCCACGCAGCTCGGCATCAACTACAACACCGTGCACAAGGTGTATCAGGGGCTTCAGGCAGACGGCTATATCAGCTCCCAGCGTGGCCGACGCTCGACCGTTACCGACCGCATTCCCGAAGAGGTTGGGGAGCTCAAGTCGGACATCGACATAGCGATCGAAGAGCTCGTGCGCGTCGCCGAAGCAAGCGGCATGTCCGAGGAAGAACTCGTTGCCCGCGTAATTACCTGCTACAACTCGATGAAAGCCTCATAGCGAGAGGACTTCTCATATGAAAGAGACGAAGGAAAAGAAGAGCTTCAACCAACTCGACAGCGAGATTGAACAGGGGCAATCAGAGCTATCGGAGTCGGTTTCCCAATCGGCAAAGCCCGCTTCGGTGGGTCCTACGACCCTCAGAATCGCTTTCACCATCGTTCTGCTCGCCATTTTCTTGGCAGTTGCGATTGCCGTCCAGTCTTCGGCAATTGGGATAGTGGGAGCTGTTGTTACCCTTCTCTTCTGCATGAGCTTCCATGTGGTGTTCGAATGGGATCGTGCGATTGTCTTGCGAAAAGGCAAGATCAATCGGGTGGCGGGCCCGGGCTTCGTTTTCACCGTCCCGTTCTTCGAGTACGTGGCGGGAACGGTCGATATGCGCCTTCGCTCCATGCGCTTCGGTGCCGAGCATACGCTGACCGCCGACTTGGTCCCCGTCGACGTCGATGCAGTGCTCTATTGGCATGTGTGGGATGCGAAACTCGCTTGCACCGAGCTCATGGATTATGAAGAATCCGTCCTGCTGGCTTCGCAAACCTCTCTTCGCGATGCGATAGGGGAGATGGGCGTCTCGCAGTTGGGGGCTCGGAGAGTCCAGCTCGACCATCAGATCCAGGAGGTCCTCGGTGAGAAGACCAACGAGTGGGGCATCACGGTGATTTCGGTGGAAATTCGCGACATCCGCATCCCCGAAGAGCTGCAGGAGTCCATGTCGGCAGAGGCGCGAGCGGAACGCGAGTACAACGCGCGGACGTTATTGGCGGAAGCGGAGAACGAAGTCTCGGACATGTACGTGCAGGCGGCGCGGAAATACAACGAGGAGGAAGGCGCCCTTCAGCTTCGCGCGATGAACTTCGTTGCGGACAGCGTGAAGGAAAAGGGCGGAACCATTGTGATTCCCAGCGCCCTCTCGGAAGCCTTCGAACGACTCGGCGGACTCGGGAAGAAGTAGCGCATACAGGCTCGCCCTGCTTTCGGGCGCGGTTCGTTCGACATCGAAAATTATCATAATTAATTAGGATAAAAGTATCATATATCACAGTGATATATGATACACTCCTTTTCGTAGAGAAGCTTCCGAGGAGAGGAGGGGAAATGAACCTTTCGAGGAGGACCTTTCTTAAGGGAAGCGCGCTTGCTGCCGCAACGGGTGGAGTATTGGGCAGCGGGGCGTACCTGCAAGGTTACATTTCACCGGCTGACGCAGTCGAAACCATCGAGGAGAAGACCGCATTCACGTACCATCCGCCCGATTGCGGAGGGCGCTGCTCGTTCGAATGCCTGGTGCGCGACGGCAAGCTCGTCCGCATCCAGCCCAACCAGAACTGGAACGACGACGCTTGGAAAACCTGCTGCGTGCGCGGCCTTTCCGAAGTTCAGACCATCTACAGCGCGAACCGCATCCAGGCTCCGATGAAGCGCACGGGCGATCGCGGCTCCAACCAGTTCGAGCAGATCAGCTGGGACCAGGCGCTCGACGAGATCGCCGACAAGATCAAGACCTCTATCGACGCCAACGGGGCAGATTCGGTCCTGTGGTCGCCGGGCTTTAGCTCTTACGCGTATTCCCGTATCGCCACGCTGCTCGGGTCCCAGATGACCGGCGGCGCCGGCATCGACACGGGCATCGCAAACGGCATCGACCCGGTCATCGGAGATGCGGGCGGCTACGCCATCATCTCCAACGAAGTGCGCGGGTGGGACGCGACGCACAACGTGTTCATGTTCTCGAAGAACTTCTGCGAATCGAACATGACGACCACGCGTCTCCTGTGGGACGCCCTGGAAAAGGGCGGCGGGAAGCTCTGGGTGATTGACCCGATGCTCTCCACCACCGCTAGCAAGGCCGACAGGTGGATCACCATTAATCCCGGAACTGATCCCGCGATGATGCTCGCGATGATCACCGCCATCATCGACAACAACTGGTACGATGCCGATTTCATGGCCCGCAACACCTCCGCACCGTTCTTGGTGGACGTTGAAACGGGCAAGCAGGTGAGCGCCGGCCATATCGACGAGGAAGCCCCCGAGCTCACGGACATCGTCTACTACGTGTGGGACAGGAACTCCCAGAGCGTGCAGCCCTTCAACGCCGAGGGTATCGACCCGGCGATCGAGGGCGACTACAGCTACAACGGGCGTACGGTCAGAACCGTCTTCAGCCTGCTCAAGGAATCCCAGGAGTCGTACACGCTCGATTGGGCTGCAGACATCACGTCGGTTCCCGCGGAAGCGATCGAAGAGGTCGCGCGCGTCTACGCGACCGACGGCCCCAACGTGCTCTGCGCGGGCTTTGGCGGCATGGACAAGACCGCCAATTCCGACATCATGGGCCATTGCATGGGCATCCTCGCGGGGCTCACGGGCAACATAGGCAAACGGGGAACTGCCGTGGGCGTGCTCGACGGTCCGGGGTCCCAGGCGGGCAGCGCGGCGGAGCTCGGCGCTTTCGCGCTCCCCGAGCAGTTCGAGCTGGCGGAAACGCAGTACGAGCTGCGCGACATCGCCGCAGTGGACGATGCCAAAGCGCGTGTTGCCATCAATATCGGCAACTCGTTCGAGCAGCAGACGGCCAACTTCAACGAGACGACCGAGTGGCTGAAGTCGCTCGACACCGTCGTGTCCATCTGTCCCTATTACAACGAGTCCACCAAGTGGTCCGATTACATTCTACCGGCGGCAACCTGCTTCGAGAACGAGTACGAGTACGGCCAGATGATCAACACGCGCAACCATCTCGTTCTGCAGCAGAAGGTCATCGACCCGCTCTACGACGCCAAGACTGACTTCCAGATCGAGCATGAGTTGGCGCAGCGATTCGACCTCGACCAATACCTTCCCGAAACGCCTATGGACCTGGTGAGGGCCCAGCTCGACACCGACGACGAGATGGTCGCGGGCATCACGCTCGAGAGCATAGCGGAGCACGGCGGCGTGCAGCCGCTCAACTGCGATTATTCGCCGCAGACCTATCATACCGACCAGGTCTACACCACGCCGTCCACCAAAATCGAGTTCTACGTCGACGATTGGACGGACTACGGCCAGGCGCTGCCCACGTGGGAGGCGCCCGACGAGATCGACGCCGACAGTGACCTCGCCTCCAAATACCCGCTGCAATTCGCGACGACCCATTCCCGTTTCCATTGCCACAGCCAGTTCATGGAGTCGGCATGGATGCACGAGATCGACGGGGGACCCAAGCTGGAGATGGCCCCCGAGGACGCCGAGGCGCGCGGCATCTCGGCGGGGGACATCGTCACCGTCGAAAACGACCGCGGCTCCATCAAAGTGGAAGCCAAAATTAACAACTCCATGCGGCCGGGCGTGACGCGCCTGCACGAGGGCTGGTACTCGGAATACATGCCCGATACGTCCGCGTGCCTCCAGACGCTCACGAACAGCGTTCGCGAGGAGCGCCAGAAGGCTATGCCGTACGGCACGGTGATCGCCTACAACGATACCCGCGTCGAAGTGAAGAAAGCGTAGGTGACCGAAGATGACCAAACTCGGAATCGCCATCGATAAGAAGCGCTGCATCGGCTGCCACGCCTGCGCGGTCGCCTGCAAGACGCAGAACAACGTTCCCGACGACATCCTATGGAACCGCGTGCTCACGGAGGGTACCGACGTGCTCGACGGGTCGGTGGGCACCTATCCTAACATCACCAAGTCCTTCCGCCCCCAAGCCTGCCAGCATTGCGAGAATCCTGCATGCATGAAGGTTTGCCCGGTCGGCGCCACGTACAAGGACGACAAAGGCCGTGTGGAAATCGACTACGACAAGTGCATCGGCTGCCGCTACTGCATGGCGGCGTGCCCCTACAACGCCCGCGTGTTCAACTGGGAGGTAGGCACGCGCGTGACGGGGCACGACTACGGCGAAGCTGCGGCACGTCCCAAGGGCGTGGCCGAAAAGTGCACCCTCTGCAAGGAGCGCACCGACCAGGGGCTCGAGCCGATGTGCGTCGTCTGCTGCCCCGCGAAGGCGCGCGTCTTCGGCGACCTCGACGATCCGGAGTCCGAGATCTACCGTCTCGCGCACTCTGGGAACGCTCATCAGCTCCTGGCTGAAAAGGGCACGAACCCGCAAGTCTACTATCTCAACTAGGGGATGAGAAAGATGAGCAACAAAACGAAACTCGCGACCCCCGTGACCATCGTCCTCGCCGTCGTCGCCATCGTCGGCATCGCGACCTGGGCGTTCCAGACCGCCAACGGCCTCGGCGCGGCGACGGGGATGAACAACTCCGTCTCCTGGGGCGTCTACATCATCATGTTCGCCTTCCTCGAAGGCCTCGCCGTCGGCGGGCTCACCGTCGCCTCCGCCGCTGTGGTCTTCGGCGTCGAGTCGTTTAAGCCGATCGTCAAGCCGGCGGTGCTCCTTTCGACGGTATGCATCTGCGGCGCCGGCGCCTTCATCATGCTCGACCTGGGCTCTATTCAGAACGTCATGGGCATGGTGATCCACCCCAACTTCGAGTCGCCTCTGGTATGGGACATGTTCATGATCAGCATCTACCTGATTATGAACATCATCGCCCTGGTAGTGTTCGTAGGGGACAAGCCGGCGAAGACCAAGAAGGTCGTCGCATGCATCATCCTGCCCCTCACCGTCCTTGTTCCCTCGGTGACGGCTTGGATCTTCGGCCTGCAGATTGGCAGGGAGGGCTGGTACTCGTCCATCATGGCGCCCCTGTTCGTGGCGTCCGGGCTCGACTCGGGTCTCTCGCTGCTTTTGCTCGCGCTCCTCGGCATGAGGGCGAAGGGGCTGCATAATGTTCCCGACGACCTGTTCGGCAAGATGGGAAAGCTCCTGGCCGCATTCGTCGCGGTGGACGGCTACATGATCGGCTGCGAGCTGCTTACCATGGGCTATCCGGGCGACGATGCGGGGACCGCCGTATTGCAGACAATCACGTCGGGCGCCATGGCCCCATTCTTCTGGTTCGAGATGGTCTGCGGCATTCTCGCCCCGTTCGTCCTGCTGGCCTCAAAGAAGCGCCGCGAGAGCAAGGCGGTGCTGGCGGTTTCCGGCCTGCTCGTCATGTGCGGCGTGCTCTGCAAGCGCATCTGGCTGGTGATCACCTCGCTCATGCAGCAGAATGCCATGGCGGCGCCGGGCGTTACCACGGGGTCTGCGGACTACCCGGTATGGGTGACCGTTGGGCAGTACACTCCCCAGCTTCCCGAAATCGTCATCTGCGTCGCTGTGTGCGCTGCCGTCGCCCTGCTCTTCATCCTCCTGTGGAAGGGCGTCGTCTCCGGCGACCGTGCAAAGGGCGCGCACGTCGAGAACGTTGCTCGAACAGCCGAAGCGGCGGCACGCTAGTAGCGTTTGCAGGCATATTCCGCTAAATAATCGAAGGAGCTTGGCCATGGAAAAAGACGGCACGCGTAAGGGAAAAGCCCCGGTAGGGGAGACCGATGCGATGTATGAATTCCTGGCCAGGCTCCTTCTTCGGCCGATGGACGCGGACCTGTACGCGCTCGCGGCGAATGAGAGCTTCTGGGAAGACCTGGCGAAAGGGGATGGGCAACCTGATCGTTTCACAGATGCGTGCCGCAAAGTCGCGAGTGCGCTCGCCTCTTTCGAAGGCTCGTCGCCCGACGAAGCGCAGACGCAGCTGGCCACCGAATACACGCGCTTTTTCGTAGGTCCGGAGAACCAGCTCGTCCCGCCTTGGGAATCCCTTTACCAGGGCGATAAACATCACCTTTACGGACCCCCGGTGGCCCAGGTGCGGGCGTTCATGCGGAAGCACGGGCTCTCCAGCGTCCAGGGCGCGTCGTGGCCCGAAGATCATCTGGGCATGGAGCTGCTCATCGTGCAGGAGTTCCTGGGGAAGGGCGCTATCGACGATGGGGACGTGCCGGATATCCGTGCTTTCATCGAAGAGCACCCGCTCCGGCTGGTTCGCGCCATGAACGAAAAAGCGCGTTCGCTCGTCCACGGTGGGAGCGGGTTCTACCGGTCCTTGCTAGAATTGGTTGAAGCCTGTCTCGAATCCGATGTGGAAACCTTGCGCGCTGCGTAGGTGAGTGAAGGAGCTTTGCGTGCTTCAGTCCGTCTGGGGTCTTCCGATTGTGTGCTACCTTTTCTTGGGAGGACTCGCGGGTGGACTCGGCAGCTGCAGCGCGCTTGCCGTCATATGTGCGGGAGCGTCCGCAGGGCGATCCGTCAGACTGTGCGCGTGGCTTTCCTTTGCTTGCGTTGCTGTGGGCACCTGCTTCCTGCTTCTTGACCTCGGGAAACCCTTGAGGGCGATGGGACCGGCGATATTCATGCATGCCGATTCGTGGATCAGCAGGGGAGTGTGGATCATCTCCGCCTTCGCCGTGGTCGCGCTTGTGTTCCTGCTGCTCGTTTCACGGATGAGCTCTTCTATTCTCGCCCGCATATTCGTCGGCTACCGGCGCGTGCGCGATGCCCTTATCGCAGGCGTTGCCTGGGCCTTACTGGTATGCGGATGCCTGCTAGGCCTGTACACCGGGTTCCTGCTGGGCGGATCCGTAGGCGTGCCCTTCTGGCAATCGCCCCTCCTGCCGCCCCTGTTCCTGGCTTCGAGCTTGGGAGCGGGCATGGCGGTGTTCGGGATGAGCCTCGCCCTCGTCGAGCGCGGCCTTCCCGGGCGCCTGAAGAGGTTCTTCGCGAACGCGTCGCTAGCCGTTACCATTGCTGAAGGGGCGTGCCTTCTCTTCCTTGTCGGGCTCTCCTGGGACTCGTCGGACCCCGCCGTCCACGGTGCGGCGGAAACCCTGCTTTTCGGGCGGAACGCGACGGTGTTCTGGTTCTGCTCAGTCGTTCCCGGCTACGCGTTGGCCCTTCCGCTTGGGCTGCTGTCGCGCCGCGAGCGCCTTCGTGCAGTCGCGTCTGTGCTCCAAACCGCCGAATGCCTGTGCGTGCTGATGGGGATGTTTGCCCTCCGTTGGTGCATCGTGTTCTCGGGACTGCTCGTCTCGGCGTAGATGCGCAGAAACGGGGAAACTCAGGCGATCCGCCTCGCGCTCTTCCTGCCTTGTGACCTTGCGCGGTCCCCGGGCCATTTTCCGCCCTCCTTTTTGTGCTGACCTGAACACCTTGGATGCCTCTATGTCGTCCTTCGGTACTCGCAACCTGCTCTTCGGAACGAACGCCTTTCATCATGTGCAAGATGACGCTCCTGCATGGTTTGGTCTGAGCTTCCGGACCTCCTGGGCGACGGTGCGTCCCATGGCTCCTCCTTGGACTCTGCAGGCTCGTCGAAGACCTCTACGGCAGCAAGGGCCGCAAAAACTTTTCTGGCGATTGCCTTATCGGCGCCCGAAAACTCGAGCCCCCCAGGTTTTGCTTCCTCCCTTGCCGCCTTCGCGAATCCCGACGGCTTGCGAGTCGCAAGGTTCGCCAAAGGGGCGGGCCGGAACCTAAGGAGGTCAACCATGGAAGCAATCGAGACCAAGGCTATGAAGGGCATCAAGACCTATCTCGAGCGCAAGGGCTTCGAAGTCGTCGAAGAGGGGTGGGTGCACGGCAACGACACCGTCGACTTCATCGCCAGAGACGAAGAGGACCTGGTCTTCGTCACCTGCCTGGTCAAGCAGAACGACGGCGAGGGATTCCCCAAGGAAGCTCTCGACCGCGACTCACTCGAGCGCTTGGCCGCCGCTTATCTAGCCGAGCATCTCAACCACGAGGATTGTCAGGTCAGGTTCGACGCCGTGAGCATGCTGGTCCTCAGCGATGACAGGGCGTTCCTCCGCCACCACCGCAACGTGCTCAGCGAGTACTAGCTGCTCGAAGGCCGGGAGCGTCAGCTCCCGGCCCTTTCAGCCCAACGGCGAGTGTTGCGTCGTTGGGCTGAAGCCTTCCCCAAAGGGCGGTCGGCATCGACCTCCGTCGACAGCCTTTCGGGGAAGACGGGTGCCGACGTCCCTTCTGCTTATCTGGTAATCGAAATTCTTTGTCTTGCTCTCTGCTTGGCGGGCTTCTTACTTTTGGGTGAACCTTGAAGCCGCTTGCCGATAACGCGTCTGCGCGCCGTCTCTTAGGCTGTGCATCTGGACAGACTTTCTATGTCGCAGGACGGCCGAAGGAGAACATTTGTGTGAAGTAGGAATTATGGTCATTGTCCGATGTGCCATTAGGGTCCTTATGAGAAGCAGAACGGAGATATCTCAGACAGGCAAATGGCTATTTCGAAGAGCTGGTGGCGACGAAGTTTTCCAATGACTTTGGGCATGATTGCCCCACTGTGAGGCTGGACGATGTTTTGCGCATCTCGACAAAGTCCATGAAGCCGCAAGATCATGCAGGAGAAATATGGGAGCACTACAGCATTCCAGCTTTTGACGAGTCGCATTGTCCTGTATTGGAACTCGCAAACGATATAAAGAGCAACAAGTATGTAGTCGATAGGAACAGCATTCTCATCTCTAAGCTCAACCCCTCAATCAAGAGATTCTGGCTTCCCGAATGCCGAGCTGAGTACTCAATGTGCTCAACCGAGTTTATTGTCTATAAGCCGCTCAAGCCGGAGAACAAAAGCTTTTATGCGGCAGCCATCTCGTCTGATGCCTTTCAGAACTATCTCTTAGCTCACGTAACGGGCTCGACGGGTAGTCGGCAGCGAACTCAGCCAAAAAGCACGCTAAATTACCCGATGCCTAACCCAAGTGAGAAAGACATTAGAGACTTTTGCTCGTTCGCAGACCCTATTTATGACAAGATAGAAGCAGTTGAGCACGAGTCGGCGACGCTCAAACATATTCGCGAGGCTCTGCTCCCCAAGTTAATGTCTGGAGAAATCGATGTATCAAGAGTTGAAGTTTGATGTGATCTTGAATGTACGAGCCCTATTCTAGGCAGTCGTTGCCAGAGGCAAACTACAGAGCCTTGCTTGGCAGTGCCATATGTGTCTACAACTCTAACTTCGCATTCATTATTGAGAATATGCTTCAGGACGACCCTTTGCGATATAGCTGGGGAGACTTGATTGATTTGGAGGGTGGAAGGCTGCAACAACGTATAAAGCAAACCAATCTATCAAATCGTGATGACATATGCTCCCTTTTTAGATCAATCTGCTTAAAGCGAAATCGAATTGTTCATAGCTTTCAGATTACAAATGAAAGGAGAGAACAGGTTTTGGCTACCAGAGAAAAGAATGGCATTCAGTTTGAGATTACGGAAGAGTATCTGCTGAACTTCATTACCGAAAACGAGCAGCTGTCAAGTCTTCTCCATTCGTATCGAGGTTGTTAGTCAGCCAAATGGCCATTTATACGATGCCTCTCTGATAGAAAGATATCATGCCCGATATCACCCAGGACGGCGGCGTAAGCGACATCGAAAACAATCATCGACTGTACAGGATGAGGATCATCTCCATCTGGCTTACGATCGAAGTAGGGGCGGTCGTAATACCGTTCATCACCTTTCCGACCCTGGAGAGCATCGACTTTGCATTAGATGGGTACGAAGGCTGCAGCGTCGTCGCCTTCAGCACGAAAGGATGCTTCGGTCACCCTATCGAACGTGACGTACTGCGCGAAGCAATCCGCCTAACCGTAGATAGGCTCGGCAACCTTACGGACATCGTTGCCTATGACGTCTGCCAGGACAACGGCAAGGCGGAAGAGCTGTTTTCCTATGCAAGTGAGCAAGGCATCAGCGTTCACATTTCTATGAACATGCTGAAGTCCCGCAACATCGCGAGCGATGCGGGGCCTTCGATGGCCTCTCGCGTCGGGTGGCTGCTGTCCGCGAAGAAGGCTGAATGGCACGTGGGCGAGGAGAGCCTGTCGCTGCTCGAAGGCTGGCTCGGGCCCGGACCTTACCGCCTGGGGCCCGCGAGCGCGGGATCGGCGGGCTGGGCCGCCAGCTGGCGGCCCAGCCCGCCCGAAGACGAGGAAGAGGTGATGTCGTGGATAACGCGCTCGTGAGGGAGTTCCCGCCCCGCACGCTAGACAAGGTCGAGAGGCTTCTCGACCTGCTCGCGGAGCTCGACGAGCGCCCCATGCTCAGGGGCGAGTGGGCGCTGCACGGCGGGACCGCGATCAACCTGTTCATGTTCGAAATGCCGAGGCTGTCGGTGGACATCGACCTCTCGTACGTCGGCGCGCTCGACAGGGACGCGATGCTTGCCGAGAGGCCGGCCGTCGAGAGGTCCATCGGCGAGGTGGCGCGCTCCCAAGGATATGCCGTCTCCGGGGCTCCAGGCGGCCATGCCGGTAGGACCTTCATCCTCAACTGCAGGTCGCAGTGGGGCCCGACCGCGTGAAGATCGACTGCATCTATATGAACCGCTCCCCGTTGATGGCCATCGAGCGCAGGGCTTCGACCCTCATGCCAGGGCTCCGCGTCCCGCTCTTCGCCGATGCCGGGCTCGCTGGAGGCGAGGTCAAGGCGTTCTTCGACCGCGTGAAGGTGCGCGACCTATATACGACATCGCGAACTTGAAGCGCGTGCTCGACGCCAGAGGCGTTGAGGAGCGCGGCGTTGCTCATAGGGTCATCCTCTTCTACGTTTCGCTCTCGGCGACGTTCTCGCACGGGTTCGAGAGCTGTCCCGAGCGATTTGCCGGCAGGGGACGCGAGCTCGAGGAGCAGCTCCTGCCCCATGCTCCGGAGGGATGAAGAAGCCCCCGTTCTCGAACAGCTTGTCGGCACTGCGCGCGAGTTCGTTTCCGCCTACGTTCTGCCGCAGACGGACGCCGAGGAAGAATATCTCGGCCGATTCTCGCGAGGGGCGTTCGAGCCTGCCCTGCTGTTCGGGAACGAGACGACGGCGCGTGCGGCCATTGCCAGTCCGGAGGCCCAGTGGAAGCTGCAGAACACTAGAAAGATGTTCGGGACCGAGTAAGAAGGCGTCCGATGGCTTGTAGTCACTCAGCGAACTCGCCGGCGCATCCCCCCAGCTCAAAGCCGTCACTCTCCACCCGGGAAACGTCACTCTCGGGTCGGGGTGCTCGCAGCAGCATTCGGACTGTCTCTGGGCATGTAGCCAGTTGCGAGCAACCGAACGGCGTTTCCGCAGGCCAGGCGTGTCACTCTTCGGTCGGCGGAAAATACTCTTCGAAAGTGACTACAGGGCGTGTAGTCACCCCCGACTACACGTTTGCCGAGAGCGAAGAGTGACGAGAACCGCAGGTCAGGCACCGTGTTGACTACACGAATTTGGGGTATGTTTTCATTGAGTGGGAATAAGCCTCATTTGGCATTGGCTGGCAGCTGCTGGCATCGAATGCTGTTCCGTAGGCTTTCACAGCGTCATTAGTACTTGAGTTTGGGATAATGTGTTGCAATTGTAGGGAAATAGCCTACGATTGCTACATGAAGCATTCGAAGCACATAGAGAAGATTGCAGAGCTCTCCGAGTCTGAGGGCGTTTTCACCACTGCACAGGCGGCCCGCATGGGCATCCCGCGCGACGCCCTACACGACGCGGTCGAGTCCGGTCGCCTCGTGCGCGTCGTGCGAGGTGCCTACCGCATGGTGGGGTCCGGCTCTTCCTTCACGGACGAGCTGGCGGCGATATGGAAGCTCACCGCCCCGGCGACGTTCTCCCACGAGAGGATGCGGGTTTCCGATTGGGACGGCATCGCCGTCGGAGGGTCCACCGCCTCCGCCCTCCTCGGGATCGGAGACCTGCAGCTCTCGCCCTACCGGCTCTATGCCCCAAGGAGAATCAACACGAGGAACCCGTCGGCGAGCTTCGCCAGGCGCGCGGTGGGCCGCGACGAAGTTACGTTCGAGTCGGGGCTCCCCGTGACGCGCTCCGAGCGCACCGTCTTCGACCTCGTCGCGGACGACGAGGACTTCTCGCTTGTGGCGGACGTCCTGGCGGACGCCTCGAGGAAGTACCAGGATTTCGACTACGGGAAGCTTCGGGGACTGCTCGAGGGCCGTTACGGCGAGAAGCGGGGATGTGAGATTTTCCGGAGCCTGATGGATGATGCCGGGCTTCTCGGGAGGGGGACGCGGGAATGAGGTACAAGAGCGCGGCCGCACTCGAGATGGCGGTCAAATCCGCGGCGTCGGCGTCGCCGATGGATACCGGGCGCGCCGTGTCGGCATTCTACTTCCACCGACTGCTGTGCCGCGTGTTCGCCGGCGGCAACGGCTCGTTCGTGCTCAAGGGCGGTCGGGCGATGCTCGCCCGTACCGTCGACGCCCGCGCGACGCGCGACATCGACCTGCTCTCCACGGAAGGGAGCCTGGAGGATGCGCTCGAGGAGCTCGTCCGGCTCGCCGGGACCGACCTGGGCGACTTCGTGACGTTCGAGTTCGCGGGGTCGCGCCCGATAAAGGCCGAGGACGAGTACAGGAGCGGGCTGTCTGTCGGGTTCGTCCCCATGCTCGGCGCGAAGCGCATGCAGCCCGTCTCCGTCGACCTCGTCGTCGACGAGGTGCCGCTCGAGGGAGCCGAGCGCATCTCCCCGGCGGACAGGATAGAGGTGGAAGGGCTTGAGACCTGCGACTACCTCGTCTATCCCGTCGAGGCCGCCCTCGCGGACAAGCTCTGCGGCATAGTCGAAGTTCACGGAGGGAGAGCGTCCTCCAGGGTAAAGGACCTCGTAGACATCGCCGTCTATGCCACTACGGCCACGGTGGACGGTTCGGGGTTCCAGTCCCGACTGCGCCGCGAAGCCTCCGCGCGGCGCATCTTTCTGGGCGATTCCTTCGGATTGCCGAAGGCCTGGGGCGCTCCCCAGGCGCGCCAGTACGCGAAGCTCTGCCAGAGGACGGGCCTTCCGGAGGCGTTGAGGAACATGGAAGCCGCATCCGAGCTCGCCGGCAGGCTCCTCGACCCCGCGATCCGGGGAGAGGCGGGCGGCAGGCACTGGAATCCGGCAGCGCGCGAGTGGGAGTAGGCGCCGTGCGCCCGGATGGCCGGTTTGACGGCGCGCTTGCGTTCGGTTAGAACGGTGTGCATGGAAAACCTACAAGTTTTGTAAGGGCGGGACCCACCGGGCCCGCTCTAGTTTTTTATAGGGACAAAGGCAGGGACCCGCCGGCAGGTGCGATGCCTGCAACGGGGCCTCCATGTCCGATATCGCTTGCGGGGCTGAATCTAGGCTTTTGATGCGGTCCCTTTCTTAAGCCTCGGGAAGCCTTTCAAAGCTGTCGGGCCAGGACTCCTACTATTTGCTGCCAGGCAAGTTGCGCTTGCCCGTTAAGACGTCGAGCGTGTATCGTTGCCGCCGATGGGGACGTGGGGCATGAGCAGAAGCGCCACGAGTCCCAAAGGCTTGCTGGAGTCCGCTCGCTTTGCACCAGGGCGACATCGAAGGGTCGTCGCGCAGGCTCCGGCCGAATACGTAACACCTGGCATTGTGTGGACAGCATCAGGGATGCGTCATTAGGGCGTTCTTCGCATGGCTGCAAATCCGCTTTGCATCCAGGTCAGAGCCATGCTACAATGCTCGTCGACAATTCATCAGCGGGGCCTTTGGCAAGCGCCGCTTCGAGTTAGGTCAGGTTAGATGAAGAACTAGCGATGCCCATTTCGGGCGCCCCATACGACCATGCCGCTAATCGGGTCGCGCTTCAGGGTGCCGCATCGCTTCAGTGTCTTCTCGTTTCAAGTTCATGCATCGCGTGCCTGACCCTTTGCGCGACCTCCCCTCGAAGGAGCTCGCCATGCAACTGAATCTCAATCACATCAGCTATACCTACCCTGGTACGGTATCGGCCGCCATCGATGACGTCAGCGTCACGTTCCCGTCGGGATGGACGGGCATCATCGGCGATAACGGATGCGGGAAGAGCACGCTTGCCCGTATCGCCGTGCACTCCATCGCGCCAGATTCCGGAACGGTGAGTCCGAAGCTGTTCTCGGCGTACTGCCAGCAGGACTCGACCCAGGAACCGGACAATCTCTTCGACCTCGCATCGGACTGGGGCAAGGAAGCGCACGAGCAAGGGCTTTGCTTCGCGTCGAAGACGACTGGTTCTGGCGCTATGGCACTCTATCTGGCGGTCAGCAGAAGCGACTCCAGATCGCATGCGCGCTCTATGCGCGACCGGAAGTCCTCATCATGGACGAGCCGACAAACGACCTCGACGTCGTGACACGCAACATCGTGAGGGAAGCCCTCGCTTCCTTCAGCGGCATCGGAATTCTCATCTCGCATGACAGGGCTCTGCTGGATAGCCTTGTGAGCCAGAGCCTGATGTGCGAGGGGGTGCGTTGGACCATGCGACCCGGAGGGTACTCGAAGGCGAGTGGCCAAGCGGCCATCGAGCGCTCTGCTGCAATCAGGGACCGCGAGAAGGCCGCCCGCGAAGCGAAGCGCTTGAAGGCGGAAGCCCAGCGCAGAAGCGAGGAGGCGGCGCGTCAGAAGGGCAAGCGCAGCAAGCGCAACCTGGACAAGCACGACAGTGACGCACGGGAGAGGATTGGACGCGCCATAGTCTCAGGAAAGGACGGCGTGGCTGGCAAGCTCTCGTCCAATATGAGTGAACGGCTGGCAAAGGCCGAGGGAGAGCTCTCAAAGAGAGTTGTCTCGAAGCGATACGACCATACTATCGGCGCGTTCGGCATTGCCGCGCGTTCGAGCTGCGTGGTGCACCTAGAGGCGACGCGACTGTCCGCTGGTGATTTCTCGATAGACGTGCCAGAGCTCTGGATCTTGCCAACGGATCACGTGGTGTTGACTGGCGCGAACGGAACGGGAAAGAGCCTGGTGGTACGAAGCGTCATTGAGTCTGTTCCCGATACCGTCAAAGTGGCGTACGTTCCCCAGGACGTCGGACCGGAAGAACGCGGGCGGGCCCTGAGACGACTACGGGGTCAGGACCAAGAGACGAAGGGCCGCGTCCTCTCCATCGTGGCGCGGCTGAATTCCGACCCCGATAAACTGCTCGATGGAGACGATTTGAGTCCTGGCGAGCTCCGCAAACTCATGCTTGCGCAGCAGCTTGTTACGAATCCCAACCTCCTCGTGCTCGATGAACCGACGAATCATCTCGATATAGGCTCCATCGAAGCGCTTCAGGGCATGCTGATTGGTTTTCCCGGCGCGTTCCTGCTGGTCACGCATGATGGGCAGCTGTCGGAGGCGGTCACGCAGATTGGATGGGAGACAAGACGAGGCGAGAATGGGATGAGACTACAAGTCGCCAATGAATAAGTTTTGTTCGCCTTCGGCCGATGCCGCGATTCAGCACGAGCGTGGTTCTCAGCACGCTCGTGCTAAGCAGCAGGGCAAGCGTCGATGCAAGAGATTTCACTGCTCGATTCAAACGACTCAACAATTGAATCTGATGCGTGCAAAAAAGCGATGCTTTGCGGGGCGCCGGGTACGGTTCGTCTCTTGCAAACCGTGCCCGGTGCCTTCCCCGCGCACCGAAGCGGTGAGATTAGCTAGCCGCTACTTGCTCACGACGCTGATGCGCTGGCGGACGTGGTCGCCGGACTCGACCTCGTCAACCATTGCGATGGCGTAATCGGCATAAGAGATGGTGGATTCGCCGGCTGCGTTCAGCAGGAGCTCTTCGCCACCCAGCTGGTACTCGCCGGTGCGCTCGCCGTCGGCCTGGAAGTCACCGGCGGGGCTCACGTAGGTCCAACGCACGTCGTCGCGGCCGCGCAGCATCTCGAGCAGCTTGCCGTGAGTCCTGACGACGGGGAGCGCTGCCTCGGGGAAGGGGGTGACATCCAGGACGGTCTTGGTGTGCTCGGAATCGACGTAGAGGCTGCCCGCACCGCCGACGATGACAAGACGCGTGTTGGTGCCGGAGAGCACGTCTGCCAGGTGCATGGCGACGTCGGTGATGGCGCTGACCGTATCGGGCGTCCAGGCACCAACGGCATCCACCACAGCATCGAAGCCGACCAGGTCCTCGGAGGTGAGTTCCATGGCGTCCTTGACGAGGGCCTTCTCGGCCTCGCTCTTGTTCTCACCGCGCACGACGGCGGTAACGTCCATACCGCGATCAACGGCCTCCTTCACGATGAGCTTGCCGGCCTTGCCGTTTGCCGCTACCACTGCGATCTTCATGTCTGCTACGTCCTTTCGGTTTGATGTAAATGGCTCACTTACAACACGTACTTTGCCATGCGATAGTTGTAACGTCAACACTTACAACAAACGAGGCCACATCTTCTCCATAGTTGTAATATGTGACATTACAACTATGACGTGGTACGCTGTTTGAGGAAAGAAAGAGGGTCCATGAAGTTCTCGACCAGGCTGTCCATAGCCGTCCATATACTGCTCTGCCTCGACGTCCTTGGGGACCGGCGCAAGTTCACGTCCAACGTCCTAGCTGGAAGTATCGGCGTGAATCCCGTCGTCGTGCGTAACGTTCTCGGTCGGCTTAAGGCTGCCGGACTCGTCGCCGTGGAGCCGGGCGTTGGAGGGGCTCGGCTCACAAAGGATCCGGCAGAGATAACGCTTCTGGACATTCTCAACGCAGTGGAGGACGATGTGAGCGTCTTTCGCATGCACGAGCATCCTAGCCCCGAGTGTCCGATCGGCCGCAACGTGCACGCCGTGCTTGGCGCGGAGCTTGACGCTGCGGAGCAGGCCATGCTTGACCGCCTTGCCTCCACCACCTTGGCCAATCTGGCCGACGCTACGAGGGAGCGCATCTCGCGCCAGGAGCAAGCCTAGAAGTCCGAGTCTGCGAACTCGTCCAGATTGACTGCGCTCGCTTTAGTCAACAACCCCGCCCAACATGCGGCCCGATACCAAGGCCGCCAGTTCCTGCGGGGTCTCTTTCCAGCCCCTGCGCGCCCACGTGACGAACAAACCGTAGAGACCGTAGGCGAGAAAAGCGGCCTCGTAGCTCCCCTCGCGTCCCAGGTCGGCGTCGCTTACGATCGTTTCGAACGCGGCCAGGATGGCATCCGTGCATCCTTGCTCGATCATGAGGTCGTTTTCCGTGCGCAGTGACAGGCAGAACTCAAAGTAGCGCAGAGCCCGCTCGGGATTCGAGAACGCGAGCTCCTTCAGGCGGTGCCCTTTCTCGTATGCCCGCCATTGGCGAACGAGGTAGGTAGTCAGCAGCTCCTCCTTAGACGAGAAGTTGCGAAAGTACGTGGCCCGGCCCACGCCCGCCCGTGCGGCAAGCTCGTCGATGGTCACCTTTCTGATGTTCTTCTCGGCCATAAGCAAGAACAGGGCGGGCCCCAGTCTGTCTGTGGCATATTCAGACACTGCAGACCTCCTGATACGAAAGCCGTCGATGCGTATCGATTGCGCTCGCGACATCGGGACGCTTGCAGGACGGACGATACGATTGTATCAGCTGAAGCGAATCTGAGGAATCTTTCGGGGGCTGTGATGAAGGAGAAGACACGGGGACGCCTGCGGCTGCTCGCAAGGGTGGCGGGAGGAATCTGCATCGCCATCGTCGTGCTCGCCCTGGTGCTCACGACCCATACGCAGATCGTTATCGGAGCGATCCAGAAACTCTCCGCCGGTACGGTCAAGACGACCAATACCTACAAGCCCGAGGGCAAGCACATGGATGCGGTGCGGGATAACGGACAGCGCATCGTGACCGAAATCGCCTATGCCGACAAGTACCCCAATAGCTTCCTGGATATAACCTACCCCGACGCCGACACCTCCGTGCGCAGGCCGACGCTAGTCTACTTTCATGGCGGAGGGTTCTTTGCAGGCAGCAAAAGTGCGGGCGACCCGCTGGCGTCGAGTGACGTCACGTCGCTGCTGGATGACATCTGTGCGGCCGGCTACAACGTCGTGAACGTGGACTACGGTCTCGTGCCCGACTGTCACTTCCCAGTTCCTGTCATACAGGCCAATCAGGCACTGGCCTGGTGCGAGTCGCACGCGAAGGAATACGGCCTCGATATGGACGATGTCATCATCATGGGCTCGTCTGCCGGCGCCATCATAACGAGCCAGCTGGGCGCCGTCATCGCAAATCCAAAGTATGCCGACGCGCTTGGCATAAAGCCCAAGTTGGAGCCCAGCCAGGTGCGTGCTCTCGTGATTGATGACGCACCCCTTGTGTACAACGAGTTCTCCCTTGCCACCAAGGTTATCGTAGGCAACTACGTGAGCGGAACGATCTTCCTCGGTAAGGATCAGGTGCATCGTTACGACGCCACCCAATGGGTCACCTCAGCCTACCCGCCCGCGGTACTTCTCGGCAGCGAATATCACAACGACATGAGGCACATGGACAAGGCACTTGCCAAGAAGGGGGTCGTTCACGAGCTCATCGATCCGCTGGCCGAGCGTGGTCTGAAGATGCCGCACTGCTTTGTGGCCTCCGAGCGCAAGAACAAGGTCGCACGTGACGCGTTCGAGAGGATGCTGGCCTTTCTCGCCGACCGGACGGACTAGCTCACTGGGAGCGTAGCAGGGCGATCGCGAGGTGGTACTTTTGCACCCGCTCTCGGTCGGCATCCGTGACTTTGGTCAGGCGGCTGAGGTCGCTGTTATGGGTGAGGTCGGCGAGCTTCACCGTGCGGGCGAGCACGTTGTGCTTCAGGTTTGACACATAGTCAAGATAGGGCACGCTTTTGTCGTGCGTGAGCAGCTCGAGGGCGTCGATCACGTCGTCGTCGATGCCAGCCGCGCGCAGGTCGTCGAAGGTGATCGGCGTATCTTCCACGACGTCGTGCAGCCATGCCGTCGCCTTTGCCTTGTCGCCGTTTACCTGTGCGGCCACGTGCGCGGGATGTTCGATGTACGGTGCGCCGGCTTTGTCGGTTTGCCCCGCGTGCGCTTTGCGCGCGATTGCTTGGGCAATCGTTTCCTGCGGTCCCATGCGCTTCCTCCCTTTCGGTAGCTCTAGCTGTTCAGTGCCAAGACGTTGTTTACATTCGAGGGGTGACAAATAGGGAGGCCTCCGCCAAGCTGTGAGTTGTCTAGGCCTGCAGCGAAGGGAGCTCTCCCATGACACAACATCCTAACGCAAGGCTCACCCCCCCCAGGGGGCGCGAGACGATCGTCTCCCGCATGGGGTCCGGCGCCGGCGTGGCCGAAACCGCCCGCCAGATGGGCGTGGATTGGCAACCCCTATTTGGACAGTTTTTTCAGAGACTGAGACCCGCATTCCTGAACTCAACCGGACTCACGCAGCCTAGCTTCGAGTGCAGCCTGGAATGGATGTGCCAGCGGACGTGGTCGTTCGGCTTGACCTGCAGCCCGTGCAGCGTCGAGAAGCTCTCCCTGTAGACGAACTCGGCCTTCGGCATCTTGTCCGTCGACTCGTCGACCGCGTTGTCGTACGGGCAGCCCTTCCTCGAGAGGGGCCTTTCGATTCCGAAGGCCCCCAGGAGGATTTGTCAGGTCCGGCACCGCTATCACCGCCGACCGAGCGCCGCTTTCGCCAGCACGTCCTCTCGCGGGAGCGTTTGGTACAATTTCCGCCGACTTCGGAAGTAAGCCGCGCAACGCATTGTGTTACCTGGGAGTTCACGCTTGCCCGCAACGTCGGATGCAGGCGGCGTCTGCGCATTGAACTACAGGAGAGGAACAACATGCGCGAAAAAGTTACCAGGCTTGTTGAGAGCCTTGCGTTTCAGAATTTCATCCTCGTGGTGATAATGATCAACGCGGTAACGATTGGAATCCAAACCACTCACCTCAACCCGGAAGTGGCCCAGGCGCTCGCCGTGTTCGACAATGTCTGCTTGGCCATCTACATCGTCGAGGCTGCGCTCAAACTGATAGCTTGGCACGGTGATTATTTCCGCAACGGTTGGAATGTTTTCGACTTCACGATTGTGGTGCTCTGCTGCATCCCCACCGGCATCATCCCCTTCCCGGTTCAGGTGGCGAGAGTTCTGCGCGTCCTGCGCGTGTTCCGGGTGCTGCGCCTTGTGTCCATGTTCCGCGAGATGCGCATCATCATCGAGGCGCTCGGCCGCGCCATTCCCGGCGTTGCATGGACGGCGCTCTTGCTTGTCGTCATTTACTATGTGTTCGCCGTCATCGGCACCAACATGTTCGGCGAGGCGTTCCCCGAATGGTTTGGCGACTTGGGCAAGAGCTTCTACACCCTATTCCAAGTGATGACGCTCGAGAGCTGGTCGATGGGCATCTCGCGTCCCGTCATGGAAGTGTTCCCATGGGCGTGGGTGTACTTTGTGCCGTTCGTCATCATTTCGGCGTTCGTCATCGTGAACATCGTTGTCGGTATCATCGTCGGTGTCGTGGACCAGACGCATCGCCAGGCGGAAGATGAGGACCTTGAGGAGCGCAGCAAGAGGGAAGGCCTCAGCCCTGACGACGAACTGCTGAAGCAGATCGCCCAGCTGAAGGAGCAGGTCGAACGCGTGGACGCGCTCGTTTCGCTCCAAGCCGAACAACGCGGGCAAGACCAGAGGAGTGCCTAGAAGGCTGAGCCCGAAGCATAACTACGCGCGAAAAATGGCGCATGGCCTTGCATCAGCAGGGTCATGCGCCATTTTCGACAAAGCAGCGGCACGTGACGCGTTCGAGAGGATGCTGGCTTTCCTCGCCGATCGGACGGACTAGATGAAACGCCTTACGACGCAGCGGGAGAAGTTGGAGCGAGTGTGGATGCCTTTACGCTTGGATGGCACGCAGCATTATTTGCTTCCTATTTCTCGCAGGAGGTCGTCAATCAGGCTGCTTGACATTCACGAAGCCGGATGGTCTGGAATAGCCTGGGTCGCCCTTCAAAATAACGAAGGTCTCAGCGTTCTGGCAGGAGATGGTGCAAAGGCGCGACCCTCCGCTCGTGGTGGGGAAGGCTGTGGCGGTCCAGAGAGTGCCTGCGGTGTCCTCCGGGGCCGGTATCGTCTCTCACGTTCCCAGGGGATGGGCGCGCTCCAACCTGCTCCGGTATCGACCACGATACTCATTTCCCCGCGAGGCCTCCCGGTCTTCATGACGTTGAGAAGCGGATATCCCTTTTGCTCGAATTAGGCAATAGTTTGAGTTTCGGCGTAGTCTAGCTGCCTCTCGCTGCCGTGTACTTCAGCCCGCAGCATTCTCTTCGGGATACGGATTGGGTGTTCGTGGCAGTATTCATGCATGTGTTGTACATGTCGCACCTTCACATTTTTTGACTTGCCGACGTACCACATGCCGTCGGTAAACTCATAAGCATATATTCCAGACGCCTGCTCGTCCGTGAGATCGGTAGATATGGAAGCTCTTCCATCGAGTTCGAGTTGCTTGAAGTACAGTCCATGAATCATTGGCATTGGCATTGATGTTCCCGATTGGAATTGAGATACATCCGTCCCTAATCAACCAGATGTTAGCTTGCCGGGGTGTGGAGGGTGGTCGAGGACGTTTGATGACCTTGGGCCGATTTCCACAAGGTGATGTCGTTGACCCTCACGTAACGTCATAGTTTAGAGTGCAGCCAAGACGAGCGAGGGGAGGTCCCGTGAGAACCGTGCATGAAGTAAGCGAGCTCGCGCACGTGAGCGTGCGGACGCTGCACCACTACGACAAGATAGGCCTGCTCAGGCCAAGCGCGCGCAGCGAGGCCGGCTACCGGCTCTACAGCGACGGCGACGTGGCGCGGCTGCAGCAGATCATGCTCTTCCGCGAGCTGGAGTTCTCGCTCGCCGACATAGGGGCGATCCTCGACAGCCCCCGCTTCGACCGGGAAAAGGCGATCGACCAGCAGATCGAGCTCCTGGAACTCCGTCGGGAGCGCATCGGCAACCTGATAGACATGGCAAAGGCCCTAAAGGGCGGAGAGGGGAGAACCTTGGAATTCGGGCCGTTCGACACGAGCAAGCTGGACGCATACGCCGAGCAGGCGAAGGCGTCGTGGGGCAAGACCCCGCAATGGAGGGAATACGAGGAGAAGTGGGCCGGCAGGCCGAAAGGGGAGCAGGCCGCGATGGGCAGGAGCCTGATGGAGCTCTTCGTGCCGTTCGGGCGGATGGCCGCCGAAGGCGCCGACCCCTCGTGCGAGGAGGCGGGGGCCCAGGTCGCGAAGATCCAGGCCTTCATCACCGAGAACTACTACGCCTGCACCGACGAGATCCTGGCGGGGCTGGGCCGGGCGTACGGCGCAGGCGGCGACTTCACGCGCAACATCGACGCGGCGGCCGGTCCCGGTGCCGGCGCGTTCGCCGCTGCCGCGGTGCGCGTGTACTGCGGCCGAGCGTAGGTTGCGAGAAGTCCGTCCGGCAAGGCCTAGCTGTTGTGTGCCAACGGGTTGTTGGCACACGACGTGACAAAAGGGGAGGACTCCTCCAAGCTGCGACTTGTCGAAGGTTGCAGCGAGGGGCCCCCTTGTTCCAGCATTTCCGAAAGTTGCCGATTATTCCCTCTAGCCCGCTCGGGCCTTGCTCACTGGAGAAACCGGTTTGGCCCCGCTCCTCGCGCCGGCGGTTATTCCTCGCGGTTGTTTCCGCAGGAGAGATGGGCTGCCGGCGTGTGCCGGCTGCCGTCATGGGCACGAGGTGTAATGTTTTCAATTCTTTGGAAATGAACCCTGATTGCACGCCATGCAACGACGTCACAGGCTCGGCCCGCCCGGAAGGGGCGTGGTGCGAAGAATGTATTGACATATCGCGGTATTACGATATGATGTGCCCATGGACATGACAGAGACATTCAAGGCGCTATCGAACCCCACGCGGCTCCAGATCCTCATGTGGCTGAAGGACCCCGAGGCCAACTTCCCCGAGCAGGGAGGGCACCCCGGCGTGCCCGACGACCTGAGGGGAGGGGTGTGCGTGGGCTCCATCCGCGACAAGGCGGGCGTCTCCCAGTCGACAGCCTCGCAGTACCTCGACGTGCTGCAGCGCTGCGGGCTGCTTCTCTCCGAGCGTCACGGCAAGTGGACCTACTTCCGCCGCAACGAGGAAGCCATAGCCGAGCTGGCCCGTTTCGTGGGAGACGAGCTCTGACACCGCACCTGGGCGAACCGGAGAAGTGCCCTAGCATGCCATAACGCATCGACATATCACGATATCTAGTATTAAAGAGGACGAAACAATGCACTACACGGGACCGGTGATCAGGCCGCCCTACGAGGCGGGGAGCGTAATGCTTGAGGTGACGGTGGGCTGCACGCACGACTCGTGCACCTTCTGCACCTACTACAAGGGCCACCCCTTCCATCCCGCGCCGCTCGAGCAGGTGCGCGCCGACCTCGTCGAGATCGCGCGCTTCCGCCCCGGCACCGACCACATATGGGCGGCGGGAGGCGACCCGTTCTCCATGAGCGCGCGCAGGCTGCTCGAGCTGGCCGCGCTCGTGCACGAGTACCTGCCGGGCGCCACCATCTCCACCTACGCGCGCGTCGACAGCATGCGCAACAAGACGGTCGACGACCTGCGGGCGCTGCATGACGCGGGCTACACCGACATCATGATCGGCATCGAGTCGGGCGACGACGAGGTGCTCGCGCACGTGAGAAAGGGCTACACCGCTGCCGACGTCGTGGAGCAGTGCGGGAAGCTCGACGAGGTAGGCCTGCCCTACAACTGCATCTACCTGGGCGGGATCGCCGGCGCGGGGCGCGCAGAGGAGACCGCCGCGCGCTCGGCGGAGGTGTTCAACCAGATCCGCCCGCGGTTTATGTACCTCACCACCGTCACCGTCTTCCCCGACTCCGAGCTCGGCGCCGAGGTGGCTCGCGGCGACTTCGAGCCCATGAGCGAGCTCGAGCGGTTCCGCGAGTTCCGCGCGCTCGTGGCCGCGCTGGAGAACCCCGTCGTCGTCGACACGCGCCTGATCACCAACTCCATCGGCTTCGTCGCAGAGCTGCCGGCCGACCGCGAGGAGTGCCTGGCCGCGCTCGATCGCGCCATCGCCGGCTTCACGGAGGACGACGAGCGGAGGCTCTCGCGCAGGAGGGCGATGATGCGCATGGTCTGACGCCGGAAATCGTGACTGAGCGGCTCCGTTTTAACGTGCGCTGCCTGTCGCGCCACCCTGGTTCGGGGAAGGGTCGATTCATTTGATGACGTACCCTTTCGAGACGTGTATCGCCGAGAAGTTCGAGGCGGTGGTCAAACGCGGCGTCGCCATAGATCAAAGCCACCAGCGAAATAACGGGAATAACGGCCTCCGGACCCTCTGGTTCGGAGGCTTTCTTTTTCGTTCTGCCCAGAAAGAGCCCTCCCTTGCCGGAGTCCCATGGGCAGCGAACGGCTTTATCGAGCGTGCGCGTTTTCGTAGACGCCCTTGATTTCTTCCGGCAAATCGTCGGGAATCAGCGCCTTCAGCCTGTCCTCACCGCCATCTTGAATCGCCTGCTCGTAGTACCAGCATTTGAACTTCAGCATGTCCAGCGCGCGGTTCATGTTCGCGATCTCCGACTCCATGTGGGCCTTCCGCTCCTCGAACATGGCCTTCCGCTTGGGGTAAGTGGACGGGCCCTCGGCGCACCATTCCATGAACAGCCGGATGTCCTTGATCTCCATCCCTGCTTTCTTCAGGCATTCGATGACCCGAAGCGCCTCGAGTTCCGCATCGCCGAATCGGCGAATGCCGCACGTCCGTTCCAATCCCGGGAACAGCCCCTGTTTGTCGTAATACCGCAGCGTGGAAACGGGCAAACCGAACATCTCCGCCACCTGTCCGATTGTGTACATGGCCCCTCCGAATAAAGCTCGAATTGACTCCTTGACCTAAAGTCAGGTTTAGGTATTACCTTCATTCTCGTCAATATAAAGCGGGAACGCAAGGAGTACTCCCTAATGGGCAAAGCGGTTTTGATAGTCTCTTCAAGCCCTCGAAAGAATGGCAATTCCGAGACGTTGGCTGACGCCTTCGCCAAAGGAGCGCGGGAAGCGGGTCACAGCGTGGAGACCGTGCGCCTGCGCGAAAAGCAGCTCGGCTTCTGCAAGGGCTGCCTTGCCTGTCTGAAGCTGGGACACTGCGTCATCCAAGACGATGCCGTGGAAATTGCCGCTAAGATGCATGACGCCGACGTCCTGGTGTTCGCAACGCCCGTCTACTACTACAGCGTCTCCGGCCAGCTCAAGACCATGCTGGACCGCGCCAACCCGCTCTTTGGCTCCGATTACGCATTCACCGAGGCGTATCTTTTGGCAACGGCGGCGGAGGACGGGCGCTCGACCTTCGACGGCGTGAAAAAGGCCGTGCAAGGATGGGTCGACTGCTTCCCCCGCTGCACGCTTGCCGGAACGGTTTTCGCCGGCGGCGTGAACGGCGTGGGCGAAATCGCTGGGCGTCCCGCCCTGGAGCAGGCGCGACGAATGGGCAGGGGAGTCTAGGCGCGGCTGAGCTGCGCGGAAGCAGTTTTGCACTCAAAACCATCGACAGAAGGAATCAAACATGACGATTAAGCAGACGGCGGGCAGGGATGCCCTGGGGGACTTCGCCCCCAAATTCGCACAGCTCAACGACGACGTGCTGTTCGGCGAGGTATGGAGCCGAGAAGACGGGCTCTCCCTTCGAGACCGCAGCGTGGTGACGGTGGTGGCCCTGATGGCGCAGGGGCTGACGGACTCTGCGTTCCAATACCACCTGATGTCGGCAAAGAGCAACGGCGTGACCAGGACGGAGATAGCGGAAATCCTGACACATGCGGCGTTTTACGCGGGATGGCCCAAGGCGTGGGCGGCCTTCCGCATGGCGAAGGAGGTCTGGGTAGATGACGATGCCGCTGACGCGAGAGCCGAGCATCAAAACGAGATGGTCTTTCCCATCGGCGCCCCCAACGACGCATACGCGAAGTACTTTGTCGGGCAAAGCTACCTCGCGCCCCTTTCCACCGAGCAGGTCGGCATTTACAACGTTACGTTCGAACCCGGCTGCCGCAACAACTGGCACACGCATCACGCTAAAAGCGGCGGCGGACAGATTCTCGTCTGCGTGGCTGGTCGAGGGCTTTACCAGGAATGGGGCAAACCGGCACAAGAGCTGCGCCCTGGCGATGTGGTGAACATCCCCGCGGGCGTAAAGCACTGGCACGGTGCGGCGCCTGACAGCTGGTTCTCCCATCTTGCGGTGGAAGTTCCGGGTGAGGAGACCTCCAACGAGTGGTTGGAGCCCGTGGACGACGAGCAATACCTTAAATCGACTGACGAGGAGGCTTAGGCATGGAGCAGTTGAAACTGACGCAGGAATGGGACAAGGTGTTCCCTAAAAGCGAGATGGTGGAGCACGGCAAGGCGACCTTCCATAACCGATACGGCATCACGCTGGCGGCTGATGTGTACGTGCCGAAGAACGCGGAAGGCAAGCTGCCCGCAATCGCCGTCAGCGGTCCGTTTGGCGCGGTGAAGGAGCAATCGTCCGGCCTTTATGCGCAGAAGATGGCGGAACTGGGCTTTTTCACGCTTGCCTTCGACCCGTCCTATACCGGGGAGAGCGGCGGCACGCCCCGCTCTGTGGCATCGCCGGACATCAACACCGAGGACTTCTGCGCAGCGGTGGACTTCCTCTCGGTACAGGAAAAAGTCGATCCGGAGCGCATCGGCATCATCGGCATCTGCGGTTGGGGCGGCATGGCAATCAACGCCGCAGCCATCGACACCCGCATCAAGGCTACTGCCGCCATGACGATGTACGACATGACCCGTGTAACCGCCAACGGCTATTTCGACGCCGAGGATTCCGAGCAGGCGCGCTTCGAGAAGCGGAAAGCGCTGAACGCGCAGCGCACCGAGGACTATAGAAATGGCAGTTATGCGCTGGCGGGCGGCGTGGTCGATCCGCTGCCGGAGGACGCGCCCCAGTTCGTGAAGGACTATTACGCCTACTACAAAACCCCGCGTGGCTACCATCCCCGCAGCCTGAACTCCAACGGCGGCTGGAACGTGACGTCTTCGCTGTCCTTTTTGAATATGCCGCTTTTGCAGTATGCCAGCGAGATCCGCTCCGCCGTGTTGCTGGTGCACGGCGAGAAGGCGCACTCCCGCTATTTCAGCGAAACCGCGTACGGCAAGCTGACCGGGGATAACAAGGAACTGCTCATCGTCCCCGGTGCCAGCCACACCGACCTCTACGATCAGGTGGACGTCATTCCGTTCGAGAAGCTAAAGGCGTTCTTTGGGGAATATCTGAAATAAGGCGCACCTTGCTTTTTGCTTATTAGCGGTCGTGGCGCCTTACGAGAAAGGTTCTCGTAAGGCGCCACGCTGGGCGGACTCGAACTAGCGATTGGGTTATTTCATCTTGCCGACAGGATGCTTATTACCTGGAATTTTGTCTGTTTTGTCCTTGGGACAAAAACGAAACTGAGCGCCTGCGGACAGTGGCTAAAACTCACTCCGCGTCATTCGTCGCCGGCCCGCGCCGCCGCGAGCAGCGGGCGCAATCGGCCTGGATCGCCTCCGCCTTGCTCCCGAGCTGCAGCGGGGCTGAGCCACCCGAGATGTTGACGCCCAGCAAGTGCGCATCCGGCAGCTTTGCGGTCATGCTCCAGAACGGGAGCGTGATGATGCCGGGGGTCATGTCGCCCACGCCAAGCTCCAGCAACAGCACGCGGCAATCGGTGCGCTCGCGCACGAAGCGCTCATATCGTTCGATGCTTTCGCGCCATACCGCGCCCTGCAGAAATGTGTCATCGCGCACCCACGGCACAAGCTGCCAGCCGCAGTGCGGGCATCGGGGGACATCCTCGCTGCGAATCTCGAACCTCGCCATGCCCGCGAGCATGCGCTCGACGTAGGGACCCGCGTCGAAGAGCTCGTCGCAGCATGGTTGCTTGCATTGAAGGTGCGCGAAGCTTCCCTGATAGTTGCAGGTCCTCTCGGCGGGAACGTCTTTTCGACCTGGGTGTCCACTCTAGAGGCGGCATCGGGCGATCTCCTCGAAAGCCGGGGCCAAATCGCCGTCAACGAGAATCGTCTCGCACGAAGCGTCGGGCGCCATGGCCTGGCTGTAGTTGAACACGATGTAGGTGGCGTGCTCGCAGGCGTTCGCGATCTGGGCGAGCATGTGCTTTATGACGCCGTTGCGCAGTCCCACGCCAAGTTCGAGGATGGCGACCCTGCCGTTACGATGGGTGCGCACAAGGCGCTCGAGCTCGTCGAGCTGGGCCATGGCGAGGGCGTCTGGATGAGCGAGACGCATTTCGTCGACCGACGTGCGCGTGCTCCCCTCAGTCTCGAGTACGCGGTTCTCGTTGAACCCTGCACGTGCGAAGTGTCCGTCGATATTGCACGTGATCACGAAGGTGTCAGCGTGCTCCGTAAGACGCCGCAGCCCGTTCATGAGCGGGCTGGGCTCATACTCAGTATACTCCTTTTGATGGAAACGCTCGGCCCATCGGTGTCGCACGTTTGCATCCGGAGAGGCGAGCCCCTGCAGTATGCAGCCGATGCCGTCGGCCTGAGCGAGGTCCCCGTACGTCTCTTGGAAATGAGCATTGGCGCTAAAGAGGTTGAGCCCCTCCGCCATGTCGAGCCCGTTGCTGGCGCCGATGATGACAAGATCCGCCTCGGAAAGCGCCCTGCCTATGCGAACTGCTTTTGCCGTCTCCATGTGCTACCTCCCCAGTGTCTTGCGCACGTCGGCGAGCACGTCGGCGATGTCGGCGCGAACGGCGAGCCCCCGATCCTCGATCGCGCGGGGGAGAAACTGCGTCTTGTCGTTCACGGCGATGTAGCTAGCCTTCGGCAACTGCGCCGTGAGGGCCCAGAACGGCTCCTGGATAAACGCAGGCGTCATGCGGCCCACGCCCAGCTCGAGGAAAAGAATCTTCTGCCGCGCGTGCGCGTCGAGCCAGTCGGATACCTTGCGGTACTGCTCCTCGTAGAGTTCGCCCTGCAAGAAGTTGCCGTAGCCGCGAACCCAGGGAAACGCTTCGGCTCCGCAGTGGGGGCAGCGTGGTACGAGTTCTGTCGGAACCTCTAGGCCGTCTCCCATGGCCTCTACCATGTGGGAGACCGGCTCGATGGCGTCCCACACTTCATCGGTGCAGCAACGGGAGCACTGGAAGAAGCGGTGGTCGCCTTGAATCTCGGCTACCTTCTCCCAAGGGTAGATTTTCATGAACTGCGTGTCTTGGTTGGTGGTGATCACGAAGAAGTCTTTCTCGGCAAGAATGGCGTCGAGGTCCTTGTAGGGCTTGCGCAGCGGGGCGTTGAGCGTGGTGTCGAGGAAGGTGGCGAGATATCCCCAGCGCGTCTCGGCGGTGGGCCAGCGGTAGAACGACCCCTCGAAGGCGCCCCTGAAACCGTAACGCTCGGCGAATTTGCCGAAATGCCTGCGATAGGTCGCGTTGTCCTCGTAGTAGAAGTCGCCGCCGCCCGCCGCGGAGAGCCCGGAGGCCCCGCCCACCAGCACGCAATCAGCTTCCTCGATCATGCGGGCGAAGTCCTTGATTTGCTGGTCGTAGGGCTCGGGCTCACGGTCACTCAGCTCATAGGGCGTGCCGCCGCTGCGGTAGGCCGCCTGATGGGAAAACGATTGGTTGGTGAGTTCGATAACGAGCTGCTCGTATAGGGTCACTTTATACTCTCTTTCAGCTATAATGAACAGGTGTCTATAAAAAGTATCAATGTTGATTTGCATCAGAGCAATGAACAGCTTCGAGCTGCTGTCGATAAACGAGCGGCTGCTGGATATTGTTGAGCGCCGCAATTGGAGGGGCCATGGAATCGGGGAAAATCGATCGTCGTCGACGCTATACGCTTTCGGTCATACGGGAGGCGTTCTTTGCGCTGCTGGCCGAGGTCGGCTTCGCGAAGATGACGGTAGCGGATATCTGCCGCCGCGCCGATATCAACCGCGGCACGTTTTATCTGCACTACGACGACAAGTTCGCGCTGCTCGACGCGCTTATCGACGAGGCCCTGACGGCGGCGCCGCCGCTCGAGGGAACGGAGGCGGCTGCCCTCTGCCAGCGCCCGCCGGCAAACGACGACTCTTACCTGCTCTACTCGGATGACGACGCGTACGCCCGCGTGGCGCAGCGCGTCGTCGAGCGCAGTGCCGAGCAGATGGTTCCCGCGATCATGGAGAAGACCGGGCTCTCGCACGAGGACGCCTACCTGCTCTTCGTTCACAACGTCCAGGGAAACCTCGCGGTCAACCGCCTACTCGGTTGGAAACGGGGACCTGAGTTCGCCCACGCGCAGGAGCTGCTCGGCGCCTATTCCGAAGGGGGCATGCGGGCGGTGTCGGGTCGTCACGATTCTCGCAGCTCATCTTGAGTGTGGACCCATCCCGGGCGGGTGGCGCTATCGAGCGTGGGCGTTTTCGCATGCCTTCCTGACACTGTCCGGCAAATCGTCGGGAATCAGCGCCTTCAGCCTGTCCTCGCCGCCATCTTGCATCGCCTCCTCGTAGTACCAGCATTTGAACTTCAGCATGTCCAGCGCGCGGTTCATGTTGGCGATTTCCGACTCCATGTGGGCCTTTCGCTCCTCGAACATGGCCTTGCGCTTGGGATAAGTGGACGGGCCCTCTGCGCACCATTCCATGAACAGCCGGATGTCCTTGATCTCCATTCCCGCAGCCTGAACTCCAACGGCGGCTGGAACGTGACGTCTTCGCTGTCGTTCCTGAATATGCCGCTTTTGCAATACAGCAGCGAGATCCGCTCCGCCGTGTTGCTGGTGCACGGTGAGAAGGCGCACCTTGGTTCAATGCCAAGCCCCCAGCCCCGATTCTTCCAGCCATGGTCACAGCATACGACGTTTGACCTGCGGAAACGTGCAGGGATAAAGCCGCTAGTGTACCGCGTGAGGAAAGGCATGAAGGAGCTGGGTATACGGGGAATCGGCCCGAACCCCAAGAAGAAGACCACGATCCCCGACGAGGACGCTCCGGCCAGGCCCAATTTGATAAAGCGCGACTTCACGAGCCCGGTGGCCACCTGCAAGCTCGTGGGCGACATCATCTTCCTCAAGACCAGGGAGGGCTGGCTCTGCCGGGCCACCGTGATAGACCCGTGCGCGAGGAGGGCAGCTTAGAAAGGGAGCGTTTCCCTCTGTCCCGCCTTTTTGTTGTGCGGACGCGTTCGATTCCAGCTAGACTTGCAACGGAGCAAACTTTGCACAACGTTGGATCGGCGGTCGGAAGCATTATGAAATCCCTCTCACTATCGAAGGAATCCTTGGGTCGAATCGGCGTTGCCGCGTGCGCATTGTCCCTTCTTGACCTTTCAAGCCTGTCCATGATCTCGTCCATGGGCGGCGTGCCGTATCTTCCAGGCCTGCATCCTTCGATATTGTTCGTCGCCATGCTGGCCGTTGCCTCCATTGCGTTCGCGCTGTTCGGCGGGCGGCCGCTTTCGCTTCGTGCGCACAAAGCCGCCTTCTATCTGTTCGCCTTCGTGGCGGCGCTGGGGCTTCTGGCGCTTTGGACCGCGCCCGCGCTTTCCCTGGCAAGCTTCTGCGCCTATTCCATTGGTTACGCGTTTCTACTCTTTTTCCTGCTGGAGCTGCTGCTCGAGGTTTCTTCGATCGAGCTTGCGCTGGCCATCGTCGCGGGGCTCGCTATCTCCACGGTGGGTTCCCTAGCCCTGAACGCGATCGATGCATGGCCGTTCGCGTGCGTTATAACGCTGCTCGGCGCGCTGTCCTGCATCAAATATCTGGACGAGACGCTGGGCTCTTCTGAAACGGAGCCGCAACGCGCCGAGCTTGGCGTGGACCCCAAGATTCTTTGGGGAACGCTCTGCGGGCTCTTCTTGGCGGGCCTTTCGATCGCCATCACGCAAAACATCACGGCAATGCAGGACGTCGCAAGCCCCCTGTACCCGGAAATCACCTCCATCGTTGCGCTTGCGCTTCTGGCGTATCTGTTGCTGTTCACCAGCGACACCAACGTGTCTTCCGCGGTGAAGCTCATTTCAAGCCTTATCGTGGCCTCGCTGGTCCTGCTGCTTCTGTCCGATCGGCTTGAATACCAGGCCTACCTGCTGTCGAGCGTCGCATATGCGCTCATGAGCAGCCTGGCCTATTACGTGGCGGTGCTGGTTGCCAAGTCCCGGGTGTTTGCGCCCCTGCGAGTGTTCGGCGTCATGGGCGTCGTGCTTTCGTCCGGGGCCATCGTCCTTGTGGCCTTCGCGCTTTTGGGGCTGAATGTTGCCGACCGCACCTTCATCGCGGGCCTTACCCTGGTGTTCGCGTTGACGACCATCTGGCTTATGGGCGACCGCGGCATCGACCAGCTGGTCAGCCCCAAGCAGCCCGCTGCAGCAAGCGACGATGCCGGCCCTTTGCGCTTCGAGGAGAAGATTCGATCGGTCGCACAGACCGCAGGGCTCACGCCCAGGGAGCAAGACGTGTTCGAGCTTGCCGCAATCGGCCGAAGCGTTCCGTTCATTGCCGAGAAGCTGGTGCTCAGCGAGAACACGATAAAGTCCCATTTGCAGAAAGTCTACGTCAAATGCGGGGTGCACTCGCGTCAGGAGCTTATCTCGCTGGTCGAGGACGCAGCGGACGCCTAGGCCTCAGACGAGGTTTGGGCTTCGGCGGGGATTCACAACCTTAGTGCAAAACCCCAGATGAAACGCCTGCACCCGATTCGTATGTACGGCAATTTTCTGCAATATCGTACGTTTCGCGTCTTTTTTCGGCGGTCTTAACGCCCCTAGAATCCTTCTCAGCCAAACGCCCCCAGCAATGCGGGGCACAGCACATGGAGGAGGAAATCATGACTACGAACGAGATGACGCGCAGGGGCTTTCTGGGTCTTGGGGCCGCTGCGGGCGTCCTGGCGGCAGGCGCAGCGCTGGTTGGCTGCAGCCCGAAGCAGAGAACCGGAGAGGAAAGCAAGGAGGCCGCCGTCGAAGGGCTTGAAACCATTGACGAGAGCCAGATTACCGACACGGTGGACTGCGACGTGGTGGTGTGCGGCCTGGGCGTTTCGGGCGTGGCGGCGCTGCGTGCGGCTGCCGAGTCCGGCGCGAAGGTGATCGGCGTGGAAAAGACCAGCATTCCCAACTGCCGCTCCAGCATGTTCGCTGCGTTCAATTGCGATACTGCCCGCCAGCTGGGCGTGGAGGACATCGATCCCACCGAGATCGCCAACGAGCTCATGATCCAGATGGCGCACCGCGGCGACTTTCGCGTCATCAACAAGTGGCTGGCCAACTGCGGCGAGGCCTTCGAGTGGTACGTGGGCGCCTACGACGGCCTGCTGATGGTGGGCCCGGAAGACGAATTCCCCGAAGATCCCAATCAGATTTACCTGTACGCCGACACCATGACCCCGCCGTACCGCCCCGGCATCGACCACGAGCGCACCTTCGCCGGCTGCTGCTGCGTGGGCGGTGGCGACGAGACGCATCGTCCCATCCTCGAGGCGAATATCCAGAAGGCCTTGGACACAGGCAACGCGCAGACCTTCTTCGATTCGCCCGTGGTGCAGTTGGACGTGGCCGACGGCCGCGTGACCGGCGCCGTGTGCAAGAATCTGGCCGACGGGTCGTACACGCGCTACGTGGCCGCCAAAGGCGTGGTGCTGGCAACCGGCGACTACAGCTTCAACGACGACATGCTGAAGCAGTACATGCCCTGGGTGTACGCCAACAAGGACAAGTACCTGTTCTCGCATGAGGCCATGGACAAGAACGGCAAACACGCCAGCATGGGCGATGGCCAGCGCTTGGGCATTGCCGCGGGCGGTCACGTGGACGTGGAGCCCCACGCCGTCATGGCACACATCTTCACGTTCGGCGCCGAGTTCTTCCTCGAGCTGAACGAGCACGGCCAGCGCTTCTGCAACGAGGATCTGAGCATGGCCAACATCGCCAAGGTGATGGTAAACCAGCCGGGCAGCAAGGTGTACCAGATTCTGGACGCCACGGCTGAAGATTACTACCCAGTGGAATCGATGCTGGCTAACATCCGCAGCTACGGCGACGGCGAAATGTTCTCGGCCGAAGCGGACACGCTCGAAGACCTGGCCGCTCAGCTGGGATTTACCGGCGAGGACGCGCAGGAGTTCGTGGCCAGCGTGGAGCGTTACAACGACCTGTGCGCGAAGGGCCACGACGACGACTTCGGCAAGGCGGCCGAGAAAATGCACGCCATTGCCACGCCTCCGTTCAAGGCCATCACCTACGACATGCTGAAGCACACCTCCGTTGAGGACGTCAGCTGCATGCGCCTTCTGGTGACCATGGGCGGCCTGGTCACGAACGACAAGGCCCAGGTGCTCGACGACGACCTGAATCCCATTGCTGGTCTGTACGCTGTGGGCAACACGCAGGGCGGTCGCTTCGTGGACGATTACCCCTTCAGCCTGACCGGCGCAAGCCACGCCGCGGCGCTCACCTACGGCTACCTAGCCGGCAAGTACGTCGCCCAGCAGTAAGGCATACCGAAATCTGTGCCCGGCTCAGCTCGGCGAACCGGGCATTCTTTTTGTTCTAAAGGAGAAGGGACCCATTATGGACATGACACGCAGAAACTTCCTGGCAGCAGCCGGCGTGGCCGGCGCAGGGGCCTTCGCCACGCTTGCGGGGTGCTCGGCACCCGCCCACCGCCAAAAGTCCTCAGACGCATCCGACGGTGTGGTACAGGACGCATCCGCCGCCAACGTCGTCGAGACCGCGGACGTCGACGTGGTGGTCGTGGGCTCCGGCACCGCGGGAACCTATGCAGCCGTGCGCGCCGCCGAGAACGGAGCCAACGTGCTGTGGCTGGAGCAGAACCAGGATCGAGGGGGCACATCGGCCATTACGGAGGGCATTGCCACCATCGGTGGCTACGCCATGCGCGAGCAGGGGCTGGACCTGAAGCTCGACCAGCTGTATCACGACTTCATGGAGTTCCAGTCGTGGGGAGCGTCGCCCGAGGTGCTGTCCATGTATCTGACGAACAACGGCCCCGCTACCGACTGGGCCATCGACCATGGCGCGAAGCTACAGTACAGCCCCATGAGCGAGGACACCTACTGGGGCAGCGTGTGCTTCGACGACGAGGGGAACTTCCTGCACATGGGCGAGGGCATGCTTCAGCCGCTGTGGGACTACGGCGACACCATGTCGAACCTTGAGCTGCGTACGGGCGTCACTGCGTCCGATCTCGTGATGCAGGACGGCACCGTGACCGGGCTTTTGGCCGAGGGCGGCAAGGGCACCATCCAGGTGAACGCCAAGGCCGTGGTGCTGGCAACGGGCGGTTTTGCCGACAACCCCGACATGATGAAGCAGTACGTTGGCGCCGAAGAGGGCGAGATCGTCATCGTGGGCATGGGCGGCCGCATGGGCACGGGCGTGAAAATGGGCCTTTCCGCTGGCGGCAGGATGCACGGGCAGTCCGCCATGATGTACACCTTCGGCGCCGTAGAAGGGGCATCCGGGTTCAACGACATCGTGAACATGGTGTTCTGCTGGGACGCAACGCTTTCGGTGAACGAAAAGGGTGAGCGCTTCTTCAACGAGGCCGCAACCGTAAACGACCGGACGGACTTCCGCAACCTTTCCGTGCGCAACCAAAAGACGGCGTGGTCTGTGGCTGACGCGTCCTACGTGAACTCTATTGCCGAGATGGGCCAGGTCGACTACGTTACCGGTAAGACCGAAGGCGACCTGATGCAGGAAATCGAGTCGTATGATTCCATTGTGTCCGCCCAGACTTTGGACGAACTTGCAGAGAAGATGGGCGTTCCCGCCGATGCGCTGAAGGCGTCGGTCGAGCACTACAACGCCATCGCCGACGGCGAGCCCGACCCCCGTTTCGGTCTGACCGGCGAGTCCGTCATCCCCGTTCTCGAGGCTCCGTACTATGCGGCGAAGATTGTCCCGTCCGCGTACGGCACCGAGGGAGGTCCGCTGACCAACGACAAGATGCAGGTGCTCAGCGACGAGACTGGTGAGCCCATTCCCGGCCTGTACGTCGTCGGTTCGGACAACGGGTCCATGTACCACACGAACTACCCGATGCACATCGTCGGCGGCACCGCGCAGGGCTTCGCCGCCGCCAGCGGTTTCGTGGCTGCCAACGCGATTACCGCGTAGCCAACCGTCCAACTTCAGCCCCCCCCTCCAAAAATCCGACCAGAAGAGAGTCTCTCCTGGTCGGATTTTGCATAAATGGGGACAGTCCCTTTTATGCTTTTATGCGATCGGCCGCTTGCTCGGCAGCGGGGCCAGAAAATGAGCTGTGCCAAGATTTCGGACACAAAACGCCGCTCCATTTCTAAGCGAGCTGCTGTTCGCCATACCCGGAATGGTGCGCGACCGCCACGACGACCTGCCCGCGTGCCTGCTCGCGTCCTAGACGCCCGAGCAGCTCAACTACATGCACGACATGGCTTGGTGGCGCGCCAACCTCGAGCAGACCGGGGACGCCGAGATCCTCGACATGCGCGAGATGGCCTGCACGCACGAGGCGTGGGCCGACTGGCTCGAGTGCGACAACGGATACGCCGCAGGCGACCGTGCCGCCGTCGAGGCCGGAGCCCTTGCCTACCTCAATACCATCGCCGTGAGGCTCAGGCGCAGGTAGCGCCAAACCCTAGCTAGAGGGCGATGGCACGGGCCGTGTCGCCGACGTGAAGGCGCTGCTCGCCGTATCCCGCGTTGACGGACGATGGGGGAAGGCGGCTCTGGCTGCGGGGTCGCGCTTTCCGCTGCCTGCGTGGCCGTCTTCATCCTTGGCTGCGGTCGTCGGTCTCGCACAGGGCCAGCAGCTCCTTGCGGCTGTGCACGTCGAACTTGCGGTAGATGTGGTTGATGTGGGCCTTGATCGTCCCCTGGGCCACGAAGAGCTCCGCTTCCATGTCGGCCATGGTCTTGCCGCGCACGAGCAGCTGGAGCACTTCGCTTTCGCGCGGAGTGAGCCCGTGAAGGCGGGAGAGGTCGGACACGCGCATCGAGATGTGGGCGGGGCGGTCGGCTTCGTCGGTCCCCAAGGATTCGACTTTGATGCCCCATTTCGAGAAGATGTTGCGTTCTGAAACGAAGACGACGACGAAGACGGCGATGAGGGCTGCCGTGAGCGTGTAGAAGATGGCCTCTGCGGTGAGGGGCATCGCCTGGGAGGTGACGAGCGCCCCGAAGGCCCAGCCCGCAAGCTCTACGAGATAGCGGATGCCGCGTTCGATGCCGTTGATCCATACGGCGCTGATGCCGAACCGATAGGTGATGTTGCTCATCACGAGCATGATGAACATCGACAACATGGTGTAGCCGGCGTCGTAGCAGAGCGCCATGAGCCAGCCGGCGTGTCCCCCGGCTGCGGGCTGCATGAGCAGGAAGCCCACGATAAAGAGGGGAAAGGCGAGTTGGTAGATCGTGTCGAAGTTGAACCAGCGCGCCTGCGAGAGCGCGCCCAAGAAGACGAGCGCCGTCACAAGCATCGCGCCCGCCACGTTGCCGCCCACGAGCGGCTGGGCGGGAAGGGTTCCGAAACCGCCGGCGAAGGTGCAGGCCGACATGAGCAGGATGGGCTTCCAGGGAAAAACGCGCGCAGCGTCCTTGCGCGTGGCGCGCGGGAGCTCGTGATCGGGCAGATGGCGCATGCTCAACCGGACGTCGGCAACGCTGACGAGGGGCAACACGAGCGCAAAGAACATGAGGTAGCCGGCGCTCATGCCCATGAAGAGCCATTTGATGCATTCGCCGACGAAGATGGCAAGGGCGTGGTAGATGGCAACGCGCATAGGGTTGAGCGACCCGTAGAATTCAGCCCACATGAGGATGAGCGAAGCGAGACCGGCACCCGCAGACACGAGCCCGGCCGCCTTGAGCAGGGGAAGGGGCGCGAAATTGTAGGCCACGAGCAGGGTCGACCCGCCGATCATGGTCGCCAAGGTGACCGCGACCATGCGGTTATTGGCCCACAGGGGCGTGATGCGCGATGCCAGCAAGGCCAGCACGAGAGAAGCAACGCCGATAGCGCCTTCGAAGACAAAGTAATCGAAGATCCCGACAGCGGGGAAGGCCCCGTAGCGGAAGAAGATCGAAAGCCAGGCGCGATAGATTCCCACGCCGAAAAAGACGATGGGTATGGCGACGATACGACGGGCGACAGCGCCCCAACGCATACGGAAATCCGGCATGCGGCAGGCGGTGCGAATCACGAGAAATCCCTCCCTTCTCCTCGTAATGCGCACAACACTATATCAGAACCGTTCTCCGCGCGTGGTTTATACGCGGTTTCTTACTGTTGGGGGCTGTGCAAAGGCCCAGTTCAGCGATGGGTTAGGGCAAGGGTTAGGGAAATAACCGCTCCAGTCGATTTCCAAATGCCCCCGCAATGCCTAGGGTCGAGGCATGCGGAAGGTTGAGGGATCCGCGTACACGATACTGCAAGGAGGGGCATTCATCATGAAAAACGTATCAAGACGTTCCTTCGTCACGGTAGGAGCCGTCGCCGCGTTGAGCGGTGCTGCGGCATTGGCCGGGTGCGCGCCGCACGGCTCGTCTTCGAAGGGCGCTTCGGGCGCCGCCGACGGTGCCTGGGTGGGCCACGGCGTCGGCAAGCATGGCGACGTGGAAGTAGAGGTTGCGACCAAAGACGGCAACATCGAGCGCATCACCGTGCTGAAGTCGCGCGAGACCACCGGCATGGGCGACGTCGCTATGCAAGAGCTCACCGACCTGATCGTCAACAACCAGACGCTCGACGTCGACACGGTGTCCGGCGCCACGCTTTCGAGCATGGCCTTCACCACGGCCGTTGCCGACGCACTCGACCAATCGGGGGCCAAGTCTGAAGAATGGAAGAAACGCGACCATGCCGCGCTCGAGCGCACCGACGGCGTGCCCGAAAGCGCCGACGTCATCGTCGTGGGCGGCGGCGGAGCCGGTTTTGCGGCGGCCATTACCGCAGCCAACAAGGGCAAGAGCGTCATCCTGCTCGAAAAGCTCGGTATCGTGGGCGGCGACACCTGTCTGTCGGGCGGCGAGATGGCCGTGCCGGGCAACTGGATCCAGAAGAACGCCGGCGTGTCCGACAGCCCCGACCTGCTCGCCCAAGACATGCTCAAGGGCGGCGACAACGTGGGCGACCCGGCGCTCGTGAAGGTCATCGCCGACGGCACGCTCGACTCGTCGCAGTGGCTCACCTTCGAAGCCGGCGTGTCGTGGGAGCATGACCTGCTCTTCTTCGGCGGCCATTCCGTGAAGCGCTCGATCATCCCCAAGGGCCACACGGGTTCCGAAATGATCGCCAAGCTTTCGGCGCGCGCGTCGAAGATCGACAACATCACCGTGGTGCGCAACATGCGCGCGACCGAACTAGTGAAGGACGCTTCGGGCAATGTGACGAGCGTGAAGGCTGAAGACCAGCTCACGGGCGACACGCACACCTTTACGGGCAAGGCCGTGGTGCTTGCCTGCGGCGGGTTCGGCAGCAACGTCGACATGCGCGTGAAGTACAACCCCGACATGGACGACAAGATTCTTTCTACCGACAGCGTGGGCGCCACCGGCGACGGGCTCACCATGGCGAGCGCCCTGGGGGCCAACCTCATCGACATGCAATACATCCAGACCTATCCGACCTGCGACCCCGAAACCGGCGCCTTGCTCTACGTCGACGACATGCGTCTGGAAAGCCGGGCCATCATGATCAACAAGGAAGGCAAGCGTTTCGTCGAGGAGCTCGGGCGACGCGACGTCTTGTCCGACGCGATCAAGAACCAGACGGGCGGCATGGCCTACATGCTGTGGGACCAGTCGGCCGTGGACGACACAGGCCTGCTCGCCGAGCATGAAGACGAATACGAGAACCTGGAAAGCCGCGGCATCATCGTGAAGGCTGACACGCTCGAAGAAGCAGCCAACCACTTCGGCATCGACGCGGACGCTTTGAAGCAGACGGTCGACACCTGGAACAGCTACTGCGCCCAGGGCAGCGATCCCGACTTCCATTACCGCGACACGATGACCCCCATCAAGGACGGCCCCTACTACATCAACTCCTACAAGCCGGCAGTGCACTACACGATGGGCGGTCTGCACATCAACACCGATGCGCAGGTGCTCGACGATGCCGGCAAGGCGATTCCGGGCCTCTTTGCGGCAGGCGAAGTGGCCGGCCACAAGATGGGCACCAACCGCTTGGGTTCTTGCTCGATGGCCGACATCTACACGTTCGGTCGTATCGCCGGCGCCAATGCGGCTGATTTCGCCAAGTAGCCCCCTCCTGGTCGCTTGAGCCCTCACCGGCTTCGAGCGGCTGCCTTTCTGCGGCGGGCCCGCACGTGCGATGCGTGCGGGCCCGTTGTTTTGTGCGCGCTAGTCGTTGAGCAGGGCGATGGCGCGGCGGTATTTTGCTACGCGTGCGCGGTCAGCGTCCGTCACCTTCGGCAGGCGGGTAAGGTCGCTGTTGTGGGCGAGGTCGGCGAGCTTGACCGCGCGGGCGAGCTCGTTGCGCTTCAGGTTCGTCACGTAGTCCAGGTAGGGCACGCTCTTGTCGTGGGTGAGCAACTTGAGGGCATCGATTACGTCGCTTTCGATACCGGCGGCGCGCAGGTCGTCGAAGGTCAGCGGCGTGTCCTCCACGACGTCATGCAGCCAGGCCACGGCCTTGGCGGTATCGCCCTGCACGTGCGCGGCCACGTGTGCCGGATGCTCGATGTAGGGGGCGCCGGCTTTGTCGGTTTGCCCTGCGTGCGCTTTGCGCGCGATGGAGCGGGCGATTGCTTCTTGCGGTCCCATGTGCGGCCTCTTTCTGCGCGGGTGCGCTTTGGATTCTATCAGGGCGGTGTCAAAGCTGGGCTTCGGCGCGAACGGTGCGTTGGTCGGAAGCCGCCGAGTTCGCGGAGCCCTCATAGGCCTGCGCCGTTTGTCGCCGAGCACGCGGACGTCTTGACCGCCCCCGTTCGTCCCATCCGCTGCCGGCTCTGGCACAGATGTGCCGATGTGCAGTAGATTTCGCGGGTCGCTGGCGCAGATGTGGCGATGTGTAGTTATCGAACGGGCGAGTTTGAGGGATTTCAGCTCGGATTGCAAACAAAACCCCAGGTCACGCATTTTGTGGGCACCTGTGCGCAGGAATCCGATGCTGCACATCGGCATTTCCCTGCCACCGTTCCTCGAAAACAACCGCATTCCGCGCGATTTGAGCCATCGTGCCCCGAAGCCGACCATGCTTCGCGCTTCCTTGCCACACCTCAGTCCTGAAACGACGTCTATGATGGTTCGGAGCTCAATCGTTTGCGAGAGGGGAGCGTTCGGTACATGGACGAAGGGTTCTTTCAGCGAGTGTACGATGTCGTGCGGCAGATTCCCCGGGGCCGCGTCACCACCTATGGGCAGATCGCTCGCATGATCGGCGAGCCGCGGAAGGCCCGCTACGTGGGCTTCGCCATGCACGCAAGCCCTGGCATGGCGGGCGGCGTACCCTGCCATCGGGTGGTGTTCGCCGACGGGAGGTTGGCGCCGGGCTTTGCTTTCGGCGGCCCCGATGAGCAACGTCGCATGCTCGAAGAGGAGGGCGTCTCATTCCTTTCCAGCGGTAAGGTCGACCTGCGCCGCTGCGGCTGGCCGCAGGTGGACTGACCGCCTCGTCTCTCTTTCGTTCAGAGGCGCGGATCGGAGCGGCTCTCTGCGGAAGCCGCTCGTCGAACGGGCTCATGTCGTGTTTCTCGCGAAAAAGCGATGCGCTCACAGCTTCACGGGCTGCGAGCGCGAAACGCATGCTTACACGAATTCGTAGCGGTTGATCTTGCGGCGCGGGGCTTTGCCTTCCTTGGCGGGATAGCCCAGGGTAAGCAGAGAGCAGAACTGCCCGTTGTCGGGCGCGAATGCGGCGCGTAGGTTTTCGCCGACGCCGGCATCGAGCGGAGCGGTGAGCCAGCAGCTCCCGATGCCCTTGGCACGCGCGGCTACGAGCATGTTCTCGATGGCGGCGCCGATCGACAGGCTTAAGACCTTGGGGTCTTTGCCGTTGAAGTCGGGCTTCTGCCAGAAAACGAGCACGTAGACGGGTGCGCCGCCCAGTTGGCGAATGAAGGAGCAGGTTTCTTCCACCACTTCGGGATGTCCTTCGAATGCCTGCTGCAGATCGGGCTCGACGCTTTTCGCCACCACGCCCATGAGCTCGTCGACTTTTCGCTTGGCTTCGGGACTGCGCACCACCACGAAGTGCCAAGGCTGCATGTTCGAGCATGACGGCGCGTAGAGCCCGCATTCCAAAATCTCTTGTAAGTCCTCGTTGCTGACCGGCTGGTCGGTGTAGGCGCGGATGCTGCGGCGGGTGAGAATGGCTTCCCTGGCTTCCATGGGGTTCCTTTCGCTGGCGGCTCGCGACGATGCTTGCATTCTAGCAACGCGGCGCCCGACCGTATCATTCATGCTCGGGGCGAAAACGCGCCCGCATGTGCGGCCGGATTCAATGGCGCCCGCGTGCTCGGCTTCCGGTCCGCCCTCGCTGTCGCAGCCCCTTTACGAATCTCACTATCGTGCTACACTCTGCGCTAGTACATTGCCCCGGTGCATGGGGGCGGGAACGTCGAACCGCACGCTTGCCCGCCTTCATGCGGGGAACAAGGTAAGGAGCGGCGACATGTCGGAAGACGTTCAAGCGCCCGCGCAGGCGGGCGCACGCAATCAATCGGCGAGCGGAGCGCGCATCATCCAGATCGGCGGCGCGGTCATGGGATCCATCGTGGGGTCCGGTTTCGCGTCGGGCCAGGAGGTCCTGCAGTTCTTCACCTCCTACGGCATCCCGGGCATCTGGGGCGCCATTCTCACCACGGCCCTGTTCGCCTTCATGTGCGCCGGCGTCACGTACTACGGCTACAAGTTCGCCGCCTCCCAGCACTTCAGCGCCTTCCGCCATTACTGCGGGAAGTATTTCGGCATGTTCCTCGACGTCTTCTGCGTCCTGTTCTGCTTCAGCGTGGCCATCGTCATGACCTCGGGCGCCGGTGCCATGATGGAGCAGCAGTTCGGTCTGCCCACCTACGTGGGTTCGATCGGCATGGCGGCGCTCGCCCTGTTGTCGACCATGCTCGATATGGACAAGCTCACGCGCCTCCTCGGCAGCCTTGCGCCGATCTGCATCGTCTACATCATCGTGGTTTCGGTGATCACGGCGGCCGCCAACTGGGGCAACCTGGGTAACGCCGACGCTATGGTCGCCGCCGCCGACGCCAACGGCGAGGTCCTGCGCGCGGTGGGGTCGGCCGGCATCGGCTTCGCCATGTTGTCCGCCTTCAACTACGTGGCCCACAACGTGCTCGCCGTAACGCCCTTCATCTCGAAAGTGGGTTCCACGGCCGCTTCGCAGAAGGAAGCCGTGTGGGGCGGCATCGTGGGTGGCATCATGCTCGGCCTGTGCGGCCTGGCGCTTAACATCGCCATGCTCACCACTTACGACACGGTGCACACGGCCCAGCTGCCCGGCCTCGCGTTCGCCCAGGCGCTTTCGCCTGTGGCCGGCGGCATCTTCGTGATCGTGCTCGTGATCATGATCTACAACACGATCGTTCCCATGATGCTCAACGTCACCAACTTGTTCGTCAAGCGCGAAGAGGATCCCGTCAAGTACCGTATCTTCATGATCGCCTTGGCCGTGGTCGTGCTGCTGGGCGGCCAGTTCCGGTTCTCGCAGCTGATCAACGTGATCTACCCGTTCGTGGGCTATTTCGGCATCGCCTTCCTCGCCATCATGGCCGTTCAGCTCATCCGCTGGAAGTGCGCCGGCAAGCCCGAGCCGCAGGATTAGCGCTACCATGGGGCCGTGCCTGGGACGCTCGGGAGTCGGGCGCCCTTCCAGAGAGGGTGGAACTGAATGACGAAGGCTAACAACGAACGTTCTCGCGCGCTGGTGGAAGAGGAGAGCGCCTACATGGCGCCCACCGCGCGCATCCCCTATTACGACATGGTGGTCGATCACGGCCGTGGCGCCAAGATTTACGACGTCGACGGCAACGAGTACATCGACCTCATCTCGAGCGCGTCGGCGACCAACGTGGGCCACTGCCATCCTCAGGTGGTGAAGGCCGTCTGCGACCAGGCGCAGAAGCTTTTGCTCTATTCGCCGGCCTACATGTATCAAGAGCCTGAGATCAAGCTGGTGGAAAAGCTCTGCCAGATCGCTCCGGGCGACACGCCGAAAAAGGCCGTGTTCGGCACATCGGGTTCCGACGCCAACGATGCCGTGATGAAGTTCGCGCGCGCCTATACGGGCCGCCCCTACATGGTCACCTTCCAGGGCTCCTACCATGGCTCCACCTACGGCAGCATGTCGCTTTCGGGGCTGTCGCTCAACATGGTGCGCAAGATGGGGCCCTTGGTGCCCGGCATCTACCATATTCCGTATCCCGACAGCTTCCACCAAGGCGTCGACCACCTCTCCGAAAAGGAACAGGTCGACTACTTCATGCGCCCGCTGCTCGACATGACGAACATGTACCTGCCGCCCGATGAGGTGGCCTGCGTCCTCATGGAGCCCATCGCGGGGGACATGGGCATCATTCCCGCGCCGCCCGCATACATGCGCGCCTTGTACGCGTGGTGCCGTGAACACGGGATCCTGTTCGCGGTGGACGAGATCAACCAGGGCATGGGCCGTTCGGGCACGTGGTGGTCGATCGAGCATTACGGCATCGAGCCCGACCTCATGAGCGTGGGGAAGTCGATCGCCTCGGGGCTGCCCTTGTCGGCGATCGTGGGCAAGGCCGATATTATGGACGCGCTTTCGTTCCCGGCGCACATTTTCACGACATCCGGCAACCCGGTGTGCTGCGCGGCCGCCCTTGCGACCATCGACGTGATAGAGAAGGAGCACCTGCTCGAACGCGGTACCGAACTGGGCGAATACGCGCGGGCGCGGTTCCAGAAGATGGTCGACGAGCATCCCATCGCGGCGGCGGTGCGCGGTTGCGGCCTCAACCTGGGCGTGGACATCATGGAGCCCGGCACGCGTACCAAGAGCGCGAAAATGGCGCTGAAGATTGTCTATCGCGCCTTCGAACTGGGCGTGGTCATCATCACCTACGCCGACTCGGTGCTGCGTTTCCAGCCGCCGCTCGTGATCGAGCGCGACGAACTCGATCATGCGCTCGACGTGATCGACCAATGCATCGGCGAAGTCGAGCGCGGGGAAGTGCCCGACGACTTGGTCCCGGCCGGGAAGGGCTGGTAGGAGCCGCCCGGATGAGTCAAAGGGGCTACACTCTTTGACTCATCCGCCTATGGGCCTACAGCGGCAGAAGTGGCGTGAGCAGGCTGAGCAGGGCCTGCGAAGCGGTGGGGAAGGTGAAGACCATCTGCGACAGGTCGCGCCCGGTCAGTTTCCGGTCGATCACGATCGCGGCGAGGTCGGCCCACACGCCGGCATCCTGGCCGTAGAAGGCGGCACCTTCGAGCAGACCGGTTTCCTGCGAGAAGACGAAGGCGAACTCGGCGTCGGCCTCGTTCTTCGCCTCGAACAGCAGCCGTTTACCGAAATCGACGGTTTCGATGCGCCAGCGTTCGGGGCTGGCTTCCGCTTCGGCCAGGGTGACGCCCACCTGCGCGATGCGCGGCAGGGTGAACACCAGGTTGGGGATAGCGGGGTAGGCGATCGGGTCGGAGGAAAGCCCCAGGATCTGCAGGGCGATGTAGTTCGATTCGAACGTCGCGGTGGGCGTGAGTTTGGGGATGCGCTTGTCCACGCAGTCGCCCGAAGCGAAAATGGTGGGCACGGAAGTGCGCAGGTGGTTGTCGACCTCGATGCCGCGGCTCGACGTGGCGATGCCGAGCTCTTCGAGCCCCAGGTCCTCGACGTTGGCGATGCGGCCGGTGGCACCGAGCACGTAATCGCAGGCCAGGGTCGATTCGTCGGTGAAGGTGACGACGGTGTCGCTTCCGATCTGCTCCACCTTGGCGAGCTCGTGATTCAAAAGGAAGGTGACGCCCTGGGCTTTCATCTTGTCGACCACGCGGGAGACGTAACGGGCCGGGTACATCGAAAGGACGCGCTCGTTGCGGTGGACGACGGTGACCTCGGAACCCATGCGCGCGGCGATCGAGGCGAATTCCATCGAGATGATGCCGGCGCCCACGAAAACGATGCGCTTGGGGAAGACGTCGACGTCGAGGAAGTCGCGGCTATCGTGAACGAGTTCCTCACCGGGGACGTCCAAGCGGCGCGGCCTCTCGCCGGTCCCAAGGACGATGTACTCGGCGGTGATGCGCTTGTCGCCGGCCTGCACGGTGTGCGCGTCGACCAGCCTGCCGTGGCCGCGGAACACGGGCATGCCCATCTGGGCGAACATGCCTTCAAGCACCGTGTGGACGGGCGTGACGACCTTCTTCTTGTAAGCCATGAGCGCGGTCCAGTCGATCGAAGGCGCTTCGTCGATGCCGATGCCGCGGTAGCGATCGAGCCCGTCGACCATCTCGAAAGGCGAATCGAGCAGGATCTTGGCGTTGCAGCCCCAGTTGGTGCAGGTGCCGGCTACGGTGTCCTCCTCGACGAAGGCCACCTTCTTCTGGGCTTTGGCAAGCAGAAGCGCGGCATGCCAGCAGGCATGGCCGGATCCAATGAACACCACGTCGTAATCGTACATAGTTGCCTCCTCGGCATCTCCGTCTGTGATGACGGCTTCTTATAGGACGTTAACCAATTGTGCAAAATTGAATAGCGTGTGTCAAGAATCCCGCCGAGGTCTGTACAAGGTCGGCACCGGTGTTGGGGTCGTTGCGGCAAGCTGAGGCGACGGGCTTCGGTTCCATGCCGTATGGCGCGACCGTGTGCGTGGTGCGCTCGCCAACGAAGGGGGTCTGCCAATTCTGCACGGTAAGATTTATGATGAGAACGAACGAAGATGCGTGACCAGGCGCTGCTGCGTCAGGGCCCCTATGGAGCGGCATATGAAGACTTTCGAGAAGCTGAAGAACAACGAACGCGGTTTCACCCTCGTGGAGCTTATCGTCGTGCTGGTCATTCTGGCCGTGCTCGCTGCCATTCTTGTGCCCACGTTACTCGGCTACATCAACCAGGCGGGCGCGCAAAAGGACTACGCGGCCGCCCAGTCGCTGCGCGAAGCCGCTCAGGCCGAAATCGACGAGCACTATGCCGAGGTGCCGACAGAGAAGAACTACCAGGTCATCTACTATGCCGGTGGGGGATCGGGGATTCCAAAACCCTACAATACCGACGCGATTGCCCTGGCAGGCCTTGATGCCAACCAGGTGCACTACGTCTTCTACGTTGACGCCAAGACCCACCAGGTTGAAGAAGGCTGCGTGGCGTTTTCCGGCAAGCACGCCTACTACCTCACGTCCGACAACCAGTGGACCACGACCAAGCCCACCGCCACCGAATACAAGACGGACGCTGCCCTGTCCATGTACGACTACATTCTCAACAGCGTGCAGTAACTCGACTTGGCCAAGGGCGACGGCGCCTCGCCTCGCCCCGTCCTGCGAGCGCTCTGCAGCTGAGACCGGAGCCGCAAGCTGGTCGACCCCCATCCCCGGCGATTGTTGATTCCCCGCATTCGGCTGCTTCCCGTTTCCACGGCTGTGCCCCTGCGTTACGATTCCCCCTCGTATGCATGCGCGGGCCCAGGGTAGGAGAGGCGAAAATGGCAATCGATTTGGATACGTTGAACGACGAGCAGCGCGAGGCCGTGCTCTGCACCGAAGGGCCCTTGCTCGTGCTCGCGGGCGCCGGTTCGGGCAAAACGCGCGTGCTCACCTACCGTATCGCGCACATGATCGAGGATCTGGGCGTCGCCCCGTGGGAAATCCTCGCCATCACCTTCACCAACAAGGCGGCTGCCGAAATGCGCGAGCGCTTGGGCAAACTCGTAGGACATTCGAGCCGCGGCATGTGGGTGTCCACCTTCCACAGCATGTGCGTCCGCATGCTGCGCGCCGACGCCGAAAAGCTCGGGTTTTCGAAGAGCTTCACCATCTACGCCGACGACGACAGCAAGCGCCTGGTGAAGGACATCATGGCCGGTATGGACATCGATCCCAAGCGCTTCCCGATCAACGCCATCCGCAACCGCATTTCCACGGCGAAAAACGAGCTCATCATGCCGGGCGATTTCGCCAGCCAGGCCAACGACCCCATCGCCAAAGTCGCTGCCCGCGTCTACGAAGAGCTGCAGAAGCGCTTGAAGCAGGCCAACGCCTTCGACTTCGACGACCTGCTCGTCTACGCCTGGCTCTTGCTGAAGAACCACCCCGACGTCCTCGAGGCCTATCAGGAACGCTTCCGCTACCTGCTCGTCGACGAATACCAGGACACCAACCATGCCCAGTACGCCATCACTCAGCTGCTGGCCAAGAAGTACGGCAACATCATGGTCGTGGGCGACGACGACCAGTCTATTTACAGCTGGCGCGGCGCCGACATCCGCAACATCCTCGATTTCGAAAAGGATTACCCGCGCGCCCACACGGTCAAGCTTGAGAAGAACTACCGCTCGACCGGCACGATTCTGGCTGCAGCCAACGCCGTGATCGCCCACAACTCCCACCGCACCGACAAAAAGCTCGTGGCCACGGGTGCCGAAGGCGAGAAAATCCAGGTCTACATGGCCAGCGACGAACGCGACGAGGGCCGTTGGATCGCCGGCGAGATCGACCGCCGGCACGCCCAGGGCACAAGCTACAACCAGATTGCCGTCTTCTACCGCACCAACGCCCAGTCGCGTATGCTCGAAGATATGCTCCTGCGCGCCGGCGTGCCCTACCGCATCGTGGGAGGCACCCGCTTCTTCGATCGCGCCGAAATCCGCGACGTTATGGCCTACCTTACCCTGGCGGTGAACCCCAACGACGACATCGCCGCCAAGCGCGTGATCAACGTGCCGCGCCGCGGCGTGGGCAAGACCACGATCGACCGCATCGACGCCCTTGCCGCCCAGAACGGCTGCACCTTCCTGGAAGCCTGCCAGCTGGCAACGGTCGACCCCGACATTCGTGCGGCCACCCGCCGGGCCTTGGGCGAGTTCACGAGCCTCATCATTGAAGCATCGATGTGGGAAGGCGAGCTCCGTCGCATGGTCGAAATGATCATTGACAAGAGCGGACTGGTGCGCGCGCTCGAAAACGAGGGCACCGACGAAGCCCGCGCCCGCGTCGAGAACATTAAGGAATTCCTGGGCGTTGTCGACGAGTACGCCCAAACCCACGACGTCGACGATGCCCAGTTCGCCGCTCCGGTGGCGGGCGATGCCGACATGACCGACGCCGCGCTTGCGGCGGGGGAGGAAGCCCTGCCCGACGCGGATGCGCCCGCCGGCGAAGAGCCGCCCGTGCGCGTGCTTTCGGGCAACAGCCTGGCCGACTTCATCGAATGGGTCACCCTGCGCACCGACCTCGACACGGTCAACGAAAACGATGCGGCGGTCACGCTCATGACTGTGCATGCCGCCAAGGGCCTGGAATTCGACGTGGTCTTCGTGGCCGGCATGGAAGAGACGATCTTCCCGCACGTGATCAGCATCTCCGAAGCGAGCGGCATCGAAGAGGAGCGCCGCCTCGCCTACGTGGCGATCACGCGCGCCCGTAAGCGCCTCTACCTCACCTGCGCGGCGTCCCGCAAGCTCTTCGGCCAAACCCAGGCCAACCCGGTCTCGCGCTTCCTGCACGAGATTCCCGACAGCCTGCGGCGCACGAGTGGGCTGGGTTCAGCGGGCTTTTCGGGCACCGGCTGGGAAAAGCGCGGAAGCCGCAAGGGCATTTCCGGCAGCGGCACCGAAGCCGGCCACGGCCGCGTATTCGGCCAGTCGAGCGCGTCCGCGGCGTATAGGAGACAGGGGCGGCGGGGCCTGCGCTTGCTCGGGGGCCTGCGGAGAGGACATGTCTGATGAATCGTGTGCCGTCGTGCTATACCTGTCTCTTATACACATCTAGATGTGTATAAGAGACAGGGCCGCGCCGCAGCGCAGCGCTTCGGCCGACGTCAACTTCAAAGTGGGCGACATGGTCGTGCACAAGGTTTTCGGCCGCGGCAAGGTGCTCAAGGTCGATGGCGACACCCTGTCGATCCGCTTCGCCAAAACCGGTTCGACGAAAAAACTGTTGAAAGACTACGCGCCGATTGTCAAAATTAATTAGTTAGCCGCTCTCGACGGTCGATGTGCGGCGCTATCAAGGAAGGATATGCATTCATGGCAGAACAAGTAATCGTGGTAGGGCATAAGAACCCCGACAACGACGCCATTTCCGCTGCGGTGGGCCTGGCTTTCTTCGAGAACGAACTGGCCAAGCGCCAGGGTAGGGACGTGGAATACAAGGCTGTGCGCCTGGGCGGCCTTCCGCCGGAAACCGAATGGAACCTTGCCGAAAACGGGATCGACCAGCCCGAGCTCATCGATCACGTCGAAGCGGGACAGAAGGTTATCCTCGTCGACCATAACGAGCTCAAGCAGGCCGTCGACGGTCTGGCCGACGCTGAAGTCGTGGGCATCGTCGACCACCACCGCATCGGCGACGTGACCACCGCTTCCCCCATTTACATGACGGTACGCCCCTGGGGCTCTTCGGCCACGGTCGTCACCGCCCTCTGCCGCCAGCATGGTATCGAAATCCCCGAAGGCATCGCCAACATGCTGCTCGGCGCCATCCTCACCGACACCGTCATCCTGAAATCGCCCACGGCCACCAAGGTCGACGAAGAGCAGATCGCCTTCCTCGAGGGCATCACGGGCAAGAAGCACGTGGAATTCGGCCAGGCCCTCTTCAACTGCCGCGGCGCCGAAGCCGACCTGCCGATTGAGACCTACGTGGGCGCCGACGCCAAAGAATTCGAAGTCTGCGGCAAGACCGTGCTCATCGCCCAGCATGAAACCGTCGACATCGACGGCGCCATGAAGCGCGAGGGCGAGGCCCGCGAACAGATGCGCAAGCTCGCCGCCGACAAGGGCTACGACTTTGTGCTCGTGCTGGTGACCGACATCCTCAACGAGGGCTCCTACTTCCTCGTCGAGGGCAACCATGCCGTGGTCGACCAGGTCTTCGGCATCGATTCTTCCGCGGCCGTGTGGATCGACGGCATCATGTCGCGCAAGAAGCAGGTTGCCGCGCCGCTGCTCAAGGCCTAGGGCCTCGAAGCATCGAAACGAAACGACGGGGCGTTCGCCGGTAGGGCGGGCGCCCCGTTTTCGTGCGCCTTCCCTTGGGTACGCTGAGGAAGATGGGGAAGCGTCGTTTCCGGTCACGAAAAACCCGCCTCCGAAGAGGCGGGTGGCAAGCGCTTGTTGGTATTTGTTTGTACGTGGACGGTCTACACCAGGTGCAGGGAGCGGGCGCGTTCGGCGGCTTGCGAGCGGCGGTTCACGCCCAGCTTCGTGAGAATATGGCTCACGTGAGTCTTCACCGTGGGCAGTTTCACGCCCAGAATCTCGCAGATCTCGTTGTTGCTCTTGTTCTTGCACAAAAGGCGCAGCACTTGCATTTCGGTGTCGGTCAAGGCCTCCACCGTGTCGGGCGCGCTCATAAGGAAGTTGGGGTAATACGACGCCTGCGTGCGGGCTGCCTTCGTAAGCGTGTTGATGAAGGCAGCGCGGTCACTATCTGTCTCCCGGCTGTGAGCATCGGAAAGCAGGGGCAGGACCACGGCCCCGTAGAGAGCGATCGTGCGCACGTAGTGGTAGCGGTAGCACAGGGCAATGGCCTTGTCGAAGAGGTTGGGCCACAGGTCGTCGTCCAGGTTCCAATGCGCGAGGGCGGCAATCGTGTACAGGTGAATGGGCGTGAGCGTCTGCCCGCGCTGTTCGGCGAAGTCCATAAGAGCTCCGGTGAGCATGAGGGCGTCGTGGTAGCGGGCTTCGGCCAGGTAGACCTTGGCAGCCGTCACGTACACGTAGCGGTCAAGGTAGAAGAGGGGCTGGCTCAAATCGGGCGCGTTGTCTTCTAGCCACTCCTGGGTGTAGGACCGGGCGTCTTGGCGCAACCAGATACGGCAGCGCAGGGCGTCCAAGTTGCGGGCCACGCGCTTTTCCATGTAGGAATCGCCGGAGCCGATTGAGCGGCGCAGGTTGTCGAGCTGCTTCATGGCGCCTTTGGCGTCGCCCTGGGTCACGCGGATGCGGGCCAAAAGCCCCACGGCGGCAAACTCGGTCGAGAGCACCCCGTTGCGCTTGATGCGCGGAAGCACGCGCGACATCTTGGCGAGCAAGGGCTCGACGGGCTCGCCTTTCTCGAATTTGCTCTCGGCTAAGACCACGTCGGTCATGCCGATTCCCTCGGAGCCCATGAACCGCTCGGCGAAGACGCCTATGGCTTTGATGGTCTTGGCGTCGTCGGGCACCCAGGCGCTGAAATCGCGCCCGCCGTTGAGCACGCTCGGCATGCCGCTTGTGGCCGATGGTACAAGGTCGGTGTCGTGGCCTACCGATGCACGGGCCAGGTTGCTGAACACCGATACGATATCGTCCATGCGCCGATGGGGCAGGGCGATATCCAAATAGGCCATGTAGGCGCGCGCTTGTTGACGCTGTGCGCGGTCCTTCGATTTGTCGTGGGCGATGCGGGATAGTTCCGCGTACCAATACTCTGATCCGTCGATGTCCATGGCCATGGAATCGAGCAGACTCATGATGCGCATGAGCGAAAGCGACGTCCGCACGATGTCTTTGGGCAGCGTGCGGTAATAGTCTTCGAGCTCAAGGTAGCTGCCCATGCCGGGGTGCAGATGCGAATGCGCTTCGAGCAGCTCGACCATGCGTTCGTAATGCCCCTCACGCTCGCAAAGCTTGAGTGCGCTCACGAAATCATCGCGCGTTTCGAAGTAGTCGATCGCACGTTCGATGGACCGTTCGATTTCGTCGCTATGGCTCCGTTGGGCGTACTCCCATGCGCAGAAGGCGCGAAGGCCCGGCAGTACGGTCCAGCCATTGTCGCTGGGAGTGAGGAAGTTGGTATCGCGGAAGAGCACGTGGCGCATGGTCTGGGCGTCTTCGGGTGCGAACAGGGCGTCGAGCAGGTTGTCGTTGACTTCTTCGAACAGGGACACCAAGAGTAGGGCCCGCTGTTCTTTGGGGTTGAAGCGCTTGGTGAATTCGGCCGAGAAATACGACATGGTGTCGTTTTTCAACTGCCTTCGCAGGGCTTCGTCGCACTTGGCGCCCGTCTGCAGGCGCTGCACGGCCAGTGCGGCCGTGAACGGATAGCGGCGCGTCGCTTCGGCAAGGTAATCGACCGTGGTGGCCAAAGGCGGAAGGTCGTTGGCCACGAGCAGGTGAGCCAGGTCGGTTTTCGTGAACGTCAGGTCGTCCTTCGTCACGAGCAGAAGTTCTCCGCGAGCGAAGAAGGGGGTGAGCCAGCCGGGCAGGGGCGCACGCGAGATGAACACGAAGCGCGTATGGGGACTTCTGTCGACCAGGGTGCTGATGGCGGCGATCGTCTCGCGGTCGTCGACGTCGTGCAGGTCGTCGACGGCCACGGCATGGTAGGCGTCGAGGTCGATATCGTCTATTCGCTCCTTGAGATCGGCCTCGCTGCCGGAAAGCCACAGGGTGGTCGTGTTCGTGGCGTCGAGCATGCGGCGGGCGAACGAAGTCTTGCCGAAACCGCAGGGTGCGCAAATAAAGGCGATGCGCATGTACTTCCACGACGACCAGATGTATTCGTCGAGCTCAAGGGCGATTTGCTGAATCATGAAAAGGAAAGCCTCCTCACCGCGGCATCCTTCCGAATGGGAACATAAGGCACCTGCAGCGGGTCTATTGCCCGCTGCAGGTGCCCGAATCGAGCAGGATATGCTCTTGCATGAAAGTGAATTGGGTACACTTAGAGTTTCGTGAATTGATGCGATTCATGCAAGGTGCGATTCCGACAGAAAGCGCGGAAACGCTGGTACGATGCCTACAAGTCGAGGGCTTCGAGCTCTTGCGCCGTGGCTTCGACGAGCTTTTCAATCTTCTTGGCATTGCCGCCGAAAGCCGAAAAGATCGAATAAACCCCGCCGGTCACGTCGGTGACGGCTTCGTTGATGAGCGCGTTGCCGGCCCCGGCTATCTGGTTCTTCTGGATGAGAATCTTGTTCTTGCCCTGCATCATGACCCAGACCTGGTTCTGACGGTCGAGCGGAGGGAAGACGATGACCTTGTTGAAACCGTGCTCGACGAGCTCGGGTTTGCCGGCCGTAAACTTCTCGTCCTTGATGCGTTCGAACAGCTCTTCCTCGTTGTTAAACGTTTCCTTGGTTTTCACCGTTTTGAGTTTGAATCCGAAAGCCATGAGGGTCCTCCTTTGCGGTGGTGCGGTCGGTGCCAACGCGAACGTGCGCTGTTTAGGCGCAGTATACGAAGGAGACGGCGGGTCCACGTCATGCCAAAGTATGAGAGCGGGGGTGAAAGAGGGCCTCACGCTTGTGTATAGCGCCCCGGGGGATGAGGAGCCACGCTGTCGCGCGCGGCCAACCGGCGGTGAGGAAAGGGGTCCGTCCCAGCCGAACCGATCGAACGGGAAGTCGGCGCGCTGCCGTTTGAGCGTCCGTTCGGCGGGCTTTTGCACACGGCTCATACTTTGGTATGACGCAGCCCATTCGACCGCTTTCTAGAATCGGCTCATACGCCGAGACACCCAGACATTCAGACCATTCGGCACGTGGAAGGAGCCAACAGTGGAAGCGGTTTCGATGAAATGCCCCAACTGCATGGGCGATGTGATCCCTTACGGCAACGGGAAATACGGTCGCTGCAATTCCTGCGACAGCGTGTTCAAGCTTCGCGACGACGTCGATGAGGAAGCCTACGACGAAGATGAAATCGACGACGAAGACGACGAAGAAGAAGCCTTCGATTTCGAGGAATTCTTCGACGACGCCTACGACACCTATGTCGACGATCCCGACGAACTGTCCGACTGCTACTTCGGCAAACGTCTCGAAGACAACGGGTACAAGAAGGACGCGGCTATCAAGCACTTCGAGATTGACGAAGACGATGAAGACGAGATCTGGTGCATCGTGGACACGACGATCTTCGGATCCTGCAAGGTCGGTTTCGCGATGACGACGAGCGGCATCTACTTCGTCGACGAAGACGGCGAGAGCGGATTTATCGATTGGGACGAATACGACGAAAGCCGCATTAAGCGCGACGGCGGCGCCATCACGTTCTGCGGCCACAAGTTCATCCTGTCGAGCGACGAGGCCCGCTTGTTCGTTCGCATCCTGCGCGACCTGCAGGAATAAGTACTCATCATGCGCACGGGCGCCTGCTTGCACGGCCTGCTGGCGTCGGCGAGCAGGCGCCCGGTGCGTGTGCCCCGCGTGAATCCACCGGCTCGTTTCAAAAGAAGGAAGCATCATGGCATTGATCAAAGCGGCGCTCGGCGCCTTGGGCGGCAACCTTGCCGACCAGTGGAAAGAAATGTTCTACTGCGATTCGCTCGACGCCGACACCCTGGTTGCCAAAGGCCAGAAGCGCCAGAACGATCGCACGAGCAACACGAAAGGCGACGACAACATCATTTCCAACGGCTCTATCGTGGTCGTGAACAACGGCCAGTGCATGGTGATCGTGGAACAGGGCAAGATCGTCGATTTCTGCGCCGAGCCCGGCGAATATACCTACGATTCCAATGCGGCGCCTTCGGTGTTCACGGGCGGCCTGGGCAAGGGAATCTTGGACACATTCAAGAACATCGGCAAGCGCTTTACCTTTGGCGGCGATACGGGCCTCGACCAGCGCGTTTACTACTTCAACACGAAAGAAATCGTGGGGAACCGCTATGGAACGGCCAGTCCCGTGCCTTTCCGCGTGGTCGACGCCAACATCGGGCTCGACATGGACATCTCGGTGCGCTGCAACGGCGAGTACTCCTACAAGATCGAAGACCCCCTGCTCTTCTACACGAACGTGTGCGGCAACGTGGAGGACGTCTATACGCGCGACGCGATTTCCTCGCAGTTGCGCAGCGAGCTGCTCACGTCGCTGCAGCCGGCGTTCGCTCGCATCAGCGCCATGGGCGTGCGCTATTCGGCGGTGCCCGCGCATACCGAAGAGATGTCGCAGGTCCTCTCCGATCTGCTGTCGAAGAAGTGGCGTCAGACGCGCGGCATCCAAATAGTGGCGTTCGGCGTGAGCGCCATCGCGGCCGATGCCGAAGACGAGAAGATGATCAAGGACCTGCAGCGCACGGCGGTCATGCGCGACCCCCGTATGGCGGCGGCCAACATCGCGGCGGCCCAGGGCGATGCCATGCGCACGGCGGCCGGCAACGACGGCGGCGCCTTCGTGGGCTTCGCCGGCATGAACATGGCGCAGATGGCCGGCAGCATGAACACGGGCAACCTGTTCGGCATGGCGGCCGGTGACGGCTATGCGGCCCCTCATATGGGGCAGGCGGCTGGGCCCATGGCGGGCCAGGCTGGATTCGCACCTCAAGGAGGCGGCATGCCGGACACCGGCATGGGTGGTCAGCCCGCAGGCACCACCGATGCGGGTGCGGCGGCAGCCGGTGCGGCGGCTGCGGGCGCTGTGGCGGGGGCGGCCGCAGCGGGGGCAGCAGCGCCCACCGCGGCTCCAACTCCGACCGCGACCCCGGCAGCCGATGACGGCAGCTGGGCCTGCCCCTCGTGCGGAACGCAGAACACGGGCAAGTTCTGCATGGAATGCGGTACGCCCAAGCCCAAGCCGGCCGCGCCCCCTCACTACCGTTGCGACAAGTGCGGATGGGTACCCGAAGACCAGACCAAGCCGCCCAAATTCTGCCCCGAATGCGGCGATAGGTTCGACGAGAACGACGTCGAGTAACGTCTACACATCGGGTAGAAAGTCGAAAAGCCTGGCGGGGGGTTGGCCCCCTTGTCAGGCTTTTTTCGCGGTGGGCGGCGGAGCGGTTCATGCTTCGGAACAGTGCGGTTTCTTCTTGCATGGCGAAAAGTATATCCATGCACCTTTCCTATTCCTTCTACGACGCCTCCGGAAAGGACGTGACGCCCTACTTCTCCAACGTCTCGACGGCCGCGGGCGAGCTCACCGTGACGCCCGCGCCGCTCGCGGTGGCGACCGTTTCTCCCTGTCCCGCGGCCGGTGCAAGATCGTCTTCGCCTGCCACGGACGACGTCCCCCTGGGCGCGGTTGTGGCGATAGTGGCCGTCGGCGCCCTGGGCGCCGCAGGGGCTGCTTTCCACCGTGCTCGCAAGCCCAAGCGCTGACAGGGAATCACCGGGCCGGGAAAGATGCCCCCGCCCGGTGATTGTGCTCACGGCCGGGATCCTCATCCCTTGATTCGGCCTGCTCATACTTTGGAATGACGGCGAAGGGGCCCCAATTCCGTAAGATGAAGTCACGTTACACGTGAAAGGGAACACAAGTAAAAGAAAGAAGGTTGTTCCATGCCCTCCTATTCCAAAAAGTCCAACGCCGAGATCCTGCGCATTGCCTCGATTATCATGATCGTCTGGGGCGTCATCGATTTCATCGCCGGCATCTTTTTGACCGCCACCGGCGGTGCCCTCGTCGACGACGTCGAGATGGACGTTGCCGGCGCCGCCGTTGCCATTTTCGGTATGGCTATGATCTGCGCGGGCATCGTCAACGCCATCGTCGGCCTCATCGGCATGAAGTCGGCCAAGCAGGATGGCCCGCACACCGTGGCTTTCGTCCTGGGCATCATCACCACCCTGGGTGGCCTGTTTACCTTGTTCAGCTCGTTTGGTTCCGGCGATGCCGGCCAGGTGGTCAACGGCATTATCGGCTTGGTCGTTCCGGCTCTGTACCTGTACGGCGCTTACCAGCTTCGCAAGGAAGCAGCGTAGGCCCTACAAGAAAGAAGGGGTCAGCATGGGCTCTGCATTCGCACATCGCGTCCATGCGTCTGCCGGTAACAAAGCGCACGGGGCACTGCTCCGTGCGCTTTTTGCTGGGGCGCTTTTCGCAAGTATGGTTGGCTTGGCGTCGTGCGGTTTGCTCGACGACGAAGACGTGACCATGGGCGGCGTATCGGGAACCAACGCTTCGACTGCCGGCATGCGCAGTTACTATACCGACACGGCCAACGCCAAAAATGCTACGGTCATGGTGTATATGGTGGGCTCCGATCTTGAATCGCAGGCGGGCGTTGCCAGCGCCGACATAGAGGAGATGGCAGCGTCGACGGTGGGTACCAACGTCAACTTGGTCATCGAAACGGGCGGGTCGAGCGACTGGTCCTTTTCGCGTCAGGCATCGACCACTACGCGCCAGCGGTGGCTCGTGGCGGGCGGCGAGGTCCAGCTCTTGGGCGATGCCGGCGCTGGCACCATGCTCGACGCGGGCGAAGTGACCGACTTCGTAGACTGGGCTGCCTCCTCCTATCCGGCCGATCGCTACCTGCTCTTCTTTTGGGATCATGGCGGCGGCACGGTGGGCGGTTTCGGCTACGATGAGCTCTATCCCGATGCCCCGGCCTTGTCCCTGGCCGATATCCGTTCGGCCCTCGACGCCACGGGCAAGAAGTTCGACATGGTGGGCTTCGACGCCTGTCTTATGGGCACGATCGAAACAGCCTACGCGCTTGAACCCTGCGCCGACTACCTGCTCGCGTCCGAAGAGCTTGAACCGGGTCAGGGCTGGTCGTGGACCGGTTTTCTTTCGGTGCTCGAAGCCAACCCGGCGGCTCCCTCGGTCGATATCGGCACGCGGGCCATCGACGACTTCATCGATCATTACGCCTCCCAGGGCGAATATGACGTGACCTTGTCGCTCGTGGACCTGCGCGAGGTACCCAGCGTGTACGAGAACCTGGGCGACTTTTTGACCCAGGCCCAAGAGACGATCAAGGCCGACAACGCGAAGTTCCAGGAACTTTCCCAAGCTCGCTCGCGGGCGACGGCCTTTGCCGAAGGGCAAGTGGACCAGGTTGACCTCGTCGATCTGGTAGACCGTACGACCTTTGCAGGCAAAGACGAGCTCAAGGCGGCCGTGCAGAGCTGCGTGAAGTACCGCACCCAATCGGGCATCGCCGGGGCCAACGGCTTGGCCCTCTACTTCCCCTATGAAGCGGTGTCGTCCTATGACGGTATGCGGACCACCCTGCAGCAGATTTCCTACACCAAGCCCACGGAATTCTACGACTACTTCCTGAGCGTCATGGGCAGCTCGACGTCGGCCTACAGCTCGAGCGGCTCGGGCTCGTATTCCGATGGGGCCGGCGGGGCAGGCGACGGCACCGGCGATTTGCTGGATTTGGACGGTCTCATCGACGCCTTGTCGACAGAGCTTTCGACTCCTTCGGAAGACCAGGCGGCGGCTTCGGCTGCGGGCGGCGACTACGCGACCGATGCCTATGCGGGCTCGTCGTGGTTCACCGACCAGTCGAGTGATTTTACCTATCAGGACCTGCCCAGCTCCCTGCTCTTGGTAGAAGACGGTTCGCAGTACGTGGTCGAAATGGATGCCACCCTGTGGGACGCTCTGGCCGATTTCCAGGTCAACGTGATGGAAGAATACAACGGCGGCTATCTCATGCTTGGCTCCGACAACGTGTGGGACACCACGGCCGACGACAACATCATCGTCGATTACGATGGCACCTGGACGTCGCTCGGCGGTGAGCGCGTGGCCTTCTACGGCGATGCCCCCACCGCGCAATCCGACGGGGAGTACAGCTTTTCCGGCATCATTCCGGCCCTGCTCAACGGCACGACCCGCATCGACGTGGTCGTCTACTATCCGCCTATGAGCCAACAGGGCGATCGTACGGTAGGCTACGTGCAGGGGTGGCGCGCCCACGACATGACGGCCAGCAACCTGTTCGGTCATGGTCTGTCGCCGTTCAACGAGGGCGACACGATCACGCCTCTGTTCGACTTCTACGACGCGAGCGGCACCTACCAGGAAACCCTGCAGGGCGACCCCATTGCCATGCAGGAATCGAATATGCCGGTGAGCTACGAAAGTTTCGGCGATGCGGCCACTTATTTCTGGGGAACGATGACGACGGTGTACGGCGACGCGATAGACACGGAAGCGCTCTCCATCGAGTAGCACGTTTTCGTGGATTGATCGAAAGCCCGACAGGAGGTGAGCCCCCTGTCGGGCTTTGTTGTGTCTGAGCGGGGGGCGGGGGAGCTGCAGCAGAACGCACGGGCCTGCAAAGGACAGAGCTCCTTTTGCCAGATGTCGGAGGGCGTGCTGAAACGCCAGCGGGCAATCGGAAGCCCTTGTAAATCCCTCGACGGTCGATCCGCTGGCCGCCGAGGCGTGATTCACGAGCTTGCGCGCTCATTCTGTGCGCTGCGACCAGGGGCAGAGCCGCGTCCCCATTCATGCGAGAGCCGCCTGGTGCAAAGTGGCGGTGCCAGGCGGCTCTCGCATGGTTCCCCGAAACCGAACGAGCCCCGCCGAAGCGGGGCTCGTTCAAGGGACTCTTACCGCTTCCGGCAGCACGGGAAGGGATTCATTGCTGCCGGAGGGTGTGTTGAAGGCTAGGCCAGCGAGTCGGTGTAGGTCTGGATGGCCTGGATCGTGGAGATCGTGTCGTTGATGTCGGCCTTGGCCAACACGGCCTTGCCCAGTTCGTTGCCCATGTCGATCGTGACCGTGCCGTCACCGTTGCTCGCGATGCCGAAGGTCAGGGTGTTGCCGGTGACCTGGTCGGTAACGGTGATCAGGTTCTCGCCGTTCTGCTGGGTCATGGTGGCCGGGCCCATGAAGCTCACGTTAGCGGCATTGTTGGCGTCGACGAAGAAGATGCCGACCTGGGAGTTGTCCTGGTTGGCGATCCAGAAGACGGCTTCGCCGGCTTCGGAAACGCCTGCGTAAGCCTCGGTGATCGAAGCGGCGTCAATCGAGTAGCTGCGCGTGGTGCCGGCGGAGCTTGAAGAGCTCGGCGTGCTCGCGGTGGTCGAAGAGGTGCTAGCGCTCGTGGAGCTCGAAGAGCTGCTAGCGCTCGTGGAGCTCGAAGAGCTGGAAGACGTGGAAGTCGACGAGCTTGAAGGGGCGGCCGCCGAAGACGAGGACGAGCTCGACGTGTCGGAGTCGGAGCCGCCGCAGGCGGTCAGCGTGGCGGCCGGCAGGCCCAGAGCCAGAACGAGGGCGAATGCCATGGTGAGGTTCTTGTGCTTGGTCTTCATGATGATCAGGTCCTTTCCCTAGAATCGTTTGGTACGCGGTCCTTGCGATGGTTAGAGAATACGACCCACCCGATACGCGGGGCATCATCCCGAAGTATGAGGAGACCATGTCCTCCTCTGAGCTGTGTACGGTCTTTGGAGATACGTCTGAGTCGAGGATAGATGCAAGGAATAGACGGAAGTATGAGAAGGACCTGAGGCGAAGGCCAACCCATGGCTCTGTCCTCGGCTGAAATTAAGGCGACGCGGGTTGTTGGGGAGACCGCCCCGGTCGAATGCGGCGGACGGCATCCCGGTTGGCCGCCGCGCTCTGTCTCCGCAGCGGGGCCGCCCGTCGATCTCCTCGCTCAGGAGGCACAGATTGCGCGAAGTGCAGTTGATTTCGCCCGCCACTGGCTTTTGCGGGACGCGGCCGTCGCCTGGTGGGGTGGCTGCCTACGAGCCTGGGCAATAAAAAGCCCGCCTCCGAAGAGGCGGGCTGTCAAACTCTTGAAAGGAGCTCTTTATGCGCGGGTGACCTTGCCAGCCTTGAGGCACTTGGTGCACACGTTGGCCTTGCGCACGCGGCCGTTGGCTTCCTTGATGGTCATCTTCTGCACGTTGGGACGGAACCAACGGTTGGTTACGCGATGAGAGTGGCTGATGCTACGACCAGCAACCGGTGCCTTACCGCAGATTTCGCAAACCTTGGACATTCAAATCACTCCAGACTGTATGTTTTTGGCCTACCCGCGTAGGCATGCATCACAAAAAGCCTTCGTAATATAGCACGAGGCGGAAGGCGGGGGAAAGGAAATTCTCCCGGGCATGCAGAGCGGTTCACACTATCTACGCATAATAACACGCCACCGGGTGTGTCCACAACGAAGGGTGCGTGACTCCATCCGTGCGCCTTCGCGGCAATCCCTGCGGTCTTCCATGCGGACGGGTGGTTCTTCTTTTGCCCTCAGGCACCTCGTTTTCCCGCTCCCCTTCGGCCAATATGGAGAAGTGCTCGAGCGTGGGCGGGGGCGGGTGGGGACGAACCGTATGCGGTATACTAAGCTGCTGAAATCATTCCGACCTTCATGCTTTCCGACATCCGTGAAAGGAAGACTAATGGCAGACTCTATTCCCGGCGATCTGCATGTCGCCAACGATGTGCTCTCCGATCTGGTAGGCAACGCTGCGATGAACGTCTACGGCGTCGTGGGCATGTCGGCCCCCAACGCAGCCGACGGCATCGCCAAGCTGCTGCCCGCTTCCCGCTTGCGTCGTGGCGTGGTCGTCGACACGAACGAAGACGGCGTGCATGTCGACCTTTATGTAATCATCGAATACGGCACCAACATCAACACGGTGTCCCAGAACCTCGTCGAGTCGGTTACGTTCGCGCTCACGCATTACGCACAGGTCCCGCTTTCCGGCGTGGACGTCCACGTTCAGGGCGTCAAGGTCCGCAAGTAGGATTCGTGCGGCCCCATCGGGCCCTTCAAGGAGAGACTCACCAACCATGGCAGATACCTATTCGATTACCGACATCCTTAACGCTATCGCGGTTGCCGGAAAAACGCTCGACCAGCGCAAGGACGAAGTCAACCGTCTGAACGTCTTCCCGGTCCCCGACGGCGACACGGGTACCAACATGTCGCTCACCATCAAGATGGTGTGCGATAACCTGGCCGCCCTGCCCGCCGACGCGCCCCGCGCCGACATTCGCAAGGCCATCACCACGGGTGCCCTCATGGGCGCGCGCGGCAATTCCGGCGTGATCACGTCGCAGATTCTGCGCGGCCTGTGCGAAGGCGCCGCCCAATCCGACGAGCTCACCGTCGCCAGCGTCGACAAGGCCTTCGACGCTGCCGTCACCACCGCCTTCCAGGCCGTGCGCAAGCCGGTCGAGGGCACGATTCTCACCGTCCTGCGCGACACGGCCGCCGCTGCCCACAAGGCCAACAAGAAGAAGATGGAGTTCGACGAAGCCCTCACCTTCATCGTGTCGGAATCCTACGCGTCGGTGCAGCGCACGCCCGATCTGCTGCCTGTGCTCAAGGAAAACAACGTCGTCGACGCCGGCGGCTTCGGTTTGGCCATCCTCGTCGACAGCTTCGTCGCCGCCCTGCTCGGTCACGAGAAGACGGTGGGCGCCGACCTGTCCATCGGCAAGGGCGAACCCAAGGTCGAAATCGAGCACATCAACGACTGGGAAGGTTCCCGCTACACCTACTGCAACGAGTTCCTCGTCGATTCCGACACCCTCAACAAGGAAGAGGCGCTCGACTTCCTGCAGACCATGGGCGACTGCGAGCTGTGCGTGGGCGAGAACCCCAAGTTCAAGGTGCACGTGCATTCCAACCACCCCGACCAGGTCCTCAAGTACTTCCTCGACCGCGGCCAGATCTTCGAAGTCTTCATCCACAACATGAAGCTCCAGGCCGAAGACCGCAACGCCAAGCTCGAAGCCGAACACGAGCGCGAGCACAAGCACATCGGCTTCGTGGCCGTCGCGGCGGGCGAGGGCAACGCCAAGATCCTCGAGAGCCTGGGCGTCGACTACGTCGTGTCCGGCGGGCAGACCATGAACCCGTCGACGAAAGACCTGCTTGACGCGGTCAATGCGCTCAACTGCGATGCCGCCATCATCCTGCCCAACAACTCCAACATCATCATGGCCGCCCAGAGCGCGGCGCAGGTATCCGAAAAGGTGCCTGTCGGCGTGGTGCCCACCAAGAGCGTGCCCGCGGCCTTTTCCGCCCTCTTCGCCGCCGACCAGGACGCGACGCTCGAAGAGAACGTCGAAGCCATGACCGAAGCGCTCGAAGACGTGAAGACCGGCGAGGTCACCACGGCCATCAAAGATGCCAAGGATGCGCACGGCAACCCCATCAAGGACGGCGACACGATCGGCATCGCCGACGGCTCGATTGAAGAGGTGGGCTCTTCGGTAGACGAGGTCACGCTCGCCCTGCTGGCCGACATGGGCGTCGAGGACGCCGACACGCTCACGATCCTGGCCGGCGCCGACCTGCCTCAGGACGCTTTCGACGCCCTCGTCGAAAAGATCGAGGCTACCTATGACGACGTCGAGGTCGACCCCCATCGCGGCGACCAGCCCCTGTACCCGATCGTCTTCTCCCTCGAGTAGGCTTGCCGGGGCGTGACGGCCGTACATAACACATCGGCGCGCAAGGCGGCGGGGACTTCGGTGCCCAGCCGCCTTGCTGCTACCTTGGCGCTCGACAAACCCGTGCAGAGCGTCAAGGCCATCTCGGGCGCGCGCCAGGCGTCGTTTGCGAAACTGGGCATCAAGACGGTGCGCGATTTGGTGACCCATTTCCCGCGTCGCTACATCGACATGTCGCGCGTGACTACCGCTGCCGACGCGCAGATCAACGACACCTGCACGGTCGTGGGCAACGTCTACGACATCAAGCTCAAGCAGACGCGCAAGAAGTGGCTTTCCATCGTGGAAATCACCCTTGTCGACCAGACGGGCGCCCTTATGATCACCTGCTTCCGCCAGCCCTGGCTCATGGACCACGTGCACAAGGGCGACTGGCTTCAGGCTTCGGGTAAGGTCGAGTTCAACTACGGGTTTAAGCGGATGACCAACCCCTATCTGGAAGCCGTCGATCCCTCCTCTCCCAACGGGGGCGTGATTCTGGCGGTGCACCCCGCGAGCGAGAAGGTGCCCGCCAAGCTCATGCGCACCCTGGTGGGCAATGCCCTCGATGCGGTCTGCGGGCTCGACGACCCCCTGCCTGCCCGTCTGCGCATCCGCTACGATTTCTACAGCCGGGGGAGCGCCCTGCGCTGCATCCACTTCCCCCATACGATGGACGAGGCTGCCCAAGCCCGTCGTCGACTCACCTACGAAGAGGTCCTTCTGCTCGAGCTTCACCTGATGCTCGCAGCCGAAAAGCGGGGCAGTGGCGGCGAGCCCTGTGCCCACACGGTCGACGGGCCGCATGTGGCCGCTCTCGAAGCGGCGCTGCCCTTCAGCCTTACCGACGAACAGGCCCGCGCCCGCGACGAGATCTTCGCCGCGATGGCCGCGCCTCGTCCCGCCAACCACCTGCTCTTGGGCGACGTGGGCACGGGCAAGACGGCTGTGGCCGCCTTCGGCCTGGCTGCGGCGGCCGACTCCGGCGGTCAGGCCCTCATGATGGCCCCGACTGAAGTGCTCGCCCAGCAGTACGCGCGCAAGCTGGGGCCCTTGCTCGATGCGGCGGGCGTCAGCTGGGCCCTGCTTACCGGCACGACCGACATGTCCGCCCGCACCCGGATCTGTGCGGGGCTTGCCGACGGAAGCCTGTCGGTTCTTTTCGGCACCCATGCCCTGCTCGAGCCCGACGTGCGCCCCGCCCGTTGCACCTTTGTCGTGATCGACGAGCAGCAGCGTTTCGGCGTGGCGCAACGGGAAAAGCTCGTGGCCAAGGGAGCCTGCGCCGACGTCCTCGCCATGACGGCGACGCCCATCCCGCGCTCGCTTGCCCTGGCCCTTTACGGCGATATGACCCTGTCCTACCTACACCATCGGCCGCTCGAGCGCCAGCCCACCGCGACGCACGTCTTTCCCTTCGCCCAGCGCGGGGCCGCCTACGAGCTCGTGCGCAACGAGCTCGAGGCCGGTCGCCAAGCCTACGTGGTCTGCCCTCTGGTGGGCACGGCGGCGCCCAAGCCCAAGAAGGCCGACAAGGGCGCTTCCGACGACGACTACGCCTACGCCAACATCGCCATCGAGGATGCCGGGGATATGGCGGCGGGGGGCGACGCTCGTGCGGCTATCGACGAGGCCCGCTTCCTGCAGGCCAAAATATTCCCCGGCTTCGAAGTGGGAGTCCTTCACGGCAAGATGAAGGCCGAAGAAAAACGGGAGGTCATGGACCGTTTCGTGTCCGGGGAGGTCCGCGTGCTCGTGGCCACGACGGTGATCGAAGTGGGCGTCGACGTGCCCAATGCGACCGCCATGGTCGTCGAGGACGCCGACCGCTTCGGCTTGGCCCAGCTCCACCAGCTGCGGGGCCGCGTGGGCCGCGGCGAACATCCGGGCGTCGTCTGCCTTGTGTCAGCGAGCAAGGCGCCGGCCGCCCTGGAGCGCCTTGCGGCCATGGAACGCACCAACGACGGCTTCGAGCTCGCCGAATTCGACCTCTCCCTGCGGCGGGAGGGCGACATCCTGGGCAACCGCCAGTCGGGCGCCTCGGTGCTGAAACTCGTCAACGTCGTGCGCGACAAAGACGTCATCGAGGCGGCGCACGGGGATGCCCGGCGCCTGCTCGAAGGCGACCCGAACCTGTCCGACCCAGCGCATCAGGCGCTTCGATACGAAATGGTCCGCATGTTCGGGCCGCTTGAGGGGGAATAGCCATGCGCGTGATCGCCGGCCTCTACCGGGGACGCACCCTTGTGGCGCCCAAGGGGCGCACGACCCGACCCACGACCGACCGCGTGCGCGAGTCGCTCATGAGCACGATATCCTCGGCGCGCGGCGGCTTCGAAGGCGCGATCGTCCTCGATGCCTTCGCGGGCAGCGGGGCGCTCGGCGTGGAATCGCTTTCGCGCGGGGCCCGCTTCGCCTGCCTGTGCGACCGAGACCGCGCCGCTTTGGAAGCCCTTGCCCGCAACACCTCCTTCGTGGAGCGGGGGAGGGCGCGCGTGCAGCGCGTCGACGTTGCCAAGCGGCTGCCCGCCGCTGGTCCGGCGCCCTACGACCTGGTCTATCTCGACCCGCCCTACGCCCTGCGCGCCGCAGACGTGGCCGACCTGCTTGGGCGCCTGGCTGCGGCGGGGCTGGTCGACGGGGGCGCCCTCGTCGTCTACGAACACGACGACAGTCAAGATCCCCTCGCCGAAGGCTCCTTCGATGGGCTACACTTGTGCCCATTGACCAGAAAGACCTACGGCGACACCGTCGTCGATTTGTTCGAAGGGAACCTCAAGTGAAACGCGCGCTCGTACCGGGAACGTTCGATCCAATCACCGAAGGGCATCTCGACATCGTGCGTCGTGCGGCGCAGATCTTCGATGAGGTGATCATCGCCGTCGCCGCTTCGCCTACCAAAAACGGGCACGGGCGGCTCTTTACCCAGGAAGAGCGCGTGGCCATGGCCGAGGTGTCGGTTGCCGACCTAGCCAACGTCCGCGTCGAGCCCTTCGACGACCTGTTGGTGAACTTCGCCCGCAAGATGGACGCGAACGTGCTGGTGAAGGGCCTGCGCGCCATCACCGACTTCGAATACGAGTTCCAGATGACTGCGATGAACTACGAAATCGAGCCTTCCATCGAAACGGTCTTCATCATGTCGCCGCCCAACTATATGTACCTGTCGTCTTCGATCGTGCGCGAGATCGCCAGCTACGGAGGCCCCTTCAAGCAGTTCGTCTCGAAGCCCGTCTTCCACGCTCTCTGCGAGAAGTTTTCCCTCGACGAGGACACGCAGGCCTAGGCGACGGGCAACCGTTCGTCGTCCTGCGGGGCGGTGCCCGCGACATGTGATATTGTTCTGTACGCATGCATTTTTGCATGCCCTCTAAAGGCGCATGCTAAAATACTCTTTTGTTTGGATTCGTATCGCAGCAATTGCGCGCTCTGCTTATTTGGGAAGGACTCACATGGACGAAACGGGAGTTTTGGGGTTGATCGAGGAGCTTTCGATCCTTCTTGAAGATTCGAAGCCCGCCTTCGGTCGCAATAGCAACATCCGTCAGGTCGACGTGGCTGCCGCCTTCGAAATCATCGACGACATCCGCGACGCGTTCCCCAGCGAGTTCGCTCAGTCCCGCCAGATCGTGCGCGAGCGCCAGAGCCTGCTCGACGACGCCGAGGCCGAAGCAGACCGCATGATCGAAGACGCGCGCAACCAGGCGCTTACCATTGCGAGCGAGCAGGAAATCGTCCGCATTTCCCAGCAGCAGGCCGATCAGATCATGGCCGATGCGCGCGAGCTCGAGCGCGAAACCCGCGCCGGCGCCGAAGATTACGCCGACGAAGTGTTCGGCCATGTCGAGCAGAGCCTCGATTCGCTGTTGGCCAATGTCCGCCGCTGCCGCGACCGTTTGAACTCGAGCGCGAGCAACGCCGGCGGCCCCGCGTCCCGCTAGGCTGCCGCCATGTCCGCCCTGCGCATCGAGATCCCCGATCGTCTGCTGGCTCCCGCGGAGTGCGAGACCTTCACGGGTACGATCGACCTGCCCGAATTCGACGCCAAACCCGACACCTACCGGTTCGCCGACCCGCTTGCGTGGAGCGTCACGGTGTCGAACACCGGGGACGCCCTGGTGGTCGACGGGCACGTGAAGGGGGTGGGCACTACGTCGTGCGCCCGCTGCCTCGACGACTTCGACCTCGACATCGACGGCCATGTAGAAGGCTATTATCTGCTTCCCGAAGCGGAAGAGCCCGAAGACCGCGACGAAGACGACTACGATCGCCTGTCCGAAGACCATGTCATCGACCTCGAGCCTCTTATCGAGGCGGCCATTTTAGTAGACGTGCCGCTCGTGCCCCTGTGCCGCGAGGACTGCAAGGGCCTCTGCCCCGATTGCGGGGCCAACCTCAACCGCGAGACCTGCGACTGTGCCGCCAAGCGCGCTCAAGAGCGCGCGAGCTTCGAGGACGCCGCCAATCCCTTTGCGGTTCTGAAGGACCTCGATTTCGGCGACGGTGGGGAAGACGTCCAAGGCCGATAGGCTCTTTGGGCCTATAGATGCGCCCGGGAGCGTGATACACAGGCACCTGGGCCTGCGCGTATGAAGTATCGGTGGATACGTCTTGCGCCCTTTGCGCGACTTCGTTAATATAATTCGTCGCGTGTTCATGTGGAACTTCAGCGTGGAGCGATTCCCGCTGTACACAAAGGAGATACAAATGGCAGTACCTAAACAAAAGATGGGGCGCATCCGCACCCATAACCGTCGTTCCGCTAACGACAAGATCGCCGCCCCCGCCCGTTCCGTGTGCCCCCAGTGCGGCGAAGTGAAGCTTCCGCACCGCGTGTGCCCGAACTGCGGCTATTACCGCGACCGCGAGGTCATCGAAACCGCGTAGGTGGCTGCCTTTATGTGAAGCGAATCCCCTGTGCCGCCGTGCGGCGCGGGGGATTTTTTTTGATGGGGGGCACGCCGCGTGACGACGGGCCCCAGCTGAAAGGAAACTGACGTGAGTGAAACGGTGACCATTGCCGTCGACGCAATCGGGGGAGACGCCGGCGCGTCGGTCGTCCTGCCCGGCGTCGAAGCCGCGCTTGCCGCAGACACCGACCTTGCGGTCCTGCTCTGCGGCCCTGCCGACGTGGTCGAACCCTTCGCTGCCGCGCACGACCGCTGCGAGGCGGTCGTCTGCACCGAAGAGATCGCCATGGGCGAGCATCCCGCCCAGGCGGTGCGCAAGAAGAAGGACTCCTCGATCGTCGTGGGCTGCCGCAAGGTTAAGGAAGGCGCTGCCGACGGCTTCTTTTCGGCCGGTTCGACGGGTGCCGTCATGAGCGCCGGTACGCTCATGATCGGCCGCATCCGCGGGGTCAAGCGCCCGGCCCTCTGCACCGTCCTTCCCGCGCCCAGCCAGAAGGTCCTCTTGTGCGACTGCGGCGCAAACGCCGACTGCAAGCCCGAATACCTTCTGCAGTTCGGTCAGATGGCCTCAATTTACGCCGAAAAGGTCATGGGCATCGCCCAACCGCGCGTGGCCCTGCTCAATATCGGGTCGGAAGAGGCCAAGGGTTCGGCCCTTGCCCAGGAAGCACATGCCCTGCTCGCCGCGCACCTGCCCACCTTCGTCGGCAACGGGGAGGGCACCGACGTGCTTTCGGGTCGTTTCGACGTCTTCGTTGCCGATGGCTTCACGGGCAACGTGTGCTTGAAGACCATCGAGGGCACGGCCGGCGCCCTCATGGGCGCTCTGAAGGGCGTCTTCAAAAAGAATGCGCTCACCATGCTCGCCGCCGCCTTGGTCAAGGGTGGTCTTTCCGGCCTGAAGCAGTCGCTTTCGGCCGATTCGGTGGGGGCGGCGCCCCTGCTCGGCGTGAAGGGCGCCTGCACGGTAGGCCATGGGTCGTCGAACGAAACCGCCATCAAGAACGGCGTGCTCACGACGGCGGCGATTGCCCGCGCCCACGTTTCTGATTTAATCGCGCAAGAGGTTCAGCCTAAAAGCGCTTAGAGTACCATGTACCGATAAGGTGCGTTCAGTCGCCGGCGCGGGTTTCGCCTGCGTCGGCGCTTGTTGCAAAGGAGGGAAGCAGAAGTGGATTCGGTCTCACAGGGAGAACAGCGCGAAAAGCTCGACCGAGCGCAGATGATTCTGGGCTACCGCTTCAAGCAGGAGAGATATCTGCTTTCCGCTATCACCCATCCGTCCGCCGTCGAGGGGAAGCCCGTCAAGTATTCCTACGAACGGCTCGAGTTTCTGGGTGACAGCATTTTGGGCGCCGTCGTGGCAGACGCCGCCTTTCACCGGTTCCCCGAAATCGACGAAGGCGGGCTCACCCGCATCAAGGTGGCGCTCGTGTCCGGCGAAACGCTTTCCAAGGTGGCCAATGAGCTCGGCTTCGCCGATTTCATCATCTTCGGCAGCTCCGAGCGGGGCACGGGCCGTCGCGGCCTGCATTCCGCGCTCGAAAACGTCTACGAAGCGGTGGTAGCCGCCCTCTATCTGGACAGCGGCATGGACACGGTGCGCGAGTTCATCGCTCGCACCCTGCTCGATTACATGGACATCAACATGGCCAAAGAGCCCGAAAATCCCAAGAGTGTCCTGCAGGAGCGCTTGCAGGAAGACGGGATCACGCCCACCTACAAGCTCATCGAAACCCAAGGGCCCCCGCACGACCGTACCTTCGTCACCCAGGTCTTTGCCGGCGTGAAGGCGCTCGCCCGCGGGGTGGGCCGCACCAAGAAGGAATCCGAAAGCCATGCGGCCCGCACGGCCCTCACCCTGCTTTCCAGCGAAGACGAGGCGTCGGGCATGAGCGAAAAAGAACTCAAGCGCCAGCGCAAGGCCCGGGCCAAGGCGCGCAAAGCACAAGAGCGTGCGGAAGCCAAGGCCGAAAAGGCTGCCGACAAGGCCGAAAAGGCAGCGGAACGCGCCCGTCAGACCAAGCCTGCGGAAGACGATGCGGCTTCCGATGCGGAGCGGCGGTAGCGCGTGTACCTGAAGTCTCTCGTCCTGAAGGGGTTCAAATCCTTCGCCGACCGCAGCGTGCTCACCTTCGAGCCGGGCATCACGGCGGTGGTGGGGCCCAACGGGTCGGGAAAATCGAATATTTCCGATTCGGTCCTGTGGGTCTTGGGCGAACGCAACGCCAAGAACCTCCGCGGCCAGTCTATGGAAGACGTGATCTTCGCTGGGTCGAGTGCGCGCAAGGCCGTGAGCGTAGCCGAAGTCGAACTCGTGCTCGACAATTCCGACGGCACCTTGCCCGTCGATTACGCGGAGGTCTCGATCGGTCGGCGTATGTACCGTTCGGGCGAAAGCGAGTACCTGATCAACGGGGTTGTGGCCCGCCGCATGGACGTGCTCGACATCCTGCACGATTCGGGTTTGGGAACCGGTACCCATTCGATCATCTCCCAGGGCCACCTGGCGTCTATTCTCGCCAGCAAGCCCGAAGACCGGCGCGCCCTCATAGAAGAGGCGGCCGGCGTCCTCAAGCACAAGCAGCGCAAGGCCAAAAGCGAGCGCAAGCTCGAGCGGATGGACGACCATCTGGCCCGCGTGCGCGACGTCGTGGCCGAAGTACAGCGACAGGTGAAACCCCTCGAGCGCAAGGCCAAGCGCGCCCTTGCCTACAAGGAGGTTTCGGCTCAGCTCGCCGAAATCGATCTTGCCCTTGCCGTCGACGACCTGCGGTCCCTGCAGGAGAAATGGGACGGCGTCATCGAAGCCGAATCGAAGCTCGTGGGCCAGACCCAGGAGCTTCATTCCTCGATTGCCCATAGCGAGTCTCAATCGGAAGCTCTGCAGAAGAAGCTCCAAGCCGCCACCGAAGCTGCCGGCAAGACCTCCGACCTCTATCGCCGCGCCCAGGCGGCCTCCGACAAGCTCGACTCCCTGGTCCTCCTCTTGCACGAAAAGAAGCGGTCGGCCCAAACCTACGTAACCGATCTGGAGCTGCGCGTGCAGGCTGACGAGGCTGCGGCGGCTGACCTGGACGCCCGTCGCGCCGAGGCCAAGAAGGCTGCCGATGAAGCGGCAACGGCGCGCGAAGCGGCCGACAAACGCTTCTCTGACGCCCGCGAGCGCACGCGCGACCTGCAGGAACAACGGCGCGGTTTGCAGTCGAAGCTCGACGAGGCCACCCGCGCCCGTCGCGATGCGCTGGCCCAGCTCGAGGCCGTACGCGCCAAGCAGGCCCGCACCCGCGAGATCCTGGCGAGCAATCGCGCGCAGGAAAAGCTCATCGGCACCCATGCGGCCGAACTGGAAGAGCGCCTTTCCGCCGCTCGGTCGACGGCTGAAGAAGCTGCGATAGGTGCGCAGAAGGCGGTCGCCGCGGTCGATACGGCCAAAGAGGCCGATACGCGCGTACGTGCGCGCGTGGGCGAGGCCGTAGCCGAACGCGACCGTCTGCGCGCTGCCGTCGATGCCGCCCGCGAAACCCGTGCGGCCGCCACCGCGGAAGTGCGCTCGCTCGAAGCCGCTCGCCGCGCGCGTACGGCTGCAAACCCCTTGCTGGCCTCTTCCGTGAAGGCAGCGGGGGAGTCCGCCCGCGCCCTGGCCGACGTCATCGATGCCACCCCCGAGCTGTCGGCGCTCATTTCGGTCCTGCTTGGATCCGATCTGGACGCCCTGGTCGTCCCGGCCGACCGCATCGACGCGTGCGCCGCCCGGGCTGCCGCGGCGCCTGAAGCGGGAGCGGTCCTCTTCGTGCCGACCGACGCGCGTGCGTTGACGGTGCCGGCAGGCGTTGGCGCCCGACGTTTGGTCGACGAGATTTCCTATCCCGCATCCGCTGCCGCGGCGGTGGAGTCCCTGCTGGGCAACGTGGTCGTGTGCGATGAGCCCTCCGAGGCCCGCGCCCTCGCGGCGGGCAACCCGGGCGTGTGTGCCGTGACGGCTGCGGGGGCCATCGCCCGCGAGAGCGGGTCCTTGGCGGTCGTGCGTCCGTCGAGCGACGCCGTCGACGCAATCGCCGAGCATCGCAAGCTCGAAGAGGCGCGCGCCCGGGCGAAAGAGGCCGAAGACGCCCTTGCCCAGGCGCAAGCCCAGGCAGCAGAAGCCGAAGCCGCCCTGCGTGACGCCCAGGCGGCAAGCCTCGACGCTTCCCAGGCCCTTGCGCAGAAGAAGGGCGATGCAAACGCGGCGCGGTCGCGGGCCCAGAGCACCCAGCAGGCGCTTGCGGCCTTGGAACGCGAGCAGCGTGCGATCGAGGCCCAACGCGAGGCCGCCCGCAAGGCGCTCGAGAAGGCCGAGCCCGACGCGGCAGCCCTCGATGCCCGCGAGAAGGAGCTGGCCGACACCGTCGAAGGCGCAAAGGCCGACATCGATGATCTGCGCGAAGCCCTGTCCCCCCTGCGGGTCAAGGTCGACGAAGCCCAAAACGAGCTTGCCGAAGCCAAGCTTGCCGCTGCCACGGCGAAAGAGCGCACCGACTACTCGGCCCGTATGCTCATCACCCGCGAGCAAGACGTGCGAGCCTCGCGCGATGCCCGCGCCAAGGCCAAGGCCAACATCGCCCGAAAAAAGGCGGCGGCCGAGCGCATCGATCCCCTCATCGCCCTCTTCGAGCGCCTCGCCGGCGCCGCCCATCGCCGCACCGAACTTCTGGAAGACCGGTCTGCCCGGTCGCAGGCGGTTTCCGCCGACCTGCACGAGCAGATCAACGCGGTTCGCTCGCAGACGCGGGACGCCCACGAGGCCTTCGATGCCGCCAACGGACAGCTGGCCAACGTGCGCGTCGAGAAGGGCCGGCTCGAAATGCAGGTGCAGGCGGCCGTGAAGGCGATCACCGAAGACTGCGACACCCCGATCGAAGTCGCCCAGGAACTGCCCCGTCTCGAGGAACGCGCTCCCCTGCAGGACCAGGCCGACAAGCTCCGTCGCCGCATCAAGAACATGGGGACCATCAACCCCGATGCGGCGGACGAGTACCGCGAGCTCAAGGCGCGCTATGATTACCTACAGGCCCAGCTCGACGACATGGTGGCGGCCCGGCGGTCGCTTTCGAAGATCGTGCGCGTGATCGACGCCCGCATGAAGGACGATTTCGTGCAGACGTTCTCACAGGTCAACGAAAACTTCCAAACCATTTTCCGCCTGCTCTTCCCCGGCGGATCGGGCTCGCTCGAGCTCGTCGATCCCGAAGACCCCGAAAACACCGGCATCGAGGTCAACGCCCAGCCGCGCGGCAAGCGCGTCCTGAAGATGTCGCTTCTTTCGGGCGGCGAGAAATCGCTCGTGGCGCTCGCTTTGCTCTTCGCGGTCTACAAGACGCGGTCGACCCCCTTCTACATCCTCGATGAGATCGAGGCTGCCCTCGATGACACCAACCTGCGTCGTCTTCTTGCCTATCTCGATTCGATTCGAGAGGACACGCAGTTCATCATGATCACCCACCAGCGCCGTACGATGGAGATGGCCGACGTCCTGTACGGCATCTCCATGCAGTCCGACGGCGTGACCAAGGTAATGAGTCAGCGCTTGGACCAGGCGCTGCGCCATGCGGAAGGATAACCGATGTTCGAACGAGTAAAGGCGGGCATGTCCCGCACGCGCACGCGTTTCACCGAGCGCATGAACATGCTTCTCGACCGCGGCCCCGATGTCGACGACGACTTCTGGGACGGGCTCGAAGAGGCCCTCATCCTGGCAGATGTGGGTGCGCCCGCTGCCCTGCATATCGTGGAAACCATGCGGGAGGAAGCCACGCGCAAGGCCCTGCCCGACGCCTATGCGGTCATGGACGCCTTGGCCGACCAGATTGCCAGCGAGTTCACGATGGCCGATGTGAACCTCTTCGACGAGAACCCGGTCCTCGTGCTCTTCGTGGGCATCAACGGGGCGGGCAAGACCACTACGGTGGGCAAGATCGCCTACGAACAGCATGCCAAGGGGCGCAACGTCCTTCTGGGCAGCGCCGACACCTTCCGCGCCGCGGCCATCGAACAGCTTGAGGAATGGGGGCGTCGCGCCGACGTGGAAATCGTCGAGCGCGAGCGCGGGGCAGATCCGGCAAGCGTGTGCTACGACGCGATCGAGCGCGCCGAAGCCAAGGGTTCCGACCTGGTCCTCATCGACACGGCCGGCCGCCTGCATACCTCCGACGACCTCATGCGCGAACTGCAGAAAGTGGTCAACGTGGTCCGCAAGCGTTCCCAGATGCCGGTGAAGACCGTCCTCGTCATCGACGCGACCACGGGCCAGAACGGCCTGTCGCAGGCCCGCAAGTTCGACGAGGCGCTCGATTTGGACGGCCTTATCGTGACCAAGCTCGACGGTACGGCCAAGGGCGGCATCGCGCTGGCGGTGTCGCACGAACTGGGCCTGCCGATCGCTAAGATCGGGGTGGGGGAGCACCTGGAAGACCTTCAGGATTTCGACGCCCACGATTTCGCCGCTGCTCTTATTGGGGCCGAGCCGGAGGGCGACGAGGATGAAAATGCGCGCCCTGCGGAACCTGAAGCCGCGCCTGTTCCGGAACCGGAAGCCGAGGCCGAATCGAGGGCCGATACGGAAGCGTTCGATGGGATCGATGTCGAAGACCGAGGGTCTGCACCGACGCCCGAAGAGGCCGCATCCGCCGCTTGGCCGGCGTCTGTCGCGGAGGGCGAGGTTTCGTCACCCGCAGACGAAGAGGCGCCTGCTGGCGATGAGACGCGCGTCGACGACGAGCCCACCGACGAAGCGCCCGCCGACGAAGACGGGGAGCCCGCCGACGAGGCGGCCGAGGAAGAGCCCCAGAAGAAGGGCCGTATCCGCCGCCTGTTCAAGTGGCGCGGAAGGAAGGAATAAGCATGCTCGACAATCTTTCCGATCGACTGCAACACATCTTCGGGGGCCTGCGCAGCAAGGGCAAGCTCACTGAAGACGACATCAACGCCGCCATGCGCGAGATCCGTATGGCCCTGCTCGAAGCCGACGTCAACTACAAGGTGGTCAAGGACTTCACCAAGCGCACCAAGGAGCGCTGCCTGACCGCCGATGTGCTCGAGTCGCTCACGCCGGCCCAGAACGTCGTCAAGGTCGTGCTCGACGAGCTCACCCACCTCTTGGGCGATGCCGATTCCAAGCTCGTCCTGTCGAGCCGCATGCCCAACGTGATCATGCTCGTGGGCCTGCAGGGCGCCGGCAAGACCACGGCGGCGGCCAAACTCGCCTACCTCTTGAAGAGCAAGAACCATTCGCCCCTGCTCGTCGCCTGCGACGTCTACCGCCCCGCAGCCGCCGACCAGCTCGAAACGCTCGGCAACGAGATCGGCGTGCGCGTCTACCGCAGCGATTCTAAAGACCCGGTGGCCATCGCCAAGGCGGGCGTGCAGGACGCCATCGACCACCTGCGCGACGTCGTGATCGTCGACACGGCCGGTCGCCTGCACGTTGACGATACGATGATGGACGAAGCGGCCAATATCAAGGCCGCCGTCAAGCCCGACCAGGTCCTTATGGTCGTCGATGCCATGACCGGCCAGGACGTCGTCAACGTTGCGGCCGCCTTCGCCGAAAAGGTCGACTTCGACGGCGTGATCATGTCGAAGATGGACGGCGACGCCCGTGGCGGCGGTGCGCTTTCGATCCGCGAGGTCACCGGCAAGCCCATCAAGTTCATCTCGTCGGGAGAAAAGCCCGATTCGCTCGAGGAGTTCCATCCCGACCGCATGGCCAAGCGCATCTTGGGCATGGGCGACGTGGTGAGCCTTATCGAAACGGCGTCAAAGCTGCAGGAAGAGAAGCTCGAGCAAGAGCAGACCGAGCGCATGCTCAAGGCCCAGCTCAATCTGAACGACTTCTTGGAAATGAACAAGCGCGTCCACAAGATCGGCGGCGTGCAGAAGCTCGTGTCGGCCCTGCCCGGCGGCGACAAGGCGCTCGCCCAGGGCCAGGTCGACACGTCGGCCCTCGACCGCATGGAGGTCATCATCCATTCGATGACGGCCGAAGAGCGCGTGCATCCCGAAGTGCTCAACGGCAGCCGCCGCGCGCGCATCGCCCGCGGCGCCGGCGTCACGGTCACCGACGTCAACCAGCTCATCAAGAAGTTCAACGAAACCAAGAAGATGCTCAAACAGGTCATGCCCGCCCTAGGCGGCGGCAAGGGGGGCGGCAAGAAGCGCGGCAAGCAGCGCAAGCGCCGTCGCGGCCTTCCCGGCATGCAGGGCATGAACATGGATGACATGAAGAAGCTTCAGCAGATGCTCGACGACCAGAAATAGACGTTCCTTGAAGGTCTCTTGTCGGCGAAGACGCTTCGGTCTGCCTGCGTCATACTGTAGGGTATGAGGCTGAGTGGCCTAATGTGAGCGTTTCGCGTGAGCGCTTGCGTTCGCATGCTGTTGGCATTACACTTTTGAATCGCTGTTTTTAAGGGAGTTCGGCTTCCTGGTATATTGGATTAAAGGAGTTCACCTCTATGGCAACCAAGATTCGCCTCGCCCGCCATGGCGCTAAAAAGGCACCGTACTATCGCGTCGTCGTCATCGACGAGCGCGCCGCTCGCAACAGCAAGCCCATCGAGGAAGTCGGCCGTTACAATCCCTGCGTCGATCCTTCCATGATCGATCTCGACCTGACCAAGATCGACGAGTGGCTGTCCAAGGGCGCCCAGCCTACCGACACCGTCCGTTGCCTCATCGAAACGGCCCGTAAGGAAGCTTAAGGCCCATGCCTGAATCCACGTTGGATATCGCCGGCCTCGTCCGCACGCTTGTTGAGCCGATTATCGAACACGAAGAGGACCTTGACGTCGTCCAGTCTGAAAACGAAGACGGCGACATTCTCGTCGAGGTACGTGTCAACGATGAGGACACCGGTAAGGTCATCGGCCGTCAGGGCCGTGTGATCAAGGCCGTCCGCACGCTTGCCCGTGCTTCGGCCACGCGTGACAACGTTCATGTCGACGTAGAAATCGTTGAGTAACATGAGCGATTGGGCCCGGGTTGCGCGTATCACAAAAACCAGGAACCTTGAAGGGAGCCTCGTTCTGCGATCGGTAGACGGGCTCCCTTTTCTTCTGTCGCCCCAGATGAAAGTGCGTTTCGTGCCGCCTACCTTGCGCGGTCCCTTCGGCGGTGCCGTTGCCTCGGTGCGCGAATTCCGCGAAGGCTCCTTCGAAGTCGCTTTCGACAGCGTGTGCGACGTGCGCACGGCCGAAACGCTCGTCGGGTCATATTGCCTCGTCCGCAAGGCCGACCTGCCCGACATCGACCGTTTGGAAGAGCCGGCCACTCTGGTGGGTTGGCGGGTCGTCGATGATGAGTGGGGCGATTTAGGCACGGTGGCCGACGTCGACGAAACCTCTCTGCAGGCGCGCCTTGTGGTGCGCGGAGTGGATGGAGAGGTGCTCATCCCCCTGGTCGACGCCTTCGTGGCCGATTTTAGCGAGGCTGACCACACCATTTCGGTTCATATCCCCCAGGGCCTGCTCGACCTGGCGCGTAGCAACGCGCATGAGGCGGGGGAGTAACGTGCGCATCGAAACCCTTTCCACCTTTCCCGATATGTACGCATCGGTGATGGGCGCTTCGATGATGCGCATTGCACAAGACAAGGGCGCGCTTGATTTCTGCGCCTATGACCTGCGCGATTGGACGCACGACCGCCATCGCACGACCGACGACGAACCCTACGGGGGCGGCCAGGGGCTCGTGATGAAGTGCGCGCCCATCTTCGAAGCCTACGACGACATCGCCGCGCGCTTTCCCCAACGGCCCCACACGGTCTTCCTTGCGCCCACGGGCACGCCCTTCACCGAAGCCCATGCCCAGCGCCTCGCCTGCGAAGACCGCCTTCTGTTCGTGTGCGGCCACTACGAGGGCATCGACGAGCGTGCCTACACCCTGGCGGACAGCTGCTTTTCCATTGGCGACTACGTCCTTACGAGCGGCGAGCTGGCGAGCATGGTGATCATCGACGCCGTCGTGCGCCTGTTGCCCGGTGTGTTGGGGGACGACGCAAGTGCCGTCGACGAAAGCTTCCACGACAACCTGCTCGAATACCCCCAGTACACGCGCCCGGCCGAATACCGCGGCATGGCGGTGCCCGACGTTTTGCGCTCGGGCGACCATGCCAAGGTCGATCGCTGGCGTCGCGAGCAAAGCTTGGCCCGTACGGCTGCCCGTCGCCCCGACTTGCTCGAGGACGCTTGTCTTGATTCCGCCGACCGCGCGTTTCTAGATTCTTTACGCGCGCCTCGCGACCCGCGCGCCTAAAGCGGTATCATGGGCGCTTGTGCGGGATGCGCCGCACGTTGTCGTTCGTGAAAGGGAAACCATGGCTCAGCAGGACCAAGTGAAGCGCTCGCATGGCTTTCTGCGCCTGGTGCTCATGGTCGTCGTGGTCCTTGCCTGCGTGTGGGGCCTGCGCACCTTCGTGATCGCCCCTTACGAAATCCCGTCGGGTTCGATGGAAACCACGATCATGACGGGGGACCGCATCTTTTCCGAGAAGATCACCTACTACACGCGCGACATCCAGGCGGGCGATATCGTGACCTTCGACGATCCCATCAATCCGGGGCGCACCCTGATCAAGCGCGTGATCGCCACCGGCGGTCAGACGGTCGACTTGCGCGATGGGGTGGTCTATGTCGACGACGTGCCGTTGGCCGAATCCTATACGCATGGCTTGCCCAGCTACCCCCTTTCCGTCACGGCGGTCGACGTGAGCTTTCCCTATACGGTGCCCCAAGGCGACGTGTGGGTCATGGGCGACAACCGCACCAATTCGGCCGATTCGCGATCCTTTGGGGCGGTGCCGGTTGCCAACGTGACCGGCAAAGCCTGCGCAATCTACTGGCCCCTGAACCGCATCGGCGGTTTGTCATAGGCAATTCGGCGGGCTTTGGGCCCGCTGTTCGTTTTCGATGGGCGCCGAAGGGGCGCCCCGTTCAAGGAGGAGCATTGGAAGGCATGCAAGCTGCCCCCGGTAAGCTCGGCCAGGTGCCCAGCTTCCAGGACATCATCATGAACCTGCAGCATTTCTGGGCCTCGCAGGGTTGCGTCGTTCTGCAACCCTACGACAACGCGGTCGGCGCGGGTACCAACCACCCAGCCACCACGCTGCGCAGCTTGGGGCCCGGCACCTGGCGCACGGCCTACGTGCAGGGCTGCCGCCGTCCCACCGACGGCCGTTACGGCGAAAACCCCAACCGCCTGCAGTACTACTACCAGTTCCAGGTGCTCATGAAGCCCTCGCCCGACAACATCCAGGACCTCTATCTCGACAGCCTGCGTGCGATCGGCATCGAGCCCAACGAGCACGACGTCCGCTTCGTCGAAGACGACTGGGAAAGTCCCACGCTCGGTGCCTGGGGTCTGGGTTGGGAAGTGTGGCTCAACGGCATGGAAGTGACCCAGTTCACCTACTTCCAGCAGGTGGGCGGCTTCGAGTGCGATCCCGTGCCGGTCGAAGTGGCCTACGGTCTCGAACGCTTGACCATGTACATCCAGGGCGTCGACAGCGTCTACGACATCATCTGGGCGCGTGGCGACGACGGCGTGGAATTCACCTACGGCGACGTCTACCTTGAAAACGAGCGCGAGTTTTCGGCCTACAACTTCGAAATCGCCGACACCGACTTCCTCTTCAAGGCCTTCGACAAGTTCGAAGCCGAAGCCAAAGCCTGCCTCGACGCACACCTGGCCCTGCCGGCCTATGACTGGGTGCTCAAGTGCAACCACGCCTTCAACCTGCTCGACGCCCGCGGCGTGATTTCGGCCACCGAACGCATGGCTTACATCCTGCGCGTGCGCTCGATGGTGAAGAGCTGCTGCGCCGCCTACATGGAACACGTGGTGGGTATCGAGCCCGCCGCCGACGAAACGGAAGGGGAGTAGCATGGCCCAGACGCATACACTCGCATTCGAGGTCGGCGTCGAAGAAATTCCCGCCTTCGACTTGGATTCCGCTACCAAGCAGCTGCGCCAGATGGTGCCGGCAGCCTTCGACGACGCCCGCATTCCCTACGAATCGATCGAGGTGCTCTCTAGTCCCCGTCGCTTGATTGTGATGGCCTACGGCGTGGCCGACGAAACGCCCGCTTTGGAAGAGGAGTACCGGGGCCCGGCCGCCAAAGTGGCTTTCGACGCCGACGGCAACCCCACCAAGGCCGCCATCGGTTTCGCTCGCGGCAAGGGGCTTACGGTCGACGACCTCGAGCGTCGCGAGGTGAAGGGGGTCGACTACGTCTTCGCCACGAAGAGCATCTCCGCGCAGCCGGTCGCCGAGCTCCTTCCGCCGATTCTCTCGCAGTTCATCGTCGATTTGAAGTGGCCGCGCAGCCAGCGCTGGGCTTCGTATCGCGCGTACTTCGTGCGCCCTGTGCGCTGGATTGTCGCGATGCTTGACGACGTGGTGTTGCCCGTATCCTTCGCCGGCGCCGTGTCGGGCAAGGAGACCTGGGGCCATCGTGTGCTCGCCCCGGGCGCGCATGCGGTCGATACGGCTGCCCACCTGCTCGACGTGGTGCGCGCCGCCTACGTGGTGCCCAGCGAAGAGGAGCGCGAGGCGATCATTCGTGCCGGCGTCAAGAAGATCGAAGAGGAGACCGGCTTCACGGCCGAGCTGCCTGCGAAAACCCTGCTCGAAGTGGTGAATCTCTCCGAGTACCCCACGCCTTTGTGCGGCACCTTCGACGAGGAGTTCCTGCAGGTGCCCGAAGAGATCATCGTCGACGCCATGCTCATGCATCAGCGCTACTTCCCCCTCTACGACGGTAACCATAAGCTCACCAACCGCTTCATCATCGTGAGCAACGGCGACCCGGCATGTTCCGACACCATTCGCGACGGCAACGAGCGCGTCGTGCGCGCCCGCCTCGACGATGCCAAGTTCTTCTACGAAGAGGATCTGAAGAAGCCCCTCGAAGCCTATGTCGAAAAGCTCGACACGGTGGTCTTCCAGGAATCCCTGGGCACGGTGCGCGACAAGACTGCCCGCCTGGTCAAGCTCGCCGACCATCTGGGTCGCGATGCCGGCCTGTCGGAAACGGATGCCGCCGACCTGTCGCGCGCCTGCTATCTGTGCAAGGCCGACTTGGTCACCAACGCCGTGATCGAATTCACGAGCGTGCAGGGCATCATGGGGAGCTACTACGCCAAGGCCGCCGGCGAAACCGACCAGGTGGCCCAGGCCATCGGCCAGCACTACCAGCCGCGCTTCGCCGGCGACGACGCACCCGACACCCTGGTGGGCAAACTTACCGCCTTCGCCGACAAGCTCGACACCGTGTGCGGCCTGTTCAGCGTAGGGCAGGGGCCCACGGGTTCGAGCGACCCCTTCGCTCTGCGCCGCAGCGCCATCGGCATTGTCAACATGCTCGACGACGGTCTGCCCGTGTCCTTGGGGGCCGCGATCGATGTGGCGCTTGCAGCTTTGGCCGACCAGGGCGTTTCCTTCGACGCTGCGGCCGTGCGCGCCGAGGTCGTCGACTTCTTCGTCACCCGCACGAAGGTGATCCTGCGCGATGCCGGGGCGACCGCCGACGCGATTGACGCCGTGCTCGCCGCCGGGGTCGACGAGCCGGCCGTGATTTGCGCCCGCACGCGCGCGCTCGAAGCTGCGCGCGCCCAGATGCCCGAGGTCATGGTCGACCTTGCCACGGCTTTCGCGCGCGCCAACAATCTGCGCGACGCCAAGCTGGGCGAGGATACCGATGCGGCCTTGTTCGGCGCTGAAGAGAAAGCCCTTTCCGAGGCCGTCGACGTCGCCTGTGCCCGCGTGCCGCAGGCCCTCGAGATGGGCGACTATGCAGCGGCCCTCACCCAGCTCGCCGAGCTGCGCGGCCCGATCGACGCCTTCTTCGACGCGGTCATGATCATGGACGAAGACGAAGCGCTGCGCGCCAACCGCCTGCGTCTGCTCAACCGCTTCGTGGCCGTCTTCCGCGACGTGGCCGATTTCGGCAAGCTCGCGCCCGCCAAGGCCAAGGGCAAGGGGAAGAAAAAGAACAAGTAACGGTGACGCATTCGTAGCGTTTCGGGGCCGGCAGCCAAGCTGCCGGCCCCTTTGTTTTGGAAAGGAGTGCGCGGTGCTCTCGTGCCGCTCGGGGTATGATGGAGGCACCGTCAACGAGAGAGGAAGCGTATGGACGCGTTCACCCTTCGCGAGAACCAAACCTCCATCCCCACCATCCACGTGATCAGCGATTCGGTGGGGGCCACGGCGCAGGCGATTGCCCGCGCGGCGGCAAGCCAGTTCGGCGAGGCCGACCCCAACATCGAGCTGCTTTCGAACGTACGCAATTTCCAAATGGTCGAAAAGTTCCTGCTCGAGCAGCTCGAGACCCACGAAATGGTCTTCGGCGACCCCCGCATCGTGGTCTTCTACACGATCATCGACGACGACATCAAAACCCGTCTTCACAAGTTTCTCGTCGACCATCCCACCATTTACGCCGTCGACCTGCTCACCAAGGCAGTCGACGCCATTGCGCAGGTGTCGGGCATGGTTCCTATGGACGTGCCGGGCGAGCAGCATATCGTCAACGAGCGCTATTTCCATCGCATCGAGGCCATGGAATGGACCATCGCCCACGACGACGGCCGCAATCCCCAAGACCTTCCCAAGTCGGAAATCGTTCTGCTCGGCGTGTCGCGTTGCGGCAAAACGCCCACGTCGATTTACCTTGCCCAAGAGGGCTACCGGGTGTCCAACGTGCCGCTCGACCCGCAATCTACGCCGCCCAAAGAAATCTTCCAGGTCGATTCGACCCGACTTTTCGGCCTCATGACAACCGTCGACGTCCTCCGTCCCATCCGCAAACGCCGTTTGGGCAATGCTCTGGGAGTGGCCTCCGACTACGCCGATCCCGAAAAAATCGAGGAGGACCTAGAGAAATCGCGCGCCCTCATGCGCAAGCTCGGCTGCATTGTGGTGCACACCGAGAACCGAGCTGTTGAAGAAACGGCCCAGCAGATCTTGCGTTATTATGAAATGGCTCACCCACGAAAGGCCGGCAACGGTCGTCGTGGATAAATCTTTACGCAAAGATTTTGAACATAGTCGCGAATAAGGAGTAACAGTGACTGAAGAAGTGAAGCGCGTGTTCGCATTCGGCAAGGATGCGAATGGCAACAACGTGACGGAGGGTAACACCAACATGAAGCCCGTCCTGGGCGGCAAGGGTGCGAACCTGGCCGAAATGGCCAACATCGGCCTTCCGGTCCCTCCGGGATTCACTATTTCCTGCCAGACCTGCATGGAATACGCGAATGCCGGCAACGTGTGGCCCGAAGGCGTGCTCGATACCATCCACCAGTATCGTGAAGACCTGGAACAGCGCGTCGGCAAGAAGATCGGCGACCCCAAGGACCCGCTGCTCGTCTCCGTGCGTTCCGGCGCTCCCATGTCCATGCCGGGCATGATGGACACGGTTCTGAACCTTGGCTTGAACGACGAATCCATCAACGGCCTCATCGCGCAGACGCAGAACCCTCGTTTCGGCTGGGACTCCTACCGCCGTTTCATCCAGATGTTCTCGAACGTGGTCATGGGCCTCGACGGCGACCTGTTCGAAAACGCCATCAACGTCAAGAAGGCCCAGCGCGGCGTGAAGGACGACACCGACCTCACCGCCCAGGACCTGCAGGAGCTCGTTGAAGAGTTCAAGCGCATCTTCTCCGAAAACGTCGATCCCGACCAGTATCCCGACCTCGCTCGCGAAGGCGTGGCCGTCTTCCCGCAGGACCCGATGATCCAGCTCAAGCTGGCCATCGAGGCCGTCTTCGGCAGCTGGGACAACCCCCGTGCCGTCCTCTACCGTAAGAAGAACAAGATCGACGACAACATGGGCACGGCCGTCAACGTTCAGACCATGGTCTTCGGCAACATGGGCGACACGTCCGCCACGGGCGTGGCCTTCACCCGCAACCCCGCCAACGGCGACAAAGAATTCTACGGCGACTACCTGGTCAACGCCCAGGGCGAAGACGTCGTCTCCGGCATCCGCAACACGAGCCCCATCGCCGAGCTCAAGCATACCCCGGGCCTTGAAGAGGCCGGCAAGGAGCTCGAAGAGGTCTTCGTCATCCTCGAAAACCACTTCCACGACATGATGGACATCGAGTTCACCATCATGCAGGGCAAGCTCTACATGCTGCAGACCCGCGTGGGCAAGCGCACCGCCCAGGCCGCCCTGCACATCGCGATCGATATGGAAAAGGAAGGCCTCATCGACAAGAAGACGGCCGTCCAGCGCGTCGAGCCCGAACAGCTCGACCAGCTCCTGCACCCCCAGTTCGACAAGAACGCCACCTATGACGTGCTCTGCAAGGGCCTCAACGCTTCCCCGGGCGCTGCCGTGGGCGAAGTCGTCTTCTCTTCCGAAGCCGCCGTCAAGGCCGCCGAAGAAGGCCGCAAGACCGTGCTCGTGCGTTGGGAAACCACGCCCGACGACCTGGCCGGCATGATCGCCGCCGAAGGCATCCTGACGAGCCATGGCGGAAAGACGAGCCATGCGGCCGTTATCGCTCGCGGTATGGGCGCGCCTTGCGTCTGCGGCGCCGACGCCCTGCACATCGATGCCGACAAGAAGGAAGTTATCGTGGCCGGCACCGACGTCGTGCTGCACGAAGGCGACATGATTTCGCTCGACGGTTCCACCGGCGACGTCGTTCTGGGCGCCGTCGACCTGGTCCTGCCCGAACTCACGGGCGACCTCGACACGATTCTGTCCTGGGCCGACGACATTCGCGAGCTCGGCGTGCGTGCCAACGCCGACAACCCCGAAGACGCTCAGCTCGCCCGCGACTTCGGTGCCGAAGGCATCGGCCTGTGCCGCACCGAGCACATGTTCCTGGGCGACCGCAAGCAGATCATCCAGAAGTTCATCTTGAACGACGACGAAGAGATTCGCGCCGACTGCGTGGCTCAGCTGGGCGAACTGCAGAAGGGCGACTTCCTGGGCATGTTCAAGGCCATGGATGGCCTGCCCGTCATCGTTCGTTTGCTCGACCCGCCCCTGCACGAGTTCCTCGAAAGCCCCCGCGCGCTCGACGTGGAAATCGCCCACATGGAAGAGCAGGGCGCCCCGGCCGAGGAAATCGCCGCCAAGCGTCACCTCATGGAACAGGTCGACTCCTGGTCTGAGGCCAACCCCATGCTCGGCCTGCGCGGTTGCCGCCTGTCGATCGTCTTCCCGCAGCTCCCGAAGATGCAGGTGCGCGCCATCGCCGGCGCCGCTGCCGAACTTAAGAAGCAGGGTCTCAACCCCCAGCCCGAAATCATGATTCCGCTCGTCGCCTTCGAAAGCGAAATCGAAACGCTGCGCGCCACGGCCGAAGAGGTCGTCGCCGAAGTGGCCAAGGAAGAGGGCGTCGAGCTCAACATCAAGATCGGCACCATGATCGAGCTGCCGCGCGCTGCCGTGATCGCCGACAAGATTGCCGCTCATGCCGACTTCTTCTCCTTCGGCACCAACGACCTCACGCAGACCACGCTGGGCTTCTCGCGCGACGATGCCGAAGCCAAGTTCCTGCCGGCCTACCTTGAGCAGCACCTGCTCAAGCGCAACCCCTTCGCGACCGTCGACGACGGCGTGGCCGAACTGGTGAAGATGGGCTGCGAGAAGGGCAAGGCTGCCAACCCCGCACTGGTGTGCGGCGTCTGCGGCGAGCATGGTGGCGACCCCGAGTCCATCATGAAGTTCGCCAAGATCGGTCCCGACTACGTGAGCTGCTCGCCCTACCGCGTGCCGCTCGCACGTCTGGCTGCCGCTCAGGCCGCCCTGGCCAAATAAGCCTCTCGCTTCGCGCGTATGGGAAAGGGGCCGCAAGCGTCATGAACTGCGTCCCAAAACTTGGACGGCCAAATAGAGACTAAGCCACATTCAGGGACTGATTCCGGAACTCCTCCGGGGTCAGTCCCTTCAGTTTAACTTGCCGCCTTCTCGTGTTCCAGTGGATGAC
>LN908985.1 GCA_001486445.1 Hugonella massiliensis
CAAAGAAAAAGCGCCCTCCGCGAGCGCGACGCCCTATCCTCCCACGGGCTTCCCCCGCAGTACTTTCGGCGATGCGGGGCTTAACTGCCGGGTTCGGAATGGGTCCGGGTGATCCCCCGCTCCATGGTCGCGCTCGCGGGGGGCGCTCCCCCGCGAGGTCCTGGTTAGGATCTCTCTAGGTTTTCCAAGGCGGCTCCGGGCCGACCCTGGGGGTTGCATGGCGCTCACGGAAACCTCACGGACCGTCAGATACGGGTGCGAATTGAGATGAAGAGCTCGACCGATTAGTACCGCTCGCCTGAGCGCCTCGCGGCGCTTGCAGCTGCGGCCTATCAACCTCGTGGTCTACGAGGGGTCTTACCGGAAAGAGAACTCATCTTGGAGACGGCTTCGCGCTTAGATGCCTTCAGCGCTTATCCGTTCCGGACGTAGCTACGCGGCAGTGCCGTTGGCCGACAACCGCTGCACCAGAGGTCCGTCCACCCCGGTCCTCTCGTACTAGGGGCAGATCTCCTCAGTTCTCTTGCGCCCGCGGAGGATAGGGACCGAACTGTCTCACGACGTTCTGAACCCAGCTCGCGTACCGCTTTGAATGGCGAACAGCCATACCCTTGGGACCGACTTCAGCCCCAGGATGCGATGAGCCGACATCGAGGTGCCAAACCTTGCCGTCGATGTGGACTCTTGGGCAAGATCAGCCTGTTATCCCCGGAGTACCTTTTATCCGTTGAGCGACGGCCGTTCCACGTCGGGCCGCCGGATCACTAGAACCTGGTTTCCCACCTGCTCGGCTCGTCGGCCTCGCAGTCAAGCCCGCTTGTACTCTTGTGCTCTGCGGACGGTTGCCGACCGTCCTGAGCGGACCTTGCGCACGCCTCCGTTACTCTTTGGGAGGCGACCGCCCCAGTCAAACTACCCGCCTGGCACGGTCCGCGCGCCGGATCGCGGCCGCGCGTTAGATCGCCGGAACGGTGAGGGTGGTATTCCAAGGGCGGCTCCGCCCGGGCTGGCGCCCGGGGTTCATAGCCTCCCACCTATCCTCTACGCACCGAGCCAACGATCAATGCCAAGCTGTAGTAAAGGTTCACGGGGTCTTTCCGTCCTTCCGCGGGAAGTTCGCATCTTCACGAACAATGCAATTTCACCGGGTCCATGGTTGAGACAGCGCCCAAGTCGTTACGCCATTCGTGCAGGTCGGAACTTACCCGACAAGGAATTTCGCTACCTTAGGACCGTTATAGTTACGGCCGCCGTTTACCGGGGCTTGGCTTCGGCGCCTCGCTTTCGCTAACGCTTCCGCGTAACCTTCCGGCACCGGGCAGGCGTCAGACCCTATACGTCGCCTTGCGGCTTTGCAGAGTCCTGTGTTTTTGATAAACAGTCGCTTGGGCCGTTTCGCTGCGGCCCGCCCGGGCTCCGGAGGCTAGCTCCCTCACCTGGGCGGGCACCCCTTCTCCCGAAGTTACGGGGTCGGTATGCCGAGTTCCTTAACCATGGTTCTCCCGATCGCCTCGGTATGCTCTACCCGCCTACCTGTGTCGGTTTTGGTACGGGCGCCGCGGGCCTCCCTAGAGGTTTTTCCAGGGGGCATGGGCTCGCCGGCTTCGGATCAGATCCTTCGTCTCGCGTCTCGGGCTCATCGGTCGGCTGGTTTCCATGCCGACCGCCCTACGCGCTTTCACGGGGACGTCCAGAACCCCGCCCGGCTACCCTTCCCCGTCACCCCGTCGGTGGTGACGGCCCGCGGCGGTACAGGAATGTCCGCCTGTTGTGCATCGCCTACGCGTGTCCGCCTCGGCTTAGCTCCCGACTGACCCTGGGGCGATTAGCGTTGCCCAGGAACCCTTAGGCTTACGGCGGAGGGGTTTCCCGCCCCTCTCTCGTTACTCATGCCAGCATTCTCACTTCCCGGATGTCCACGCGGGGTCGCCCCTCGCGCTTCGCCCCTCCGGGAAAGCTCCCCTACCACAGGATCTCTCGATCCGTCCGCCGCTTCGGCGCCGTGCTTAGCCCCGTGAATTGTCGGCGCATGTCCACTCGACCAGTGAGCTGTTACGCACTCTTTAAATGCATGGCTGCTTCTAAGCCAACATCCTGGTTGTCTAGGCAAACGCACATCCTTTGCCACTCGGCACGGACTTGGGGGCCTTAGCGGGCGGTCTGGGCTGTTTCCCTCTCGAGCACACAGCTTAGCCCACATGCTCTGACTCGCGGCCAATGGGATGCCGGCATTCGGAGTTTGGTTTTCCTCGGCAGGCGGTGAGGCCCCCTCGGAAGTCCAGTGCTCTACCTCCGGCATCGTACGGCCGCGGCTAGCCCTAAAGCTATTTCGGGGAGAACGAGATATCTCCGGGTTTGATTGGCCTTTCACCCCTATCCACGGGTCGTCCCCTCCGTTTTCAACCGAAGTGGGTTCGGGCCTCCACGGGGTCTTACCCCCGCTTCACCCTGCCCATGGATAGCTCACCCGGCTTCGCGTCTACGGCGCGCTACTCACCGCCATCTTAAAGGCTCGCTTTCACTGCGGCTCGCTTCGAAGCTTAACCTCGCAGCGCACCGTAACTCGCTGGCTCATTCTACAAAAGGCACGCCGTCACAGAGGAATCCTCTGCTCCGACTGCTTGCGGGCGCACGGTTTCAGGTACTGTTTCACTCCCCTCTCGGGGTGCTTTTCACCTTTCCCTCACGGTACTGGTCCTCTATCGGTCATAGGAGAGTATTCAGCCTTGGAGGGCGGTCCCCCCTGCTTCCAACCGGGTTTCACGTGCCCGGCTGTACTCGGGATGCGCGTCCGCCGGGGGACTGGGGTCCGCGTACGGGGCTCTCGCCCGCTCCGGCCGGCCTTTCCATGCCGTTCCGCTTCCCAGTCCCTTTGTAACCGGCGCCGGCCCCTGCAGGGACCGGATGCGCGCTCCCACGACCCCCATGCAGCAACGCCTGCAGGCTGTGCGCATGCATGGGTTTAGGCTAAACGCGCTTTCGCTCGCCGCTACTCGCGCGATCTCGGTTGATTTCCTTTCCTCGGGGTACTTAGATGTTTCAGTTCCCCCGGTTCGCCCCTTCCCGCCTATGCGTTCGGCGGGAGGTGCCAGAGCTCCGCTCTGGCGGGTTGCCCCGTTCGGAGACCTGCGGGTCGAGGGATGTTTGCTCCTCACCGCAGATTATCGCAGCTTGCCGCGTCCTTCGAAGCCTTCCTATGCCAAGGCATCCACCGTGCGCCCTACGTATCTTCATTTCCCTTCGCGTCCCCTCCCGCGCTTCTGCGCGGGAGGCGTCAGTTCGAAATAAAAGTATTTCGGGTATCCATATCTTAGTTATTGCGATCGTGTAATGCGAACCACCTGCGGGATTCCCGGAAGATCGAATTAGTTTGAAAAACGAATCTGAGGGATTCTCGCTGATGATTCTTTCAGTTTCTATGAAACGCTATGCAACTCTCAAGGTGCCCGGAGGGGGAGGTTTCCCCGACCGTCCGAGGGAGGGCCCTCGGGCCCGGATGCCGCGAGACGAGAGATAGGGGCTTCAAGCTTTCGTACACTTTTTCCCCTGTGAGGCGAACCCATTCGCCTTCCGGGGCGCGGGAGCTCTCGCTCGACCGCGCTTCGGGCTGGCGCCCGATTTCTCCCTAGAAAGGAGGTGATCCAGCCGCACCTTCCGGTACGGCTACCTTGTTACGACTTCACCCCCCTTACCCTCCACACCTTCGGCGCCTCCGCCCCTTGCGGGTTCGGCCGGCGACTTCGGGTGCAGACGACTCGGGTGGTGTGACGGGCGGTGTGTACAAGGCCCGGGAACGTATTCACCGCGGCGTGCTGATCCGCGATTACTAGCAACTCCGACTTCACGGGGGCGGGTTGCAGCCCCCGATCCGAACTGGGACCGGCTTTGGGGGATCCGCTCCGGATCGCTCCTTCGCATCCCGCTGTGCCGGCCATTCTAGCACGTGTGCAGCCCAGGGCATAAGGGGCATGATGACTTGACGTCGTCCCCACCTTCCTCCGGCTTGACGCCGGCAGTCCCCCATGAGTCCCCAACTCAATGCTGGCAACATGGGGCAGGGGTTGCGCTCGTTGCGGGACTTAACCCAACATCTCACGACACGAGCTGACGACAGCCATGCACCACCTGTCCGGGCTCCTCTCGGCCACGGCGTCTCCGCCGCTTCACCCGGATGTCGAGCCCTGGTAAGGTTCTTCGCGTTGCTTCGAATTAAGCCACATGCTCCGCTGCTTGTGCGGGCCCCCGTCAATTCCTTTGAGTTTTAGCCTTGCGGCCGTACTCCCCAGGCGGGGCACTTAATGCGTTAGCTGCGGCACGGGGGAAGGGCTCCCCCACACCTAGTGCCCATCGTTTACGGCTAGGACTACCAGGGTATCTAATCCTGTTCGCTCCCCTAGCTTTCGCACCTCAGCGTCAGTGTCGGCCCAGAAGACTGCCTTCGCCATCGGTGTTCTTCCCGATATCTGCGCATTTCACCGCTACACCGGGAATTCCGTCTTCCTCTACCGAACTCGAGCCCGCCGGTTCGGGGTCGGGCCGGAGGTTGAGCCCCCGGGTTTGAGACCCCGCTTGGCGAGCCGCCTACGCGCGCTTTACGCCCAATGAATCCGGATAACGCTCGCTCCCTACGTATTACCGCGGCTGCTGGCACGTAGTTAGCCGGAGCTTCTTCTGCAGGTACCGTCATGGTTCTTCCCTGCTGAAAGCGGTTTACGACCCGAAGGCCTCCGTCCCGCACGCGGCGTTGCTGCGTCAGGGTTGCCCCCATTGCGCAAAATTCCCCACTGCTGCCTCCCGTAGGAGTCTGGGCCGTATCTCAGTCCCAATGTGGCCGATCGGTCTCTCAACCCGGCTACCCATCGCGGGCTAGGTGGGCCGTTGCCCCGCCTACTACCTAATGGGACGCGACCCCATCCCCTGCCGCTGAATCCGTTTCCCCGCGGGGCCATGCGGTCCCGCGGGAGTACCCGGTGTTAATCCCGCTTTCGCGGGGCTATCCCGGAGCAGGGGGCAGGTTGGTCACGTGTTACTCACCCGTTCGCCACTCTATGACCGCCCGAAGGCGGGTTAATCGTTCGACTTGCATGTGTTAGGCACGCCGCCAGCGTTCATCCTGAGCCAGGATCAAACTCTCCGTTTAAAGCGCGGCCCCCGAGGGGGCCGACAGTCTCTCTTCCAACGGATCTGTGAGATCTCTGTTTCGTTTTCCGTCTTCCCGCGGCCTCGTTGGAGGCTGCCGCGGAACGACGGGGTTCGTCTAGCTTGAATTCTCTCGTTCGCAGTATCCGGTTCTCAAGGTCCTCCCGCGCCCCCGCTGGGGGGGCGGGCGCCGCTTCAAGCGGCAAGAAGATATAATACGCGGCCGCCCCCCTCGGGGCAAGCGCGGGGGCCCTTCTCCACGGTTCGCACACAACCGGGCGTGAGGGGGCCGGGGCGGCGGGGCGTTTGCCCAGGTGAGGGACCATACGGCCCGCAACTGCACGATTCGTGGGCGCCTGCGACGTATACTTATTACTACGTTGATTCAAGGAAAGGGTGTCTATGGACCAGCACGCGCTTCCCACGCCGGAACTGATCGATGTCGAGCAGGTTGCCGACGGGTGGATCAAGAAATACCTACTTACCTACCGGCTGCCCGACGGGCGCGCCTATCGCTATGAAAGCGTATCGCGCAAAGACCGCGCGGCCTATGTGGAAGAGCTCCGCGGCCTTTCTCAAAACCCGCCCCATGCTCAGATTCCCGATGCCGTCTGCATCGTGCCACGCACAGCCGATAATCGTCTCGTCCTTATTAAAGAGTTCCGCTACCCCGTGAACAGCTGGTGCATCGCCTTCCCCGCAGGGCTCATCGACCCGGGCGAAACCTACGAGCAGGCCGTTGAGCGCGAGCTGCGCGAGGAGACCGGTTATGCCCTTAAGCGTGACGCCCACGGCGCGGCGCACGTGCGACCCCTCTCCCAGCCGTCGCTTTCCTCGGCCGGCATGAGCGAGGAGAGCATCCAGGTGGTCTACGTGCACGTGGAAAACGAGCCCACCTTGGGGCAAGCCCCCGAATCGACCGAATACATCCAGGTGTTCACGGTCCCCGTCGACGAGGTGCCCGCCTTCCTCGCCCGCAACACCACGCCGATCAGCACCCGTGCCCAGCTTATTCTGGAAACCTTCGCCCGCAACGTGGAGCGCTACGGGAAGACGACCCAGTAGCAGAGGGCTCGCTTCTCCTGCCCTCTCGCACAAAGCGCCCGGCCCGTCGCCAGATGATGGACGGGTCGGGCGCTTTCTTTTAAAGAGGGACGGGGACGACCTCCCTACGGGCGGTTGACCACCTGCACCTGCACGCTTTCGAGGATATCGAGGGCTTCGGCGTTGAGACGGTCGTCGGCCGACGCCGTGCACGTTGCGTCAACGATGACGGGCACCTCGGGACAGGCGGCCTTGGCGAGCATCGCGTTGCTCACCACGCAGATGTTGCTCACAAGCCCCACGAGCTCGATGCTCGAAAAGGGCAGGCGCCCCACTTCGCTCGCCGCATGGTTGGCCTTGTCGAGATAATTGAAGAGTTTGGCCGAAGCGAAGGTCGGCTTTTCGAAGACGAGGTCGCGGTCGAGACGGGCCGCTGCCGTTGCACCGAAGAGCTCCCAGCCGTGCGTGCCTTCGATGCAGTGCTCGACGGGCAGGTTGCGACCTTCCTGGGTGCGCAGGTAGTTAGAAAGGTGGGTATCCATCGTGAAGATGACCTGGTCACCCTGGTCATGGTAGGCGCGAATCTTTCCGGCGATCCGGGCATCGAGCAGGTCGGCCCCAGGGAAGCCGAGCGCCCCGTCGACGAAGTCGTTCTGATAATCGACCACGATAAGCAAACGTTTCATGGTGCGCACCCTCCTCTAGCGCTCGTCGCGCGGGTCTTCCGAGTTCTCGGCGGCATCCGCTTGACCTTCGGCGGAATCGTCGTGCAGGGCCTGGGCCCGGTTGGCGATGTCGATCGCCGTGCGATACCCGCCCGACCCGTAGTTGAGCGCCTTGGACACGCGGGCGATCGTCGTGGCCGAAGCGCCGGTGGCTTCTTCAATGGCCACATAGGGCTTGCCGTCATCAAGCATGCGGGCCACCGCCAGCCGCTGCGAGGTCTCTTTGATTTCGCGAATGGTGAAGAGGTCTTCCATGAGGGCGAAGGCGGTATCGGTGTCCTGCACCCCGACGAACACGTCGAGCAGGGCCTCGACGCTCGGCGTACGCAGATCGCTCATAGGTCATTTCCCCAATCTGATCAGGCCGTATTCAATGGAGTCGACAAGCGCGTTCCATGATGCTTCGATGATGTTCTCGCTCACGCCGACCGTGCCCCAGCTTTCGGCATCGCTGGCGGTCGTAATCACGACGCGGGTGACGGCGCTCGTTCCGGCGTTGCCGTCGAGAATGCGCACCTTGAAGTCAACGAGGCCGAACCGAGCGATTTCGGGGAAGGACTCCCCCATCGCAAGGCGCAACGCGCTGTCGAGCGCGCCCACCGGGCCCACGCCCTCCCCCGTCGCAACGAACCTTTTGTCGCCCACGTGGATCTTGATGGTCGCCTCGCTCGCCGCATCTGCTGCCCACGGGCCGCTGTCTTCGCGGTCGTCCACGATAACACGAAAGCTTTCGAGCGAGAAATGGGGCGTGAAGGCGCCCAGATGCTTGAGCATGAGCAAAGACAGGGACCCGTCGGCCACTTCGTAGGAGTAGCCTTCCGATTCACGCCGCTTGACATCGTCGAGAATCTCCTGGTCCATCTGGGGGTCGTCTGAAAGGTCGATACCGAGCGCCCGAGCCTTCGACACAAGCGAGGCCTTGCCGGCGAGCTCGCTCACGAGCACATGCTGCAGGTTGCCCACGCTCTCGGGCGCGACGTGCTCGTAGGCCGCCGAAAAGCGCGCGAGGGCGCTTGCGTGCAGGCCGCCCTTGTGGGCAAAGGCCGCCGACCCCGTGTAGGGCGTGTGGGCGGGCAGCTTGAGATTGGCCGTTTCGGCGACGAAATTGGCCACGTTGGTAAGTTCGGTAAGATCGGGCACGCAGGTGCGGCCCATCTTGAGCTGTAGGTCGGCGATCAGGGTGAGCAGGTCGGCATTGCCCACGCGCTCGCCGTAGCCGTTGACCGTCCCCTGCACCTGCACGGCCCCCGCCTGCACGGCGGCAAGCGCGTTGGCCACGGCGCACCCTGTGTCGTTGTGGGTATGGATGCCGATGCGCTGGCCGGGCAGATGGGCCGCGACGACCTCGACGATGGCCTGCACCTGGAAGGGCAGCATGCCCCCGTTCGTTTCGCACAGGTCGATCGAGTCGGCGCCGGCCTGGGCGGCTGCGTCGAGCACGGCGAGGGCGTAGTCGGGATTGGCCCGATAACCGTCGAAGAAATGCTCGGCGTCGAACACGACGTCCATCCCGGCCTTCTTGAGAAAAGCCACCGAATCGCGCACCATGCGCAGGTTTTCCTCAAGCGAGGTGCGCAGGGCGCGCGTGACCTGGGCGTCCCAGCTCTTGCCCACGATCGTGGCCACAGGTGCGCCGCTCGCCACGATATCGGCTAAGCCGCTATCGACCTCGGCCGGCGTTCCCTTGCGGCAGGTCGACCCGAAGGCCGCGATTCGGGCATGCGTCAAACCGAGCGTCTGCACGCGCTTGAAGAAGGCGATGTCTTTGGGGTTCGACGCGGGGAAGCCGCCCTCGATGATATCGATGCCGAAAGCGTCGAGGCGCGACACGATGGCGAGCTTGTCTTCAAGGGAAAACGAGATGCCGGCACCTTGCTCGCCATCGCGCAAGGTGCAGTCGTAGGTGATGATGCGAGCCTGGTCGGTCACAGCGCGCTCCTCGACGGCAATTCAGGTAGATTCGACTTCAAAATACGTTGAATTGTACTCCAACACAGTAGAGTGATTGTGCATCTTGCACGCAATGGGTGTGAACGGCGGCCCCGCCCACGAGCCGCCTGCGCCCCTATCCGCGCCGTTCGAGCAGGTCGATGATTTCGGCCCGACTGTGCACGCCGCACTTTTCGTAGATGTGGCGCACGTGGGTCTTTACCGTGGAAGCGCTGATCGAGCACGTTTCCTGGATGTATTTCGACCCATGGCCCGTCGCCCAAAGCTCGAAGATCTCGCGCTCGCGCTGGGTGAGGCCGCAAGCTTCGGCAACCTGGCCCAAGCGTTCGCCGATAGGGGTGCCGGTAAGCTCTTCGACCGCATCGCGTTCCTTCTGCGTGGGCGCTTCGAACACGAGAACCGTGTCGGGGTCCCGCATAAGGAAGCCGACCGCGACAACGAGCAGGCAGGTGCCCGAAATGGCAAAGGGAACGATCTGCCCGTAGCTTGCCCAACCGATAAGCTGGCCGGCCATCATACCCGCTTCGACGGCCGCACGCCCCAAGACGAACACAAGGAAGGCGGGCGTGCGCTGGGTGCGCGCCCGGTCGGCGAGCAAGACCCAGCAGAGGATTTCGACGACGACGTCGACCACCGTGACGAGAGGGGCGATGATCGAGACGAGCGCCGCGCCGTAAAAGGCGGCAAGCAAGAGACAAAAGACGAGCAAGACGACCGCGCCTTTGAAGACGGGTCCCACGCTTGCGCTCGTATTGCCCCGCAGCCACCCCCACACGGCAAAGCCGCCGCAGACGGCAAGGGCCACGCCGAGCATGGCAAGGGACCCTTCCATGTTGGCGGGCGCGTCGATCACCCCCACGTAAATGCGCATGCCACCGTAGACGAGCATGATTGCGAAGAGGCTGACGGCGAGCGACCAGGGCAGTTGGCGCACGGGCACGATCGAGCGACCCGACGACGCGTCCGCATCGGGCAGCTCGCTCGAAAGGGGCGCCGCCGACCTCACGGAGCGAGCGAAGGCCTGGGCGTCGGGGATGAGGAAAGCCGCGAGCACGGGCAGGCAGATGTGCACGAGGCCCGCAGCCACAGGCGGCAGGGTCCCCACCGCCACATAGATGATGTGGGCGCAGAAGAAGGATCCCGCCGTGGAGACGATGATTCCGCGCAGCGACATCTCGCTGAACAGCGACCCCCAGAACACGATAATCCAGCAGGTCGCCACCCCCGTGACCGCCGCGCCTGCGACCATAACGGGCAGGGGCGCCCACGCGGGAAAGGCATAGCAGGCGGTCCCCACCGCCATCGCCACGCCGGCTATGCGCAGGGCCCGCTTATGGGCGAACCACCGCACGGACCGACGGGAGAAGGCGATGACGAACGCGAAGAACGCCACGCCTGCCACGCAGGAGGCCGTATGCACCCAGAGCATTTCCGAACGCTGGACAAGACTGAAGTTGAGCGACGAGCTCGCGTTGAAGGACAGGTAGACCCACGCCCAATAGAAGCAGAAGCCCAGAACCTGCGTGGCGCGCAGGCTGAGCGTAGGGGGCCCGGCTTCCGCGCCGGCCCGTGTGTCACGTCGCGCCATGGGCCCTCCTTCTCCGGCGTTGTCCCGCAAAGGCCTTGGCAGCTAGAGGACGAACCAATCGGGATGGGCGGCACGCAGGCCGGCGACCTCTTCGTCGGGAACCTTCTCGAACCGCATTTCCTGTGCGACATCGGGGTATTTTGCCCGGTCGACCGGGCTCGTGAAAAGGCTGAAGGGACGCGCCCACAGGCCGGCGTCCCCGTAGAGGGCGCGATAGACCACGAGGGGTTCTTCGGTTTCGGAATGGCGCGCCAGGCCGAAGGCCCAATAGTAGTTGCCCTTGAAATGGCGGTAGGCACCTGCCTCGATTGCCGGCACGGATTCCATGGGCGTCCCTCCTCCCATCGATTGCACGTATCGTTTTATCATAGCGCAAGCAAAGGGCCCGCTCGATTGCCGAGCGGGGGCGCAAGGCCGCGGACCCGCCTTCCTCATCGGCCACCGAACCCAAGGCGAGAAGGCGCGCGCACGAAAGGGGGCCCGACGGCTGCAGTTCGTCGGGCCCTTCGGACGAGCGGCACACGGGAGGGGATGCGCGCCGCCGCCTCTTCGGAATATGCGTGGTTAGGCCTGCTTTGCCGCGTTCTCGCCGGCGATCTTGCCGAAGGTCATGCACATGGAAAGCGAAAGGCCCTTCATGGAAATGGGGTACTGCACGTTGAAGCGACCGCCCTGCGGGGCACCGGCTACATAGACGCCTTTGATGAGGGTGCCGTCTTCGGCGTACACATGGCAGTCGCCGTCGGAAACGGCACCGCCCTCGTTGCCGAGCGTGAGGGCCACACCGCACTTGGCCGCGTAGAAGGGCGGGGTTTGCAGGGCAAAGAGACGCTGCGAGCTCTTGAAGAAGTCGGTATCCTCGCCGGCCTTGGCAAGCTCGTTGTAGCGCTCGATCGACTTCTTGGCCTCGTCGGCGTCGATGTCGAGCTTGGAAAGGAGCTCGTCGAGCGTGTCGGCCTTGATGCAGCGACCGTCGTCGACGGCAGCCTGGATGTCGGAAGGCGTGCGGATGTTGATCTTCTGGCCGTTGGAATACCAGTCGGGCACGGCACCGTCTTCACGGTAGAAGCAGGCGCAGCCGTGGTTGGCCGGGAAGTATTCGAGCTCCTGGGGCCACGCACCGTCGAAGAACTGCCAGGCGAAGCGGTCGGGCTGGCGCTCGACCTGGTTTTCGAGCTGCTGGCCGGGCACGTCTTCGTTCATGAAGCGCTTGCCGTTCTTGTTGAGCCAGAGGAAGCCGTTGTTGCCGATGACGCCGCGGCCGTCGCTGCCGGCACCGCCGCCCATGTGATGGATCATCGGGGCATGCCACTGCTCGATTTCGGCACCCGCCCAAGCGAGCATCTTATGGCCGTCGCCCACGTTGGTGTAGGCGCCGTTCTTGTCCATGTCGAGCGAGAGGCGCTGAATTCCGTTTTCGTCGCATTCGGGCTGGAAGAAGGACATCATGTCGTTGTTTTCCAGATAGTCGCCCGTCGTGATGACGACGCTCTTGGCGTTGATCTTGAGGTAGGAGCTCGAACCCACCTCCTGGGCGTAGACGCCGGTGACCGTGCCCTCCTCGTCCTGGATGAGCGCGACGCCCTTGGTGTCGTAGTGGATGTCAGCGCCCTTGTCGATGGCGACCTGCAGGTTCTTCTGCATCATGCCGGCCAGGTCGGAAAAGCCAACCGAGGTGGGATAGCAGGGCAGGTCTTCCTTGGTGTAGTCGTAGTGCGCGGGCAGCGGGTACATATAGGGGAAGAGGAAGTTGGCCCGGTTGGCTTCGGGGATGTCTTCGAAGGTTTCCTTGGCCACGTAGAGGCTGGGGTCGGCTTCGATGAACCAGTCGAGCGCAGCGCCGGACTCATCGAACCAGCGGGAGATGATTTCCTGGCTGGAATGATGGGAGCCCTCTTCCATGTGCATGTTCACCACGGTCTTCTTGTCCATGAAGCCGTCGCCGCGACCCCAGGTCGCCATCGTCTTGCCGCCGATGATGGCCATGTCGGTGGCCACGCTGTTGAGCTTGGACGAGGCTTCGAGCGCGACGACTTTGGCGCCCGCTTCGGCGGCGGCGCGGGCCGCCGGACAGCCGGCTGCGCCCAAACCCACGATGACGACGTCGGCGTCGATCGTTTGGGTCACGTCGGAATCGGCGATCTGCGGCTTTTCGCCGAGCCAGGGATTGGCGCCCGACCCGTCATCGCCCATGCCCGACCCCGCGGTCGTCGAGGCAGCCGTGGACGACGAGGCCTTTTCGGACTGTTTCTTAGGCGACGCGCAACCGGAAAGGCCGAATGCGCCCAAGGTGGCAGCAGCTACGCCGGCACCCGCCAGGAAGTTACGACGGGAAATTGCATGTTCAGTCATAGGTATCACCCCTCTGTTCCGAACGCGCCCCTCCAATTTCTCTTGCGCGTTCGTTGATGGGCTGAGTATCGGCGCGCGGGGCCCCGTGGCAAAACGACCAAAAGGGTCGAAATGAGCGAGTTTTTTCATCGAGCAAAAGGATTGATGGAGTGTGAGCTGGGAAAACGAAAGGAAGGTTGACGACATGAAAGAGGCGGCACACGAGGGAGGGGCGCCAGAACGGCCGCCCGGGCGAGATCGAATCAGCACGCCCTTTTCCTTGGGTCCTTTGGAATCGAAGGTCTTCCGCACGAAAGGCGTGTTGCTTCGCGCCGCAGGAGAGTACACTTGAATGCCGAAAATTTCACCCTCACCGATCAAGGAGCGTTATGGACCAGGTATTCGAAGAAGAGCAGCAGCACCTTTCCGAGGTCTACCGCAAGCTCGAAGGCATCGCTTCCGAGCTCGAAGGTAAAATCGCCAAAACGGAAGCCGAAGCGGCCAAGCAGCTGAGCGACATGCGCGAAGAGCGCACGCTCGACTTCACCGACTACGAAAACGTGATGGAAACCGCCGCCGAACTCCAGTCGCGCAACGCCGAAATCGATTCCTACAACCGAGCCAACCAGGTCAACGTCGAAAAGTACCACCGCGCCCAACTGCTCATGCGCCAGCCCTACTTCGCCAAAGTCCGCCTGCGCCTGCGCTCCGGCGCGCCCGCTCGCGACATCTACTTGGGCAGCGCCGGCATGACCGACGAAACGAGCCGCCACTTCATCGTCGACTGGCGCAGCCCCGTGGCCGAGGTCTACTACAACCAGGAAAGCGGCGAAACCTCCTACGAGGCCAACGGGCGTACCATTCACGTCAACCTCGAGCAGCGCCGCCAGTTCGACATCGACCGCGACAAGCTGAACGCCTACTTCGACACGACCGTCGCCATCGAGGACCCGCTCCTGCTTGCCGCCCTTTCCCACCAGCATTCCGAAAAGATGCAGGCCATCACCGCTACCATCCAGAAAGAGCAAAACGAAGTGGTGCGCCACGACGACGTGCCCGCCCTGCTCGTTCGGGGCATCGCCGGCAGCGGAAAAACGTCGGTCCTTCTGCAGCGCATCGCTTTCCTCTTCTACCGCGAGCGCGAAAACCTCCGCCCCGACCAGGTCTACCTGCTCACCCCCAATCCCGTGTTCGGCTCCTACATCGACGAGGTCTTGCCCAACATGGGCGAAAGCAACCCGCGCCTGTTCACCTGGCGCGACTTCCTCGACGCGATGGGACTTGCCGACCACGGCCTGGGCACCGACACGACCGCCGACGAGCTGCGGACGATCGACGCCACCGTCCCGGGCTTCCGCCTGCGCCCCGAGCACTTCAACGAGATCCGCGAAAACGGCGAGCTGCTCGTGAAGGCCTCCCAGGTGCGCACGGCCGTGGAAAAGTTTGGCCACCTGCCCCTGGGCTCGCACCTGGTAGCCCTGGTAACCGACGAACTTCACGACCGCCTCAACGCCCGCTTGGGCCAGCTTGCGGGCGACGAGAAGACCAAGGCTGCCGTCCTCGATTTGGGTCCCATCGAGCAGCAGCGCATCTTCGGCGAAACGCTCAACCCTCAGAGCGACGAAGAGCTCGCCGACTTGGCCAAGCGCTACGTGCGCTACCGGTTCGGCGCCGCTCACGACCAGATCGAAGACGCCCGCTGGCTCAACGTCGACCGCATCGGGCGGGAGATCCTGGGCACCCCCCACCTGTCGTCGACGGCCTACCTGTACACGAAGATCGCCGCAACCGGCATCACGCGCCGTGACGCCCGCTACGTGATGATCGACGAAGTGCAGGACTACACGGGCGCCCAGCTCATGGTCCTCGCCCGCTACTTCAACAAGGCCCACTTCCTCCTGCTGGGCGACCCCAACCAGGCCATCAAGGAAGGCACGGCCTCCTTCGACGAAATCCGGGCCATCTTCGCCGAGGTGCGCGGGTCGGTCGACGAGTGCACGCTCATGACGAGCTATCGTTCGTCGCCGGAAATCACCGACCTCTTCACGCGTCTCATGGATTCCCGCGAGGCCATGAACGTTTCGTCGGTACAGCATGCCGGCACCCCAGCCGGCATCCATACCTACGCGGATGCGGCCGATTACCTGGCAGCGCTTAAAGAGGCGGTTGCGGAAGCTGCGGCCGAGCCCGGCCTCTGCGCGATCATCGCCGCCGACCGCAGCCGCACCAAGTGGCTGGCCAAGCAGCTAGGCGATGCGGCCACCTACATCCACGGCCAGATGTCCCTCCCTGCCGAAGGGGTCGTCGTGCTTGATTTGCCCACCGCCAAGGGGCTCGAGTTCGACCACGTCATCATTCCCGACGCACAAGAGCAGGCCTACCCCGACACCCCGCTTGCCAAGCGTCGCCTCTACACGGCTCTGTCGCGCGCGACCCACAAGGTAACCGTGCTGGCCCAAGGCGAACTGACGAGCCTTCTTCAATAGTAGGGCGACAGCCCCGACGCCCGGCCCGCTCCGAGCGCACCGAAAAGGCCCTGCAGCCTCAAGCTGCAGGGCCTTTCGCATGTCTCTGTCGCGCGCTTACGCGTAGAAGAGGATGTCGTTGTAGGTGGGCACGGGCCAATAGCCATGGTCGGTGACCGATTCCATCGCGTCGACCGCATCGCGCAGGTTCTGCATGGCCGGGACGACCTTTTCGGCGTAGGCGTTGGCCTGCTGCTGGCTGTCGGCGATGGCTTCGGCGGCGGCATGCTCGGCCTGCAGGGCATGCAGGGCGGCGTTGATCTTCTTCACGCCGTCGAGCAGGACGGCGAGCGACTGATGCTGGTCGGACAAGTCGGCCTCGGGCATAGCCTCGCGGATCGTCGTGATGCCCTTGGCCACCTTGGTCGCGTAGGCGCTGATCGCGGGCACGTAGTTGCGATGGGCCATGCGCTCCATGAGGTTGCACTCGATGTTGAGGGTCTTAGTGTACTTGTCGAGCTTGACCTCGTAGCGGCTGCGCACCTCGGCTTCGGTGAGAACGCCGAATTCCTCGAAGAGGTCGAAGGACTTCTGGTCGACCAGGCACGGCAGGGCTTCGGCGGTGTTCTTGTGGTTGGCAAGGCCGCGCTTTTCGGCTTCGAGCGGCCAATCTTCGCCGTAGCCGTTGCCGTCGTAGATGATACGCTGGTGGGCGGTCAGGTCGTCCTTGATGTACTTGAGGGCGGCCTTTTCGAATTCCTCGCCTTCCAGACCTTCGGTGGCGTCGGCGAACTTCTTGAGCGCATGCGCCATGGCCGTGTTGAGGACCATGTTGCAATCGGACAGGTTCACCTGGCTGCCGGGCATGCGGAACTCGAACTTGTTGCCGGTGAAGGCGAAGGGGCTCGTGCGGTTGCGATCGGTGTTGTCCTTCAGGAAGTTGGGCAGCACATCGACGCCCAGGTCCATGACGGCGCGCTCGGCGTTTTCGTAGGCGTGGCCCTCGACGATGGCGTCGACGATACCCGAAAGCTCGGTGCCCAGGAAGATCGAGATGATGGCCGGCGGCGCTTCGTTGGCGCCCAGACGATGGTCGTTACCGGCAGACGCCACCGACATGCGCAGGAGTTCCTGGTAGTCGTCGACGCATTCAATCACGCAGGTGAGGAAGATGAGGAAGCGCAGGTTTTCAGCGGGGTTCTCGCCCGGGTCGAGCAGGTTGGTCTTGCCGGTGGAAAGCGCCCAGTTGTTGTGCTTGCCCGAGCCGTTGATGCCCTCGAAGGGCTTTTCATGCTGCAGGCACACGAGCCCGTGATGGGAGGCGAGCAGCTTCATTTCCTCCATCGTGAGCAGGTTGTGGTCGATGGCCGCGTTGGAGTTTTCGAACACGGGCGCGAGCTCGTGCTGGCAGGGAGCCACTTCGTTGTGCTTGGTCTTGGCCGGCACGCCGAGCTTCCACAGGACGTCGTCGAGTTCCTTCATGAAGTTGTTGACCGTGGGGCGGATGGCGCCGAAGTAGTGGTCTTCCATTTCCTGGCCCTTGACCGGCGGCGCGCCGAAGAGGGTGCGGCCAGCGACCATGAGGTCCTGACGGGCTTCGTAGTCCTTTTCGGAAATGAGGAAGTATTCCTGTTCGGCACCGACCGTGGTGACGACGCGGTGGCCGTCTTCGCCGAAGTGGGCGAGCACGCGATTGGCTTGGTCGGAAATGGCGCTCATCGAACGGAGCAGCGGGGTCTTCTTGTCGAGCGCCTCGCCCGTGTAGGAGCAGAAGGCGGTGGGAATGCAGAGCACTTCGTCTTTGATGAAGGCGTAGCTGGTGGGGTCCCAAGCCGTGTAGCCGCGCGCTTCGAAGGTGGCGCGCAGGCCGCCGCTCGGGAAGCTCGAGGCGTCGGGCTCGCCTTGGATGAGTTCCTTGCCCGAGAACTTGGTGATGGCCATGCCGTCGCCGGCGGGCTCGAGGAAGCTGTCGTGCTTTTCGGACGTGATGCCCGTGAGCGGCTGGAACCAATGGGTGTAGTGGGTGGCGCCGTGTTCCATGGCCCATTCCTTCATGGCATGGGCAACGACGTTGGCCACCTCGAGGTTGAGGGGCGTTCCCTCTTTGATGGTGCTCTGCAGGGACTTGTAGGTGTCCTTGGGGAGCTTTTCCTTCATTACGCGATCGTTGAAGACCATCGATCCGTAGGTTTCTTCGATGCTACTCGTCATACGAGCTCCTTCTTGCCTGTCGACCGGAAGCCGCACGGGCCGCCCCGCTTTGGTGCGACGCCCGCTTACGCTTGCTTCGTCAAGGATACCAGGAGATTGTTTCGATGATTTTTCAATCGTGTTGAATGTTCTATTACGAAAAGAGGCCCGCAGCGTGGATGCTGCGGGCCTCTTTCGAAAAGGCGAAAAAGAAACGACGCCTAGCGCTTGCTGAACTGCGGGCGCTTGCGGGCCTTCTTCAGGCCGTACTTCTTGCGCTCGACCATACGGCTGTCGCGCGTGAGGTAGCCGGCCTTCTTGAGCTCGGCGCGGTACTCACCGGCGGTGAGCAGGGCGCGGGCGATACCGTGGCGCAGCGCGCCGGCCTGGCCGGAAATGCCGCCGCCGTTGGCGCGGGCGATGACGTCGAAGTGGCCTTCGGTGTCGGTCACCTTAAAGGGAGTGGTGGCGTAGTCGACCAGCTGCTGGCGGCCGAAGTACTCCTTGGCATCCCTGCCGTTGACCGTGACCTTGCCGGTACCCGGGACGAGACGGACGCGAGCCGTTGCGTTCTTCCTACGGCCGGTGCCGTAATACATTGCTTCACCTGCCATTGGTTATTCTCCCATCTTGATCTCGCGGGGCTGCTGAGCTGCGTGCGGATGTTCGGGGCCCGCGTACACCTTGAGCTTCAGGCCCTGTGCGCGGCCGAGCGTGGTCTTGGGGAGCATGCCCTTCACGGCGTGCTCGATCACGCGTTCGGGATGCTTCTGCATCGCTTCGGCGAACGTCTCGCTCTTCAGACCGCCCGGGTGGTTGGTGTGATGGAAGTACTCCTTCTTGAGAGCCTTCTGGCCGGTGACGCGAACTTTGTCAGCATTGATGATGATGACGAAGTCGCCCGTGTCCACGTGCGGGGTGTAGGTCGGCTTGTGCTTGCCCTTGAGGATGTAAGCTGCCTTGGCAGCGACGCGGCCGAGGACCTGATCCTTAGCGTCGATCAGGACCCACTCGCGCTCAACTTCGTTGGGCTTGGCGTAGTACGTCTTCACTAGTGTTCCTCCGTTGACTGTGTCCTTGCGTTCGCTTGGGCGAACCCAAGGCGGTGTCGTTTTTCAAAAGTGCGGCGCATCACGCTGCCGGTTTCCTACGCCAGCACGGACGCTTGGGCCCTGGACGACCTGCGTTCCGCTGCGCATGCCACTGCGTTACGGGGCTCTTGAAAGCGAACTTTGTTAGTTTAGTGCCCGCAGCTTGCGACCGTCAACGAGCAATCGGCCTGCGCACGGGTCATTTCCGCGGGTTCCACACGATTTTCAAATCAGGGGCGCAGACCGGCCGCGGAATCGGGCGTCGGCATCGAGCACCGCCCCGGACGCACGCGTGAAAGCGGTAACGCACGTTCGCCATCGCAGATAACGGCCGGCGCGGGCCGACCCCTACAATTATGAAAGCGCGGCAACGCGCCCGACCTTCGAAAGGACCGGCCCCATGCCTATCAAGATTCCCGACGCCCTACCCGCAACTTCGGAGCTGGAGCGCGAGAACATCTTCGTGATGACCGAAAAGCGCGCCCTCCACCAGGACATCCGCCCCCTGCGCGTGCTCCTGCTCAACCTCATGCCCGCGAAGATCAGCACCGAGACCCAAATTCTGCGCAAGCTTTCTAACACGCCCTTGCAGATCGAGGTGAGCCTGCTGCAAACGTCCTCGCACGCGAGCACGCACACGCCGGCCGCCCACCTGGCAACCTTCTACCACACCTTCGACGAAGTAGCCGACCAGCGATTCGACGGTTTGATCATCACGGGCGCGCCGATCGAGCGGCTCGACTTCGACGACGTGGACTACTGGCCCGAGTTCGTCCGCATCAGCGACTGGGCGTCCCGCAACGTCCATTCGACCCTGCACTTGTGTTGGGGCGCCATGGCCGGCATCTACCACCGCTACGGCGTAGGCAAGCACGAGCTGCCCGACAAGCTTTCGGGCGTCTACCGCCACGTGGTGGAAAAGCCCACCTCCCCGCTCGTGCGCGGGTTCGACGACGCCTTCTGGGCGCCCCATTCGCGCTGGTCGGGGTCGAACGAAGACCAGATTCGCGCCCACCCCGACCTAGAGGTTGTCGCCTCGTCGCCCGAAGCGGGCCCCTACGTCGTGAAGAGCACCGACTCGCGCAACTTCTTCGTCTTCGGCCACCCCGAATACGATCGGTCGACGCTCAAGCAGGAATACGAGCGCGACGTGAAAGCGGGTCTGAACCCGCCCGTGCCGGCACACTATTTCCCCAACGACGACCCCGCGCGCCCGCCCGAAAACCGCTGGCGCGCCCACGGGCAGCTGCTCTACACCAACTGGCTGAACTACTACGTCTACCAGACAACCCCCTATCGCGTAGACGCGATCGGCTCGTAGCGGCTTGGTGAAGGCGCGCGGACCGGGCCGCGCGCGCGGGCGCCCGTGCTAGAATCGCTACGATACGGTCAGCGAGGGCGGCGCACGCGCGCGCCCCGCGCGGTTTCGAAGGGAGCTTGATGGCACGCACGCGCAACGGACGACGCATCGCGCTCGTCACCATGGACGTGCGCCTCGCCGACGAACCCAAGGGGCTCGACCGCTCCGCCTACATCGCCGGCACCTTGGCCGCCGCCGGCTACGAGGTCGACCTGATCACCTCGTCCTTCCAGCATTGGGAAAAGGCCCAGCGCGACACGGCCGACCAACGCTATCGGTCCCTCCCCTTCCGCGTGGTCTTCATCGACGCGCCGAGCTACAAGAAGAACCTCGATGTGGCCCGCGTGCGCAACCACGCCCTCGTCGCCAAGCAGGTGGCCGTCTACCTGGACGCCCACCCCGACTACGACCTCGTGCTCGCCAAGATTCCCCCCAACGACCTGGCCCGCGTCTGCGGCGAATTCTGCCGCGCCCACGGCATTCCCTTCGTGGTCGACGTCAACGACCTCTGGCCCGAAGCCATGCGAATGGTCCTCGACGTGCCGGTGGTGAGCGATGTGCTCTTCCGCCCCTTCCTGCGCGATGCCGAAGCCGCCTACCGCCTGGCAGACGCCGCGATCGGCACGTCGGACGAATACGCCCTGCGCCCCCAGAAGCGCAACGGGCGCGAGATTCCCCACATCACCGTCTACGTGGGCAACGACGTGGCCGCCTTCGACGCCGAAGCCTGCGCCCACGCGAGCGCCGTGCACAAGCCCGAGGGGGCCTTCTGGGTCACCTACGCCGGCACGATCGGCAAAAGCTACGACATCCGCACCCTGGTCGAAGCGGCGGGCGATATCGCCTGCGCAGGACACGACGACGTGCAGTTCATGGTCCTTGGCGGCGGCCCGGAAAAGGACCGGATGGAAGAGCTCGCCCGCGCAACGGCCGCTCCGGTTACCTTCCCCGGCTATCTGCCGCACGCCGAGATGGCCGCCTACCTCGCCGCCTCCGACGTGCTCGTGAACTCCTTCGTCAAGCGCGCCCCCCAGTGCATCGTGTCGAAAATCGGCGACTACCTGGCGGCGGGCAAGCCCATGGTCAACACCCTCGACAACGCCGAGTTCTGCGCCAAGGTCGACCGCGACGGCTTCGGCGTGAACGTGGCACCCGAAGCCCCGGCCGAGCTTGCGGGCGCGATTCTCGCCCTGAAGGACGACCCGCACGCGCGCGAGCGCATGGGCGCCGCCGCACGCGCCGTCGCCGAATCCCAGTTCGACCGCCCGCGGGCCTACCGCCGCATCGTCGATCTGGTCGACAAGCTGCTGGCCTAGGGGCACCTGCGCGCCAAGCGCGGTTGATCGCCCGCGCTGCGCCCGCCTGCCGCCCGTCGCACCCGCGCCCACCGCGCATGAGCGGCGCCCCTCCCCGCGCTTCCACGCGGACGCGGGCCCCGACTGTGTCGAGGCCCGCGCGGAGGGGGGGGAATCTGTTCGATAGAGCTTTGACCCTAGAGGCCGGCGACGTACTTGCCCGTCACATAGCCTTCGGTATGGGCGCGGCCCAGAGACAGGCCGGGCATCCACATCGTGTAGTCAACGCCCGAGAAGAAGTTGCCCGCGGTGTTGCCCACGGCGAAGAGGCCGGGAATGGGGTCGTTGGAGCCCGCCTTGAGCACTTCCATATGGGGACCGACGTTCACGCCCGACACGATGGCCGACACGCGCACATGGCGATGGATGCCATAGAAGGGCGGGGTGTCGATCGTCGTGAGCCACTTGCCCGGCTTGCCGAAGTCCTGGTCGGAACCGGCCGCCGCCAGCTCGTTGTAACGGGTCACCGCCTTCTTGAAGGCGTCGACGTCGGTGATCTCGAGCTTCTTGGCCAGGTCATCGAGGGTGTCGGCCTTGAAGGTGGCCACGAGGCTTTCGTAGACGCCCTTCTTCTCGCCGCCCTCTTCGGGCATGTAGGCCTTCAGGGCTTCGGGATCAAAGAGCTTGCCGGGCCAGGTTGCCGCCTGGGTCATGTAGTTGCTGTCGAAGATCTGGCAGTAGTTGCCCTGGTCGGCGTCGCTGCGCAGGAAGTTGTTCATGATCGACATGCCGCAGGTCTCGTCGCAGAAGCGGGTGCCGTCCATCTTGACGGCCAGGAAGGGCATATCGCACATGGAGCCCGGACCGGCGTCGAAGTCGTGGAGCATCTTGGTGTGGCCGATAGGCTCCATTTCGCCGCCCGCCCATACGGCCATCTTATGGCCGTCGCCGGTCTTGTTGGTCTGCTTGCGGCCCAGGTTCTTCAAATCGGGCAGGTAGTAGTTGACCATGTCGTCGTCGTTCTGGTAGTCACCCGTGGCCAGGATGACGCCCTTGGCCGCGTTGAACTGCACGTTGCCACTATCGCCCTGGGCGATGACGCCCGTCACGCCCGACGCGTCGCCCACGAGCTGCTTGGCGGTCGTCGAATAGAAGATGTCGACGCCCTGGGCCGCTGCAACGTCGGCAAGAGCGCGCATGCCGTCACCCGTGTTGTAGGGCTTGGGGCCGAAGTCGATCGACAGGTAGTTGACCGGATAGTCGTTGACCGTCTTCACGGTCGAGGTCCACTTGGCCGTGGTGTCGGACACCTGGGCGCCCGCTTGCTTGGCCAAATCGAAGATCCAGTTGATGGCCTCGCCCGAATTCTTGGCCCACAGCTCCACCTGCTCGCGCTTGCCACGGTACTCGTGTTTGCCGAGCAAGGTGGACACGACGGCTTCGACGCCGGCCGGATCGGACTGGTCGAGCAGGATGCCCGTGGCCGTGTTGCCCTGGGAGATGGCCGTCGATTCCTTCTGGATAAGGGCGACGTGCGCACCCGCCTGTGCGGCCGAGATCGCCGCGGGCACGCCGGAGGCGCCGGCGCCCACGATGACGACGTCGTAGTCCTTGGTTTCCTTCACGTCTTTAATCGGATCGGGTGCCTGGAAGAAACTCGGCGTGCCATCGGACGCCGCCGCCGAAGACGATTTCGACGAGGTGGATTTCGGCGATGCGCATCCGGCCAAGGCCGAGGCGCCGGCAACGCTCGCGGCGGCGACGCCGCCGAGCTTGAACAGGTCACGACGAGAAATGTTTGCAGTCATGATGTCCCTCCTGAGAAGTCCCCTTTGTGCTCTCTCCTTTATCGGATGGGCCCTGCTGCAGCGCGCCCATCCGATGACTTCAATCTAGGCGCACGGATGCGATGCGCACAGGCGCGAATCGCGCAGAAAGGGGGTCTATTTATCTCACCCCCTCTCTATAACACCCCTGTTTACCTGGACAAACGCAAACACGTACACCATACGCGCGCAAGGCGCGCTACAATGGCCAACCGAGGAGGGAGCGCGGGGCCCAAGGAGGAGGGCGCCCCGCGCTTGTATATTCATGACGACCGAAACCGCACTCAACGCATCCCAGCAGACAGCTGCCGAGGGTACCGAGCGCCTGCGCGTGCACATTCCCGCAATTCCCGTGGCCTTCTTGGGGCTGGGCGTCTACCGCGCCTGGATCGAGATCGCCTTCGTGGGCACCTTCGTCCCCTACCCCGACGTCACGCTCGCCACGCGCGACCTGTTCGATCTGGGCTGCGGCCTCACGCTGATCGTCTGCGCGCTGCTCGCCCGCTATCTGGGGCCCCTTTTCAAGCGCACCGGCATTTTCGTCGCCTGCGGCATCCTGCTTGTCGCTTCGACGGTGGGCCTGTTTACCCAGCTCTTCCTACCCGGCGTCACCACCGCATGGAGCGCGGCCACCGCCCTTGCCGGCGGGGTGGGCATCGGCTTGATCATCCTTGTCTGGAGCGAGCTCTACGGATGTCTGAACCCCTTGCGCGTGGCCCTCTACTATTCCGCTTCCATCATCGCCGGCGGCCTCATTCTCTACGTGTACCGCGGCTTTATGCTCCCCTGGCTCTTTGCGATGACCCTGGTCCTGCCGATAGCGTCCCTGATCATGGCCCGCCGGGCCTTCGCATCTATCCCCGAACCCGAACGCCCGGAAAGCCGCTGGGTAAGCTTTTCGGTCCCTTGGAAGGCCATCCTCATGATGGCCCTCTACGCCTTCGCCTACGGCATTTTGGAATCGCCCCTCTACGCAAGTACCTTCGGCCCCCATTCGGCCCCCGGTACGCTGCTGGTAGCGGCCCTCGTCTTTCTGGGCGTGATCGTGCAAGGGAAGCGGTTCGACTTCAACGCCACCTATCGGTTGGGCCTCCCCCTCATGATCGTCGCCTTCCTCATCATCGCCGTGTTCGGCAACGCGGGCGACGTAGTGAGCTCGGTGTGCGTGGCCGGCGGCTACACCGCCGTGTCGATTCTCATCATGGTGATTTGCGCCAACATCTGCTATCGCTACGGCGTATCAGCCGTCTGGCTGTTCGGCATCGAGCGGAGCATGCGCCTCCTGTTCATGTTCATGGGACGCCAGGTGGCCCTTTCGGTACCGGCCGCGGCGGGCGCGCAGTTCAACGGGACCGCGGCCGTGGCGGGCATCGCTATCCTCGCCGTGGTCGTGGGCACCCTGATCTTCCTTTCGGAACGCGACCTGGCCAGCCGCTGGGGCGCAACCTTCCTCGACAGCAGCGGGGCGAGCGCCGATATCCTGCGCAAGCAGGAGATCGCCGACCGCTGCGACGAGATCGCGCATGCTCACCGTCTCACCGCACGCGAGTCGGAAGTGCTCCTGCTCCTCGCGCAGAAGAAGACGATTTCCACGATCGAGCACGAGCTCTTCATCGCCAACGGCACCGCCAAAGCCCACGTGCGCCACATCTACCAGAAGCTGGGAATCCACACGCGCAAAGAGCTCTTCGAAATGGTCGGCGTCGCCGACGATGCGCCCCGGAAGGGCGGCGATCAGGCCAAAGAAGACTAGCGAAGGCGGCGGGCGACGTCCTGCGCGTCGCTTCCCACGAAAAAGGCCTGCCCCACGCGATGCGAGGCAGGCCTTTGCGAGCGGAAACGACGGGGTGCGCTACTTCTGCACGCGGATGACGGTGGGCTCTTCCTTGCCCACGAGGACGCCGTCGAGCTCCTTGATGTCGTCGATGACGGCGCGCATATCGGCTTCCCGGGCGGAATGGGTGATGTAGACCAAATCGACCGCGCCGCCGCCTTCGCCCTTGCCGCGCTGGACGACCGAGTAGACGCTCACGCCGTGCTTGGCGAACACGGCCGAGGTTTGGGCGAGCACGCCGCTGCGGTCGTCGACTACGAAACGGATGTAGTAGCGCGAGATAAGCTCGCCCATGGGGACGATCGGCAGGTCGTCGGTGCAGGTGCAGCCCACAAGCGGAGCCACGCCGGCCTGCACGTGACGGGCCTCTTCGAGCACATCGCCCATGACGGCGCTCGCGGTGGCCCGAGCACCGGCACCCTGGCCGTAGAACATGACGTCGTCGACGAAATCGCCCGTGACGTAGACAGCGTTGTTGACGCCCGACACCGACGCAAGCGGATGGGACAGGGGCACCATGGTGGGATGTACGCGCACGTCGATGCCAGCGTCGGTGCGGTTGGCCACGGCGAGCAGCTTGACGCAGTAGCCCATGTCCTTGGCCGCCTTCAGGTCGGTGGGGCGAATCTGGCGGATGCCCTCGTTGACGACCTGGTCCAGGCGCACGCGCGAGTTGAAGGCGATCGACGCCATGATCGCAATCTTCGCAGCGGCGTCGAACCCGTCGACGTCGGCCGTGGGGTCGGCTTCCGCGAACCCGCGCTCTTGGGCGTCGGCCAGGGCCTCGTCGTAGCTCATGCCCTCTTCGGCCATACGGGAGAGCATGTAGTTGGTCGTGCCGTTCACGATGCCGAGGACCGACGTGATCTTGTTGGCGATGAGCGAATGCTTGAGCGGGCTGATGATCGGGATCCCGCCCGCAACCGCTGCCTCGAACATGATTTCCCTGCCGGCGGCGTCGGCAGCATGCATGATCTCCTCGCCATGGGTGGCAAGGAGGGCCTTGTTGGCCGTGACGACGTTCTTGCCGGCCGCGAACGCCTCGAGGATCACGTCGCGCGCCACCGTGGTGCCGCCGATCAGCTCGACCACGATGTCGATGTCGGGGTCGTTGACGATATCATGGTAGTCGCTCGTCCAAATGCCGCCCATGCCGCGCGCCTTTGCGGCTTCGGGGTGGCGGGAGCACACGCGAGCGAGCTCGATATCGATGCCGAAATGGCGCTTGTAGTCGTCGGCATGCGTGTTGAACACGTCCATGCAGCCGCCGCCGACCGTACCGGTTCCTACCAGGCCCACCTTCACCGTCATCTAAGCGTCTCCCTTCTAGTCGACGTCGCACTTCATAAGGTCGTCGTAGGTTTCACGACGGGTGACCACGCGATAGCTGCCGTCGCGCACGAACACGATGGCCGGGCGCGGCTGGCCGTTGTAGTTGCTCGACATGCTGTGGCAGTAGGCGCCCGTGCCGAACACGCACACGATGTCGCCCAGGTCGGGATGCTGGAGCGAACCGTCGAGCACGACCGCGTCGCCGCTCTCGCAATGCTTGCCGCACAGGGTGACGACTTCGGTGCGGGGCTCGTCGGCCTTGTTGGCGACGACCGCTTCGTAGTCGGCATGGTAGAGGGCGGTGCGGATGTTATCGGACATGCCGCCGTCGATGGCCACGAACTTGCGGATGCCGGGCAGGGTCTTCAGGATGCCGACCGTGTAGAGGGTCACGCCCGGGGTCGCGGCGATGCTGCGGCCCGGTTCGCAGAGGATGCGGGGATGCTTGACGCCGAGCTCATCGCAGTGCTTGACCACCGACGCCGTCGCCATTTCGGCGAACTGGTCGATCGTAGCCGGCTTGTCGTCGGCCATGTAGGCCACGCCCACGCCGCCGCCGATGTCGAGCTTTTCGATTTCGACGCCGTAGGTGTCCTTGATGCGCTTCAAAAACTCGATGCCGACTTTGATGGCCTCGTCGTAGGAATGAAGGGCGAAAATCTGCGAGCCGATGTGCATGTGGATGCCCGTAAGATGCACGTGGGGTGCCTTGAGCACGTCGCCCACGCAGTTGAAGGCGAAGTCGTTGAGCATGGTGAAGCCGAACTTCGAGTCTTCCATGCCCGTGCGGATGTATTCGTGCGTGTCGGCTTCGACGCCGGGGGTGATACGCATGAAGACGTTCTGCTCGACGCCCAGCTCGCCGGCGATTTCAGACACGCGCGCAAGCTCGATGCGGCTGTCGAGCACGATGGTGCCGGCCCCCGCTTCGATGGCCTCGCGCAGCTCGGTCGGGGTCTTGTTGTTGCCGTGCACGTAGACGCGTTCCATGGGGAAACCGACCGCGCGGGCGCAGGCAAGCTCGCCGCCGCCCGAGACATCGAGGGACGCGCCCTCTTCGTCGACCAGGCGCACCATGGCCTTGTTCTGGAAGGCCTTGCTCGCGTAGAGCACTTCGGAGTTGGGATAGCGCTTGGCCAGGGACTCACGATAGGCGCGGATGCGGCCGCGCAAGTCTTCCTCGTCGAACACGTAGAGGGCGGTGCCCTCCTCGTGCGCCAGTTCGACCATGTCGACGCCACCGATGAAGAGATGGCCGTTCTTCACTTCGGCGGTTTTGGGCAGCACGTCGCCCAATTCCATAGTGGTGCGACCGTCGGCGACCGCGTTTTCCTTTGGCTTGGGCAGAGACATGGTTCCCCTTTCGCTGGGTAGGCGGGCGCATCCCGACCTTGATTGATGGCAGGTATTGTAGCAAGCTCGCTTTAGCGTGCGATGGTAGCGTGGGAAACTTCGCGCAACGTGCACGCGAGAGGACCCCGTCCTACGAAGGAGGATGTAGGAGGCGCGTCCACACGACAGAAAAAGGAGCACCATGCTGAAAATAGCCGTGATCGCACCGGGCAAGCTCAAGGAGCGGTTTTGGAAGGACGGCTGCGCCGAGTATCTCAAGCGCCTTTCCGGCTACGCGAAGGTCACCGTGCGAGAGCTGGCCGACAGCACGCCCGACCAGGAGGAGAAGCTCATCTTCGGCGCCCTCGACGCCCTGCCCCGCGACACGCACGTGGTGCTCTTGGATATCGGCGGCGACCTGGTGTCGAGCGAAGAGCTCTCGCGACGGCTCGACGAGATGGCCCTGCGGGGCACGTCGAGCGTGGCCTTCGTGATCGGCGGCAGCAACGGCGTGACGCCGGCCGTGCGCGCCCGGGCCGACGAGCGCGTGAGCTTCGGCCGCATCACGATGCCCCACAACCTTGCCCGGCTCGTGCTGCTCGAGCAAATCTACCGCGCCTGCAAGATTAGCCGCGGCGAGCCCTACCATAAGTAGAAGGGCGGCCGCAGGCTTTATCGCCCACGACCGCCCGCACGAACGGAAGGGAGAGGACGCGCCGAGCGCCCCCCCTATTTCCCGTAGTCGGATCCGATGATGACGAGGAAGTCGCCCTTGGTCGAATAGGACCCGTCGTTCTGCTTGATCTGGGCACCGCCGATCGTGTCGGCAATGGCCTGGGCTTCGTCCTTGTCGCCGCTGCTCATGTAGACCACGAGGGTCGTCTTGTAGTTGAAGGATTCGGCGTTGCCCGTGTCGGTCACCTTGTAGCCGGCATCGGTGAGCTTGCTTGCCACCTTGTCGCCCACGCCCGATTTACCGTTGCCGTTGCGCACGACGACCTTGCCGTCCTTCGAGCTACTCGCACCCGACGAGGTGTCGCCGTTGCTGGAATCCGACGACCCCGCCGCATCGCCCGTCGTGGAAAGGACGGTGCCCGTGGTGGAATCGACTTCCGCCTCTTCGGTGGGCGGCAGCCCCTTGTTCACGCGGTCCATCATCTCTTTCCAGGCGTCCTGCACGACTTCGGTGTACCACACCCCGCCCGATTTCACGGGCTCGTTAGGCATCGTGGCCGAATAGAGGCTCGTGGACGGATCGAAGCCCTGGAAGGTTTGGCCGAGGGAGACGATGTCGCCCACCGTCATGTCGGTCTGCACGTACTGGGACAAGGTCTGTATCGTGTTGGCGATCGTGACCGGATCGCTCTGCAAGAGTTTTTTGGCGATAGCCGACACCACGAGTCGCTGGTTGGCGGCACGGTAAGCGTCGCCGTCGCCGTACTTGTCGTAGGAGTGGCGGCTGCGCGCCAGGATGAGGGCCTGGTCGCCGTTCAGGGTCTGCTCGCCCGCATCGAGATGGCCGCCGGCCATTTCGTCGTTGATCTCGATCGGCACGTCGACGTCGATGCCGCCCAGGGCGTCGACGGCGGCCTTCATGCCGTCCATGTCGACCAGGGCCACATGCGCGATGTCGACGCCGGCCAGTTGGGAGACCGTCTTCACGGCAAGCTCGCTGCCCCCGTAGGCGTAGGCTGCGTTGATCTTATGCTCTCCCGAATACCCGTCGAAGGTGACCTTGGTGTCGCGCGGTATCGACACCAAGGTGACCTTCTTGTTCTGCGGGTCGATGCGACAGAGCATCATCGTGTCGGTACGGTAGGTCCCGTCGGTCGAATCGGTTGTATCGCGCTCAATCGATTGGTCGGTGCCGCAGAGCAGCACGTAGAAGGGCTCGGAGTTGTTGGACTTCACGAGCACGTTGCCCAAGCCGCTACCCAAGCCCCGCGCCAGGTTGCCGTTGATCACGTTGATGTAAGCGAAGGCGGCGCCTGCGCCTACGGCCAGAGCGATGAGGATGCCCACAAAAATGTTGCGCACCAGGTGATGGCGCTTGCGGCGTTTGCGCTCGGCGGCGTACTGGCTGCGCTCGCTGCGACGCGAATAGGCGCTGCCCGCCTGCTCGGGGGCATCGGCGCTCGAGTGGCGCTCGCGGGTGGAACGGGAATAGGCGCTGGTGGTGTCGGCCTGAGGGGCCTTGCTGCGTGCGCGCGGAGGGCGCTCGTAGGCGCCGGCTTGTTCCCGACGAGGTGCGCTGGAATGGCGTCCCAGGCTCGGGTCGGAGGACGACCCACTCGTGCGGGTAGTGGGGGTGGTGCGTTTGAAGTTCATAGGGGGTATTGTGGCGAGGCCGCCGAAGGCTTTCAAGCGGCCCATGCTTTCCTTCCGAAAACCCCACACCGGCTTCAGGCGGCCTGCACGGGCCCGCAGGAAAGCGTCGCGGAAGCGGCCCGCGCCCGCGACGCTTTCCGCCGCATGCGCCTAGGCCGCGTCGAACTGCGACTGGTAGAGCTCGGCGTAGAAGCCGCCCTGGGCGAGCAGGTCGTCGTGCGTGCCCGCCTCGACGATGTCGCCGTCGCGCAGGACCAAGATCTTGTCGGCGTTCTTGATCGTCGACAGGCGGTGGGCGATCACGAAGCTCGTCCGCCCCTCCATGAGCTTGTCCATGGCCCGCTGGATCTGCCATTCGGTGCGCGTGTCCACGTTCGAGGTGGCCTCGTCGAGGATGAGCACCGGACGGTCGGCCAGCACGGCGCGGGCGATCGTGAGCAGCTGGCGCTGGCCCTGCGAGAGGTTTTCGGCCCCTTCGCTCACCTCGAAATCGTAGCCGCCGGGCAGGGTTTCGATGAAGTGCTCGCAGTGGGCGAGGCGGGCGGCCTCTTCCACCTCTTCGTCGGTGGCGTCGAGCCGGCCGAGGCGGATGTTTTCGCGAATCGTACCTTCGAACAGCCAGGTATCCTGCAGCACCATCGCGAAATTCTCCCGCAGGTCGTTGCGGGGCACGTCGCGCACATCGTGGCCGTCGACCGCGATGCGGCCGCCGTCGACGTCGTAGAAACGCAAAAGCAGCTTCACGAGGGTAGTCTTGCCGGCGCCCGTGGGGCCCACGATGGCCACGGTGCTGCCCGGGTCGACCGACTGGGTGAAGTCGTGGATGATCGTCTTTCCCGGCACGTAGCCGAAACTCACATGGTCGAAGGCCACCGCACCGCTCGCGCGCCCCATGCGCTCGATCGCGCCCGTGGCCGCATCGGTGCGGGCCGTCTCTTCCTCTTCGGGGGCTTCGAGGAAGGCGAAGACGCGCTCGGCCGCCGCGCCCATCTGCTGCAAGACGTTGGCGATGTTGGCTAGCTGGGCCACCGGCTGCGTGAAGCTCTTCACGTACTGGATGAAAGCCTGGATATCGCCGGGGCGAATGGAACCCTGAGCGCAGAGCGCTGCGCCCAAGACCACCACCGCCACGTAGCCCATGTTTCCCACGAGCGCCATTATCGGCCGCATGAGACCCGAGACGAACTGGCTCTTCCAGGCGCTTTCGTAGAGGCGGTCGTTTTCCCGCTTGAAGCGAGCGCTTTCCTCTTGGGCCTTGTTGAAGGCCTGCACGACCATCTGGCCCGAAATATCTTCCTCGACGATACCGTTGACCCTGCCGAGTCCGGCCTGCTGGGCGCGGAAGTAGGGTTGCGACCGCTTCATAATCAGGCCGAGCAGGACCGCCGACACGGGCAAGGTGACAAGCGTCACGCCCGCCAGCGGCAGCGAGATCTGCACCATCATGACGACGACGCCCACGATCTGCACGGTGGATGAAATAAGCTGGGTGACCACCTGCGTGAGCGACGAGCCCACCGTGTCGACATCGTTGGTCATGCGGCTGAGCACGTCGCCCTTCGACTGGCCGGCGCCGTCGAAATAGGACAGGGGGACGCGGCTGATCTTTTCGGCCACCTGGCTGCGCATGCGGAAGACCGTCTTCTGGGTGATGCCGGTCATAAGCCAGCCACTTAAGGCCTGCGCGCCCCAGCTTGCCACGTAGATAGCGAGCAGGGTGGCGAGAATCCGACCGATTGTCGCGAAGTCGATGCCGCCCGCACCGGCCGACTGGGCGACGAGCCCGTCGAAGACCGTCGATGTGGCATCGCCGAGCAGCTTGGGACCGACAACCGAGAAGGCCACCGACAGGATGGTCATGACCACCGAAACGGCGATGACGGGGATATAGGGTTTAAGATAGGCGGCGAGCCGGCGCATCGTGGCTTTGAGGTCCTTGGGCTTTTCGGTGGCCATGCGCATGCCGGGACCATGCATCGGCCTGCGGCGCGGCGCGGCGACCGTACGTTCTTCGGCCATGCTACTCACCTTCCTTCAAGCCCAGCTCTTCTTCGCTGAGCTGGGATTTTGCGATTTCAAGATAGGTGGGGCAGGTGCGCAGGAGTTCTTCGTGCACACCCTCGCCCACCACGCGGCCCTCGTCGAGAACGAGGATCTTGTCGGCATGCATGACCGTCGCGATGCGCTGGGCCACCACGAGCACGGCCATGCCTTTCGCACGGGCGGCAAGCGCCTGGCGCAGACGCGCGTCGGTCGCGTAGTCGAGCGCCGAAAAGGAGTCGTCGAGCACGAGTACTTCGGGGTCGCACGCCAGAGCGCGGGCGATGGCCAAGCGCTGGCGCTGACCGCCCGAGACGTTGGTGCCGCCTTGGGCGATGGGAGCTTCGATTCCGCCTTCCAAATCGGCGACGAAATCGGCCTGGGCGTCATCGAGCGCCCGCTGCAGGTCGGCTTCGGTAGCCCCTTCGGTCCCGAAGGCCACGTTCGAGGCGACCGTCCCCGAAAAGAGAAAGCCCTCCTGCGGCACGTAGCCCACGCGCGAGCGCACGTCTTCAAGGGCGAGATCGCGCAGGTCGACGCCGCCGAGCGTGACGCTGCCTTCGGTGGGGTCGAAGAGGCGGGGCGCAAGCTGGACGAGGGTCGACTTCCCCGACCCGGTCGAACCCACGATGGCCGTGACGGCGCCCGCCCGGGTGGCAAAGGACACGTCGCTCACCACGTTGCCCGGCGCATCGGGATAGGCGAAGGATACGTGGTCGAAGGCGAGCACGCCGCGCGGGGCGCTCGCGGCGATCGCCCGGGGGCGTTCGGGGTCTTCGACCGCCGGTTCGGTATCGAGCACGTCCTGAATGCGGGTAGCGGCCACTTCGGCGCGCGGGAGGATGACCGCGACCATAGAGACAATGAGGAAGGCCGACACGATCATCGTGGCGTAGCTGATATAGGCCATGATCGCGCCCGCTTGCATCATGCCCGCCGAAGCCGCCTGCGCGCCGAACCAGACGATCGCCACGCCGGACAGGTTCATGATGATCATCATCGACGGCATCATGAAGGTCATCGCCCGGTTCACGAACAGCTGGGTCTTCATCAAGTCGGTTGAAGCGCCGTCGAAGCGGTCGAGCTCCCAGCTTTGGCGGCCGAAAGCGCGCTGGGTCATGAGGCCGTCGAGCATTTCGCGCGTGAGGGCGTTCACGCGGTCGACAAGCTTTTGCATGCGGCGGAAGCGCGGCATCGTGAGCATGAAGAGCACGGCGACCAAGCCGAGCACGGCGAGCACGGCCGCCGCGACGATCCACCCCATGCCGCCGCCGAGCGCGATGACCTGGCATACCGCGACCGCGCCCATGACGGGCGCGTACATGACCATGCGCAGGAGCATGACGGTCACGTTCTGCACCTGTTGCACGTCGTTGGTGCTGCGGGTGATAAGCGAGGCCTGCCCCATCTTGGCCACCTGGGCAGGCGACAGAAGGAGCACGCGGTCGAAGACGCGCTGACGCAGATCGCGCGCGATGCGGGCGGCCGTGCGCGAAGCGAGGAAGCTCGCGCCCGCCGACGCCACGAGCGTGCCCAGGCAGAGCAGGAGCATCGTACCCGCCATGTTCCGCAGGTAGGCGGACTGCCCGGCGCCGGGCGACATCTGCATGATGCCCACGTCGACGATGTCGGCCATGAAACGCGGGAGCGACAGCTCGCAGAGAGCTTCGACGATGAGCAGGCCCAAAATCGCCGCCACCACGAGCCCGCTGCCGCGCAGGAGTTTGAGCACCTTCATCGGTCATCGCCTCGCTCCCGCACAGGGGCAGCGCCTTCGGCGTCGCAGGGCATCTGCGGGACGATCTTTGCCAGCCGACCGGTAATGCGCACGAGCTCGCGGGCGTCTGCGGGGCCGAGCTCCCGCAGGATGGCGACCACGTGCGCCATGCGACGATTGAAGCGTTCTTCGATCGTCGCCTTCCCCGCTGCGGTAATGCGCACCACCGTACGGCGGCGGTCCCGATCGTCTTTGGTGCGCGTGACGAGCCCGCGTTCCTCGAGCCCGTTGACGAGCGCCGCCATGCGGGCCGTCGACACGAGCGCCGCGTCGGCCAGCTCGCCGGCCGTCATGCCTTCGGGATGGTGGCTCAGCGAGACGAGCACCATAGGTTCGCCGCGCATGTCGATCGCCTCGCGCCGCCCGCCCCGATGGGGGCGCATGCGGTGGGTCAGCGTGAAGAGCTCGCGCGCCAGCTCGTTCCATTCCTCGGCCGAAAGGTCTGCCATAGAATCCTCCCGTTAATTGCTCATAGTGTGAGGTATTCGCATCGTATGCGAGAAGCCTTGTTTCGCTAACCCCATTAGCTTTCTTCACCGTTTCTGCAAAGGAGAGTTGCCGAAGGGTTACGGAAGGACGGAAGGACGCCACAACAGCGAGGACGCGCGCATGTGCCTCGCCGTCTCGCTAGGCGCGCACGAGAGGAAGGCGGGGCGTGTCGAGCAGGCTCGTATCGCCGGCGAGCCAATCGGCCAGGCGCGCGCGGTCGAGCAGGACCGGCATGCGGTCGTGCACCGCCGCCACCGTTTCGTTGGGCGGGCAGGTAAGCAGAGTAAAGCGCCCGCGTTCGTAGAGACCGGCCATGAAGAGGGGCGCACCGTCGGGCGCGGCGAACCGATAGAGCCCGCGCGGCTGCTGCGCGGCCGGCAGGCCTTCGTGCACGACGGTGCCGCGCTCGTAGAAGGCATGGGCGCCCACGACGCAGCGGCGATGGGCGCAGGCATCGGCCCACATCCCCTGCCCCGCCTTCTCGGACCGGGCGTTGAAAATGGGCCCCTGCTTCCAGTCGACATGAAAGCCCCAGCGCAGGCCCACCACCTTCAAGGACCGCGCGCCCACCGCGATCACGGGCGCAACGCCATCGGGAAAGACGTCGGCGGGACGCTCTGCCTCCCCGAAAAGGCTCCCCTGGGCGGCGCGACGTTCGAGGGGTGCGGGCGCCAGGTGGACGGCAACCGCCTCATCGGTTGCGAGCGGCAACACGAGCTGGCGCGCCCGCGCATCGCGCGCGATACCGCGCGCCACGTCGGCCGTCTCTTGGGCCGAAAGCCCCGTGAACCTTCCGCACATGCACGGCCCCCTAGCGGAAATAGGGGACGTAGAGGTCCTGCTCGCTCTTGGCGTCTTCGGGATAAAGGTGGTTGTAGAGGTCGATGAAGTACTCGTCGGTCATGCTGGCGATGTAGTCGCACACGATGTCGTTGGGCTCTTCCTGCGCATAGGCTTCGTTGCCCCGCATCATCCAGGCGTTCAGGTGGTGGCGGAAGATCCAAGCGCTCTCGTCGCCGCGCGCCAGGTCGTCGAGGCAGCGCTCGTAGAGCCGGCCCATCAGGGGGGCGATGATCGCGTCGAGCTTTTCGTGAGCCGCCGGCGAATGGTAGATCACGCGGCTGTTCCAGTCTTTGGCCGCCATCAGGGCGTCGAAGACCTCCTCGTCCATGGCCAAATAGGGCCGCTCGATGCTGTTTTTCACGATGTTGGCCGTGATGTTGCGGATGAAGTCGCGATTGCTGTGGCCGATCACGCTGTCCTGATCCTGGTAGGCTTCGGGTGTGATCACGTGGGCCGAAAGGGCATCCTGCCGATCTTTGCCCAGGTAGGCGAGGATATCGCAGATGCGCACCACGCATCCTTCGAGCGTGCTCGGGCGCAGCTGCTGGCTGGCGCCCGGCTGCGTGTAGCAGCGCTCCATCATCGCATCGAGGTCGGCAAAGGTGGCGCAAGGCGCGGGCTCGTAGCGCGCGAAGGCCTTTTCCCCGCAGTGGGCGAGCATGCCGTTCAGACTCTGCAGAGACAGGTTGCGCTGGGCCACGATGCGCAAGAGGCGCACGCTCTGCACGTTGTGGTTGAAGCACCGACCCGTATGGGCGCGATAGAGGTCGTTCAGGGCCCGCTCCCCCGCGTGGCCGAAGGGCGTATGTCCCATGTCGTGGCCGATCGCGATTGCTTCGATGAGCGCGGTGTTCAAGCGCAGGGCCCCGCCGAGCTTGCGCGCGGTCTGGCTCACGAGCTGCAGATGGAAGGACCGCCGCGTGAGATCGTCGTTCTTGAAGAAGGGAAAGACCTGGGTCTTGTCCATGCAGCGGTTGTAGAAGGCGTTGTTGAGAATGCGGTCGACGTCGCGCACGAACGAGGGGCGAATGAGGGCCACGTCGGCGTCGACTTCGTCGGGCCGCTCGTAGACGGCGTCTTCGAAGCGGGCGGCGTAGGGCGACAGGAGCCCCGCGCGCACTTCCCAGCCGCGGGCAAGGTAGGCCCGCTCGTCTTCCGTGAACGTGAACAGCGGATTTCCCTGTGCCATGGCGGCTTGTCCTTCCTGCGCGCTATTCGAGCGCGCGCCTGCCCTCGATCGCGCGGCCCAGCGTGACCTCGTCGGCGAATTCCAGATCGCCGCCCACGGGCAGGCCGCTCGCCAACCGCGTGACCTTCACCCCGAGCGGGCGGATGAGCCGGGCCAGATAGCTGGCGGTGGTTTCGCCTTCCACATTAGGGTTGGTGGCCAGGATGACCTCCTGCACCGCGCCGTCGGCCAAGCGACTCATGAGCTCTTTGATGTGCAGCTGATCGGGACCGATGCCGTCGAGCGGCGAGAGAACCCCGCCGAGCACGTGATAGAGGCCCGAAAACGCGCCCGTCCGCTCGATCGGCGGGATGTCGCGCGGCTCAGATACCACGCAGATAATCGACCGGTCCCGCTTGTCGGAGGCACAGATCTCGCACAGGTCGCCTTCCGCGTAGTTGAAGCACTGGCGGCAGAAGTGCACCGTATCCTTCACCTCGACGATTGCGTCGGAAAGACGCAGGGCCGTGGCGCGGTCGGTGTTGAGCAGCCAGTAGACGATGCGCTGGGCCGACTTCGGGCCGATGCCGGGCAAGCGCTCGAATTCGTCGAGGAGTTTCTGGATGGCGGGTGCGGAATTCATGCGGCGGGCAGCCTAGAGGCCGGGGATGTTCATACCGCCGGTCACGGCGTTCAGACGGTTGTTGGACAGATCGGCCATGCCGCGCAGGGCTTCGTTGGTGGCGGCCATAACCATGTCCTCGAGCATTTCAACGTCGTCGGGGTCGACGGCCAAGGGGGAAATGGTGATGGACTTGACCATCATCTCGCCCGTGACCTCGACCTTCACCATGCCGCCGCCAGCAGACGCCTCGTAGGTCATGCCCTTGATCTCTTCTTGGGCCGCGGCAAGCTGCGCCTGCATCTTCTGCGCCTGGCGCATCATCTTCTTCATATCCATGCGTATCGCTCCTTCGGGTGCGCGGACGGGGCCGCGGCTGCGTGCGTTAGTCGTCTACCTGTTTGAACGTGACGGTCTCCCCCATCACGTTCGACAGCATTTTACCCAATTGACCCACGTCGACTCCGGGCGCGGACGCATCTCCATGCGACGCCGAAGGCGCGGGCGGGACGGCGGGCGCCGGCGCGGACGGCCGAGCGGCTACGGGATGCGGGCGCGGGCTGGGCGCCGGAGGCTGCCAGCCGTCGTCCTCTTCGGCATAGGCGTCCGCATAGCCTTCGTAGGCATCGAGCGGAACCGCGTCGACGGGAGGCTCGATCGCAGGAGCCGCGGGATGGGGCGCCGCGGGGCGCGGGGCGGGCGCTGCCTGCGGGCGCGAAGCCGCTTGGGGGCGGGGTGCCGCAGGGGCTTGCGGGGCAGGGGTCGCCTGGGCGCGCGCGGCCTGGGCGGCCTTCATGGCCTTGATCTTGGCCAGCGCCGCCTGGGCGGAAGAAGGCGCTGCGGGCGCGGGAGGGTCGGCGGGGGCCGGTGCGGCAGCCGCCGAGGCAGGCGCAGCTGCGGGCGCTGAGCCCGCATGGATACAGGCGAAGGGCACGTGCATACCGCACGAAGCGTCAAGGGCGCGGGCAATCGCCTGCTGCACCTCGGGCTTCTGCGACATCTTGAAGGCGAAGGGGTTGTCCGGCGGGAATTCGACCACGATGCCGGCATGGGCGTCGTCAGGGCGCACCTTCACGTTCACGAGCAAGACGCCGTAAGCCGCCTTTTCGCGCTTGACCGCCGTGACCGTCGCGCGCCAGGCCCGCTGCAAGGCGGCCGGATTATCGACCAGGGCCGCAAGGCCGTCGGCCGCGTTGGGTGCGGGGGCCGCCGGCCGGGGGGCCGGGGCCGGAGCCGCCGTGGCCACGGAGGGCGCCTCTGGCGCCTGGCCAGGCGCTGCAACAGGTGCCGCGGGCTGGGGAGCGGGCGCGGAGGCCGCCATGGCGGAGGGCGCCGCCGGGCGGGCGACCTGCCCCTTCTCGAGCGCTTCGATGCGTTCGGCGAGCGACGCCAAGGTGAGGTCGGAATCGGGCCTGATCATCCGCGTAAGGGCGATTTCGAAATCGAGCCGGGCGTTCGACGACGTGCGCAGCTCGGAAAGCAGGTCGCCCAGCACGCCGAGCAGGCGGGAAAGGCGGTCGGGGCCGAACAGGGGCAGCTCGCCGGCCATTTCGCGGCGCTCCGCTTCCGTCACGTCAAGGGCCGCGTCGGTCCCCGCCAGCGACAGCACGTAGAGGTCGCGCACGTGCTCGGCCATATCGCGCGCGAATTGGGCCAGGTCGGACCCCGATTCCACATAGTGGGCCACCCAGGTGAAGCAGGCCTGCGCGTCGCGCTTGCCCACGGCCGCGATGATTTCGGCCATGTCAGACGAATCGAGCGAGCCCAGCAGGTCTTCGGCGCCCTTCACGGTAACCGTGCCACCACCGAAGGCGATCAGCTGCTCGAGCGACGTGAGGGCGTTGCGCATGCCGCCGTCGGCGCGATGGGCGACGAGCTCGAGCGCCTCCCCTTCGAATTCCACGCCTTCCGCTTCGCACACGGCACCCAGACGCGCGACGATCTGGTCGGTCGACAGGCGGTGGAAGTCGAAGCGCTGGCAGCGCGAATGGATGGTTTCGGGAACCTTTTGCGGGTCGGTGGTGCACAGGACGAAGACCACGTGGGCCGGCGGCTCTTCGAGGGTCTTCAGCAAGGCATTGAAGGCCGCGGTCGACAGCATGTGGACTTCGTCGATGATGTAGACCTTTTTTGACCCGCGCGTGGGCGCGAAGTTCACGCGGCTGATGATTTCGTCGCGGACGTTTTCGACGCCCGTGCGGCTGGCGGCGTCGAGTTCGTAGACGTCGGGGTGAACGCCGTTGGCGATGTCGGTGCACTCCCGGCAGGTGCCGCAGGGCTCCGACGTGGGGCCCTGCTCGCAAAGGAGGGCCTTGGCGAGCAGACGGGCCATGGTGGTCTTGCCGGTACCGCGCGGGCCGCAAAAGAGGTAAGCATGGCTTACCTTATCCTGGTCGATCGCGTTCTTCAGCGTGCGCTCGATGTGACCCTGGCCCACTACGTCTTCGAAGACCTGCGGGCGATATTTCCGATAGAGCGATTCGGCCATGGTTTAGCGATCCCCCTGCTTGGCATGCTTGGCGTGCTGGGCGCGCGCGGCCTTTTCGAGTTCTTCCGCTTCAATCGCCACCGGGTCGGGCTCGCCGCTCTTGCGCGAGGCGACGGCCGCTTTGACGGCGCCGATGAGCGCGGGCAGCACCGACACGCCCACGATACCCAGCACGATGATTTCGAAATGTTCCTGCACGAAGGGAATGCCGCCGAAGAAGTAGCCGGTGAGCACGAACAGGCTCACCCAGGCGATGCCGCCGATGGCGTTGAAGAGCGTGAACTTGCCGAAGTTCATGTGGCCGGTGCCCGCGACGAAGGGGGCGAAGGTGCGAAAGAAGGGCATGAAACGCGTGATGACGATCGTGAGGCCGCCGTACTTGGCGAAGAAGCCGTCGAGCTTGGCCATGCGTTCGGGCGTGAGGGCCTTGATCTTGCCCGAGTCGATGATGCGGCTGCCGAAAAGGCGGGCGATCCAGTAGTTCGAGGTGTTACCCAAAATGGCCGCCGCGTAGAAGACGACCAGGGTGGCCCACAGGGCAAGACCGCCGCCGTCGGCCGAAAAGACGCCCGACGCGAACAGGAGCGAGTCGCCCGGCAGGAAGGGGAAGACGACGACGCCCGTTTCGATGAAAACGATCAGGAAGAGCGGCGCGTACACCTTCACGGAGCCCAGGGAAATAATCCAGCCAGCGATGGCGGTGCGCGGGTCGGAAAGAAGGCCGGCGATGAGTCCGATGAAGTCCATAAGCTCCCCATGGGTAGTAGGTTGCCCCGGACGTCCGAGGATTCGCCATGGCGGAACGCGACCGTCCGGGCTCGAAGATGCAAGTATCCCGAATAGGCATGGGCGCTCGCTGGCGGTCCCTTATGGCTGCTTCCTCCCGGACCTGACCAGGTTCGGAACATAGCGCCGCCCAAGCCCATTCGAGATACTCAGGTCAAACAAGCTGTAAGTATAGCCGATGAGCGCGCACGACCGGCCGCCGATTCCCGCAGGATACCAAACCGACATACGGACGATCTCGCCCCAGACGAGCGGGGCAAAGGAGGCGGAAGGCGCTGCCCGCCCCAGGGAACGCGGACTGCAGGGGGCCGAATGGCGGAAACCCGTTCCGCGCCGAGCAACGCCCATCAGGGGGGTGTTCCTATAGTTTTGTCAAGCTCGGTAAGGATTCCCCCGGCTCTCCGGCGCGCAGGCTAGGGCGCGCTTGCGCAGGCCCCGTTCGGGGCCCGCGGCGGCCGCTTAGTTTCCCTCGGCTGCCTAGGCCGAGCAGGGGGCCTTGTCCCTCATGATGGCGTAGATCACCTTCAATCTCTTCCTCTGTTGGTGGCAGCCTGGGAGAATCCTTGATGTGGTATCTCTGAATTGGAAAATCAGCGACCTGCGGTTTGTCAAGGTACGAGCCGCTTGATACTCGGACGCCCTCGGAAAGCTGCCATCGACCGTCAATTTGGAATCTGTGGGGTCGGTTCCGCCATCTTGGGATGGCGCGTCAGCCTCACCCCTCGAAGAGAAAAATGAACCGCCGGCCGCTTTACATCACGACCGACGGTTCGTCGAGAAAAATCTGTCCGCACTTCGCAACTGTGCAGGTTAGCGCCTCTTTGAAACCTTCACTCCCACAGCAATGGCAACTGCGCCCACGCCCAGAAGCGCTACGGCACCAAAGGCCAGTGACGACATCGCATCACCCGTCTGAGGCACTTTCTCGGCACTGGGAGTGGCCGGGCACTTGACAGCAGGCTTGGTGTCGGGATTGGACTCATCGTCAGAGCCAGGATCCGGCGCAGGAGGTTCGGGCTCCTCGGCAGCAGGCTTGGTGTCGGGATTGGTGGTGTCGGGATTGGACTCATCGTCAGAGCCAGGATCCGGCGCAGGAGGTTCGGACTCCTCAACAGCGTAGGCCAGGGACGGGACGTCGAAATCCTCTGGGGTAAGCGCAACGCCATTGGAGTTAACAGGGGAAAGCGTCGCCTTGGTGTTGGTCGCAAGCTCGTGGCTGCCCGGCTCGGTCGGGGCCTGTGCAAGCGTGACGTTGTAGGTCAGCTTCACGGGAGCAAAGTTCGAGATGGGCTCGTGTGCCGTGAGCGTATAGGCGTCTGCGTCCGGGTCGTAGACCAAGGTGAAGCGCGCCTTCGTGTCGCCCTTGCTGTGGAAGCTCCACGTGTTTGCGCCCTCATCCGTTGCCTCGAGCCGCTCGTCACCGACGCTGAGCGCTGCCGACCCCGGAACGAAGTCGAAATCATATGTGTCACCCTTGCCCATGGCGTCGGTGATGGTGGAGCCGGTCCCGCACGCGTACAGGATGTTGTCGGCGATTTGGGAGAAGTCGAGCTTGCTGCCGCCGTTCAGCTCATTCATGAACTTGACTGAGAAGTCGGAATCACTGCCGGTGCGCACCGCATAGCAGTTGTAGCCCTCGCCCTTCAGCTTCTGCCAGGTGCTATAGGCCTCATAGACCGCCCGGTCGGGTGCCATGGCGTGATCTGCCTGGGTTCCATGCTCGATGTAAGCAAAGTTCTTGTCGGTAATGGCCCCCGTCTTAGGATCTTTCACCTTGGACGTCGCGTCGTTGCCGTACGTCGCGAAATCAAACGCGTACTTGTCGCCGTCGGTCTTTACCCACTTAACCAGATGGGAGTAGTAGTCACTCCAGTTGCCGTACGGCATGGCATACGTTGCAGAACCAGGCGTGCGTGCCTGCTTCCATTCGTCGATCATGCCGTAGTAGACGAAATCCCTTGCATTGAAATCACTCGCAGGCTGCCGGGAACTCTCATCTGAATAGGTGTACTGATAGTAGATGTCCTTCACGTTGCCGTCTGCGCCGGTGAACAGGCGCGTCAGGCCGTCGCTGACCATGATGACGTACTTGCGGTTCGCGGGCGTGGTGGTGTCGGCGTCGAGCATGGCCTTGGCCTTGAGCAGCCCATCGTGCATGTTGGTTCCGGACTTCATGTCACCGGTATAGCCACCCGTGATGGCGCTCTTGAACGAGTCGACGTTACCGGCAGTAAGTGTCGAGAGCTCCTTCTCCACGTGGCCGTCGCCCTTGAATGACACAACGCCTACCCGCACCTGGTCGACGCCACCTGCCTCGGCAACAAGCCGGTCGAGCGTCGCAGTAGCGCCCTTGATGGCATCGTCCTTGCAGCTTGAGTTGTCCACGACAAAGACGATATCGGAGGAGAGCACGGCCTCGGCACTTGGAAGCTGGAGCGTGACCTGTGCGGTCGTTCCCTCCTCAAGCCAGGTTGCAACCTTAGACTTGGGAATCGTCCAGCTGGTCCCTTGGCCGGAATTGCTCGTTTCCGCCCTGGCAGGCATCGGCAGCACTGCCAAGAGGCCAAGGACAAGCGCGGCGATGAGCGCGATGGCCACAGGCCTCCGTTTATGTAGTGTCACTGCATGGTTCGACATCGTTTCCCCTTCCACAAGAACGGCCGCACAGGTTCCCAAAACCGCATTACGTAATCTCAAAGATAACACTATATCAAGGGTTTCTATAAGTGAGTTTCTCGTATTAGTTGAACGGGGGGACAAAACTGTCCCCCCGTTCAACGGAAGCCCTCATAGGGGCGAGAGGCGAAGTCCTAGGACGTGCGATTGCGGCGCTCATCGCCGCGATAGCAGACGGGGCCGCAAGAGATTCAAGGCACCAACCAAAGCATCTCAAGCGGCCCCGCTAGCCCGTCGAGGGGCGTGGGAGAGGTCCCGCGTCCCCTTTTCGCTAGCCACATCATAGCGAGATGAGGGGGTGTTCCTATAGTTTTGTCAAGCTCGGTAAGGATTCGCCCGGCTCTCCGGCGCGCAGGCTAGGGCGCGCTTGCGCAGGCCCCGTTCGGGGCCCGCGGCGGCCGCTTAGTTTCCCTCGGCTGCCTAGGCCGAGCAGGGGGCCTTGTCCCTCATGATGGCGTAGATTACCTTCAATCTCTTCCTCGCCGTCGCCTTCAGCGCCTCGCCGTGGCACATGCCCCTCTCGCGGCAGCGCCGGTAGTACTCCCCGAACCTGCAGCTGCTCCTGACGAGAGAGTTGCACGAGAAGATGAGCAGGTTCTTGAGCCTCTTGTTGCCCTGCCTCGAGGCGCAGACCGACGAGAGCGAGGTGCCCGACTGCCTGTTTCTCGGGGCGATCCCGCAGTACGATGCCAGATGGTCGTGGTCGGGGAAGTCCGAGATGTCGACGGAGATGACGAGCTCGGACGCCGCGCGAGGCCCGATGCCGGGCTCCGCGAGGAGGCAGCCGTACGTCGCCCCCTCGGCGAGCGGGGCCGCGATCTCCGCGCCGAGCCTGGCGGCCTCCCCGCTGCCTCCGATATCCTCCTGGCGAGCATCCTCACCTGCGGGTTCTCGGCCGCGACCTGCCATTCCGACGGCCTGGTCGACGAGACCGCGGCATCGACTTCCGCCCTGTCCGCGCCCCGCGCGACCGCGCCGAGCGAGGCCTTCCCGGCGTCGAGGATCCCCCACGGCCCGCCGAGGGAGGCGGGCATGCCGAGCCAGTGCGGGTCGGAGAGGTCGGCGAGCGCCTCGAACGCGGGGCACGACTCGAGCAGGATGCTCCGCAGGCGGTTCTTGTCCCTGGTCGCGCAGGAGACCATGTGCCCGCGTTGGGCGGCCATCGACCTGGCGGCCTCCAGCCTCGGGTCGCCCTCGGGCGCCGGCAGCAGCGCGTCGGGAACCCCGAGCGCGGTCTTCGCTATGACCATCGCGTCCCTCGCGTCGGTCTTGGCGTCGCCCGCGAACAGCTTCGAGGCCCCGTGGGCCGCGAGTCCGGGCAGGTAGCCGACGGTGAGGCCGGCCTTCCTGGCGCGCTGCAGGGCGAGCGAGCCTATGTTGCGCTTCTGGTCGACGACGACGAGCGCGCCCTCGGGAGCCGACGCGAAGAGCTCGTCGAGGTCGCGCTCCCTGTTGGATACGGGGCGGTTGGCCAGGACCTCGCCGGATCTCGTGGCCATGACGGCCCAATGGGACGCCTTCCCGACGTCGAGGGCGAGCACGGTCTGGCAGGTGGCGAACGTCGTGCGCATGATGCTATCTTCCAATCGTCGGCCGATCGGAGGCTGGCGCCCGCGACACCCACATTACCTGGCCGTGGCGCTTTCGAGGGGAGCCCGGCAGTTTCCTATCAGACGTCTGGGCCAGCGGCGCCCGCGCCGGCAACACCCCCGGGCCCTCTGCGGGGCAGGGGCACTGGGCCGTGCGCGGGCGCCCGATCGGCGGTCCACACGGGACGTGCCGTCATCGTAGTTCGTATCCTTCCCTTATGGCGAGGTTGGCGAACTAGCCTGTTTCCGACTGTAATGGGCGGCAGCCAGGCATTTGCCAGCGGCCAGCTGCACAAGCCGGGCAACCGCCGCTTCGCGCTACGAGAGCTGCGCGAGAAGAGCCCGCGCCACAGCGGCGCCCGACTGGGGGTTCTGCCCAGTAATCAAGCGGCCATCCACCTCGACGTGCTCGTGGAAGGGAAGGGCCTTCTTGAAGGCGGCGCCCGCTTGCTTGGCCTTCTCTTCGTTGCTGAAGGGGACCTTGCCCTTCTTGCCGCTCAGCAGCTCTTCCTTGTCGGTGAAGCCCGTGATGGTCTTGCCGGCGATTAGGCGCGAGCCGTCGGACAAATCGACGTTGAAGAGCCCCGCGACGCCGTGGCAGACCGAAGTCACGTAGCCGCCCGCCTCGTAGATCGCGCGCGCGGCGCTCTGCAGGTCGACGCATGAAGGGAAATCCCACATGACGCCGTGGCCGCCCGCAAAGTAGAGGGCAACGTACGCGGACGGGTCGACGTCGGCTGCGGGCATCGACTGCTCGAGAGCGCGCGTCGCAAAGTCTTCGGATTCGTAGAGGGCGCGGTCGCGTTCCTTCACGAACTTGTCTTCCATGCTGCGGGGGTCGATGGGAACGACGCCGCCGCGCGGGCTCGCGTAGTCGACCTGATAGCCGGCCTGCGTGACCGCATCGACGAACTCGGTCGCCTCGGCGAGCCACAAGCCCGTGGGCTCGCCATCGGCCTCGAAACGGTCCACGTTCGTGAGGGCCACGAGCATCTTCTTCATAGCGTTCTCCTTGCACTGCACCAAAAAGGAAGCGCACATTTCGTCGCGCGCCATTTGCGTTGCCTCGCATTCTTGCGCGAGCGCTCGCCTAGCCGCAAGCTCGGATGCCGAACTGACACGCACTCGTAAGGGCTGCCGCCCAATCGAGCGCGGTATGATGGGCCCGGAAAGGAGCGGAACATGGCCCACTCTGGCTACTTCGAATTCTACGAACGCGTATCCGAGCCCTTCATGCGGCTCGCACGCCCGCTCGCCCTTGTCGACAAAGCGCTCGTCTACGCCTTCGTCGCCCTCTTCGCCGCCCTCGTCGTCTTCCTCTTCGCCACCCAGGATCCGCGCGCGGTGCGCATCGTGGTCACCTGCGCACTTTCGTTTGCCTTCTGCACGGTCCTGCGCTTCGCGCTCAACAAGCCCCGCCCCTACGACGAGTTTGCCATCCACCCGCTCGTCCGCAAAGACGTCCACGGTCTGTCCTTCCCCAGCCGCCACGTGTTCAGCGCAGCCGTCATCGCCGCCTCGCTCGCCTACGTGAACCTTCCGCTGGGCATCGCGGCCTACGTGCTCGTGGCCCTTATCGCCGCGGTGCGCGTGATCGGCGGCGTGCACTACCCGCGCGACGTGATAGCCGGCATCTTGTTGGGCACTGCCTGCGCCCTGATGGGCTACCTGGTTATCCCCTAGCCGTGCCCCCTGGGGCCCCACGCATCCGCGTCCTAGGCCAGGCCGACCAGCTGGGCGACGAGGCGCGCAGCGAACACGGCGAGCACCACCAGGATGATCGGCCGCACGATCGCCTGCCCCTTCGATGAGAACATCCGCGCACCCAGGTAGTTGCCGGCGATGTTGAAGGCACCCGCCAACAAGCCGAGCCCCACGAGCACCACCCCGCTCGAAAGGAAGACAACGAGCGCCGTTACGTTGGTCGTGAGGTTGATCGCCTTCGTGACGCCGGCCGCCCGGAACACGTCGAGCCGCGCCGCCCCGGTGAGCAGCAACATGAGGAAGGTTCCCGTGCCCGGGCCGTAGAAACCGTCGTAGACCCCCACCGCAAAGGCGATTCCCGCGCACAGGGCGAGCGTGCGCCTCGCAGACAGGGGCGGCTTTTCGTTCACCAGGTCCTTCTTCCACACCACGTAGAAGGCGATGACGGGCAGGGCAACGAGCATGAAGACGGTAAGGGCGAACTCGCTTGCCACCAGCGTGAGCCGGGCGCCCGCAAACGACCCGGCGAGCGCGAAGGCCACGCTCGCCCCGGCCGTCTTCCAGGGAATGTAGCCGCGACGCGCGTAGTGCCCGGTGGCGACCGCCGTGCCCATCGACGACGACAGTTTGTTGGTCCCGATCGCGATGTGCGGCGGCAGTCCGCTGAGCAGGTAGGCGGGAATGGAGATGAGCCCGCCTCCCCCGCCGATCGCGTCGACGAAGCCCGCCGCGAACAGCAGCGGCAGCACGATGGCGAGCCCCCAGGCGGGCAGGCCGCCGGTGAAAAAGGTAAGCAAATCCATGTGGTGTTCCCCCTGAAACGCAAAGGACGGGCCGCCGCATCCCTGCGGGACCCGTCCTTCGGCACGCGGGCGCGCGTCCGGCGCCCGTCGCTACTTCTTGCGGACGACCGGCTCTTCGACGTCTTCGAACATGTCGGGCGAGCCTTCTTCGCCGATTTCGGTCGGCTCCCCCTTGGCGGTGAACGCGTTCACATCGACGGGGCTGCCCGGTTCGGACACCGTCTCGAGGTCGACGGCCTCCACGTCGTCGTTCTTGAACACGCTCACGTCGAGGAAGCCGGTGAGCTTGCCCATGATCGTGGTGACCACGGCGTCGCCGGTGATGTTGATGGCGGTGCGGCCCATGTCGAGAATGCGGTCGATGCCCATGATCATGGCCACGCCTTCGGCCGGCAGGCCTACGCTGTTGAAGACCATGGCAAGCATGATCGTGCCCACGCCCGGCACGCCCGCCGTGCCGATCGACGCCGTGACGGCCGTCACCACGGTGGTGAGCAGCATGGCCGGGGTCAGGTCGATGCCGAAGGCCTGGGCGATGAAGACCACGGCCGCACCCTGCATGATGGCGGTGCCGTCCATGTTGATCGTGGCGCCCAGGGGGATGGTGAACGAGGTGATCTTGTTATCGACGCCGACCTTCTTTTCGAGCGTTTCCATGTTGAGCGGAATCGTGGCATTCGACGAGCTCGTGGAGAAGGCGAACACCATGACCGGCCAGAATTTGCGCAGGAAGTGGAAGGGGTTCAAACGGGTGAACAGGAACAGAAGCAGCATATACACGACGAGCAGCTGCACAGCCAAGCCCAAATACACCGTGCCGATGAACTTGACCATGGGCAGCATGCCGTCGATGCCCAGGTTGGCGAAGGTGCGGGCGATCAGGCAGAAGATGCCGATGGGGGCCACGCGCAGGACGAGGCCGATCATCTTCATCATCACGGCGTTGAACTGGGTGAAGAAGCGGTTGACCGTGGCGACCTTCTTGCCCAAGCGGCCCAGGATGAAGCCGAGCACCAAAGCGAAGAAGATCACCTGCAGCATCGAACCGTCGGCCATGGCGCTCACGATATTGGTGGGGACGATGTTGATGAGCACGTCGGTCATGGTCTGGTCGGTCGATGTGGCCTTGGGCTGCACCGACACGACCTTGCTCAAATCGAGACCCACGCCGGGCTGCAGAGCGCCGGCCAAGGCGAGCGCGATGATCACGGCGAGCGCCGTGGTGCACAGGTACATGAGAATCGTGCCCACGCCCACCTTGCCGAGCATCTTGGGATCGCTCATCGAGGCGGCGCCCACGACGATCGAGCAGAAGACGAGCGGAATGACGAGCATCTGCATCAAGCGGATGAACCACTGGCCGAGCACGTAGAAGACGCCCTCGATGAGGACGTTGTCGACCGCCGATCCGTCGGGCACCGCGAAGCTCAGCACGATGCCCACTACCACGCCGGCCACGAGCGAGATGAGAATCCAGCTCGTAAGGCTCAGCTTTTTCTTGTTCTTTCCGCCGTCCGCTTCCGGCGCGCCGTGCGACGCGCCCGCGGCGACAAGAGCGCTCTTAGACATGCGCCCGTCCTTTCGTTGAAACGGCGCACGCGCCGTACCTCTGCTTAGCAGCGAGATTCTACCGCGAAGTTTACGAGATTGTTACGAAAGGACACGGAATTCGCTAGTTGGAAACAGAGCGAACGGCTAGGCGGACAGGGCGCGCATGATATCGCCGACCGAATAGAGGCTGCCGAAGGCGACGACGAGGCCGTCGGGACCGGCGAGCATGCGAGCCGCGTTCACGCCGCGCTCGATCGAGCCGGCTTCGAGCACGTTGGCGGCGCGCTGGGTCGGCAGCCGGTCGCGGAGGGACAGAGGTGTAGATCTCGGTGGTCGCCGTATCATTAAAAAAAACATCACCACCACAGCTCCCCATGGGCACGGCGGGCGTGAAGACTCTGACGCTGGTGTCTTTTATCCACTTCTAGAGGGGTATAGGGGAACGGCTTGGGCCAGTTCGGCCACGGGCAGGGCGCGGGGGTTGGGCGGTTCGATGCAGACGACTGCCTTGGCGTAGGGCAGCACCTCATCGAGCATGGCCCGGTAGTCTTTGTCGGCAAGCACGCCCACCAGAAGCACGGCCGGGCGCCCCGGGTAATTAAGGTCGAGCGAGGCAGCCAAGGCGCGGGCGCCCTGGGGATTGTGGCCGCCGTCGACCACGAATTCGGGGGCATGCCCCACCACTTCGAAGCGCCCGGGCCACGCGGCCTGGGCAATGCCGTTTTCGATCGCCATCTTCGAAACGGTGAAATGGCGGCGACGCAGGGCTTGGACGATTTCGATCGCGAGCGCGGCGTTCTCGGTCTGGTAGCTGCCGCGCAGCCGGGTGTGCAGGTTGCGGAATTCCCCGTACGAGAAGGAGTCGGGCGTGCCCGTGAGCACGGACGCGTCGACCACCGAAAGCTCGCAGCCCTCTTCGGCGCACGTGGCCTGGATGACGGCCATGGCCTCGGGGTCCTGCGGCGCGCTGACCACGCTTGCCCCCCGTTTGACGATGCCCGCCTTCTCGCCGGCTATTTCGGCAAGGGTCGACCCCAGCAGAGCCGTATGGTCAAAGGAAATCGGGGCGATCGCGCACACCTCGGGGGCGGCGACCACGTTGGTAGAGTCGAGCCGGCCGCCCAGGCCCACTTCGAGCACGGCGACCATGACGTCGGCGCGGGCGAAACACACGAGCGCCACGGCGGTCATGAGCTCGAATTCGGTGGGATGGTCGGCCATGGCTTCGGCCTGCGCGCGCACCTCGAGCGTGGCGGCGGCGAGCTCTTCGGGCGACACGTTGACGCCGTCGATGCGGATACGGTCGCTGAACTCGATGAGGTAGGGGCTGGTGAACAGGCCCGTCTTGAAGCCGGCGTTGCGTAGGATCGCTTCGGTGAAGGCACAGGTCGAGCCCTTGCCGTTGGTGCCCGCCACGTGGACGATCCGCATGTCGTCCTGGGGGTTGCCCAGCCTATTCATGAGCTCGCGAATGCGCTCGAGGCCCATGCGGCTCGAGCGCCAGCGCGGCTCGTTGATGTAGGCGACGGGGTCGAAAGCGGTTTCGCCAGTCATAGGGGTCCTTCCGAAACGGTGACGTCAGTGAACTCGATAGTACCGCCAAAGCACAAGGCCCGTCCGCGGCGGAGCCCTCTTCGCGGAAATAACCCGCGCCTCGCACCGAGTGCGCGGGCGCCTTCCCTTCGCCACCCTGCTATGCTGGGGAAAACCGCGAGGCAGGGAGGAACCTATGGGAGACACGGAGGCGCAGGTGCGCGTCATCAGCAGCAGCGAGTTCGCCGCAATGGCTCCCCGCTTTCATCACCGCGCCGCCCTTTCCACAATGCGCACGGTGCTCGCCTGCCATGTCAGCATGCTGCGCACCTGCATCGCCGGCGGCATCTATCTGCCCGACAAAGACGACCTCGACGTCGACCCCCACCCCATCGCCTTCTACCTCGACCGCAGCGAGCTCTTGTTCGTGGACGATTCGCAGGAGGTGGCCGAATCGCTGGCCCGCGTGGGCGACATGGAACCGCGCACGCCCGCCTGGACCCTCTTTCGCGTGATGGAGGATCTCCTTTTGGACGACGCGCCCTTTCTGGAAGAGATCGAAAGCCGGCTGGAATCCCAGGAGCAGCTCATCGCCGCCGATACGATGGAAGACGCGAGCGACGTGGCCCGGCTGCGGCACAACCTCGTGAAGCTCGATTTCTACTACGACCAGATGGAAGAGGTTGCCTCGATCATGGCCGACAACGCCAACGAGCTGTTCGAGCCCGACGAGGTGCCCCTCTTCGACGCGCTTGCCCGCCACGCCAACCGGCTTTCCGACCGCACCCAAGCCCTGAAAGACTACAGCCTGCAGCTCTACCAGATGTACCAGGTGCAGTTGGACAAACGCCAGAACGAGGTCATGCGGTGGCTCACCGTGGTCACGACCCTCTTCGTACCGCTGACCCTGATCACGAGCTGGTACGGGATGAATTTCACGACGATGCCCGAACTTTCGAGCCCCTATGGCTACGTGGGCGTCATCGCAGCCTGCGCGGCGGTCGTCGTAGGCGAGCTCATCTTCTTCCGCCGCAAGCACTGGTTGTAGGAAAGCGAAAGGGCGGCGGGCGTCTCGAGCGCGCCTCCCTATAGCTCGAGCGCGCTCTGCGCGTCGCTTTCGGCGATGAGGCGGCCGAGCGTCGCGAAATCCTCTTCGAGAGCCGCCTGCTTGGTGCGGTCGTAGATTGCAGCCGCTGGGTGATAGATGGGAAAGACCTTGAACTTGCCGGCCATCTGCAGTTTTCCGTGCAGATGGGTGATACCTACCTGGGTCTTCAAGATGAACTTGGTCGAGAAATTGCCCAGGGTCACGATGAATTCCGGGTCGATCGTGCGCGTCTGCTCGCGCAGGAAGGGGGTACAGGCCTGAATCTCTTCGGGGCGCGGGTCGCGGTTTCCCGGCGGGCGGCATTTCAAGACGTTGGCGATGTAGACGTCGCGCGCGCGGTCGAGGCCGGCGATTTCCAGCAGAGCGTCGAGCTTCTTGCCCGCCGCCCCCACAAAGGGCTCGCCCTGCAGGTCTTCGTTCTTGCCCGGCGCCTCGCCCACGATGAGCACGCGCGCCTGGGGGTTTCCCACGCCGAAGACCAGGTTGGTACGGCCCTCCCACAGGGGGCATTCGTGGCAGGCTTCGGCCTGGGCGCGAATCTGGTCGAGAGGAATGTGCGGCTTGTGCATCGCGACCACCTACACGTAGAAGCGCGGAAGGCGGTGGCTGAAGCCGATCGCGATCTCGTGCTCGATGGTATGGGCGTTGTAGGCCATTTCGGTGATCGTGGTCACCGCATCGCCGTCGCGCCCCACGATCGTCACCACGTCGCCGATCTGCGGGTCTAGCCGCTTGCGCGTCCCGTAGGTACGCAGGTCGACTTCGAACATGCACTGGTCCATGCAGATGTTGCCCACCTGCTTGCAGTACTGGCCGTCGAGGATGAAGTTGGTCTGCCCCGACAGCATGCGCACCAGGCCGTCGGCGTAGCCCAGCGGCACCGTGCAGATCTTCACGCTGCCCGGCGAACGGTAGTTGAGCCCGTAGCTCACGCCTTCGCTCATGGGGACGGTCTTCACTTCGGTGATGCGGGCGTAGACGCTCATAGCCGGTCGCAGGTCGACCATACCGCGCGTTTCGGGGCAGGGATGGTAGCCGTAGAGTGAAATGCCCTGGCGCACCATGTCGAAATGGGTCTGCGGATAGCGGTAGATGGCCGCCGAATTGGCCGCCGAAACGGTACCCGGGTCGATGCCGGCCATGCGCATGTTCTCGATGGCTTCAGTGAAGCGCTTGAGCTGGATTTCGAAATCGAGGTTGGCCGGGCAGTCGGCTGTGGCGAAGTGGGTGAAGGTGCCCACCTGCTGCAAGCCGCGATGGAACTGCACCTGGCGCTCGAATTCGATCACGTCTTCGGCGCGCACGCCGATGCGGTTCATGCCCGTGTTCAAGGCCAGGTAGAAGGGGGCCTTCATGTGGTGGGCGTCGGCCGTTTCGCCGTAGGCCAAGGCGAATTCGGGCGTGTAGACCGCCGGCGTGATGTGGTAGCCCAGAAGGAGCGGAGCCGACGTGGCCGGAGGCTGGGCAAGCAGGAGGATGGGGGCGCTGATGCCGGCCTTGCGCAGGGCGACGCCCTCGTCGACCGTGGCGACCGCGAGCTCGTCGGCGCCGCTGTTGAGCGCCGTGCGGGCCACCTCCACCGCGCCGTGGCCGTAGCCGTCGGCCTTCACGACGGCCATGAGCTTGCAGCCGGGGCGCAGCAGGTGCTTGGTGACCATGACGTTGTGGCGGATCGCCGACCGGTCGATTTCCACCCAAGCCCAACGGCGTTCGCGCTCGTCGATTTCGTCGATTTTGCTCTCGTCGAAGGGGATGGCGCCTTCCTTCCGCTCGGAGGACGCGACGTCGACGTACTTGAAGCTGTTGTTCTTGCGACTGAATCCGGTGAAGCCGTTCAGCGGTTCTTCATGGGTCACGGTGAGCCATCTCCTTCGGGGAAAATCGTTCCCACAGTATAGCGCCAAGCTCCCGCTCGGGCCGCCCGCCAAACGAGTTCTCCGCAGCCGGCCGGCCGCGCCTCCCCTCACGACGACCGGCACCCTGCGGCTGCCGCCCACAGGCCCGCCGCACGAAAAACGCCCGCCTGCAGGGCAGCTGCAGGCGGGCGCGAGGGGCACGGGCGGGGCTTTCGGCGAATCAGTGGCCTTCGCCGGCCATCATCGACACGGCATGAGGCAGGGCGGGCTTGATGCCCTCCCAGTTCTCGCGAGCGGCCTTCTCGCTGCCCGGCAGATTGACCACCAAGTGGCGGCCGCGCTGCATGCACAGGGCGCGCGAGAGCATCGCGTGCGGGGTGATCTTCAGGCTGTAGGCGCGCATGGCCTCGGCGATGCCCGGCACGTTGCGGTCGCAGACGTCCCTCGTGGCCTCGGGCGTCACGTCGCGCAGCGATAGGCCGCTGCCGCCGCAGGTGAGCACGACGTCGGCGTCCAGGTCGTCGGTTGCATGCACGATGGCCGCGCCGATTTGGCCGCGGTCATCTTTCACGACCGTGTGGTCGAGGACCGTCCAGCCTTCGGCCTGCACGAGCGCCACGAGCGCCGCGCCGGCGGTGTCTTCCTTCATGCTGCGCGTGTCGGAACAGGTGATGATCGCCACGCGCGGGATGTGCGCGTGCGGCGCCTTGCCGTGGGCCACGTCGTGGGCGTGGGCGGTTTCTGCAGCGTTGGCCATTACAGAATCAACTCCTCGGGGATGTCGAGCAAGAGGCAGTCCACCTCGTCGCCGGCCTTTTTGGCATCGAGGCCTTCGGGCATGATTGCCAGGCAGTTGCTGCGCTGGATCACGCCGAACAGGCCGCTCGACTGGTTCTTGGCGGGCGTGACCCGGTAGCCTTCGGCGTCTTTTTCGAGCGTAGAACGCAGGTAGATGCGGCGCGCGTCCTTCTTTTTCATATCGCGCGTAAGGCGGGCGCGCACTTTGGTGTGGTCGAAGTGGGTGTAACCCTGCATCTTGCGCAGGGCCGGGCGAATGAGGGTTTGGAAGCCCACGTAGGCGGCCGCCGGATTGCCGGGCAGGCCGAAGACGGGCACGCCTTCGACCAAGCCGAAGGCCTGGGCCTTGCCCGGACGCATGTTGACGGTGGTCATGCGCAGGTCGCCGAGCTGGCCGATGACCCCCTTGATGAAGTCGAAATCGCCGTTGGCCGCACCGCCGGTGGTGACCACGAAATCGTGGTCGGCCACGGCCGCGCGCACGGCAGCCGCCAGGTCGTCGAAGGTGTCCTTCACGATCGGGAAGATGTCGGCGATGCCGCCGGCTTCGCGAGCGAGCGCGGCCATGGCGTAGCTGTTCGAGTTGCGAATCTTGCCCGGGGTGGGCACTTCGGTGGGGGGCACGAGTTCGGACCCGGTGGCGATAATCGCAACGCGGGGACGGCGGTACGTGGGCACCTCCATCACGCCGCAGCTGGCCAGGAAGCCCACGCCGGCGCTCGAGATGACTTCGCCGGGACGAACGACGACCTCGCCGGCCTTGGCCTCTTCTCCGGCCTCGCGCACGTTCGAACGGTCCTTGGTAGGCGCGGTGAAGGCCACCGTGCTGCCTACCTTGCCGTCGCCTTCCACCACGTCGACGATTTCGTACTTCACCACGGCGTCGGCGTCGGCGGGCAGCGGGGCGCCCGTCATGATGCGCACGCATTCGTCGGCAGCGATCGGGCCTTCGTAGACGCTGCCGGCGGGCTCTTCGGCAATCACGCGCAGTTGGACGGGGGCATCGGGCGCGGCATGGGCGATGCTCGCGCCGTGCAGGGCGAAGCCGTCCATCGCGGCATGGGCGAAGGGAGCGATGTCGATATCGCTCGCAAGCGGTTCAGCCGCCACGCGCCCGACGGCGTCGAGCACGGGCACCGTTTCCTTGTCGAGCGGATGCACCAGGGAAAGGACGAGCTCGCGCGCGTCTTCGGGCGAAATCATCTCGTTAATCATTTCCACCTCGCAGGTTGGATCGTGTCAGTGCTACCCATTATAACCGTTTGAGAATAAAGCACGAATGGGGACGAAGCGGGCAACGGGCGCGCGAGACGGCAGGAGCGGGAGCGGCGGGCTTGCGAGACGGCAGGAGCGGGAGGGCGGGCGTGAACAAGCTCAATTAACGCACAATTCTGAATGATTTCCTTGCAATACGCGAAGTGTTGTTCGAATTTGTGCGTTATTTGACTGCCGAGCGCCGAGACGATGGGCACGGGGGCGCAGCCGCCGGCAGAGGGGCGGACGAGGCCCGGGAGGTGGTGCTAAGAGGAAGGGGCCGGTGGGGGATGAGTGCCGGGGGTTTAAAAGGGAACTTCCCGGCGGCCGGCGAGGCGCGATATCGGCCAAAGCGAGAACCGCCCTACGGGATTCGGAATAATCGGCGCGCCCGAAGGGGCCGTATTCTTTCATTCAGCCAACCAATCGAAAGGACACGCCATGGGATGTAGCACCGGCTCCGCACGAAACACCGTCGCCGAAACCGCCGAGGAGGCAAACCTGGGCTTCGCCACGCGCTGCATCCACCACCGCGCGCATTTCGCCGACCCGGCCCATTCCGTCGTCGAACCCCTCTACCTGTCCACCGCCTTCGACCATGCCGGTTCGAAGATCGAAGGTGGCCACATCTCGAACGGCTACGATTACGCCCGCTGCCAGACCCCCACGCGCGAAGTCCTGGAAGACACCGTCTGCTCGCTCGAGGGCGGCGATTCCTGCGTGGCCTTTTCTTCGGGCATGGCGGCGATCGCCTGCCTGTTCGAGCTGTTCGCCCCCGGCGACCGCATCGTGACCTCCTGGGACCTCTACGGCGGTACGATCCGCCTGTTCGACGCCGTGTCGCGCAAGAACGGCTACACGATCGACGCCGTCGACACGTCCGACCTTGACGCCACGCGCGCCGCCCTTGCCGGCGGGGCGGCCTGCCTGTTCGTGGAAACCCCGACCAACCCCACGATGGCCGTGTCCGACATCGCCGCCCTCGCCGCAGAGGCCCACAAGGCGGGCGCCCTGCTCGCGGTGGACAACACCTTCCTCACGCCCTACTTCCAAAACCCCCTGAAGCTTGGCGCCGACGTGGTCGTGCACAGCGGCACCAAGTACCTCAACGGCCACAACGACGTGCTCGCCGGCTTTCTGGTGAGCGCGCGGCCCGACCTTTCGGAAAAGCTGCGCTATCTTTCGATGACCACCGGCGCCACCCTTTCGAGCTTCGATGCCTGGATGGTCACGCGCGGCCTGAAGACTCTGCCGCTGCGCATGGAGCGCCACCAGAGCAACGCGCTCGCCCTGGCCGGCTGGCTGCGCACGGCCCCGCACGTGGCCTACGTGAACTATCCCGGCCTGGCCGACCACCCCGGCCACGACCTCTGCCTGCGCCAGGGCAGCGGGTTCGGCGGCATGATCACCTTCGGCACCGACACGCCCGAAGCGGCGCGCCACGTGCTCGCAAGCGTGAAGGTGGCCGTGTTCGCCGAAAGCCTGGGCGGCACCGAAACCCTGATAACCTACCCCGCCGTGCAGACCCACGCCGACCTTTCGGAAGAGGAGCGCCAGGCCAAGGGCATCGACGCCTGCATGCTGCGCATTTCGGTGGGCCTGGAAGACCCCGACGACCTGATCGCCGATTTTGCCCAGGCGCTGGAGGGCTGCTAGATGGGCCGCTACGATTTCGACGCTGTCATCGACCGGCACGGCACCGGCTCGCTGAAGTACGACTGCGCTGCGCGCCGCGGCAAGTCACCCGACCTGCTGCCCCTCTGGGTTGCCGACATGGACTTTCCTACCGCGCCCGCCGTGGTGCAGGCGATCAAAGACCGCGCCGACCAGGGAATTTTCGGCTACACCGAGCCAGACGACGCTTACGTGGCCGCCCTGCGCGGCTGGTTCGGGCGCCGCTATGACTTCTGGCCCGAAGCGAGCTGGCTCACCGTAACGCCCGGCGTCGTGTTTGCCCTGGCCCAGGCCGTGCGCGCCTTTTCCGCCCCCGGCGACGCGGTCCTCATCCAGCCGCCCGTCTATTACCCCTTTTCGGAAGTGGTGGAAGACAACGGCCGCAGGCTCGTGGAAGCGCCGCTCGCCTACGACGCCAGCGCCCACACCTACGCGATCGACTTCGACGCCTTCGAACGCACCGTCGCCGAAAGGCGCCCCAAGATCTTCCTACTCTGCAACCCCCACAACCCGGCGGGCCGCGTATGGTCGGCCGACGAGCTGCGCCGCCTGGGAACCATCTGCAACGCGCACGGGGTGCTCGTGGTGTCCGACGAGATTCACGCCGACTTCGCCCGCCCCGGCTTTGCGCACACCGTCTACGCCACGTTGGGTGCCGCTTTCCGCGACAACTGCCTCGTATGCACGGCCGCGACCAAGTCCTTCAACCTGGCGGGCCTGCAGGCCTCGAACATCTTTATTCCCAATCCGCAGCTGAAGGAGCGGTTCGACGCAGCCGTGGCCCAGGCCGGCTACAGCCAGCCCAACTGCCTGGGACTGGTGGCCACCCGCGCCGCCTACGAGCAGGGCGAAGAGTGGCTCGAGGAACTGAAGGCCTACCTCGACGGCAATTACCGGTTCATGGTCGATTTCTTGGCCCGCCGGGCACCCCAGCTTGCCGTGGTGCCCCTGGAATCCACCTACTTGGTCTGGGTCGATTGCCGCGCGCTCGGCCTCGATGACGCCGGTCTTACCGAACTGGTCGAAGGCAAGGCAAAACTCTGGCTCGACATGGGCTACGTGTTCGGCGAGGCAGGTCGGGGCTTCATCCGCTTCAACATCGCCTGCCCGCGGTCGGTGCTTGCGCGCGCACTCGACCAGCTCACGGCCGCGCTTTAGATTCGTGTGGGACGACGGGGACGGAGGGTGTCGTCCCACATGGGACGACACCCTCCGTCCCCGTCGTCCCACACCCGTCGTCCCACACGCGAAGGGCCCGCTGGACGAACCAGCGGGCCCTTGCGTTCTGCGGCTACTTGTTGCCGTTCTTACCCTTCTTGCGTGCGATAGCCGCGAGGACCGCACCCGCTAGCGCGAGTGCCGCGGCCCCTGCCGCAAAGGGCAGGGCCTCATCGCCCGTGGTCGGGGTCGTAGCCGCAGGGCCGCCGGTCGCAGGCGTGGGGGCGTGGGGACCTGCGGTCGGGGTTGCGGGAGTGTCAGCCGGAACGGTGGGAACAGGTGGCTCTTCAGTCGGCGGCTCCTCATCGGCCGGCGGGGCCGTGTAGACGTTGGTGAAGACCGCCTCATCGGGCGCCGTCACCGACGCTTCGAGCATACCGCCCGCGTCTTTCACCGTCACCGTGTAGGTCAGCGCTGCATCGCTGTAGGCCATGCCTTCCTGGCCGGCATTGACTTCGGTCACCGTGTAGGTGAAGGTTCCCGTTTCGGCGAGGGGCACCACGAAGGCCACCGTGCCGTCGGCAGCGTTGGCCACCGTCTGCAGGACGGCTCCGCTCTCGTCGGCCAACTGGAAGGCGAAAGCGCCCTCGGTCAGGTCGGCTCCTTCAAGCACCTTCGTGGCCGTAATCGTCGCCACCGTCGGGTAGGGCTTGTAGATATTGGTGAAGGTCGCACCGGCGCCTTCGGTCACCGCCGCCTCGAGCGTGCCCGCACCCGTATCGGTTACGGTCACGCGCACCGTCTTGGCCGACCCGTCCATCGTGAAGCCGGTCGCATCGGGGCCGATCTCGCGAATGGTGTAGAGGTGGTCGCCCACCGCCGCAAGCTTGTAGTCGACGTTGAAGGTCACCGTGCCGCTCGCGTCGTTGAAGGCCGTCGCCACCTGCGTGTCGCCCTCGAACAGGCCGAACTCGAACTGGCGGTTCCCCAGCTGCGTGGGGCCTTCCACCACCTTGGTGGCCGTGATGGCAACCGTGCCTTCCGCCGCGTAGGTGTTGTTGAAGACGGGCGCCGTACCGGTCTGGGTGGCCGTGAGCGTGCCGTCGCCGTTATCGACCACGTGCACCGTCACCACCTTGGCTTCGGGGTCGTAGGCGTAACCGGCCGCATTGCCCTTGGCTTCGACGATCGTATAGTGGTAGTCCACGTAGCGCTTGCCGTCGGGACCCACCTGCACGGGAGCCGCGGGAGCAGACGCATCACCTTCGGCCGCATCGGCAGTTTCAGCGAGAAGCGAAGCCTTGGCATCCTTGGCTGCAGCCGCGCCTTCGTCGGAAGACGCTGCGGAGTCGTCGGCGTCCTTGTTAGCGTTTGCCTTGTCGGCGGCGCCGGCCTTGGCAGCCGCTTCGTCATCGGCGCCCGCCGCATCGGCCGAAGAGCTCTCGCTCTCGGTGGCCGCCGGCTTGGACGCCACGTCTTTGCCAGCTGTCGTTTCCTTCTTGGCAGCGGCATCATCCGCGCCCGACGTCGCAGCGGCGTCGGAAGCACCGGCCGCCCTCTCGTCGGTAGTCGCGGCATCCGCGGCAGTCGCGTTGGTCGCCGCAGCATCGGCCGGCGTCGCTTCGGTCGCCGCGCCCGCGAAGATGCTCGCGTCGTAGACGATCGGCCCGAAGGCCACCACGCCGCCCTCGTTGGTCACCGTGGTCTGCGCCGGCAGGGCGCCGCCGTCCTGGGCGGTGATCGTGAAGGTGAACAGACCGCTCGCTTCAGGCGCCTGGCCGTTGACGAGCTTGGCCGCTTCGATGACGGTCTCGCCCGACGTGGCCGTGTAGGTGTTGGTGAAGGTCGTGCCGTCCGGGTAGGACACCGTAGCCTCGAGCGTGCCCGTTGCCGGGTTATCGACCACGTTCACCGTCACCGTCTTCACCTGCGTATCGTAGGTGTAGGGCAGGCTGGCGTCGGCGGTTTCCTTCACCGTGTAGACGTAGGTGCCGGGCTTGGTGTAGGTGATGGCACCGAAGGCAACCGTGCCGCGTGCGTCGTTGACCGCGTTGGTCGTTGCCGGCAGCGGCGCGCCGTCCTTGGCAGAAAGCTCGAAGTTGAAGACGCCGTCCGCGATGTCAGCGTTGTTCAGCACCTTGGTGAAGGAGAAGGCCGCCGTGGTTGTCGCCGGCGTGTAGGTGTTTTCGAACACCGCCGCATCGGCATCGGTACCGTAGGCCACCTGGGCAACCAGCTTGCCTTCCGCATTGTCGGTCACGAGCACCGTAACGGTCTGTGCGTGTTCGTTATAGGCGACGCCTGGAATGATCCCCGCCTGCTCGCTCACCGTGTAGGAATAGGCACCCGGCTTGGTGTAGGTGATGGCGCCGAAGGCAACCGCATCGGGACCCGTCGCCGTCACCGTGGTTTCGGCGGGCAGGGGCGCGCCGTCCTTCGCGGCGAGCGCGAAGGCGAAGGCGTCACCGCTCATCCAATCGCGGCCCGTCAGCTGCTTCTGCACCTTGATAAGGCCCGTGGTTTCAACGGGATCCGCGGCGTAGGTGTTGGTGAAGACGACCGGATTGTCGGTCGTGGCAGAGCTTTCCGCAACGAGGCCGCCCGTACCATTGTCGGTCACCGTCACCGTCACCGTCTTTTCTGCAGCGGCGTCGTTGGTCACGCCGGCGAGGGAGCCGGATTCGGCAACCGTGTAGGTATAGGTGCCCGGAGCGGTGAACGCGATTGCGCCGAAGGTTGCCGCCGTGCCCGTACCATCGGGATTGGTGACGGTCGTGCCGTCGGCGGGCAGGGGCGCGCCGTCCTTCGCGGCGAGCGTGAACGTGAAGGCGCCCTTCACCTTATCGGCAGCCGGGCCGTCAAAGCCCGCAGGCACCACCAGGTTCTTGGCAACCGCAATGGTAGCCGTCGTGGCATCGGCCGCATAGGTGTTGGTGATCGTGGCAACGCCGCCGTCAACCGCAGCCTCGAGCGTGCCGTCGCCCTTGTCGGTCACTTTGATCGTAATGTCATGGTCGCTGTTGTCGCAGGTCCAGCCGTCCCCCGAGGCAGTCGTCTCGCGCACCGTGTAGTGATAGGTGCCGGTCGCGGTAAACGTCAGCTTTCCGAAGTCGATGGTCGCGGAGCCGGCCTTGGTGAAGGTCGCTTCGGCGGTGGCCTTCTCGGGCAGGGGCGTTGCCACGCCGGCGTCGTTGGCGCCGGCCTCGATGGCGAAGGCGAAGGTCTTGCCGCTCTCGCCCGCCCAGGCGTCGCCCGTAGCCTCGACCGTCTTCTTGATCAGGGCTTCGGCGAAGGTGCCTTTCGCGGCGTAGGTGTTGGTGAAGACCACCGGAGCGGCTTCGGGAGCGGAGCTCACAGCCGTAAGCGTGCCGTCATGGTTGTCGGTTACCGTCACCGTGACGGTTTTTTCGACAGCTTCGTTGGTCACGCCGTCAAGAGCGCCCGCTTCGGTCACGTGGTAGGTGTAGGTGCCGGGCTTGGTGTAGGAAATCTCACCGAAGGCGACGGGCGTCGCCGCGCCGTCGGTATTGGTGACGGTCGTGCCGCCCTTGGGCAGGGGCGCGCCATCGACCGCGGCGAGCGTGAACGTGAAGGCGCCCTTCACCTTATCGGCAGCCGGGCCGGCAAGGCCGGGCGGCACCACCAGGTTCTTGGCCGCGAAGATCGTGGCTGTGGCAGGCGTTACCGCATAGTTATTGGTGAAGACGGCCGTGGCCGTTTCGCCCTTCTCGATCGTGCCCGTATCACCCTCTGCCGTGGCCCTGAAGCCATCCACCGGGTTCTCGGTCACCGTGTAGCTCGCACCCGCCGGCAGGCCTTCGAACGTCCGGGACTCGCCGCCGCGCAAGTCAACCGTGGCCACGCCGTCGACGAACGCCGTGCCGCTGAAGACGCCGGAGATCTTCTTGTCGAGCGTAATCGTGAAGGAGAACGTCGCATCGGGCGCCGTCAGACCGTCGGCGGCGGTCACCTTCTTGGTCAGCTTCAGGCTGCCCGTATCGATCGTGTTGGTGATCTTGCCCACGTCGACCTTAGCGTCGTAGCTGCCCGTGTAGCCGGCGACCGGCTCTTCTTCGATCGTGTAGCCGATCGTATGCTGCTTGGCGGAATCGCTGTAGACCGGCAGGTTGAAGAAGCTGCCCGCCCAGCCTGTGTCGGACGTAAGCGCTATGGCCTTGCCCTTGAAGACGCCGTCTTCAAGCAGGCGGAAGGTCACGTGGTCGGGGCGCAGCTCCGTGAGCTCGTCGTCGCCCGCCCACTGCTTGGCCACATCGAGCTGCGTGGTCTCGTAGTCGTTCCAGAAGGCAGCCGTTGCGCCCTGGTTGGCATTGGTCGTCGCCGTAAGCGTGCCATCGCCCGCATCGACGACCTCGATCGTCACGATCACCGGCGTGGGATCGGTGGTGATGCCGGCCACGGTGCCCGATTCAGTCACCTTGTAGGTGTAGGTGCCGGGCGCATCGAAGCTGAGCCCCTTGAAAGCGCCCTGGCCCGAACGCGCGTTGCGGTCGCCCGCGATGGTCTGGGTGTCGACCGTGACGCCGTCGGCGTTGGCCAGCGTGAAGGTGTACTCCCACGCAGGCACTACCGCATCGTCAGCGGCCCGTACCGTCTTGGCAATCGGAATGGTCACCTCGACGGGCGTGATGCTGTTGTATGTGTTCGTGAAGCGCACGGCTTGATTGGGGTCAGCAGCCGCGTTAGTACCGTCGGCCACTTCCCAGGAGGCCGCAAGCTTGCCGTCGTTATCCTTCGCAACCGTTACCGTCACGATCTTTTCGGCAGCGGCGTCGTTGGTCACGCCGGCAACCGTGCCGGACTCGGTCACCTTGTAGCGGTAGGTTCCCTCGCTCTTGAACACAATCGGTCCGAAGAGCTCGGTGCCGCCGTTGTCGGCCGGGTTGGTCTTCACGACCTTGCCGCCGACGGCATCCGCAGGCAGAGGAGCACCGGCCGATGACGCCTCGAACGTGAAGGCGTATGCGCCCTTGATGCTCTGGGGGCCGGCAAAGCCTTTGGGCACCTCAAGCACCTTGGTCACGGGAATCACGACGGCGGCCTCGTCGTAGGAATTGGTGAAGACGATGGTCTCGCCGCCGTTGACGACCGCCGACAGGGTGCCGTCGCCCTTATCGGTCACATCGACGGTGATGCGCTTGTTGACGTTGGGGTCGTTGGTGACGCCCTCCACCGAACCCGTTTCGTTCATCAGGTAGGTGTAGACGCCGGGCTTGGTGTATTCGATGGCACCGAACGTCGTGGAGTCGCCGGCCTTCGGCGACGTCACCCTCGCGACGCCCTGATCGTCAACGTCCTCGGGCATAGGAGCCCCGTCAACCGCCTGCAAAGTGAAGGTGAACTTGCCCGTGACGTCGGGCGGCGTTTCGCCGTCGGGGGCCACCAGGTCCTTGCGCACCTCGATCTGCGCCGTGGTGGGCTTCACCGCATAGGCGTTGGTCACCGTGGGGTTGTTGCCCTCGACGGTCGCCTTCAGCTTGCCGTTGTCCTTGGCAACGGTGACCGTGATGGTCTTGTTGCCCGTATCGTAGGTCCAACCGGCAGGTGCCTGCGCGTTGGTCTCGTGCACCGTGAAGGTGTAGGTGCCTTCCCGGTAGAAGGTGACGTCGCCAAAGTTCAGCGTCTGCTTTTCGCCGTCGACCATCTTGTCGCCGGTCGCAGCAGTCGTGGCGCCCATCGTCACCGTACCCGCTTTCACGGCCACAGCCGTAGCGTCATCGCCTGCGGCAAGCTCGAAGCCGAAGGCTTCGGTCGCCGGGCGACCCGTTACCTCTTTGGTGACTTTCAGAGCCGTATCGCCCGAAAGCGTCACGCTGTCGAAGCTATTCACGCTCGCGATCGCGTAGGCCGTATCGGCCGCACCGATCGTGCCCTTCAGGCCCTGCTGAACATCGGTCGCGTTCGTCGGCGTCCCATTGGTGGCTTCCATCTTCTCGAAGCTGAAGCCTTCGGGCATACCGGTTTCCACGATCGAGAATTCGGTGCCCCTTGCCAAGCTCTCGAAGACCACGGTCCAGTTGGCCTTCAGCTTCAAGACGAATGGGGAACCGCTTTCGATCGCGTAGGTTCCGTCGCCGTTGTCTTTTGCGCTCGTTTCAACCGTCGCAGGCTGGCCGTTGGCATCGCGCACGGAAAACACGATGCCGGCGCCTTCGGGGCTCTTGAACTCAATCGCGTAAGAGAAGGCGACATCCGTCGGAGCCGCCCCGCCCGTGCGGTCATCGACGAGCTTTGCCAAGCTCAGGCTCGAACGGCGCACGTTCTGAGCCTCAAGCGATGCGCCGGCTGCGCCCGTCTGATACCAGCTATCGCCGATCTTGTAGGAACCCGTTTCCTGACCGGTTTTGACCAGCATGGTGGGCGTGCCGTTCACGATCATGGGACGCACAACCTCCGCGCGGAACTCCCATGCTCCGCCGTCGAAACCGGCCGGTTCGACAACCGTATAATCATGCCCGGCTTCGAGCACCTCGTAGCTGCCGTCGGCGGTCACCGCCATAAGGCCCGCAGAGACGGTCGCAGTCTCCTTGTAGGAATTGGCGTCGTCAAGGTTCACGCTCGTGTAAGAGAGCCCGTCGCGCGTGACGTCCAGCGTCACTTCCGAAGCCGCACGGGTGTCGACGTCGTTCTTCCAGAGCTTTTCTACGGGAAGCTGCGCGCTCGCAAGCGGCAGCGGGTCGGGATTGGACAAAGCTACGGTCCCCGTCACGATCTTGGTGCCCACCCACGTGCCGTCGGCTGCCTGGGTGAAGGTATAGCCGTCGTTCTGGATGCCCTCGGTCTGAGGATCGTCATCCACCGGAGCGTTCTTCGAGGTCCGCGTGAATACCTGGTCGTAGGTCACGTCGTTGCCCGTAGGCGTATTGGTCGCCAGACCCCAGCCGTCGGCGATCTTGACGATCTGCGCCCTCTGGTCGGCGGTGAGGTTGTCGTAGGATTTCAGCCCGCCCGCAAGCTCGGCCCGAAGGTCAAGCGCTTCCTGGCTGGGCCACACGCGGAACGACACCGCATAGATCACGTTGTGCTCGAGCTGTCCTGCACGCGAAAGGTCCCAGGAGACCCGACCGTCTGCGTAGGTTGCAGCGGGAGCATCGGGCCAGGCCGTCCCGTCCTTGGTATAGGTGAAAGACGCAGGGTCGGCGTTCAGGGCCGTCGACGTGAGTTCGGTAAGGGCATCGGTCACCTTCACGTTCGAGAAGACGACCGCGTTGGTGATGCGGTTGACGATTTCGTTGAAGGCCGCCGTGAGCGCGGCGGGATCTTCGGCGCTCTGGTAGGTGCCGCCCAGGTTCTGCATGTTTTCGGCGTCGCCGAAGGCGTTCACCGTATAGAGCTGGTAGCCAGCACCGACGATTTCGTCTGCCATAGCTTTGGCAGCGTCGAAGTTGCGGCCGTTGGGGTCGGAGTTGCCCGTGCCCCACACGCCGTAGGTGTCGTTCCAATCGTTACCGCCCAGGCGGCTGTTGCGGAAGGTGGGGTTGCCGTCGGATACGAAGACGACGTAGGTGGCTTCATCGGGTTGGGCCTGGGCCTTGGTGTCTGCCAGGGCCTTCGCGCGCGAAAGGGCGGCCTCCCAGTTGGTGCCCCCGCTGGCGCGGTAACCGTCAACCTGCGTGACGAGGGCGTACTCGTTGGTGGTCCAGTCGGTCACGCTGTTGACCGTGCTCGAGAAATTGACCATCGAGATTTCGACCGCATCGGGGTGGTCCGCGGTGTTGTTGGAAAGAAGGCTTTCGATGAGCGCGTTGGTCGCCGCCTTGGCGTTCGACATGCGCGTGCCCTGCTGTTGCTGCACAAGGCGATAGCGCTGGCCGTCATAGCGTTGCAGGGTGCCGCTCACATAAAACGCGCCCGTCCGATAGCTGTAGGTGAGCGGCACGTAGGCGCCATCGACCAAACCGTACCGGTTCTGCGTGTTGTAGTCGTTCACAGGGAGGTATTGCTTGGTGTACGCCGCCTCGTCCATTGACCCCGAAGTATCGAAGATGATGACGACGTTGGCGTTCGAATTCTCTTGCGACGAGCTCGAACGGCCCGCGACCGAAAGGGTGAGGTTGTAGGTACCGTCCCCGTTCGCGGTAAGGGTTTTGCCCACAGCGGGCTGGGAAGCTTCTTCGGCGGCGTAAGCTGCCGTCGGCAGCAGCCACGCGCACGCAAGGAGTGCGAACAGCGCGAAGAGAACAGCCGCCCCTCCTCTCAGCGACCGCGTAAGCAAGAGGTGAATTTCGCCTTTCATCTGCACGCCCCTTTCTCGCATGGGCGCGCGAGCGCCCACCAGCTTCACAACCTTGCAGGCCGTGTAAGCGAGCGGTCAGCGCATTCCCCCCCCGTCGCGATGGACGACTTTCGCGCCGGAACGCTCACCAACGGCTCCACGCGGCAACGATTGCGAAAATCACGTATCGGCCGCGCCGTCAAGGGTTACGTGATTATTTTACCATCCCTTCACATTTAACTGTCATATGTGTCGGTCAACCTTCGGCGATTGAGGTAATTTTTAGGCAGACTTGGACATGTGTCGCAAAATCAGCGCGAAAATCACCCCAGATAAACGCCTTAAGGTCCCTCATACAGGAGAAAATGGGGGGGGCGGAAACCGAGCTCCCCAAGAGATTGGCATTCTTTGGCACACAACCCCGACGGTGTGTCCTGGGACAACGGGGACGGAGGGTGTCGTCCCACATGGGACGACACCCTCCGTCCCCGTTGTCCCACCCGTTCACAGAAGAGCGGCGACCGCTATCAGAGCCGCGACGCAAGCAAGAGCCGCCGCCCATTGAAAGGGCGCAGCCGGAAGCGGATGCAATCGCGTGGGCATGGGAACCGCCCCGTAGCAGCGGACTTCCAAGGCGGTGGCAAGCGTAGCAGCCCGTCTGAACAAACGGATGAACAAGCCGATGAAAAGGGACTGCCACGCCCGCACCGCCGCGCGTACCCCTCCCCCTGCGAAACGAGCGCCACGGGCTTCGAGCGCTTCGCGGGAGGCGTAATACTCGTCGAGGATCTGGGGAATGAAGCGAAGGGCCACCGAAACGACGGCAGCGACGTCGCGCACAGGCACCCGCAGACGTGCCAGGGGAGACAGGAGGTCTTCAAGCGCTTGCGAAAGCGCCGTCGACGAGGTCGTCACCGTAAGACAGAAGGACGCCATCACGAGCACGACGATGCGGGCGCCGAAAAAGCAGCCCCGATCCAGCCCCGCCAGCGTGAAGCCCGCGGGAGCGCACGCGTTAGCCACAAGGGTAAAGGCCACCAGAATCTGCACGGCAACCGTTTGCCGCAGGGCCGGGCGCACGGGTATGCGGGCTGCCGCCCACACCAGGCATGCCTCCCCCGCGAACAGAGCCATTCCCGGCCAGGAGCTCACCCAAAAGAGAGCGAGCGAGTACACGAAGAGCAGAACCACCTTGGCGCGCGGGTCGGCGCGATGGACGCGGGTTGTTCCCGGTACGTATGCCGCAGCGTTCAGCGCCACGCCGCGCTCCTTTCGGCCGTTGCGGGGACGCGCTCTTTAGCATCCCCGATGAAATACAAAAAACGGAGGCCGCATGCACGACCTCCGTTTCAAAAAGCAAGCGCAAGCGCTTCCGGCCTACTCGGCCTTCTTTTCGGCTTCGGCAGCCTCTTCGACCTTGGCGTCGTCGGCAGCTTCGGCAGCTTCCTCAGCAGCGCCTTCAGCGGCCTCTTCCACAGCCTCTTCGGCCTTGGGAGCTTCTTCCTTGACGGGAGCAGCTTCCTTCTTGGCCTTCTTCTGCACCGGTTCGGTGACGAGCTCCATGATGACGATGGAAGCGTTGTCGCCCTTGCGGTTGCCGAGCTTCATGATGCGGGTGTAGCCGCCCTGACGGTCGGCGAACTGACCCTGAGCGACCTTCTCGAAGATCTCGCGGACGAGTTCCTTGTCACCCAGCTTGGCGATGGCCAGACGGCGAGAATGCAGGTCGCCCTTCTTCGCCCAGGTGATGATGCGATCGACATCGGGGCGAATTTCCTTGGCGCGAGCCTCGACCGTCTTGATGCGGTCGTTGGTGAACAGCGCGGCAACCAGGCTCTTCTTCATGGCCTTGGTATGCGCGGCGTCGGTACCGAGCTTACGACCTTTCTTGTAGTGTCTCATTGGTTTCTCCTATTGCTTCAAGTTGAGGCCCATGGAAATGAGCTTGTCTTTCACTTCTTCAATGGACTTCGCACCGAAGTTCCTGATGTTGAGCAGATCGTTTTCCGAGTACTCGACCAGCTGACGCACCGAATGGATGCCCGCGCGCTTCAAGCAGTTGTAGGAACGGACCGAAAGGTCGAGGTCCTCGATCTGCTTGTCGAGCTCGGCGTTGGTCTCTTCGCCTTCGGGAGCGAAAATCGAGGCCGGCGCTTCTTCGCCTTCCTCTTCTTCCGTTTCGTTGAGGGCGAGGAACGCACCCATGTACTGGTTGATGATGTTGGCCGCCTGGCACACCGCGTCGACGGGCGTGATGGCGCCGTTCGTTTCAACCTCGAGCTCGAGCTTGTCGTAATCGGTGCTCTGGCCCACACGGGTGTTCGACACGTTGATCGCGCAGCGGCGCACGGGCGAGAACAGCGAATCGACGTGGATGATGCCGATCGGGTCCTCGGTGCGCTTGTTGCGGTCGGCGACGACGTAGCCGCGACCCACACCGATGCGGATCGTCATATCGAGCTGGCCGCCGTCGGCGACGGTGGCGATGACGTGCTCGGGATTCACCAGGGTGAACTCGGTCGGAACTTCCAGGTCGGCGCCGGTCACCGTGCAGGGGCCTTCGACCGACACGTGCGCGGTGGCTTCGGTGGCATCGTCGATGAACGTGCTGAACACGAGGCCCTTCACGTTGAGGACGATGTCGGTGATGTCTTCGATGACACCTTCAGCCGTGGTGAACTCGTGCTGCACGCCATCGATCTGGATGGCGGTCGCGGCGGCGCCGTCGAGCGAGTTGAGCAGCACGCGGCGCAGAGAGTTGCCCAGCGTGTAGCCGTAACCGCGCTCGAGCGGCTCGACGGTAAAGCGAGAAGCGGTATCGCTGATTTCTTCCGTGGTAATCGTAGGCCTCATGAACTCTGTCATATGTTGTAAGCCTCCTAAAAAGCCGCGAGATGTTCTACTTGGAGTAAAGTTCGACGATCAGCTGTTCGTTGATGTCCAAGTCGATCTGATCGCGGGTCGGAAGAGAGAGCACGCTGCCCTGCAGCTTTTCGATGTCGACTTCGAGCCACGCGGGAACCTGCACGCGCTCGTTGCTCACGAGGGCGCTCTTGATGACGAGCAGGTCCTTGGCCTTGGGAGCCACGGCGATCAGGTCGCCGGGACGCACGCGGTAGGACGGGATGTCGACGCGCTTGCCGTTCACCGTGATGTGGCCGTGCGTGACGGTCTGACGGGCTTCCTTGCGGGTGCGAGCGAAGCCCAGACGGAAGACGATGCTGTCCAGACGGGATTCGAGGATAGCCATGAGGTTTTCACCGGTGATGCCGGGCATGCTCTTGGCGCGGCGGAAGTAGCCGCGGAACTGCTTTTCCTGCACGCCGTAGATGAACTTGGCCTTCTGCTTCTCGCGAAGCTGCATGCCGTATTCGCTTTCCTTGCGGCGGCGGTTCGGCTGGCGCTTGGATTCCTTGCCGGAATAACCGAGGACGACAGGGTCAATGCCGAGCTGCCTGCAACGCTTCAGAACCGGAGTCCTGTTCACTGCCATAATTCAAAATCCTTTCAGTTAAACGCGACGACGCTTGGCCGGACGGCAACCGTTGTGCGGGATGGGCGTGCAATCCTGGATGCTCGAAACTTCCAGGCCGGCAGCCTGCAGCGAGCGGATAGCGGTTTCGCGGCCGGAGCCGGGACCCTTGACGAACACGGAAACCTTCTTCAGGCCATGCTCCATAGCGGTCTTGGCGGCTGCTTCGGCGGCCATCTGCGCGGCGAAGGGGGTGGACTTACGGGAGCCCTTGAAACCCACGGTGCCGGCGGACTGCCAGGAAATCACGTTGCCCTGAGAGTCGGTGATGCTCACGATGGTGTTGTTGAACGTAGACTTGATGTGCGCGGCACCGGTCGTGACGTTCTTACGCTCGGAACGCTTGATGCGGGTGCGCACGTTTTTCTTCTGAGCCACTGGTTACCCCTACTTCTTCTTGCCGCCGATTTGCTTGCGCGGACCCTTGCGGGTACGAGCGTTCGTGTGGGTGCGCTGACCGCGAACGGGCAGGCCCTTGCGATGACGCAGGCCACGGTAGCAACCGATTTCCATAAGGCGCTTGATGTTCTGGTTGACTTCGCGATGGAGGTCGCCTTCCACCGTGAGGTTTTCGTTGATGTAGTCGCGGATCTTGGAAAGATCTTCTTCGGAGATGTCGCGAACGCGGATGTCGGGATCGACGCCGGTCTCGGCGAGGATCTTCTTGGCGGTCGTAGCGCCAATGCCGTAGATGTAGGTCAAGCCGACTTCAATGCGCTTATCGCGAGGGAGGTCGACACCAACAAGACGTGCCATATTCTTTCTTCCTCTTTCTCTAGCCCTGACGCTGCTTATGACGCGGATTTTCGCAGATCACGTAAATCTTGCCGTGGCGTCGGATGATCTTGCACTTGTCGCACATTTTCTTGACCGAAGGACGTACCTTCATATCAATCTTCCTTTCGGTATGTGTGGTTAGCCTATATGCACACCCAGCCGCAGGTGATTGCTTTCCAACAGGCGCGCAGCGGCTTGCGCGGAATTGCTGCCTACTTGAAGCGGTACGTGATACGGCCGCGTTCGAGGTCGTATACGGAAAGCTCGACCGTTACGCGGTCGCCCGGCAGGATTTTGATGTAGTGCATGCGCATCTTGCCGGAAATGTGAGCCAGAATCTCGTGGCCGTTTTCGAGTTCCACGCGAAACATGGCGTTCGGCAGGGCTTCAATGACCTTGCCCTCGAGCTCGATGACATCTTGCTTGCTCAAAAAAGTTCCTCCGTTAAGCGAAACAGCAGTTACTCGGCGCCGATGCGGTTTCTACCCACATAGAGAAAGGGCCCAGAGAGCCCACTTTCGCCCGATACCTTCGGGCGAACAGGCGGTCGAACGGCGCCTAGCACTATGCGGCAGAATACGGGGTAGAAGCGTTGCCCGTGCGAACATCTGCACTCCGAAAAAACGAGCGGCGCGGAAGCATGTGCATCCGTGTCGCTCGAATTGCTCCAGTTGCGTATTGTAACGCCTTTCGCCTACGGCGGGCGGTCTTACGATTCCTTGACCAAAACTCCACTTTCCAGGAGACGGTCGCGAACTTCGTCGGCGATTTCGGGGACCTCGCGGCCCGTGGTGGACACGTAGACGTCGGCCGCGGCCTCGTAGAGGGGCTCGCGTTCGGCCACGGTCTTGCGCGCGACGTCGAGGTTCTTGAAGAGGGGGCGCGAATCGGTGTTGGGGATGCGGGCGGCGGCTTCGTCGGCCGTGACGCCCAGATAGACCACGTAGCCGTGCTCCTTCATGATGCGGACGTTTTGCGCACGCTTGACCACGCCGCCGCCGCAGCCGATCAGGCGAGGCGAGCGTTCGGAGATTTCCTTCAGATAGCGGGTCTCGAGGTCGCGGAAGGCGTCTTCCCCGTCTTCGGCGAAGATGTCGGCGATGACGCGATCTTCGAGCAGTTCGAGATATTCGTCGGCGTCAAGGGATGCAAGGCCCAGCGTGAGGGCCAAGTACTGGGAGACGCTCGTTTTGCCGGCGCCCATGAAGCCGATGAAGTAGACCGGTTTGGTGAGCGTGTAGCCACCGGCGTGTCTGCGACCTGTAGGCATAGGTGTTCCTTCCTGTTGTGCGCGCGAGCAAGCGACGGGGCGGCTGCCGATACGGCGGCAGGTCGGCTTCCCAGACGGCGAGCCGACGGGCAGCGGGCCGCGCGGCGGCACTCCATCACGCGCTAGTGTTTCAGCAGATTGTAGGGCTCCGGCCATGGACTGCGCTCGGACTCTGCCCGTTCTGGATAAAACCTTCATTGACCTCACGTAAAGGCACCGATACAATAGCCGTTGCGCATAGGCACCCGGTGCCCGTGCCGGGCCGTTAGCTCAGTTGGTAGAGCAGAGGACTTTTAATCCTAAGGTCGTGGGTTCGAGTCCCACACGGCCCACCACTTCGTTTCCGCAGGTCAGGGGCTTATGGCTCCTGACCTTTCTTGTTTTTCGGCCGTGTTGTCACGGTTTGACAACACGCATGACAACAAAATGACAACATGCTTGGGGCGAACCGGGCAGTAACCCGGCTACCGGCAACCGTAGGGGCACCGTCGGATGCCGCCCCCCCCTACTCCATCCGACAGCGCCGCCCATGTGGGACCGGCGCGGGAAGTTAATCTTTCGTGCGGCGAAATTTTGAAAACCCGTCCCGAAATACGGCAAAGCCCCCTTCCATTACTACGTAATGGGAAGGGGACTTTGGATAGTCGGCGGTTGTCGCCCGCGATCTAGCCGCTCATGCTCGCGTGCTCGCGCTCTTACAGCGCCTCAATCAGGGCGTCGAAGGCCCTCACGTCCTCTATGGTGCTCACCGGCGCCGCGCTCCCGACGTTCTCGGGGCCGGCAAGCTCGGCCGCCTCTTCCGGCGTCAGCCCCAGTACCCGCGCCACGTCTTCCAGGTTGAATGACACGCGCCCGTCCGGCGACTCGTACACCCTTAGCGTTCCGAACTCCGGATGCTCGAACGCGTGCTCAATCATGTTGTCGTTCTTTCGCTCGGCCATTTACTTTTGCTCCGTTCTTTCTCATGCGGGCGCCGGCTCCTGCCGGCCCCTCGCCCCCTCGTGCCCGGTCGCCGTCTCGCAGTCCCCCAGCACCCCAAACACCCCTTTTTCAGCGCGGGGCGGGGACCGCCGGGGGATACACGACAATCGCAAGCGCCCTCCCTTTAGCTATCTCATCATCCGATGCGCGGTCGCTCTCGGTCCCGGCACTTCGGTGCAGTGGCGGGGGCTTTTTTTACGGCGCTCGCGCTCAGCCACCCACGCACGAGGGCCAATACCCCCGATGGATAATTTCCCCATAAAACCGCGCCGCCCCTTAGAGCGCATCCTGCGGAGCCGTCAGACGCGTTCTAAGGCCCCGTTTTCGATACCCCCGCGTACTTGGTCGTCTAGCTTCGCCGCTCGGAATGCTCCATGATGGGCCGGCAGTGGTCAGGCTCGTTCCCGCCCCTCCGCCACATCCATTTGCGCGATCGTCCGCCGGTACTCCGCGGACAGAGCCATGTAGCGTTTTTCCAAATGCTCTGATCCGGTTACGCCCATCGGCCCCATCTTGCCGCGCATCTTCTCCATGCGGTCGCGCAGGAACGCGGCGGATTCCGCCAGCGATTCAATGTCCGTGTTGTCCAACATGCGAATGTCCTTTCGCTAGATGTTCTGAAACCTAATGGCATGCGTCACGCGGGCGCTTGTATCCTATACATGTATAGGTTTATGGCCTCTAACAGTCTTCCCCTTTCGCGTAGGCGATTGCCTCGGCGACCTCGCACAAGCCGCCCGCGATCGCCTCGCTCGTCCCGTCGGCGTTCGCGACGTCGCCCAGGGCGTGCAGCTCGTCGGCGATTCTCGCAAGCGAGTCGCAAGGGCAGTTGCGGCAGACGGCCCCGCCCCACTGCTTCGTGCAGATGCCGGGGGTTCCGCCAACGAACGTGATCGGGCAATACAGATCGGGCATGGTATCTCCTTCGAAATGGTCGTTTTCGCGGTGGTTGTTTCGCTTCCGGCGTCGGGTGTGCATTTTGTGCATCCCATAACTTTTCCCCTATAGGAATTTTTATAGAGAGAAGGTTTAGAGATGCACATTTTGCACACCGGCGCGTCTGGGCGCATCTAGTTACCGCAAACGGACACCGACAACCACGTTGCGCTTCGTGTCGCCGTCTATGGTCGCCGTCTTCCTGAACGGCAGTCGCGCCCGCACTTTCCCGGCGAACTCGCTTTTGCTCACCCCGTTGCGCCCATCGGCGACGCACCATTGCTCGTACCTGGCTTTCAGGTCGGCCATGGTCGTTAGCGCCCCGCTCTCCTGCTCCGTGCAATCGGCCAGGAATTTGGAGAGCATGTCCGAACGCGCCTGGTAGGCCATTGTCGCGTCGCGCACTGCCTCGGGCGGCTCGAACCCCTGATCACGGTACAGCCCCACGCCGCGAAGCGCCCAGTTGAGCACGCCCGACAGGATCTCCGGCTCGCACAGCCGCGCCCTCAGCCCGGCGTCCCGCTCGTCCGGCGGGATCGAGGCGTCGAACGGGACCACGCGCACGCGCCCGGAGTCCCACACGCTCGGGTCGCTTATCTCGGGAAAATTGTTTGCCTGCATGACGATCACGCCGGAGAAGCGAAAAGAAAAGTCGTTCCCGTAGAGGTAGCGGGCGGTCACGAGGTCGCCGCCCGTGAGCTGCTTCACGCGCTCGGCGTCCAACTCCATGCCCTTGTTAGGCTCGGTCATTACGGCCAGCCTGGCGCCCGCCAGCCGCGCCAGGTCGCCCGACGCCCTCCCGCCGTCCGCGAAGCTGCGAAGCGCCAGCGTCTCGGGCTGCACGGGCCTCGCGTAGCCGTCCGCGCCCGTGCCCAGGAGTTCGAGCAACGGGGCCGTTACCGTGCCCTTGCCGGCGCGCGGCCGCTCCCCGAACATGTGCATGCAGTCGTCTGATGCGTCGCCGGCCACCGCCTTGCCGAACAGCTTTTGAAGGTACTCGATCAGCGACACGTCACCCTGCATCGCCCTGGCCACCGCCGATTCGAACTCGGTGGCTTTCGCGTCGGGATCGTATCGCACGGGCGCAAGCTTCGTTATGAGGTCGGCGGGGTCGTGCGCCTTGAAAGCGGGCGCGCCCGACAGGTCAATGGTGCCGTTCTCCACGTTGAGAAGATGCGGGTTCCGGTCGAACCGCGCCCAGGGCGTCGCCAGCTCCGATTTGGCGTCCGCAAGGACGTTCTGCCGCGCCCTGTAGCCTTGGTAGCGCGCCACGCCCCTGTACATGTCCTGGCGGGCCTTGTCGTCCGCCACCATGCCGACGTAACCCGCCAGCCCGTCGATGAACTTTTTCAAATGCAGCTCGGCCAGCTGCTCGGCCCCGGTAGCCGCCCAGTGCCTCCCGTCGTAAGAGAGCCACGTCCCGGCGCCCTTTCGGCCCTCGGGCGCGTCCGGGCAGTAGGCCAGCACGCCGCGCGTCCAATCCGCGAACAGGCGCGCCAGCTCCTTGTCGTTCATGTCGCCCTGGCCCACGCCGCGTTCGCGGAACATCTGCACGAGGTCGCCGCTCGCCCCCTTCTCGTAAGACAGAACAGAGTCGATGGCGCGCCGCACCTCCCGTTCGGGCAGGGGTTCGGCGAACCGCCCGGCGTTCTCGGCCCGCATCATCGCCTCCACGTCCCCGTCGGGAAGGCCCGCCTTCTGCGCGCGTATGCCGGCCATGAAGAGGGCGTTGTTCCTGCCGCCAACGGCGACCTTGCCGCCAGCTCCCGGCCGGCGCCCGCCGGCTTGCAGATGGGCTATGAACGCCCGCTCCGCATCGCCCAGCGGCGCTACGTCGGCGCGCTCGGGATCGTGCCCTCTAACGTAGCGGTACCGCTCGCCGCTCGGGTGAATGCTCGGCGGCACGAGCACGTAGCCGCCCTCGCCGCGCACGTCCACGCCCGTATCGCCGCCCGTTGAGTTCCTGACGGTCTCGCCGGGGGCCGCGCGGTAATACCAATGCTCGCCGCGCCCACGGCCGGACCTGACGCGCACGGTCTCGCGGTTGATCGGCGCATGGTCGGCCTCCCACTCCGCAAGGTGGTCGAAGCCGCACGGCCCGCCCTCGGCGCCGTGGTCGTCGAAGTCGATAACCACGACGCCGCCGGTGGCCATGGCCACGTTGAGGTCGCCGCCCTCCGGCCACCACGCGCCGATGCGCTCGGGGTCGTCGGTGGCGTCCTTGCAGCCGTGCGCCGTGGCGGGCTGCTTGCCGCCGGCCTTGCAGGGGAACACGGGCGCCCCGATGAGGCGCACCACGTCCATTGCGCCGCGGCACATCGCCAGTCCGGCCGTCATTCGGCATCACCGCCGGTCGCCAGCAAACGGTCGTACACGGCCGTGCGGCGCTCAACGAGGTTCGCGATCTCGGGATGCTTTGCAATAAGATCGCGCACGATCAGGGGCGCGTAGTCGTTGTTCGGGCGGCAGGGGTTCCCCTGATCGTCCACAATGTCCTTCGCCCTGATTTGAGCAACGAGCCATTGCCCGGAGACGCGCCGCTTGTTCGCGGCCTCTTCGAGGGCCAGGCGCTCGGCGTAGCGGTAGGCTTGCCCGTTGATGCGCCGCCAGGTTTGGTAGAGCGCGATGCGGCGTTTAGCCGCTTTGATTTGTTCCGGCGTGAATTCCCTCGCCGGCTTGCCGCTCCGTGTGCTATTTTGAGGCGGGATAGATTCGATGCAGTCCCCCGAACCGGCCTCGGCATGTTGCAGCATGTCGGGGCCTTCTTTGAAGGTGTTCTCCATTAGGCGACCACCTCCCCTTCGATGCCGGCGATGGCGTACACCTGGGCGCGGTTGATGCGCCACAGCTTGCCCACGCGCGCCGCTTTCAGCTCGCCGGTTTCGCAGAGGTCGCGCACGTGCTTCACAGAGCACGACAGGAGCCACGCCGCCTCCTTGGTGTCCATGGTGGGCGGCTCCTGGCCTTCGAACCCGCGGGGCGGGACGGGGGATAGGATGGCGGTGTTTCGTTCTTGATTATCCATTGCGATAATCCCTTCTCATGTCTTAGGCGAACATCCGTTCTCGTTCGCCTGATTACGGCATGAGGATAGCACCGCAACTTTACGCACTCCGAGTTCCGAACAGGCACGGTGATCGGGGTTTACTCATTGGGGAAACAATCCACGGGTTGGATTTCCCCAAACGCGATAAACGCAAACCCGCGATGGCATGTTTTCGGGTTTGGGGAAGTTTAGGGGGCGAAAGATTTCCCCAAACCAAATGTGTGGATGTTGTGGATGCATGCCGCTATAGCATCTGGGGGCGCCGTATGCCGCCGACGTCCTCGAAAGGCCAGTCGTAGTCGTCTGGCGGAAGAAGGGTGACGCCCATCGCCTTCTCGCGCTCGGCCTCCAACCTCCAAAGCATTTTCTTGTAGGCAAGCACGTTTGCGTCCACCGCATCGACGACGGTGCGCACCATGTCGTCGGCGATGGCCTCGCTAGGACGCCCTAGCTCGATGCTTTTAAACACGACTTCGAGAAACGATACGACCGTTGCCGCCGGCTCTTTGTAGCCGCAATCGAATAAGCCTTCCAGAAGGTCGCCTACAAACTGCTTCACCGCTTCAAGGCTTTCCTCGTCCGTGGGCGTGTACTCACACGCAATCGGCTCTCCCGTCTCGTCTCGTAACCCGTTGATTGAAGTTTTCAGGTAGGCGAGGGCGGCCAGGACGACCTCGGCCTTTTTCGCTTTGATGCAATCCCTGATGGTCCTATCAGTTACATCGGCGACTGGTTCGGAAACGTTCTGATTCGCAACATCGGGGATCACGACCGTGCCCCTCACGTAGTCGTACAAGTCGATGCCCGTCTCCCTCTTCATCTTCCTGGCGGCTCGCGTTATGGCGTCAAACAGGGCGTCGCCGTCCACGGTGTCGAGCTGCCGCCAGACGCACATCTTGGGGATGTTGGGTCGCTCTCGCACTGAGTACACCTTGTGCGTAGCCGCATCGGCCCTATCGGGAAAGAACATCGCGTACACGAGGCGACCTTCGTTCCACCCTGTATCCAACCTCCCATCAGGCGTAATGAACCGCTTATGCCCGGTTACTGGCAATCGAAACGTGAGATTGCTCTTCTTCGAAGCTTCGGCCCCGTCCTTATCCTTTTCCTGCATCGTTCTCCTGCTCCAATCCTCCGCCTTGCGCCCGCTACGCCGTGCGAATCACGGTAATGTCGGGCATGTCGCCCTCCGGCGGCTCGCTCTCGTGGTTGTCGGGGTTCAGCGCCCCGTCCATGGCCTCGGCCGCGCGCCTCTTCGCGTCCTCGTCCGCATCGGCGTAAACATTGAGCGTCATAGCCGCCGACGCGTGCCCGAGGTAGCTTTGCACGCTCTTCACGTCAACGTGGTTGGCGACGGCCACGGTCGCGAACGTGTGTCGCAGATCGTGGAACGTGGCAATCCTGCCCTTGGTGCCGGTAAGACCCAGGTTCTCGGCCAGCACGCGCCACTCCTTGCTTATGTAGTTGGGGTTCTTGTAGGCGCCCTCGATGGTGCCCACCACGTAGAGGCGCGCAAACTCGTCGGCGTTGAGCCTCACGCCCGCCGACGCAAGGTGCCCGCGCATGAGAGCACGGCGCTCTTTAAGCGGCGCCATGAGCGATTCGGGGATGGGCAGACGCCTGTTTGACGCCTCGCTCTTGGTGCCCTTCCTGTAGGTCGCGCCCTTGCCCTGGCCGATAGCCGCGTGAACGTCTATCTCCTTGCGCTTAAAATCGACGTCGCCCCATTGCAGGGCGGCAATCTCGCCGACGCGAAGACCCATGTACAGCGCCAGAAGAGCGGCCGTCCTAACCGGGGTTGGCCTGAATCGCCGCAACTCGTTCACCAGATGGTCGCGGTTCGCAAGCGTTAGCGCGTTGGGGTCGGCCTTCGCTCCCGCGGGGGGCCTCACGGCCTCCACGGGGTTCACATCAATGTCGCCGTCGCGCACCGCGTACTTGCATGCGAGGTTGAGAAGTATGTAAGCCTTGCGCTGCGATGATTGGGAGTGCCCGTTCTGCATGCCCACAAGCCATTCGTCTACGGCCTTCGCGGTCAGCTCCGGCAACGGCACGTCCGCGAACGCCTCCCGGATGTGCTTTGCCGATACGCGGTAGTCGCGCCTCGTGGACTCTTCGAGGGTGCCGTGCGCGCCGCGGTAACGCTCCACGAACCCGTCTACGTAGTCGGCGACCGTTACGGTGTTCTCTCTGGCCTCTGCGCGCTCCCGCTCCACGCGCATCTTCTCTACGCGGGCTTCAGCTTGCTCCTGGTCTTCCTTCAAGCTTTCTACCCACCGCTCGGCCGCGCGCTTCGCGCCCTTCTCCGTTGGGTAGTCGTTGGGATTGATGGTCTTGGTTTTCTGCCTTCGTTTCGTGATCGGCTCGCCGTCTTCGTCGTAGCCGATCACAGCCATATACGAGAGGGTGGCGCGCCACGGGCGCCCTCTTACCGTCTCGCGCCTATCGATAGTGAGCCTTGCCGTATCGAAGTCTATGCGCCCATTGCCGCCCATCTTCACCGCTCCGTTCGCTTTTGTGCCATGACAACATCGTGACAACACCATGACAACAAACTTTCCCTGTTGTCATTGTATCTGCCTATTTTCCCTGCCGCAAACGCACTTATCTGAACAGGGGCGATTCTGTATTTCCCCAGCTAGATGCCGTATTTGCCTATGACTAAAACTGAATCGTTAGACTTTTAATCCTAAGGTCGTGGGTTCGAGTCCCACACGGCCCACCACTTCGAAACCGCAGGTCAGGGGCTTATGGCTCCTGACCTTTCTTGTTTTTCGGGGCTGTGTACCCCCTGAGTACACAGCAGGGTACACAGGCGAGACGCACGCTTTCGGCCGGCGCCAGCTCCCGCAACGAACGGTCGCGAGGGCCTAGGCAATAGCCATCATGGGTGCCGCCCTTATGCATGCAGCGTAAACCGCCACCACGTTCCACGCGCCTTCCGCGCTTCCTTTCGGCATCCGCCACGCTTTTTTGGCACAGATATGCCGATGTGCAGCAAATTTCCGCGTCCGCTGGCACAGAATGGCCGTTTTGCAGCACGCGCTGGCGACGACCCAGCGGCTACGGTTGACGACCGACTCTGTGACCTGGTGTTTTGTTAATCACTCAAAGCCCACAAAGAGCGCGGAGGCAATTTTGGGCCACGGCGATGCTGCATTTCGGCATTTCCGTGCCATGGACAGCTGATTTTTGCTGCATATCGGCCAATCCGTGCCAGTCATACGAGGAGCGGGCGGGTCGGCCGGGAGGGCGCGAGCGGGCCGGGCGGCCGAGCGCGGGCGGGTCGGCCGGGCGGGCGCAAGCAAGCACGAACCTCGCGCTCGCCGCTTATGCGCCGCAGCGCTCCCTGATCACCAGGGGCACCGTGTAGCTCGCGTTCAGGTCGAAGGCCATCTCGGGCTGGATGCTCTTCACGTAATCGGTGTAGAAGAAGTCCTTGTAGCGCGCCTGAACCTCTTCGTTCGAGAGGCCCTCATCGTGCGCGCGCACGATGAGGTCGGCCGCGTACTGGGTGAAGTAGCGGGCCGAGCGCAAAAAGCCGCGGCCCTCCTCCCCCGCCATGATGCCGTAGTGGGGCACGAGCACGTATTCGGGCTCGAGCGCAATCGCACGCTCGATGTAGTCGAGCGACATCTGCCAGCCCACCAGGAAGGCCGTGTCGGCCAGGCAGGACACATCGGCCGGCGCGGGGTTCCCGTCGAAACCCACGAAGCCCTGCGGCAGAGGTCCTCCATAGACGCAGGAGGTCTCGCAGCTCACCAGCAGACGGCTCTTCGGATCCCAGAAGGCCAGGCAATCCTTGGTGTGACCGGGCGCCGCCATCACCGAAAGCGTCATCCCGCCCGAAACCACCGTGTCGCCCTCGTCGATAAGCACGTCGATGGGCATATGTTCGGGCACGTGCGGAAAGTCGGTGCGCCCCTGGTTCGCAGCCTCGTTGGCGTTGAGCTTGTTCATCGTGCGCAGGGCGCCGGGCCGCTTGAACACATGGGCCGCGTACGGCGCACAGGCGAGCTTGGCCTGCGGCATGCGCTCATGCAGGTAGGCCGCGCCGGCGCAATGGTCGTAATGGGAATGCGTGAGCAGAATCCATTCGATACGGGCGGGGTCGCACACGCTCGAAAGGTGACCGAAGGTTTCGGCCGCATCCCAGGCGTATCCGGCGTCGACGAGGAAGCCGCCGCCCGCTTCGGGCAGGATGGCAAAGCATTCGCCGCCCGCAGCGCCGCCGACCTGGTAGACGCTCGCTCCCGGCAGGTGCCAGGCACCGTGCTGGAAGGGGTTCGTGCGTCCCTGCTCGTGTTCTGCCATGTGATTCAGATCCTTTCGTTGTGCACGCGCCGCATCTGCGGGACTCGCGGGCGCGCAGTCAGAGTCGGAAGCCTAAGGGCAGGATACGCGCTGTCCCGTCGAAGGGAACGCGCCGCGTGCGGAACACCGCGGCCGCGTGCGGGGCACTTGCCGCACGCGCGCTCATCCACTGGGCCAGGTACTTTCTCTTAGACACCTCCCATGCGCCCGCGCTCGCCGCCCCCTTCAAAAACGGAAGCGAGGGAGCAAGCACCCCTCGCTTCCGCCCGATGATCCCGAACTAGAATTCCAGCTTTTCCAGACGATCGAACACGACGTCCTTGCGGGTGAGGAAATCCCAGGGGTCGAAAATCTCGTCGAGGGTTTCCTTGGAAAGGGTGCATTCGGGGTCGGTCTCGAGGCGCTCGCGGTAGCTGGGGCCAGGCTTGGCCTGCTGCACGTCGTGCCAGGTGGCCATCGCGTTACGCTGCACGATCACGTAAGCGTCCTCGCGCGTGATGCCGGTCTGCACCAGCGCCAGCAGCACCTTGCTCGAGAAGATGAGCCCGCGCGTCTTGTACATGTTGGCCTTCATGGCCTCCGGATAGGTCTGCAAGCCGTCGAGAATCCAGCGCAGCTTTTCGGCGATGTAATCGAGCGCGATGAAGCTGTCGGCCAGAGCCGTGCGCTCGGCGCCGGAATGCGAGATGTCGCGTTCGTAGAAGAGGGCTACATCGTCGAAGCCCACCTGGGCGTTGGCCTTGATCGTGCGGGCGAGGCCGCAGACGCGTTCGGCCGTGATGGGGTTGCGCTTATGCGGCATGGCCGACGACCCCTTCTGGCCCTTCTTGAAGGGCTCTTCGGCTTCGATCACGTCGGACTGCTGGAGCAGGCGCACCTGCAGGGCGACCGATTCGAAGCTGGCGGCGACCACAGCGAGCGTGGACATGACCTGGGCGTGGCGGTCGCGCGCAAGGACCTGCGTGGACAGCGGGTCGGGCGTGAGGCCCAAATGCTCGCACACGTACTGCTCGATGAAGGGGTCGATGCTCGAATACGTGCCCACCGCGCCGCTGATCGCGCCGGTGGCAGCCACCTCGCGCGCCTGCTGCAAGCGATCGAGGTCGCGCTTCATCGACCAGGCCCAACTGCCGAACTTCATGCCGAAGGTCATGGGTTCGGCATGGATGCCGTGGGTGCGGCCCACGCACAGGGTGTTCTGGAATTCGAAGGCGCGACGCTTGCAGACGTCGCCGATCTTCTTCACGTCGTCGATGATGATGTCGAGCGCCTGCGTGATCTGGTAGGACAGGGCCGTGTCGCCCAGGTCGCTGCTCGTCATGCCGTAGTGCACCCAGCGGGAGGGCTTTTCCTCGCCTTCGGGGACGTCGGCGTCGATGTATTCGGCCATGTTGGTGAGGAAGGCGATGACGTCGTGGTTGGTGACGGCCTCGATTTCGTCGATGCGCTCGACGGTGAAATCGGCGTGGTCGCGAATCCACTGCGCGTCCTCTTTGGTGATGCCCGACGCACCCAGCTCGGCCTGCGCCTCGCAGGCGAGGACCTCGATTTCCTTCCAGATGTTGAACTTGTTTTCGTTCGACCAGATCTTGCCCATTTCGGGTCGGGTATAGCGAGGAATCATAGACGTCCTTCCCATGCGGACTGCGCCGCCTGCTGCCGGTGTGCCGGGCGGCCTGCGCCGCCGATGGCACGATTGTACCGCGACGCCCGCGCGCAGGCAGGCGAATGGGGCGGCTCTAGGCAACCGCCATATGGCGGGCCGGGCGCACGCGCAAGCGTGAGGGGCGCGGAACGGGCGATGGCGCGGGGGAGGCGCGCACACGGCGGGGAGAAGTGGGGGGGGCGCGGGCCGGGCTACAGCGAGCGCAGCACCTGGACGGCCGCCTGCTTGAGCTCCTTGTCGCTCGCGATGACCACCACGTCGCCCGGATGCAGGTAGGTGTCGCTACCCACGACTTCCATGTCGTTGTTGTCGTCGCGCGACACGGCCACAATCAGGCAGCCGTCGGGCAGGGGCACGTTGTAGGCGAGCACGCCCTCTTCGGGGTCGTGATGGCGGAAGCGCGGCACGCTCACCTGGTTCAGGGCAACGTTGCCGTGCGACAGGCTCGACAGGACGCTGATGCCGCCGAGCACAGCGTCTTCTTCGATGATGGTGGCGATAAGCGTGGTCGACGACACGCATTCAATGCCGCATTCGCGGAAGATGCGCTGGTTTTTGGGGCTGTTTACGCGGGCGATCACGCGCGGCACGTTGAAGACGCGCGTGGCGATCTCGCACGACACGAGGTTGGCGTCGTCCTTGCCGGTGGTCGACACGAACACGTCTGCCCGGCGGATGTCGGCGTCCTCCTGGAAGCGCGACATGCAACCGTCGCCCCAAATGACCAGATAGCGCCCCGTGAGCACGCTCGACAGGCGGTCGGCCGTTTCCTGGTCCTCTTCGATGACGGCCACTTCATTGCCGTCGGCCAGCATCACCTGGGCCAGGTATTCGCCGACCTTGCCGCCGCCGTTGATCACGATGTACATGAGTCGCCCCTAACCTTGGATCCAGCGGCTGAAGGCCGGAATGAGCGAATGGCGCACGCAGGCGAGCACCGAATCGCCGTGGTGCAGAACCGAATCTCCCGAGGGAATCGACGAGGACCGCCCGTCGGCGCGTTCGAAGGCCACGATGCGCACGTCGTGGCTGCGCTCGATCTGCGAAACCTTGATGCTTTTCAAGCGGTTGCCCTTCAGGTTGAGCGAAAAGCGCAGCAGCTCGAATTCGCCGAAGCTATCGACGTGGAAGCCGTGGCCGTAGCTGATCTTGGAAAAGATTTCCTCCGCCACGAGCGCGGTGCCGCACACGTAGTCCAGCCCGAGCTGTTCGTAGGCGCGCTCATGCCCCTGGTTGTAGAGGCGGGTGATCACGTGGGGCACATGGAAGAGGCGGCTCGACACCTCGGCCGTCATGAGGTTGGTGTTGTCGGACTGGGTGACGGCTGCCACGCAGTCGCATTCCTCGACGCCGGCGCGCAGCAGCGTGTCTTCGTCGAACCCGACCCCCTGCAGCACCGACCCGTTGAAGGACCCGCCGAGGTTGGAGAACGCATCGGCGTTGCGGTCGATCACGCAGACGTTGCTGCCGTTTTCAGAAAGCATGTTGGCCAGCTGCGAACCCACGCGCCCGCACCCGACCACGATGATGTTGCCCAACGCCGCTCCTTCGTTATCGTCATATACGGTGGGAAGTATACGCCAAAGTCGCGCGGCGGCTTAGCTGTGACACGTCGCAGCGGATAGATCTCTTTGGCGCTAGCCGCGGGGCATGACGAGGGCAAGCAAGAGATAGATAAGCAACATGAGCGGCGGGCTCGCAAGGAACAAAAGCAGGACGCACACGCGCACGATCGTCGGGTCGATTCCGTAGTATTCCGCGATGCCGCCGCAGACGCCCGCAATGCGCGTGTTGGTCGCGCTGCGGTGCAGGTTTTCGGTGCGGCTACCGCGCGCCGATTTGAGCCCGCCATTAAAATAAGCCCAAATCAGATAGGCACCCAGACCGATGACCGCCAGGGGAAAGAGGGCGCTGAAGAAGACATCGAGCGCGCTCACGAGCACCCACCACACGTCGACGGTGAACCAGCGGGCCACCACGCCCAAAAGACCAAGCCCCACCAAGGCGGTGCCCAGCCAGAACATCGTGCGCTGGCGGGCCGGATAGTCGCTCAGGCGCTTCATACCGACCAGCCTCCCGCAAGGTCCGGCGCCGGCCCGGAAGCCGCCTGCCCGTCGAGCGGCACTTCGCGATAGGGCATGAGCATCCAATCGTCGGCATGTGGGCCGGCCGCCCCGTAGAGGGTGGCGCCCAAAACGCAGAAGACGACGAGGACGGCGGCGGCGCCCACGGCAAAGGCGGGCATTCGCAGGGCGCGCGCCTGCAGGAGCAGGCCGGCCACCACGAGCAGGAAGGGCCATTCATGGGCAAACCAGCCATCGACGTCCATCGAAATCACGCCCACGCCCGCAAGCAGGAGCACCACGCCCAGCACGAGCATCACGATGCCTTCGACCACCGCATAGACCGAATAGCCCTTGGGGCCGGGCACCGCCAGGCGAAGGATGCCGAGGGCCACCAACAGCAGGGGCCAGAACTGCACTGCGTCGAGCCCCGGCATCCAGAGGGAGAAGAGCAAGCTCATGCCCACCGCGACGAGCAGGGCGCCCAGCACGAGCAAGAAGGCAACCGAGCGGCGCGGAGCCCGACCGTCGTCGTCGGCCGCGCCGCCGCACATGCCGCAGCCCGCCTGCGAGTCGAACGAATTGGGATCGACGTCGAGCGGCCGGTTGGGGTCGCAATCCTTGGGCATCACGAGCCACAGCGCCACGTAGACCAACACGAACGCCCCGCCCGTGAGCACGGTGAGGGCCACGAAGACGAGCCGCATGATCGCCGGGTCGATGCCGAAGAAGCGAGCGAAGCCGCCGGCAACGCCCGCGATGGGGCCGTCGCAGGTACGGCTGAGCTTTCGTTTCGACGCTTGATGCTGCACGATTCCGCTTCCCCCGCCAGCCCGTAGACCGGCGGCAGTGACCTTGTGGAGGGACGTGGCGGGCATCGCGGAGCGCTTCGGAAAGCGCGCCGCGGTGCCGGCGACGCTGTCTTTCAGCCGATATTAAACCATCGGGCCCACGGGGCACGCCATGCGCCGGCCGTCACTGTTGCCTACTTGTTGGCATCCCGACTGGGAGCGGGAATGCAACGGGAGAGGACGCGCTAGTCGTCGCCGTCGTCGTCGTGGTCGCGGTCGTCGTGCGCGCCGTCGTCTTCCAAACGTTCCACGCGAATCACCTGGATGCGGCGGCGGCGCATCGACTGTACGGTAAAGCGGTAGCCGCCGAAGACGAAGGAATCCCCCACCTGCGGAATCGTGTCGACCATATCGATGAGCCACCCGGCCACCGTTTCGTAGTTGTCCGATTCGCCCAGAGGCCAGCCCAAATCGATGGCGTCGTCGACCGGCATGCTGCCTTGGATGAGCCATTCGCGGTCGGTCAGCTGGGTAACGAATTTGTCTTCCAGGTCGGTTTCGTCGACGATCTCGCCGACGATTTCCTCGACGATGTCCTCGATCGTGATCAGACCGTCGGTGCCGCCGTATTCGTCCACCACGATCGCCATCTGCTGGCGGCTCGTCTGCATTTCGGAAAGCAGGGGGAAGATGTCCTTAGTTTCGGGCACGAACTGGGCGGTCGACACGTATTTAGCCACGGGCGCGTCGCCTTCGTCGCCCAGCACGACCGGCATGAGGTCCTTGTAGTGCACGATGCCCACGATGCGGTCGTAGTCTTCATGGAAGACGGGCATGCGGGAATAACCGGTGCCGTGCATGCGCTCGAGCACCTGGCGCACCGTCTCGGTGTCCTCGACGAAGATGATGTCGGCGCGCGGGGTCATGATGTCGCGGGCCGTCGATTCGCTCATGTCGAGGATCTCGTGGATCATCCGCTTCTCGTCAGGCAGGAGCTCGTCGTTGTCGGCGACCATGTACTTGATTTCTTCTTCCGACACTTCCCCACGGTCGTCGGGCGACTTCACGTGGAAGAGCTTGCCCAAGCCGTCGCTCGAAGCGGCCGTGAGGCGCACGAGCGGGCGGGCAATCGTCTGGCTCTTGCGGAAGCTCGGGGCCATCCACATGGCCACGCGTTCAGGGTCGGCCAGACCCAGACGCTTGGGGAAGAGCTCGCCCACCACGATCGACACATAGGACACGATGAGGGTGATGATGATCGTGGCCGCGCCCGTCGAAATGGATTCGGGCACGCCCAGGCTTTCCAACCAGAGCGAGAAGGGGCCCGACAGCGTGGTGGCGGCCGAAGCCGACGCGAAGAAACCGAGCAGGGTGATGTAGACCTGCACCGTGGCGAGCATGTCGTCGGCATCGTCGGCGATTTTCATCGCAATTTCGGCGCGCTTGTTGCCCGCTTTCAGCTCGGATTCCATACGCGCGGGGCGGATGCTCACGAAGGCGAGCTCGGCCGCCGAAAAATAGCCGTTGCCCAGGATGAGGATGATGGTGATGAGGATGCTTATGCCAACTGACACGGGTCCATGCTCCTTAAAGCACGATCGACGCTAGGAAGAGAAACGCAGGCAGCGTCTGCGCAAGCGCCTGCCAGACGCGTGCGCAAGTCGCCAGCAAGGGCCACGTAGGCATGCGAACACGCACGTCGCTGGGACGACGCGTCGGCCGCAGGGCGAGCACCCTGCGCATATGCATACGTGAAAGCGGCGAGCGACGTCGCCAGGAAACCTAACGCATGAGCAGCTTGGTCGGGCCGGGCTTCAGGCCCAGGGTCTGTCGAAGCGGTACTTCGACCGCCTTTCGAGCTGGATGTGCGTGCATGCGTTCTCATAATGATGGCTACTCTAGCACATCCCGCCAGCCGTCACGCAGAGGGGCGACGATCGCACCGGTTTCCTCAAGTACTTTTGACCGTTTCGTTACGCTAGACGACGAAGGGGGCACGGCTCACGCGCGGCCGGGCGGCGTGCGCCGCGCCAAAGCGCGATGGCGACGGCGGCGAATGGCCACGTCGGCCGCGATGCCCGCAGCAGCGAGCGCGGCAATGAGCAGGGCCCATTCCCGAGCGCCCCAGTGGCGGTTGCCGAGCGATGCGGCATCGGCCGCTTCTTCGGGGTCGTAATCGGTGCGCTCGCAGTGCACGAGCAGGCGATGGTCGTTGACGCCATAGGGCGTGCAGGTGACCAGGGTGAGCAGGTCCTGGCCGGGTTCGATGGCAAGCGAATTCACCTCGTCGGGCCAGACCACTTCCGAGCCGGTGACCCGGTAGGCGTAGATATCGCCCATCGTGTGGAGCAGGACCAAGTCGCCCGGCTCAAGCTGGCGGATGTCGTCGAACATGCGCAGGTTCTGCATGCCCGAATGGGCCGTGAGGACGCAGTGGGTGGAGCTCCCGCCCACCGGCAGGCTCGTACCCTCAAGGTGGCCCACGCCCGCCATGAGGGCAGCGTCGGACGTGCCGTGGTAGATCGGCATGCTCACGTTGATCGAAGGAATGTCGACCCAGCTCATCATGGGATCGCGGTCGAAGGTGAGCTGGTCGTCGTAGGGCACGATCTGCGCAGGATCGAGGGCCGGCGTGAGCCCGGCAAGCTCGTCGTTGTAGGCGTGGGCCTGGTCGAGGTACCACTGCTTTTCGTCGGCGGGCATGGCATCGACGCGGGCCGACACTTCGGAAATGGTGGCGCCCACGCCCGTTGACGACACGAAATCGGCGACCCAAGGCCACACGAGCAAACCGATGCCGCCCGCAATGAGCACAACCGTCACGAGCCGGTCGACCCATCGGGGCACGCGGCGCTTGGCGCCGGCTTTCATGCTGTTCGATCGCTGTCGCATAGTCCTCCCAACGGCAGGGGTCCCGCCGAAGCGGGACCCCTCAACGCGCAGTGCCTTAACTTGTGCCTACTGCTGCGCCTTGTCCTTCTTGCGCGAGCGCACCAAATGAGTGGCGCCTGCGGCGACCATCACGCCGCCCGCGACCCAGAGCAGGGCCACGCCGGACTGGCCGGTAAGGGGTAGGCTCATGCCCGCCTTGTCCTTGACGACCAGGTCGACCACGCCGTCATAGACGTTGATGGTAGACACGTTGGCGTTCGAGGTCTTGACGCGAATCGTGTCGATGTCGCCCGTGGCCTCCTTGTAAACGGGATAGATCTGGAAGGTGAAGCTGGACACCGTGTTGTACCCGGAGGGAGCCTGGGTCTCGACGACCGTGTACTCGCCCGCATCGAGGCCGCTCACCGCAATGCTGCCGTCGGTACCAGATGTGAACTCGTATGCCTTATCGCCAAGCGTACCGTCTTGCTGCACGTACTTCTTGCTCGCGTCCCCGCCCTCGTCGGCACCGGTGGCCTGGATGGTGAACTTGGCACCCTGAAGGCCCTTGGAATTATCCGAGCTGTCGACCTTCATAAGCATGAGCTGGTAGGTGTAGTCGCGCACCGTCGCCGGCATGGTGTCACCGTGATCGTTAGTGCCCGGGTTGTTGGAGTATGTGAGCGTCACCGTGTTGTCGTTGGACTTGCTAGCAACCATCGCCTTGCTGTTGAGCTGGGCCGTGTAGTAGACGTTCACGACGGAATTCGGCGTGATGGCAATGGCGTTGCCGTGCGCGTCCTTCACCGACTTGAGGTCGTTGATGGTAACGGTGAGCGTGTTTTTGGCGGAATCGAGAGCGACGGTGTAGTCATCGGCGCGCACCTGGGTCTCGGTCTGGGCGGCATCCCCCGTTGCCGGGTTCTGAACCATGACCTTCACAGAGCTGGAATTGGCCGTAAGCCCCGAGTCGAGGACGTCTCTGAAGGAGTAGTAGTACGTGTCGTAACTCGCAAGCGCCGTGGAAACGGTGCCCGTGAGCTTGTAGTCGATGCTCTGGCCAATCTGGGAATCCGCAGCCTTTGCCCAGTCGGAACCCGTCGCGTCGTTCTTGATGTACTTGTTGACCGTGGGCAGGCTCGATTTCTGGTCGACCGTCACCGCGCTGCCGCCGACTACCGCGTAGATGGGAGCCGTGCCCACCTTGTCGATGTGGTCGTTCGTCGTGCCGCTGTCGGTCACGAACAGCCAGTAACCCTCATCGAGCGTCGCCTTGGTGCCGGGCGTGACCGTGGTGGCAGTCGCGCCTGCCGTGCGCATGGCGGCGGCAATCTTGCCAAACGCATCGTTGGCATCGACGACGGTGGCCGACCCCGAGCCAGACGCGTGCGTGCTCAGCCAGTCGGCCGCATCCTGTGCGGACGTGCCCGCGTAGGTGGGCTCGATGGCCTTAATTGCACCTACGACAGCCGTCTGTGCCTGGGTGCTGCCCCAGGTGATGTTGGACACCGCCTTGGACGTCGTAGCGCCCACCGTCTGGTCGGCAACGTCCGCCTTGAAGAGCTGATAGCCCAATAGCGTCGTGGTGTCCGACGTCACATGCGTGTTCGCATTGATCGTGATGTCGCCTTGAGTCGCCGTGCCGTCGGCGGCAAAAGCCGAAGAGACGCCGAACGGCACGCCTCCCAGGGCGAGCGCAGCAGCCAAACCGCCGGCGAGCGCCATATGCGTGAAACGGTTCCTTAGTTCCATGTGTTCTCCTTGGTTCCCTTTTCGATGTGCCTTGCGCACATTCCGTTACCCATGCGTTCTGCGCAGGCACCCGCGGCACCTGCACGTGCTCGTGCGCCGCATTCGGCGCAAACCCGAATGTCAGCTATGAGATGACCCCCTTCCCCGTCGTTGAGCGAGGAGGGCAATCGCTCCCGCGAGAGCGACCAGTGCGACCAGGATTCCGTAGAACCGGTCGCCGGTCTTCGGCAAGAGGGAGGCGATTCCGCCGCCCTCGGACGTATCGGTAGCGCTATCGAGCAGCGAAACGTCGGCCTGTCCCGTGGCTGCGTCGAAGGAATCGGCGCGCAGAGGGGCGGCGGCTTTCACATCGGCCTCGATCTGCGTGTGCACGATATGGTCGGGGTCGAGCCCCACGGAAAGAGCGATCGTCGAAGCGCCGTTCGCGAGCACGTAACCCTCGGGCGCCTGCACCTCTTCCACGATGTAGGTTCCGGAATCCACGCCCGCGGCTGCGATCTGGCCGTTGGCGTCGGTGGTCACCGTGGCATCATCGGAAGTCCAGGCGCCGTCCTGGGCAAGATGGCGACCCTGGTCGTCGGTCACGCGCAGCACGGCGCCGGCAAGCGGGGCGTCGTTGGCGGCATCGCGCTTCGTGAGCTGCAGAGCCCACGTGTAGGCGATCGCCGATTGAGGCTGGGTTTCCGCGAAGGTATCGCTGTACGGCGACTTCGGGTAGCGCAGCGTGACTTCGTTGTGGTTGCCCTCGGCGGTGCCCACGGCCGCCGCCGAGGTGAGCGGGGCATCGTAGGTCACGGCCACGCGCGCACCGCCGGCGAAATCGAGGCCGGCGTCCTTCATCGCCTGCATGAGGTCGTCGACGGTCACGTCGAAGGTGGCGCCGTCGTCGGCGGCCGCATAGGCGGTCGTGAAGGCGGAGGGGTCGAGTTCGGTCCATTCGTCGCCGGGTTCGGCGCCGTCGGCCCAGAAAGCGGTCGCGTCATCGGCCGCCGGGGCGGCCACGTATACGTGCACGTTCGAGGGTTCGGCCAAGCCGGCGGAAAGCGTGTCGTGGAAGGCGACGCCGTAGGAACGGTAGCCGGTGATGCCCGCCGGCACCGTGGCATCCAAGCGCCAGGAGAGGCTATCGCCCACCGTGGCGTCCGCCTGCTTCTGCCAGGCGGATGTGGAATCCTCGAGCACCTCTTTGCCGACGGTGGGGACCGCCGCCTTGGCGGTGGCTTGAGCGGGCGAGCCCCCTACCAGCGCCAGAATAGGAGCCGTGGCCGCTTGGTCGGCGCCCACCGCGCTGTCGGCGCTCGCCACGAGCCAGTAGCCCTGGGACAAGGTAGCGGTAGTGCCGGCCGTAAGGGCCGTGGCGGCTGCCTTCGAGGCAAGCAGGTTCTTTGCCATGCCGGCAACGGCTGCATTGAAGGCCGCAGGATCGGCGGTTTCCTTATCTTCGAGCCATGCGGCGGCCTGCGTGGCCGTCGCGCCCGCATAGGTGTCGTCGGCTGCTTCGATAGCCGCAACGACGGCCGCTTCCGCGTCGGCGTTCGCCCACTCGATGTTGGAGGCGATCTTCTCCCCCACGCCGTCGGACACGTCGGCCGCGAACACCTGGTAGGCAGAGAAGCTTGCAGCCGCGCCGTCGGAGGCGGCCACTGTCAACCGGCCGGTGGTCGCGCCGGAAGCGTCTGCCTGCGCGGCGGACGGCAGGCCGACGGCCGCCAGCACGAGGGCGAAGGCGCAGGTGAGCAGAGCGATCAGGCCACTGCGAAAAGCCGTGTTAGAGCTCATCGCTATCGCCCCCTTTCGTTGCCGAATTCATATGGCGCCGATGGAGGCGCACCGCCGCGAGCGTGAGAAGGACGGCGCCTGCCAAGAAGAAGACGCCGAGCCCCGCCTGACCCGAGAGGGGCAGCGTGACCGCACCGCGCGTGTTGGTGAAGGTCGCCTGCGCCGTTGCGTCCTTGGCGATCGTGCCTTCGGCGTTTTCGGACGAGGTGGCGTAGTCGCTATCCGACTGCTCGGTCACCGTGTAGGTGGCGCCCGCCGGCAGGGCGGAAGCCGTCTTGGTCTGACCATCGCTGAGCTTGAAGGTGGCCGTGCCGTCGGTGAAGGTCATGTCCCCGAAGGTGCCGGAAAGATGGGCGCCCGAACCTCCCAATTTCACGGTGAACGCGAATTCACGGGTGGAGTTCACCTCGCCCACCACGTGCTTGGTCACCGAAAGCTCGCCTTCCTGCACGGCGTTGACGACGGCGACGGTCGCATCAGCCGAAAGCGCGCCGGTAGCCGCAGCGGACGACCCGTTATAGGTTGCATCGTAGAGCGGCGCATCGGTCGCGGTGTTCGCGGTCTCCTCCACCGTGTAGGTGGTGCCGGACGGGATGCCCGCGATCGTGACCTGCTGGCCGGCAGTCAGGGTAACGGAGCCCGTGCCGTCGGCGCCGAACGCGATCTTGCCGTCGGCCGGGGCCGTGGCGCCCGAACCGGACACGCTGCCGCCCGTGTAGTCGTAGTCGCCGGAAAGCGGGGTGCCGCTCGCATCCTTCAGCGTGACGTGCAGGGTGAAGGCTTGCGACGTGCTCGCGGCCTGGCCCGAGACGGTCTTGCTCAGCGTAAGCTTGTAGAGACGGGTGTTGGTGAAGGCGGCCGTAGCGGTTGCGTCCTTGGCTATCGTGCCCGAGGCGCCCGTCGCGGTAGACGCATAATCCGCATTCGACGTTTCGGCAACCTGGTAGGACGTGCCCGCGGGCAGGTGCGTAGCCGTCGCGCTCTCGCCGGCCTTCAGGGTGACGCTTGCCACGCCGTTCGTGAAGGTCATGTCACCGTACGTGCCGTTGATGCTCGTATCGCTCAGCGTGACCGTGAAAGTAAAGGCGGTTTGCGAATTCGCCTCGCCCACCACCGACTTGGAAACGGTGAGGCTGCCCTCGTTCGCGGGTTTCAGCGCCAGCGTGGCGTTCACCGGCTTCTGCTTGATGGCGGCGCCGATCATGTGCTGGAAGTTCTTGCCGTCAGATGCGGTGTAGTTTTCCGGATGGGGCGAATACTGGCGGTACTCCTGCAGCCAAGTAAGCGTGTCGGAGGCCGTAATCTCCATATCGGTCGACGTGGGCCTGTCCGTCGATGCCAAGAAGAACTTCGTGCCGGCAGTCACCTTCGTGACCGGCGTCCCATCGGGCTCGTGAGCTGACACGCCCGAGGGGAGCGTGAGCGTGTAGGTGCCATGGTAGTTCGTGCCTTCGGTCACCGAGAGCATGCCCGTCTTCCACACCCCGTACTCGGGGTCGTAGGCGAACTGGCTGTCGCCGGCGATCTTCACGTTGCCCGCATCGGGTTCGGCGCGCAGAACCTGGTCGGCAGAAGCGTAGTTGAGTAGTTTGACGGCAAGCGCCTTTTGCGTGACCTCGCCGCTTTTCGAGGTAAGGGAGTTGTACTCGATGCCGTAATCGCCGAGCACGGCCCAGATGGCGTACTGGGTAGCGTCGTAGGCCCCAGCCTCGGTCACCGTATCGGCGTCGGAGTGGTTCTGGTCCCACAACTTGAGCGGCGTTTCGTTGTCGGTGGCATAGGCCATGGCGACCGCTGCCTGGTAGAAGGGCGTGGCGCGGATCTCCGCCGACGTGCGGCCGGAGGGGGTCGTGGCACCGGTAAAGTAGTACTTGAAGAGCTCATCGCTCACAAACTTCTGGAGCTTTTCAAGGTTTGCTTTATTGTCCGGATAATCGCTGTAGGAGAACACCGTGTCGCCGATGGAGTCGGGGAAGTCGGTCCTAATCCAGCTTGGCGGGTTGAGCAGGGCGTTGAACTGGTCTTCGGTGATGCCCGGCGTCGAGTTGACAATCGTATACATGTTCAGGCCGTTATAGGGATAGCCGGCGTAGAGGATGGCGAGGAGCTTGTTCATGCAGGCATCGTAGTCGGCCTGGGATTTGAATTTTTCCGGCGTCAGATAGCCTTCGATGTAGGAAGGCACGTTGGAGATGCTCGGCGTTTTATGCGGCCAGTGCGACTGGTTGTTCATGCAGTAGAGGATAATGCGACCGTTTGCGCTCTCAGGGTCGAGCACGTAGTGGATTTCTTTTTCCGTGTCATATTGGATCTGCACGGTGCCATTGGCCGCCGCCACGTTGTCGGCTAGAGGCGCACGGGCCGCCGAAGCCTTGATCAGGGTGGTTGCGGCCTCTTCGTTCGCGGTGGACGACGTAGCGGTGGTCGACGCACCTGCATCGCCGGAAGACGATGAGGAAGACGCGGCATCGGTCGCGCTCGAAGCGGTGGTCGACGTCGACGCGATAGTCTCTGCCGCCATCGCGGTGGACGACGCTGCAGGCTCGTCGGCGTGAGCCGGGGACGCGCACGCGCAAAGCAGGCAGACGAGCAAGGCAACAAGGGCGAGGACCGATGCGCCGCCCCTGCGGCGTTCGTGCGTTACGTCCATACAAGGCCCTCCGAATCCCTCGAGAGAAAGCAAGGCGGCGAAGCCTTCGCCTTCGCAGTCGATCCGCCTCTTGCGGCATTTGCCACAAGGCGAAACACCGCCGCACCAGCTGCAAGCTGGTATCTCTCTCTATAGCGTACCGAACGCTATCTTTCAAGTACGGTCCTTCTAGCTTAACCAATCAGGAGTGGGTCCTATTACTTGTTGTTTCAAGCCCATACCTTCTACGCAACCTGACGTTATTAGGGTCATAAGCAGAGATAACGCAGTGCGCCCCCGCAGACGATGATCTGCAGGGGCGCCTGAAAGAAGGGGGAGTTAGAAGCGATTTGCTCCGAACCTTATCGGTAGTAGCGATAGTAAGCAGCGCAGCTGCCCTCGCTCGACACCATGCAGGGGCCGATGGGATTTTCCGGGGTGCACACCTTGTTGAACAGGGGGCACTGGTCGGGGGCCATGGCGCCGCGCAGCACGTCGCCGCACCGGCAGCCCTTGTGCTCGACCGTGGGCTCGACCTGCGGATGGAAACGCTCGACCGCATCGTAGTCGCGGTACTTCTCGCGAATGTGGTAGCCACTGCCCGGAATGGGACCCAGGCCGCGCCAGGTCGCCGCCACCGTTTCGAAGACCTCGTCGATCGCCGCAAGAGCCACGGGGTTGCCTTCGGGACGCACGCCGCGCGTGTAGGCGATTTCGATTTCGGCGCGACCTTCGTGCAGCTGCCGCATGAGCATGGCGATGCCCTGCAGCACGTCGACCGGCTCGAAGCCCGTGACCACGCCGGGAATGCCGTACTCGTCGGCGAGGAACTGATAGCAGGCCGTGCCCGTGATCGTGCTCACGTGACCGGGGAGGATGAGGGCGTTCACCTCGAGCGAGGGATCGGCCACGATGGCCTCGAGCGCGCCGGGCATGTTCTTATGCGCCACGAATACGGTGAAGTTGGGCAGGTGCAGGGCCTGGGCGCGCTTGATCGCCATAGACACGAGGGGCGTGGTGGTTTCGAAGCCCACGCCCACGAAGACGACCTGGCGGTCGGGATGGTCTTGCGCGTACTTCAGCGCGTCGAGCGGCGAGTAGACGATTTCGATCGACCGGCCGGCGGCCTTTTCGGCGAGCAGGCTCGACGTGGACCCGGGCACGCGCGTCATGTCGCCGAAGGTGGTAATCGTGACTTCGGGGATGCGGGCCAGGGCGATCACCGTATCGATGTCCTTGTTGGCGGTCACGCAGACCGGGCAGCCCGGACCCGAAAGCAAACGGGTGCCTTGGGGCATGATGCCGCGAATCCCGTTGCGAGCGATGGCGACCGTGTGGGTGCCGCAGACCTCCATGAGGTTAGCGCTCTCGGGCGCGAGCGCGTAGATCGATTGGATGAGACCGCGCGCGAGCTGGGGATTCTTGAACTGTTTGAGGTCCTGGTTGAGCACGTTGTCGAGCGCGCGCGACCCTTCGCTTTCGACAGCCATCTACACGGCCTGCTTCGCTGCGGCTTCGGGCACCTCTTCGGCAACCATTTCGGGGAACTGCTTCACCAGTTCGAGCGTTTCCTCGGCGAATTCGGGGTCGACGACTTCGATCGCGAAGCCGGCATGGACGAGCACGTAGTCGCCCACCTTCGCCGTCGGCGTGAGGTCGATCGAGGCCTCGCGCGTGGCGCCGAGGATGTTCACCTCGACCATGTTGTTGTCTTTAAGCTCGGTGATTTGAGCGGGAATAGCCAAGCACATAGGTGCCTCCTTCTGTGGGTACTAGTGAGCACTCTACCAATGTGCCCCAGATTTGCAATGGGCGGGATGCCATTTTCGACGGAGCGGGACAACGGGGACGCATCCCGTCGTCCCACCTGGTGGGACGACGGGATGCGTCCCCGTTGTCCCAGCTTACTGGTTGAGGGCGACGACGGCCTGCCCGAACGAGACGCAGGCATCGTTGGGCGGCAAGTCGCGGTTCATGGCGACCGTATAGCCCAGGTCGGCCAAAGCCGGCACCGCGTGCTCGACCAGATAGCGGTTCATGAACACGCCACCCGACAGCACGACCGTGCGCACGCCGTACACCGCTTCGACGATCTGGGCCATTTCGACGATCGCGCGCACGATGGCTTCGTGGAAGCGGCGGGCGATGGCGCCCGTGGGCACCCCCGCTTCGATGTCGTCGAGCAGGGCGCGGAAGACGGGTTCGGGGTCGAGCTGGAGCACCGACGTGTCGAGGGCCGTGCTCTCCTTCGACGCCACGTTCTTCACGATGCCCACGTGGTAGCGGTCGAGCGCTTCGGCGTCGATGGCGGCGGACTCGTCGATCGCGGCCTCGAGCAGGACTGCGCCCTCCCCTTCGTAGGTAGGCTCTTCGCAGATGCCCAACAGGGCGCTCGCCGCATCGAACAGGCGGCCGACCGACGAGGTAAAGGGGCTGTTCAGCCCCCGGTCGATCATCTGCCGGCAGACGGGCGCGGCGTCGCCCAGGCGGCTGGCCAGCCGCTTGCCCTGGGGATGGTCGAGCAAATCGAGCGCCCACAGCAGACCCCAGGCGCACCGCAGGGGATGCTTGATCGCAGCGGCTCCTCCCGGCAGGGGGAAGTAGGTAAAGTTGGCGAAACGCTCGTAGGTCGAAAGGTTGGCAAGCATGACCTCACCGCCCCAGATGGCCCCGTCTTCGCCGTAGCCCGTGCCATCGAAGGCGAATCCGCACACAGGCCCTTCGAGCTTGTTTTCGGCCATGGCCGCCGCCAGGTGGGCGTGATGGTGCTGCACTTCGGTCACGGGAAGGCTCTGGGCGTGAGCCCACTTGCTCGTGAGGTATTCGGGATGCTTGTCGCAGGCCACGCGCACGGGATCGAGCTTGAAGAGCCGTTCGTAGATGCCTTTGGCCCCCAGCCAGGCGTCGTTGGTGGGCGCGTTTTCTATATCGCCGATATGCTGGCTCACGAAGGCCTCGCCGGGGCGCGTGAGCGTGAAGGTGTTCTTCTGCTCGGGGCCGGTGGCAAACAGCACGGGCGCGTCTTCCCCGCCGGACACCGCAAGCGGCACCACCGCCGGCGCGAAACCGCGGGCGCGCCGAATCATCTGCACGCTCGTCCCCCGCTCTCCGAAATCGAGCACGCGCAGGACCGAATCGTCGTAGCGCGACAGGATCGCCCGGTCGTTGCCCAAAAAGGCGTCGGCGATCCCGGCAAGGGCCCGGTAGGCGCAGGCGTCGTCGATCTGGATGGGCTCGTCGTGCACGTTGCCGCTCGTCATCACGAGGAGGCCCGGATAGTCGTGCATGATCAGATGCTGCAGGGGGGTGGCCGGCAGCATGATGCCCAGTTCGGAAAGGCCATCGGCCAGACCGGGCGCGAAGACCGCATCGGCACGCTTCTTGAGCAGCACGATGGGGCGCGCGGGGCTTTGCAGCTGCTGGGCCTCTTCGTCGCTCACGTGGCAGTAGGCGCGAGCTGCTTCAACGGAGGGCACCATGCAGGCGAAGGCCTTGCCCGGGCGGCGCTTGCGACGGCGCAGTTCGGCCAAAGCCAGCGGGTTGGTAGCGTCGCAGGCCAGATGGAAGCCGCCGAGCCCCTTGATCGCGACGATCTCGCCGGCGCGCAGCTTGTCGATGCAGGCCGCGATCAGCGCGTCGCTTTCCTCGCGCGTGGTGCCCCAGTGCATCCGGGGCGCTTCGTGCAGGTCGCCTGCGGGCGCGGCGGCACGGGCCGCCTCTTCCGAAAAGCCCGCCTGGCCCGGGCCCACTTCGGGCACGTACCAGCTCAGGTGCGGGCCGCAGTCGAAGCAAGCGTTGGGCTGGGCGTGGAAGCGGCGGTCGGCCGGGTCGACGTATTCGGTCGCACACGCCTTGCACATGGGGAAATCGGCCATGCTCGTTGCGGGCCGGTCGTAGGGCAGGCCGCGGATGATCGTGAAGCGAGGGCCGCAGTTGGTGCAGTTGATGAAGGGATAGCGGTAGCGGCGGTTGGCCGGGTCGAAGAGCTCGCGGACGCAATCGTCGCAGGTGGCCAGGTCGGGCGATACGAGGGTCGTCTTTTCAGTTGCGGCGTCGTCGGAATAGCGGATCTCGAAATCGGTGAAGCCTTCCAGGGGCACTTCGGCCATCGTGATCTTCTTCACGCGGGCGGCGGCAGGCGCTTCTTCGGAAATAGCCATCACGAATTCGTCGATGTGCTTTTCCTCGCCTTCGGCATGAATATGCACGCCGTCGACGCCGTTTAAAACCCAGCCCTTGATGAGGAAGGTGCGGGCCAGCCGGTAGACGAAGGGGCGGAAGCCCACGCCCTGCACCACGCCGGTTACCTGGATATCGAGTGCCTCTTGCACGAATGCCTCCTTAAACGGACGCGCGCCGCCGGCTGAACCGGGCGGCGCGCGCGTGTCGTTAGTCGATAGGTGCGGTCTGCTGCAAAGCGGACGCGCGCTCCGTTGCGCCCGTGCAGGGACGCTTGATGCGACCGAAACCCGCTAGAGGGTGCGGGCGATCTTCTGCACCAAATCGCCCACCTGGCGCAGGGTAGCGCCGCAGTTATCGGGCAGGTGCAGATGCACCACGCGGCGGCCGCGCTCGGAAAGCACGCGCAGGTCGCCTTCGGCCTGCGATTTCGCCAGCGTGGCGAGCGAGGGCACCTTCCAATCGGGCAGGGGCACGTCCTTCAGCTCGTCGGCCGAAATGATGAGGAAGACGCCATTGTTGGGGCCGCCTTTCTGCAGCTGGCCGGTGGAATGCAGGTAGCGCGGGCCCACTTCCAGGCACGACACCATGCCGAATTCCGACGCGAACGTGTGGCGGATAAGCTCGAGGGCCTCGCGACGGCCTTCGCCCGCGAAGGGCAGGAAGGCGTTGAGCGAGAAGTAGTCGCCGGGGCGCACGCTTTGCATGAGCTTGCGCAGGGCCTCTTCGAGCGTGGCAGCGCCCTTCATCGCATCGGACAGGCGCACTTCGACCTCGCCCAGAACCATGCCGTCGACCTTGCCCTGCACGAAATCGGGCTCGGTTTCGCCTTCGGCGATGACCTGCAGGGTGGCCGCCTTGGCGGAGGCCACGTCGGGCTGGTCGAAGGGGCAGACTTCCATGAGATAGCCGCACATGGCCGTGGCGTATTCCCACATCACGAAGTCTTCGGCCAGGTTGCACACCGTGTCGATGGTCATCGACAGGCGCGGTATGGTTTCCGAAATGTAGGCAAGGCTGACTTCGAAGTTCTTGCGTTCGTCCCAAAGATCGTTTTTGGTCTTGTACATGATCGCCGTGCGGTCGCCCTGGTCCTTGGCGAGCACGAGGGCGTCAGGCTCGATGTTGGGCAGGATGCCCTTGCCGTTCTTACCCAGGCTTTCGGCGATGAGCTGCTCGATCCACAGGCCGAGGACGCGACCGCGCTTCTGCGTGAGGAAGCTGAACTTGTCGCGACCCTGCACGTAGTTGTCGTAGAGGAAGGCCGCCAGGATGATGGCCGGGTTGTCGACCGAGTCTTCAGCGCAGGCGGCTTCCGCGGAGCGGGCATGGTCGAGGAACTCGTCGAGGTCGATGCCCACAAGCGCCGCCGGCACCAGGCCGAAGACCGAAAGGGCGCTGTAGCGGCCGCCCACCGTGGGCTCGCCGGAAAAGACCTTGAGCCAGCCTTCGCGTGTGGCCTGCTCTTCAAGGGCGCTGCCCGGGTCGGTGATGGCGACCAGATGCTTGACGATTTCCTCTTCGGGAAGGGTCTTGGCCAGTTCGGCGCGTACGGCGCGCAGGTAGCTCATGGGTTCGATCGTGCCGCCGCTCTTCGACGAGGTGATCACGATGAGCTTGTGCGGGTCGCACGTGTCGAGCAGGGAGCGCAAGCGCACCGGCGAGTCGGAGTCGAGCGTGCGGAACTTCACTTCCGCGCTGTCGACGCTGTTGTACTTGGTGATGGTCATGGGCGCCTGCGTGGAACCGCCTTCGCCCAAAAGGAGCACCTGGTCGAGTCCGGCGTCTTTGGCCTGCTTGGCGAAGGCCTTGATGTCTTCGATCGGGTAGGGCGGGTTGCTTGCCAGGTCGACCCAGCCCATGAAATCGCGCGCGCAGGCTTCGGCGGCTTCGTCGAAGCTGTACAGCGTGGCGTCTTTGGCGTGCAAACGACTGGCCACTTGGTCCTTCACCAGGGTTTTAGCCGATGGGTAGACCTTTTCCAAATCGCCGCTCAGCATATATCCTCTTTCTTTTTGCAACAGAATCGAAAGCAAGGGGCCCAGCCGAAGCGGGCCCCTTCTTCCATATGCGCAGATTATAGTGCAGCGCGCCTATGGGGTCGAATTTTCGTTGACAGATGGGCACCGGAACACGGCCGAGACCTGCGGGCGGGCGCCGTCTGCGTCGCTTCGCACACGAAAAAGCGGGCGCCGAAGCAGCCCGCCCTTCCATCGGCGCTCTCTGCGCGCGCTAGATGCCGAGTGCCTTCTTCAGCGACGACACGCGACGGCGTGACACGGGAATCTTTTCCTCGCAGCCTTCGAGAGTGAGCAGCAAGGTGCCGCCCGTGACCGATTCGACTTCGGTGACGGCCGAAAGGTTGACCAGGTAGCCGCGATGGACGCGGAAGAAGCCGTGACCGTCGAGGCGCTTTTCGAGCTGGGCCAGGCTCACCGTGCTGAAGTAGCGGTCGGTGTCGGTCTGCAGGTAGGCGTAGTCGTCGTGCGCCATGACGTAGCGAATCGAATCGATGGGGATGAGAATCTTCTTGCCCGCTTTTTCAACCGGAATGCGGTCGAGCTTCTGCACCTTGGCGCGCAGGGAAAGCTGTTCTTCCACGCGGGTGATGGCCTGGTCGAGACGGTCGGATTCAACCGGCTTTACCAGGTAGTCGATCGCGTTGACCTTGAAGGCGTCGATGGCGAATTCGCTGTAGGCGGTCACGAACACCACGGCCGGCGGGTACTTCAGATGACGCAGGGCCTCGGCGAGCTGAAGCCCCGTGGCTTCGGGCATGTTGATGTCGAGGAACATCACGTCGCAGGGATATTCCTTGAGCTTTTCAATCGCCTCGCGCACGCTCGCGGCTTCGGCGACCACTTCGGTCTTGCCGAGCTCGTCCAACAAAAAGCGCAGTTCGGAGCGCGCAGGTGCTTCGTCGTCGACGATGATAGCCTTCAGCTGCACGAAAGCCCCTTCCGTCTGGTCTCTACCGTGTGAATGCATGATTCTACATAGCTCAACAGTATAGTTCATCGCCCGCGGCGCGCGGCAATTGATACCCGCCGACACCCCTATATATGAAGAAAAATCGACAAGGGAGTGAGACTACGGGCAGGGCGTTGTGGGACAAACGGAAGGATGTGTCCAGCTGAGGAGTGTGCCGGACGGGAGGCGCGGCCATGGGCCTGCACGCATCGTTCGGGGCGGCGGCGCACCGAGCGTGAAACGCAGAGCACCGCCTGCCCCCGTCCTAATTCCGCAAGGCCGACGGCGCCTTCTGGTCGATCGAGGCGGCCATCTCCTGGGCGTTCATCGTGCAGCCGTCCTTCAAGTGGAGGGTTATCGTGGTGCCCTTCCCCTCTTCGCTTTCCACCGCCATGAAGGATTCGGGGCCGTAATACCCCTGCACGCGGTCGCGGATGTTGCGTACGGCGATCCCCAAGCCCGTATGGCTCTTGGGGTCCATGATGTTCTGGCGCCGGTCTTCGCTCATGCCCACGCCGTCGTCGACGATCGACAACACGAGCGCGTCGCCTTCGGCTTCGGCCCGCACGCAAATATGCAGCGTGCCCGTGGCCGGCATCGCGTGCTTGACGGCGTTTTCCACCAGGGGCTGCACCATGAAGGCCGGCACGTAGGTGTCGCGCAGCTCGTCGGGCACCTCGCGCGTGAACTGGATGCGGTCCTCGCCGAACCGGGCGATTTCGAAGCCCAGGTAGCGTTCGGTCTGGTCGATTTCGCGATAGAGGGGAATCAGGTCGCTCGCGTCTTCAAGCGTGCTGCGGTAGAACTTGGCGAACTCGCGCAAGAGTTCGCGCGCCTTGGCCGGGTCGGTGCGGATGAAGGAGGCGATCGTGTTGATGGTGTTGAAGAGGAAGTGAGGATTGATCTGGTTCTGCAGGGCCTTGAGCTCCATGCTCGTGGCCAGCTTCTTCTGCTCTTCCATGGCCGTGGCGGCGATTTGGGTAGACAGGAGCTCGCCGAAGCCTTTGGCGATCGACAGCTGCGTTTCGTTGATGCTGCGGGCCGTGGGGAAATAGAACTTCAGGGTGCCCAAGGTTTCGTCGCCGCGCTTAAGGGGAACGATGATCGCACCGTTGATGTGGCCGCGGTCGACGGGGAAGCCGATGTCGTCGGCCGACCGGATGACCCGCAGCGTCCCGTTGTTGAGCACGTCGTGGGTGGCCTGGGTGCGGATGGGCGCGTCGATGGGGTTGAGGTCCTTGTCGATGCCCACGTAGGCCAAGATCGACTGGCGATCGGTGATGGCCACGGCGATCGCGTTGGTTTTGGGCAGAAGGGCCTTGCATACAGCTTCGGCCGATTGCTCGTCGAGGCCTTCGCCCATCACGGCCGAAAGCTGGCTGGCCATGCGCAGGACCTCGTCGATTTGCGCGGCGCGCACCAGGTTGGGGCTGCGGTAGAGGTAAATGAACACGATGAGGGCGCAGGTGAAGCAGACGCCCGCGAGGATCGTGAGGGTATAGCTTTCGTGCGGCAAGGTGCGCTCGTAGACCAGAAAGGCGCCGGTGAGCGCCGCCACCACGAGCGAGAGGGCCTCGCCGACGCGGTAGCGAAGCGGGTGGGAAATGTTTTCGTGCATGGGAACCCCCTTTGCGACCGAGGCGCTAGACCTCGGGGACCATGATTTCGTTGCCGACAAGGATGACGGCGACCACCAGCAAAAAGCCGCCGAACAGAAGGCGCAGGGTGCGCTCGGGCACGTACCTCACCAGGTTGGCGCCCACAAGAGCGCCGGGGATCGAACCCAAGGAGAGCACAAGGCCGGCAAGGATGTGGACGTTGCCCAGCATGATCTGGGCAATCGCCCCCGGGATGGCGAGCAGGGTCACGGCAATCAGGGACGTGCCCGACGCCTGCCTCATGGAGATGCCGCCGAACTGGATGAAGAGGGGCACCATGAGGAAGCCGCCGCCCACGCCCACGTACCCTGAGGCCAAACCGGCCACCGCGCCGGCCGCGACGCCGACGACCGTCTGACGGCGCGTGGCGCGCACGCGGGCGGGACGCTCGGCCGGGACCGTCGCCTTTGCACCCGCCTTCGCCGTGGCCGCGCTCGCCTTCGAGCGACCCGTCTCCTTGGGCATGGCCAGACCCTTCTTGAGCATGGTGAAGGCCGAGTACCCGATGATCACGGCCGCGGTCAGCATGATCGCCCACGAAGGCGAGATGCTCGCCAGATGCACGCCCGCAGGCGACGTGCAGGCGCCCGCCAAGCCGGCGGCCAGCCCCACGCCGATCACGCAGGTGCGGTTGCAGAAATGCCCCACACAGCCCGAAAGCGAGGTGGGGATGATTGCAAGCAGCGAGGTCGCCGTCGCCTGAATCGCTGGCAAACCGAAGGCCAGGCGAAAGAGGGGCACCATGATCGTGCCGCCGCCGATGCCCAACAGCCCCGAAAGCAGGCCGACGAGCACGCCGGCCACCGCCGCAGCGACGAGAGTTAACACGACGAAGCCCTTCCTCTCGCCCTATTCCGTTTCCGCCATATGAAGACGGATGTCGCCCGTGGCGCCCGGGTCGACCGAGGCGCCGTCGGACCGCACGGCTTCGGCCGCGCCCACCACCGCCGACAGGAGCACCGTGCGCAGCATGTCGTCGCCTTCGGTGCGCGCCATCACTTCGGGCCACGTGAACTGAAATCCGAAGTACTTCTGGCAGTTGCGCTTGGCGTAAACCGACGCGTCGCGCGTGGCCGCCCTTGCCGCCTTGCGGTAGGCGCTTTTGTCGGGACGGCCGATGCTGCGCAGCAGGGCCGTGCGCTTGATGCGCTTGGTGATGCCCGGCTCGAGGAAGGGGCCCGGGTAGGGCTCGAGCGAATCGGGCCGCACCTGCTGCAGGTCGATCTGGGTGCGGCTGTACTCGATCTTGCGGTACTCGTAGATCCACCGATAGATGTCCTGGCGGAAGCGCAAGCCCTCGCTCTGCGTGGCGGGCGGCAGGTGAACGAGCTGCCATTGGTTGTCGAACCAGATGTCGGACCCGTACATGCGCAGGTCGAGCATGTAGTCCAAATCTTCGCCGCGCACGATCCAGGGGTCGAAGCAGACGCGCCGGTAGGCTTCGCGGTGAAGGGCCAAGCAGCCGCCGCAGACGTGGTTCGACCGCGACAGGCGCGGGCCCTGCATGGCGTGGTCGATCCACTTGTTGAAGGCTTCGCCCTGCAGCCAGAAGCGGTTGTACCACTTGCTCTGGCTTTTCGAATGGTAGGTGCCTTCGGAATTGAGGAAGTAACCGGTTTTGGCCAGGATGGGGATGCCGCGGCGGGTGAGCTTGCCCAGGCCGTAGACGCCCTTGGCGAGGAAGTCGGGGTCGTCGACCACTTCGTCGTCGTCGATGAAGACGACCGAATCGAAGCCGAAAACGTTGGCCACGAGCAAGCCCAGGTTGCGCACGGCGCTATAGCCGAAGAGGCCGATCTGCTCGTCGAGGTCGGAAAGACCCAGCTGTTCGAGGCGCTGGGCCACCAGGGCCGCTTCGGGCTGGCCCACCACCATGATCGAAAGGTCGGGGAAATCCTCGCAGAGGGCGCGTACCTTCTGCACCGCCTGCCCCGCCGCCGTGCGTTCGCCGCCCACGATGACGGCGATCTGCCCCAGGCCGCGCACCTTGCGCAGCGAATCGAGGCAGCGGCCGAGCTCGCCTTCCTTGTGCAGGGGCGTCAGGTGGTCGAAGGTGGATACGGGGGTCGCCGCACGCGGCTTCAGGCGCGTGGACACGTAGGTGGGGATGACGATAAGAGGGTTCATGGCTCGCCTTCTGGTTGCATGTAGTGCCCCTATTGTAGCGGGATGAGGCGCGCCTCGCGAAGACGGGCGATCTCGCCCGCATAGCCCGCGAGGTCATTGGGGGTTTCCAAATAGAAGGGCAGGTCGCGCAGGGCCGGGTGGCGGGTGACGGAGGAAAGCGCCTCGAAGCCGATACAGCCGTGGCCGATTTTTTCGTGGCGGTCCTTATGGGACCCGCAGGGGTTCTTGCTGTCGTTGAGATGGACGGCCCGCAGGCGGTCGAGGCCGATCGTCCGGTCGAATTCCTCGAGCACGCCGTCGAGGTCGCCGGCGATATCGTAGCCGGCGTCCCACACGTGGCAGGTGTCGAGGCAGACGCCCACATGGCTCGAAAGCTCGACGCCGGCGATGATGCGGGCGAGCTCTTCGAAGGTTCGGCCGATTTCGGTGCCCTTGCCCGCCATGGTCTCGAGCAGGACCGTGGTGGTCTGGTCGGGCGCGAGCACGCCGTTGAGCACGTCGACGATCTTGCGTATGCCCTCATCGACTCCCTGTTTCACATGGCAGCCTGGATGAAAGTTGTACATCTGCCCCGGCGTGTGCTCCATGCGGGCCAAATCGTCGGCGAAGGTGGTGCGGGCGAATTCCTGGATGCGGTCGTCCTTGGCGGCGGGGTTCAAGGTGTAGGGTGCGTGCGCCAAGATCCGCGCGATGCCATGATCGGCGCAAAAGGTGCGGAAGGCGGCCACGTCGTCGGGATCGATGGCCTTGGCCTTGCAGCCGCGCGGATTGCGCGTGAAGAACTGGAAGGTGTTCGCGCCGATGTCTACGGCCGTGCGGGCCATGGCCGTATACCCCTTCGAACTGGAGAGGTGGCAACCGATGGTAAGCGTGTCGCCCATGCGCGTGTCCTTCCGTCGTGCGTGATGTTCCGGGCGGTCCGGGTGGGACGACACCCTCCGTCCCCGTTGTCCCACTCCGGGTGGGACGACACCCTCCGTCCCCGTTGTCCCACTCCGGGTGGGACGACACCCTCCGTCCCCGTTGTCCCACGGGCGGGTGGGACGATACCCTCCGTCCCCGTTGTCCCGCGCGGGTGGGACGACGCCCTCCGGCCGCGGGTGGGACGACACCCTCCGTCCCCGTTGTCCCACCCACTGTACGCCGCTCGCGGATTGACGCGCGCGCATTGTATCTGTTACCCGAATACTTCCATTCATTTCACTTTCTCGTGGTAAAGTGCCAGAAATCATTCACAAAGGGAATGAATTCCCAGGAAGGATCGGAGCCGTGCCCACCGTTTCCGTACACACATCATCGCCTTACGAGGTCTTCATCGACGACCGCACGATCGACGACGTGGGCGCCGTCGCGCAGGCGACCGCCGGCGGCACGCGCGCGCTCGTGATTTCCGATAGCCACGTGGCGCCGCACTACCTGGCCCGCGTGTGCACATCGCTCGCCGACGCCGGCTATCATCAGGTGGCCAGCCACGTCTTTCCTGCCGGCGAAGAGAGCAAGACGCTTGCGACCTACGGAGCTTGCCTGGAAGCGGCCGCCCGCGCCCAGCTGGGGCGCGGCGACGTCGTGGTGGCGTTAGGCGGCGGTGTCGTGGGCGACGTGGGCGGGTTCGCGGCCGCCACCTACATGCGCGGCTGCCGCTGCGTGCAGGTGCCCACCTCGCTGCTCGCGATGGTCGACTCGTCGGTGGGCGGGAAAACCGCCGTCGACCTGCCTCAGGGCAAGAACCTGGCCGGGGCCTTCTTCCAGCCGAACGCCGTAGTGGCCGACACGCGCACGCTCGACACGCTTTCCGACGCCTTTTTCAAAGACGGGGCCGGCGAGATTGCCAAATATGGGGCCATCGCCGACGAGGCCCTGTTCACCCGGCTCGAACGCGGGCTCGCCCGCGACGACGCCGACCTGCCGGCCGTAATCGCCCGCTGCGTGGAAATCAAGCGCGACCTGGTCGAAGCCGACGAGCGCGAGGCCGGCGTCCGCCGTTACCTCAACTTCGGCCACACGTTGGGCCATGCGATCGAGCGCCTGTCGGGCTTCACCGAAAGCCACGGCTGCGCCGTCGTCACCGGCATGTGCCTGATCTCGCGGGCGGCCGCAACGATGGGCCGCTGCGACGCGAGCGTACCCCGTCGCATCGACGCCTTCGCCCGCGCGCACGGCTACGCCACAACCACGCGCTATTCCGCCGACGACCTCTTTTCCGCCGCGCTTTCCGACAAGAAGCGCCAGGGCGACACCATGCCCGTCGTCGTGGCGTCCTCGATCGGCCGGTGCACGGTCGTGCCGCTTTCCCTGGCCGACTTCCGCACCTGGATCGAAGCCGCCTTGTAGGCCAGCGCCCGCTCTCCCGCTCAACCGTCCTTCCGAAAAAGGAGCTGCCATGCCCAAGATGAATTTCAACCGACGCCTTCCCATCCCCCTGGAAATCCGAGAGGAAATGCCCCTGTCGCCTCGCTTGGTGGAAGCCAAGCGGGTCTTCGACGCCGAAGTGGCGCGCGCCCTCACGGGCGAAAGCGGCAAGCTGCTCCTGATTGTGGGGCCCTGCTCGGCCGACCGCGAGGATTCGGTCCTCGCCTATGCCGAACGCCTCGCCGCCGTCGCGGAAAAGGTGGGAGACCGCTTCGTGATCATCCCGCGCGTCTACACCAACAAGCCCCGCACCAAGGGAACCGGTTACAAAGGCCTGCTCCATCAGCCCAACCCCGAAGGCAAGCCCGACCTGCTCGCCGGCATCAAGGCCACGCGCGGCATGCACCTGCACGTGATCGAGCAAACCGGCCTGTTCACGGCTGACGAGCTCCTCTACCCCTACATCTACCGCTTCCTCTTCGACCTGCTTGCCTACGTGGCAATCGGGGCGCGGTCGGTGGAAAACCAGGAGCACCGTCAGGTCGCGAGCGGCATCGAGGTTCCGGTGGGCATGAAGAACCCCACGGGCGGATCGACCTCGGTCATGCTCAATTCCATCTACGCCGCCCAGCAGAGCCAGAACTTCGTCTACCGCAACTGGGACGTCACGAGCACGGGCAACCCCTACGCGCACGCCGTGCTGCGCGGCTACAAGGGGCTCGACGACGTGAACTACCCCAACTACCACTACGAGTACCTGGAACGCCTGGCCGGGGTCTACACGGCCGACACCTACCAAAACCCGGCCGTGATCATTGACTGCAACCACGATAATTCGGGCAAGCGCCCGCTCGAACAGGAGCGCATCTGCCTGGAGGTCTTGGAATCGTGCAAGCGCAACGCGACGATCAAGGGGCTCATCCGCGGTTTCATGATCGAGTCCTATTTGGAAGACGGCTGCCAGCCCCTCGACGGCGGGGTCTTCGGCAAGTCGATCACCGACCCCTGCCTGGGCTGGGACAAGACCGAACGACTGATTTTCGACTTGGCCGAACGTCTGTAAGGAACTAAGTCAGCGGGTCACCAAAAAGAGGGCTTCGAGCGCTGAGCTCGAAGCCCTCTTGGCGTTCAGGGGCGGAAGCGGTTACTGCTGCGCCGCGTCCCCCTCTTTCTGCTGCTTGCGGCGACGCATGAGCAGGAAGAGAAGCAGGGCCGCAACCAGGCAGGCGCCCACGAGGCCCGCGATAGCCGCAGGATTCGTCCACCAGGGGCTCGCCGTCTCGTCACCGGCCTGACCGTTGGCGCCCGCATCGGCCGCCAACGGGGTCTCGTTGTCTCCGATGCGTTCGGAATTGGCATCCTGGCCTTCCCCGTTCAGGGCCGCGTCGCCCTGGCCATCGGCGCCCGTAAGGACGTTCTGGCCCGTGCCGGCTCCCAAACCGATCGTCGCGCCGTCGCCGGCAGCGCCCGTGGCGCCCGTACCGACGGCCGCAGCACCCGTTGCCGTTCCCGCTCCGTTGCGCGTCGTCGTGCCGTTATCGACGGCCGCATAGGTGAGCGGGTTCACCACCACATCCGCAAGCAGGGAGTTGTTGATATCGCGGTACCACACCGTGTAGGTGCGGAACATCGTGTAGTAGCCGTGCTGGATGCCGGCCTCCTGGCCCTTCAGGCGCACGTAGGTGGTCGCACCGCTGGTGAAGCGTTCGGGTGCGGTGTAGACCGTGTCCTTCAGGTCGTTGGGGCTCACCGTGTAGGTGTGCGACTCGATGAGCGAACGGTCGGCCGCGTTTCGGTACTGGATTGTGATCGTGTAGGGGTTGGCCGCGGGCTTTTGGCCCTTGGGCACGTAGTAGACGTTGGTTACCGTGTGCGCATTCGACATCTTCGTGATCGCCGGCCTGCCGCTTTCCTGGCGCATTTCGAGCCGCCACCAGCGCGGCGACGGCGCGCCGCTCACCCCGGCCGATACCAAGCAGCTCGTCGACGAGCTCTACGAGCTTGCCGGCCGCGACCCGGCGGAATTCGCCAGCCTGCGCAACCACGACGAGGACTTTTCCTTCGCCTTGCCGGGCGTGGGCCGTTTCCGCGCCAACGTCTTCCGCCAGCGCGGGTCCTACAGCGCCGTGATCAGGGCCATCCCCTTCGGCCTGCCCGACCCCGCCCAGCTGCACATCCCCGAAGAGGTGCTCGGGCTCGCGCGCTTGCGCAAGGGCCTCGTGCTGGTGACCGGGCCTTCGGGCGCGGGCAAAACCACCACGCTCGCCTGCATCATCGACCGCCTCAACCACGAGCGGTCGGGTCACATCATCACGATGGAGGACCCGATCGAGTACATCCACAAGCACGGGACCTGCATCGTCACCCAGCGCGAGGTGCCCACCGACGTGGCCACCTATCAGGAAGGACTGCGATCGGCCATGCGCGAGGCGCCCGACGTGATCCTGCTCGGAGAAATGCGCGACCACGAAACCATCGCGACCGCGGTGACGGCCGCCGAAGAGGCCCAGCTTATCTTCTCGACCCTGCACACCACGAGCGCGTCGAGCACGGTCTCGCGCATCGTCGATGCCTTCCCCACCTCGCAGCAGCGCCAGGTACGCATCCAGCTGTCGATAGTCCTGCAGGCCGTCGTGTGCCAGCAGCTCGTGCCGAGTACCGACGGAGGCGTCGTGCCGGCCTACGAGATCATGATGGCGAACACGGCCACGCGCAACCTCATTCGCGCCCAGAAGGACTACCAGCTCGATTCAGTCATCGCTTCGGGAGCAAACGAGGGCATGCGCACGATGGATCAGGACCTGCTGCGCCTCGTAGCGGAGGGCACGGTCGACAAGGACACGGCCCTGCGTTTCGCCGCGCATCCAGAATCGCTCGCCGCCCATTTCGCCTAGGAGGGGCGCGTTACTCTCGAAACGAAAACGGGGCCTGCTGGGGAATCGTCCCCCCGGCAGGCCCCGTTTTCGTTTGCTTCTCTAGACGCGACGTTACGAAAGGAAGGTCGTGTGAGCCATGGCCCAGTCGTGAGCCTTCATGCGTTCGGCCATCTCGCGCAAGACGAACCAGGCACCGTTGTGGTCGAAGTTCGCGCGGACTTCGTCTTCGTGCCCGGGCGCCATTGCTTTCAGGGCCTTGTCCAGGTCCTCATCGGTGAGCTCCAGACCCAAGTGGGCATAGAGGGCGTCGAGCGCGAAGCCCTGGCGCAGAGAGCTCATGGCCTGCATCATCAGCTGCATGCCGAACCCGCGCTCGTCCAGGCCCTGCTGCTGCATGTACTGTTGCAGGTTCATGCCCTGGCTCGCCAGCTGGGCCGACATGTTGGCGATGATGTCGTCGCGGTTCTTTTCGTAGTAGAGGTCGGGGATCTTCCCTACCAGACGACGGGAAAGCGCCTGGTCGACCAGGTTGTCGCGTTCTTTGTCCCACTGCTTGGCCAGGTCGTCTTCCATGGTCTTCTTCACCATGGCGCGGAAGTCGGCGACGTCCTTGCCCTTGAACTGCTTCTGCACGAGCTCGTCGGTGAGTTCGGGCACTCTGCGGGCGTAGCGTTCCCTCACCGTCACGCTCGTGTGGAAGCCGGGCACCTTCTGCGTGCCCGATGCGCCCGTGGGGTCGGGGGCCGAAAAGTCGAACTCGCGCGTGTCGCCCACCTTGGCGCCCACCAGCTGGTCGATGAACTCGTCGGGCATGGCGCCGCGCTCGAGCGAAATGTGATGGTTTTCCCCGGTAACAGCGTCGAGCATGGCCCCGTCTTGGGTGGTCACGATGTCGCAGACGATGCGGTCGCCGGCGGCAAGCGCCCCTTCGTCGGCGCGCTCGTAGGAGGCCACCTGCTCGAGGATCTGCCCGATCTGCGTGGACACCATGTCGTCGGTCACTTCGACCGCGGGCATGGTGACTTCCAGGGGCCCGTAGGAATCGAGTTCGAAGGACGGCTTGATCGTGAACTGGATCGGCAGGACGATGGGACCTTTGTCGAAGATGTCATCGACGGACGAGGTGTCGACCTCGGGCGCGAACATGGTCTTGACACCCAGCTCGTTGATCACCGAAGGGGCCGCCATCTGAGCCGCGTAGGTGGTCACGAGCTGGCGCAGCTGTTCGTGGCCCGTGCGCTCGAGCACGGCCTCGCGCAGGTCGGGCACTTCGTCGGCCGAAATGCCCAGGTTATGGCCGATCTCCTCGATCGCTTCGTTGACGAGGGCGTTCTTGTCCTCTTCGGAAAGGCGCGTGCGCGCCACCATGATGTGGCCGTCGTCGAGTTCCTGTTTCTTGAGGATTTCGATGTTCACCGTGTCCCCTTTCAAGCGGGCCGCGCCCGCCGTATCGTACGTCCTGCCGGTTGGTCGATCGCCTGCCGCAACGCGCGGGCGGGGCGCGTGACCGGCCGCGCGCGGGCGCAGAAGGCCTTGTGCACAAGCCTGAATTATAATCGATTGCATACACGGGTCCTGACCGGTGTCGGGGCGCCGCGCCGCGCACGTCCCAAGGAGCGTCCATGCTGTTTTCCGATATCCAGATCATCGACGAGCACTTTCAGGCAAAAGACCACCAATGGGTGGGCACGCGAGGCGATACGATCGCCTACGTGGGCAGCTGCGCCCCCACCGAAGACTTCGGGGAGGTCTACAGCGGAACCGGATGCGCGCTCATGCCGGGCATGTACAACGCCCATGCGCACGCGCCCATGACCCTGCTGCGCGGCTACGCCGAAAACCTGCCCTTGCAGCAGTGGCTCAACGACCGCGTATTCCCCTTCGAAGCCAAGATCACCGACGAGGAAGCCTATCCCGCCACGCTTCTGGCCATCGCGGAAATGCTGCGCTTCGGCACCGTGTCCTTCTCCGACATGTACTACTTCAGCGACGCCCGCGCCCATGCCGTCATCGAGTCGGGCATCAAGTGCAATCTGAGCGAGGCGGCCCTGTCCTTCACCGACACGCCCTATAGCGAGCTGCCCATCGCCCGCGTGAACGAGCATTTGATCGACGCCTACCACATGGCCGCCAACGGACGTTTGAAAATCGACCTGTCGATTCATGCGGAATACACTTCGAATCCCGCCCTGGTGGAAGCCGTGGGGCAGCTGGCGGTAGAACGCGGCCTGCGCACCCACATCCACCTGGCCGAAACGCAGACCGAAACCCGCGAATGCGCCGAGCGGCACGACGGGATGAGCCCCGCCGCCTACTTCGACAGCCTGGGCTTCTTCCGCATGCCCTGTTCGGCGGCCCACTGCGTGTGGACGACCGCCGACGATTGGGCGATTTTGCGCGAGCGCGGCGTGACGGCGGTCACCAACCCGGCGTCGAACCTGAAGCTCGCGAGCGGCATCGCACCGGTGGCCGCCATGCTCGACGCCGGCGTAGCCGTGGCGCTGGGCACCGACGGACCGGCGAGCAACAACAACCACGACATGTTCCAGGATATGTACCTGCTTGCCCTGCTACAGAAGGGGGCGTCGGGCGATCCCTGCGCGGTGTCGCCGGCGCAGGCCCTGCAGATAGCGACCGAAAACGGGGCGCGAGCGCAGGGACGCGAGGATTGCGGGGCGATCAAGCAGGGCAACAAGGCCGACCTCGTGGTGGTCGACGTCGACCAGCCCCACCTGCATCCGGCAACCGACCTGGCGAGCAACCTGGTGTACGCGGCCCACGGCAGCGACGTGGTGCTCACGATGGTCGACGGAGCCGTGCTCTACCGCGACGGGGAATGGCCCACGATCGACGTAGAGCGAGCCGAAGCCGAAACCGACGCCGCCTTCAAGCGCATCATCGCCCGACTGTAGAAGCTTTAGGCCTGCTCCCCAACGCCCGCACGGGCGCCGCTTCCAAAACGGTGCCGGCCAGCCCACCGGGCAGATGCGGTCGAAAATAACGCACAATTCTGGCCGCTTTTTAAAAATTTTTGCCGCTTCACTTCGAAATTGTGCGTTATTTGCTGGGGGGAGCAGCTGGATCGGCCGATAGCCTTGGCGGCCTCAGTCCCCTGGATGCAGGCGGCGCGGCCCTACGTGCTCGACCAGAGCGATCGCGAGCAAGGCGGCCGAAAGAACGAGCGCCTCGGTTGGCGCGCCTATAAGAATCTGGCCTACCAGAAAGGCCGCAGGAATAAGGATTGCGCCCGCATGCAGCTTGCGACCCGGCAAAGCCACCACCGCAAGCCCCGCGACGAGGGCGATCGTCCCCATGACGGGGCGGGCGAGGAAGACGGTCGCACCGGTCGTTGCCACGCCCTCGCCGCCACGAAACCCATGCCATGCGGGAAAGCAATGTCCGAGCGTCGCGCCCAGGCCCACGTAGAGAGCCACCAGCTGCCCCAGGTCACCGCCCCATAACGCAAAGAGAGCGGCCCAGGGGAGGAGCACCTTGAGCAAGTCGCCGGCCAAGGTTACCGCGGCCGCACGCGTCCCCAGCACGTGGCCCACATTGGCCATTCCCGGATTACCCGAACCTAGCTCGAAGACCGTGCGCCCCCTCGCGCGGCGCGCCACCGCATCTGCCGTGAGAAAACTGCCGCACAGGTATCCCGCAAGGCAGCAGACCACGCGCTCGACCATGGGACCATCCTCTTTCGGGCATCGACGCCGGTTCGGGCGACACCGCCGAACCACCTGGCTTCATGGTACCGTATGAGAAAGCGAAAGGAGGCCATATGAGAATCGGAGGACTCGGCTTCACCGAGCTTTTGATCATCCTGATCGTCGTGGTGATCCTGTTCGTGCTCATCCGTCGCCGCAAGAAGTAGACGGCGGGCCGGGCGCGAGAAAAGCGCTGCCCCTACGGAACCCGCGCAAAAAGCGCGCAAGGTGGGCGCCGCACCGACGGCACCCACCTTGCTTCCGCGCCCTCTTCGGCACCTTCTACATCAGTTCGAAGTGGCTCTTGTGGAAGCGAATCACGCCGTCTTTCTGCATCTTGCTCAAGCAGCTGGAAAGCGCGCTGCGCTCCACCGACAGGTAGTCGGCAAGCTGCTGGCGGTTGAAGGGGATGTCGAAGCTCGACGATCCCGTCTTGCGCGACTGGATCGACAGGTAGGAGAGCACCTTTTCCCGCGTCGACCGCTTGGTGAGATGCTCGTTCTTCTGCGTGAGCGCCAGGTTCTTGCGCGCGAGCACCGTGAGCAGGTTGCGGACCACCCGCTGATGAAAGCTGCAGGCCGACGTGCAGGTGCCCACGATGCGGCTCACATCCATGAGGACGACCGTGCAGTCGGTGTCGGCCACCACGTTGACCCGGCTCGCCTCATCGGGCATGCAGGCGAAGGCTTCGGCGAACATGTCGCCGGGCACCGCCGCAACCAGGATGTTCACGTTGCCCCAATAGTCCTCGGTTTCGACGAGGGCCTTCCCCGAGATGACCACGCCGAGCGCCGTGGTTTCATCGCCGATGCGGTAAATGTACTCCCCCTTTTTGTACGTGCGCTCGCGGGCTTTCAGGCACCCGAGCATGGGGCGTACCTCTGCGGCGTTTATCCCCTGGAACAACACGCTACGCTGGAGTATAGAAAGCGTCTCCTCGCTGAAATTCGTCATCGTGTCCAACTTTCTGTTTTGTTGTTTTTCATACCGAAACGTGCTGTTTGCAACGAATAGAATACACCTATCGCAAGCAGGCAATGCCGAGATGTTGAAGGTCGATACGATTTCGCAACGCTCGGCGGAAACAGGAGAAGAAATGAGCGAAATGTTTTGCTTCCAATGCGAGCAGACCGCCGGTTGCACGGGCTGCACGGGCGCCGCGGGCGTCTGCGGGAAGACCTCTGAAGTCGCCAACCTCCAGGACGAGCTGACGGGCGCCCTGGTCGCCCTGGCCCAGGCCCAGCAGGCCGCCGGCACGCCGGCCTCCGACGACGCGCGCGCCCTCATGGTCGAGTCGCTGTTCGCCACCGTCACCAACGTCGACTTTTCTGCCGACGCCGTTAAAGCGCTGATCGACCGCGTGCACGCCGCTTCCGCCCAGCTGGGCGCGGGCGCCGACTACGACATGCAGCAGGTGTGGAACGGCAACGAAGACGTGCGTTCGCTCAAGAGCCTCATCCTGTTCGGCCTGCGCGGCATGGCCGCCTACGCCTACCATGCGCGCATGCTCGGCTTCACCGACGAGACCGTCGACGCCTTCTTCTTCGAGGGCATGGCCGCGATCGCTGTCGACGGCGGTCAGGACGAGCTGCTCCCCGTGGTGCTCAAGGTCGGCGAAGTGAACGTCACCTGCATGGCCCTGCTCGATAAGGCCAACACCTCGACCTACGGCGACCCCACCCCGACTGACGTGCCCTTCGAAATCGAAGCCGGCCCCTTCATCATCGTCACCGGCCATGACCTGAAGGACCTCGAGCTCCTGCTCGAGCAGACCGACGGCACCGGCGTCAACGTCTACACCCACGGCGAGATGCTGCCGGCCCACGCCTATCCGGAACTGAAGAAGCATCCCCAGCTCAAGGGCAACTTCGGCACCGCCTGGCAGAACCAGCGCAAGGAATTCGACGGTGTGCCTGCCCCGATCCTGTTCACCACGAACTGCCTCATGCCGCCCAAGGCCAGCTACGCCGACCGCGTCTACACGAGCGACTGCGTCGAGTACCCTGGCAGCCATCACGTGGGCGCCAACAAGGACTTCAGCGAACTGATCGCCAAGGCCAAGGAACTGGGCGGCTACGCTGAAAACAAGCCGATGACCGGCATCAACGGCGGCACCCACACCACCACCGGCTTCGGCCGCGCCACCGTGCTTTCCGTCGCCGGCCAGGTGGTCGACGCCGTGAAGGCCGGCCAGATCAAGAACTTCTTCCTGGTCGCCGGCTGCGACGGCGCTCGCCCGGGCCGCAACTACTTCACCGAGTTCGTCAAGCAGACCCCCGAAGACAGCGTCATCCTCACGCTGGCCTGCGGCAAGTTCCGCTTCAACGACATCGACCTGGGCACCGTTGCCGGCCTGCCCCGCCTGCTCGACATGGGTCAGTGCAACGACGCCTACGGCGCGGTGCAGGTTGCCCTGGCGCTCGCCGACGCCTTCGACTGCGGCGTGAACGACCTGCCGCTGCACTTCGTGCTCTCCTGGTACGAGCAGAAGGCCGTTTGCATCCTGCTGTCCCTGCTGTCGCTGGGCATCAAGAACATCTACCTGGGGCCGACGCTGCCGGCGTTCATTTCCCCCAACGTGCTCAACCTGCTGGTTGAAACCTATCAGATCAGCCCCACGAGCACCCCGGAAGAGGACCTGAAGAAAATCCTCGGCTAACGAGAGGCTTTCTCCTCCTGGGGCCAAAGCGCCCCGCTTGCTCAAACGCCCGACGGTCCTGTCGCCGTCGGGCGTTTTTTGTTGCGGAATGCGGGACGGGCGCACGACAGCTGCGCAGCTGCACGTGCCGACCATGCATGGCGCGTCGCCCCGCACGCGGCATGCCCCCGTTTTTGGGCACCAAGCGGCAATTTGCTCGAAATTCCGCGCTTGCAGAATGCATCTCCGCAGGTGGGAGCCGCATTTCGACACACGGACATATTTTGTGCGGCTTTCGCCCTGTTACCGATTCGACACGTTTGTCGTTTCCCCAGTTCAGAGCTTCGTATCCCCAATCACACGCCTATGAGCTGGGAAAACGCTCACGAGCATGTGGTAAGGTCGACAGTGGAAGAAGGCATGACATGACGGAAACCAAGCCACCAGCTCGCACCGATCAACAGGAGAAGCACAGCAAAAAGATACACACCGTCGCCCACAATTTCCGCGACCTTTCGGCCATGCACACCCCCTCGCACAGCGAGGACAAACGCTACGGCCTCGCGAGCGTCGACCAGGAAATCCCCCACCGGCGCGGCCGCGAGCACAACGTTACCTCGGTCTTCTGGGTCGCCCTTTCCATCACCATAGCCATCATCGCCCTCTGCCTGGCCTTTCCCGCGCCGTTTGCGGCGGCTGCAAGCGGCGCCTGCTCCTTCATCGCCACCAATTTCGGCTGGTACTACCTGCTCCTGGTCGCCCTCATCGTCATCGTGTGCCTTGTGCTCATGATCTCGCCCGCCGGCGCGATCACCTTGGGCGACCCGGGCGAAAAACCGCGCTTCTCCTTCGTCTCCTGGCTCGCGATGCTCTTTTCGGCCGGCATGGGCATCGGCCTGGTCTTCTGGGGCGCGGCCGAACCGCTGTCCCACTATGCGGTGTCGGCGGCCGGCGGCGACGTGGGCACCGAAGAAGCCCTGCGCGACGCCTTCCAATACTCTTTCTTCCATTGGGGCATTTCGGCCTGGGCCATCTACGGCCTCGTCGCCCTCGCCCTGGCCTACTTCCGCTTCCGCAAAAAGGAGAAATCGCTCCTTTCGGTAACGCTCAAGCCCCTCTTCGGGAAAAAGGTCGAAGGCCCCTGGGGCAAGGCGATCGATTCGATCACCGCCTTTGCCACGATCGTCGGCGTGGCCGCGAGCCTGGGCATGGGCGCCATGCAGATCAACGGCGGCCTGAACTACCTGTTCGGCGTGCCGGTGACCTCGGGCGTGCAGCTCGTCATCATCGCGATCACCACCGTCTGCTTCATCGCGTCGGCGCTTTCGGGCCTGTCGCGCGGGGTGCGCGTCCTGTCGAACGCCAACGTGATTATCGCCGTGGGGCTCATCGCCGCGGCCATGGTCGTGGGACCGGCGGCGCATATGATGGACGTGCTCGTGACGTCGGTGGGCAACTACCTGCAGAACTTTCTTGCCATGAGCCTCGACGTGGCGCCCTTCAACGACGCCCATCGCACCTGGATCAATTCGTGGACCATCTTCTATTGGGCCTGGTGGATTGCCTGGGCGCCCTTCGTGGGCGTCTTCATCGCCCGCATCTCGCGCGGGCGCTCGATACGTGCCTTCCTGGGCTGCGTGATCTTCGTCCCCACGATCTTCAGCAGCATCTGGTTCGCCGTGTTCGGCACCCTGTCGACCGGCGCGCAGATGGCGGGCACCCAGCTCGCCCAGCTTTCCACCGAAACGGTGCTCTTCGGCACCCTGGCTGCCTATCCCGCCGGTCAGGCGCTGTCGATCATCGCCGTGGTGCTCATCTTCTCGTTCTTCATCACGTCAGCCGACTCGGCCACCTTCGTGCTGGGCATGATCACCGAAGACGGCTGCCTCGAACCCCACCGCCGCACCAAGGCCGTCTGGGGCGTACTCCTGTCGCTCATCGCGTCGGTGCTGCTGGTGAACGGCGGGCTCGACGCCCTGCAGAACGTCCTGATCATCACCGCTTTCCCCTTCTCAATCGTCATGCTGCTCATGATGGTCGCCCTCTGCCGCGAGCTACATCACGAACGGCGCATGATGGGCCTCTACCTGCACCCGGCAGCCCTGCCCGATGCCGATACGCCCTTCCGGTCCTACGAAGACGACCCGCCCGACGATCCCGTAGCCGTTATCCAACGCGACATCGCCATCGCAACGGCCGTTACCGCCGCCGTGGAGGAGTCGCGCGACCGCGCGGCCGAAACCGACGTGGCTGGCGAAGAGGACGACACGTAGCGAGCGGCTTGTGCGAGCGGGCGGGCCGCTCAACGGCCGACTGAGGCACGCAACTCGGGACGAGACATGCGCGCTAATCGCTCGTGCGCATGCGGAACTGCCCCTTCTTCATGACGAGCGCGCCGCCGCCCAGCTCGAAGAGCCACTTGTTCTCGATGACGTTCTTCATGAAGGCGGCGAACTCGCCCGAAATGACCTTCCCGCCCACGATGCCCACGGCGTCAAGGTGCGAAAGCGAGCAGACGGTGCCGCGGTAGTGGTAGGTGAAGGGCCTGCCCGGTTCGCCGCCGCGCACCACGGCCGCGATCTCCCGGCCCACGTAGCGGCCCATCTGCTGGGCGATCTGGCCCGTGGGCGGATAGGGACGGCTTTCCCCCTTGCCCGTGAAGGCCGCGCAATCCCCGATCACGTACGTGCAGGTGGAGCCGGGCACGCGCAGGTGGTCGTCGACCGCCACCCGGTTGCCCCGCTGCGGCAGGCCCGAATCGGCGACGAGCGGATTCCCCTGCACGCCGGCCGCCCAGAGCACGGTGCTCGCGAGCACCGTGCGCATGGTGCCGTCGGGGCATTCGACTTCCACGCCTTCGGGATGAACGCGCACGGCGCTGCCCACCAGGTAATGCACGCCCATGTCGAGCAGCTTCTGCTTGGCAAGCGCTCCGCCGCGCTCGCCCAACATGGGAAGGATCGATTCGTGCCGACCGATGAGGGTAATGTCCACGTTGCGATAGTCGATGCCGCAGATCCGACAAAGCTCGCGCGTGCGGTCCACCAATTCCGCGGCATACTCCACCCCTGTGAACCCATTGCCGACAACGGCGAATTTCAACCGCGCGGGGTCGGCGTTGAAGGAGTAGTTCTTAAAGCGCTGCTCCATATCGGCGAGCAGACGTTCCGCTGTATTCATCGAGGTCATCTGGTAGGCGTAGGTCTCGACGCCCGGCAATCCAAAGGTGTTTCCCGTGAAACCCGCCGCCAGCACCAGGTAATCGTAGGGATAGCAGCTCATCACCCCTTCGACAACTTTATGGGACAAATCGACGTGTTCCACGATGTCTTTTGCAAACTCGATGTGGTCCGTATCGAGCACCGTGCGTATGAATACGCGCGCCTTTCGCGCGCTGTAGGTGCCCAGGGACACGCGATGGAGAAGGGTCGCCGGGTAGTGATAATCGTGCCGGTTCACCAAGGTGACGTGCACCTTCTCGCCCTTGAGCTTGCGCTGCAGGGTGAGCGCGCATTCCAGACCGGCATAGCCCGCGCCCACGATTACGATTCGCTTCAATGCAACCACCTCTTTCAAGCACGGCGAGCGCTCCCGCGCATGCCGTCGATATCCCTGCGTCTCGCGCAGGATTCCCTGCTTGAAAGATAGTAGATGTGGCCGCCGTTCCGCAGCGGGGCAAGCCCTCTTTCCCCACCTGGACGAGGTCTCTTTTCCTCAGCGGATTCCCTGTTCGCGGCCTAATTCTTCCGCTTCTTCTTGTCGTGGGCTTCTTTCCACCGCAGCAGACCGCGCACGTAATGGCGGTTGAGCACGTCGACCACCACACCGGCCGACGACATGCGGAAACCCTGCATGTGCATCGACTTGATCGGCATGTCCGAAAGCATCTCGGCATAGGCTCGCTGCAGGTTCTCGTCGTCGGTGCCCACCATTTCGCGCATGCGACGGTAGACGGCGCCACCGAGCACCTTGCCGTAGACGGTGTGCATGGCATCGCTTACCGAGGAGTCGATCGTGAAGGGGCGCAGGGGGCGCATTTCGGGAAGCGGCCGGCCGTAGAGGTCTTCGAAATCGCCGAGAGCGCCGCGCGCCCGCTTGCCGCGTGGGGTGGAATCGAAGAGCTGGAAGCAGCCGGCCACGGGATGGTGGTAGCGAATAGGTGCCCCGTCGTCGTGCTTGGCGATGCCTTCGACGTCGATCCTCTGGGCCAGGCGCACGTCGCGGCTCGATGCGCTCACCCGAATCTCGTAGCTGCCGGCTTCCACACACCAGCCTTTCAGCTGGGCATCGTAATGGGCGAAGGCACGCCGGTCGAGCTCGAAGGTCACGCGCTTGGCCCCTCCGGCAGGGATTGCGACGTTGGCGAAGCGCTGCAGGGTCTGCGGCGCCTTGTAGACACCCGGGTCGATGGGCGCCACGTAGAGCTGCACGATTTCGCGCCCGTCGCGCGCACCCGTGTTTTCCACGGTGAACGACACCGATACGCACCCGCTCTCTTGCCCGGGCAAAGGCTTGATGCGCAGGTCGCGGTAGGCGAAGGTGGTGTAGGAAAGGCCGAAGCCGAAGGGATAGGCTACGGGCAAGCCCACCGCATCGTAGTAGCGGTACCCGATGAAAATGCTTTCGGTATAGAGGATTTCCGAACGGGTATCGGGATAGCGGCCCGCCGTGGGGGTGTCGGCGCGCTCGATCGGCCAGGTTTCCGCGAGCTTTCCGCTGGGATTGGCCGCCCCGTCGATCAGGCGGGCGGCGGCGTGACCGCCCTGACAGCCCGACAGGTACATGAGCAGGATCGCCGCCGGCTTATGGCGCCAGGCAAGGTCGAAGGGCGCGCCGCCCATGAGGACCACTACGGTGCGCGGGTTGGCCTCGCAGACGCGCTCGATCAGCTCCACCTGGTTGGCGGGCATGCGCATGCTGCGGCGGTCGAATCCCTCGCTCTCGTAGGTATCGGGCAGGCCGGCGAAAACGATCGCCACATCGTGGGTACGGGCGAGCGCTTCGGCTTCGGCAAGCTGGGCTTCGGTGGCCACGCCCGATGCGGCTGCGTATCCGGGCGCATAGCCGATCGGCCCCTCGTGGGATTCCAGGTACGCGTCCCAGAAATTGTCGAGCACCTTGGGCACGATGCGCGAGGAGCCGGCACCCTGGTAGCGGGGCTCTTTGGCGAAAGCGCCGATGACGGCGACCGACTCGCGAGGCGCAAGCGGCAGGATTCCGTCGTTTTTCAGCAGGACGGCGCTGCGTTCGGCCGCCTCCTGGGCGAGGGCCAGGTGGGCGTCGACGTCGCATTCGTACGGGATGCGGGCGCCGCGCTGGGCCTTGTCGGTGAGTTCCAAAATGCTGCGCACGGCCCGGTCGAGCTCGTAGCGCGTGATCGATTTGCGCCGCACGGCCCAATCGACCGCTTCCGCATAATCGGGCCGCGGGCCGGGCATGCACAGATCGAGCCCGGCGGGCAGGCTCGCGTACACGCTCGATAGGGCCTCCCAGTCGGTGACGGTCAGCCCGTGCCAACCCCAACGATCGCGCAGGATGTCGGTCATCAGCGTCCGGTTCTCGCTGCAATAGGTGCCGTTCAGGCGGTTGTAGGCGGTCATCACGGCCCAGGGGTCGCTCTCCTGCACGGCGATATGAAAAGCGCGCAGGTAGATTTCGTGCAGGGCGCGATCGTCAATGACCGAATCGCTCGTCATGCGGGCCTTTTCCTGGCTGTTGCCGGCAAAGTGTTTGAGGGCGCACCCCACCCCGCGGCTCTGTACGCCGCGGATGTGCGCTGCGCCCAGGTGGCCAGCCAGATAGGGGTCCTCGCTGAAATATTCGAAGTTGCGGCCAGACAAGGGGCTGCGCTTCATGTTCACGCCCGGGCCCAAGAGGACCGACACGCCCTCGGCGCGACACTCTTCGCCGAGCGCCTGGCCGATGCGCTCGAGCAGGCGTTCGTCGAAGCTGCAGGCCATGGCGCTGGCCGTGGGGAAGCAGGTGACGGGAATGCTGTCGTTGAAGCCCAGGATGTCGACGCCGTCGGTCTGCTTGCGCAGGCCATGGGGTCCGTCGGCCATCATGATTTGCGGAACGCCCAAACGCTCGCATCCCATGGTGTGCCATCCGTCGCTGCCCGCGAGCAGGGCGCATTTTTCCTGCTGCGTCATTTTCGAGATGATCTCGTCGATATCCATCCGCGCTCCTCGATTCGGCTGCGTCGCAGCCCCTCTGCGTTTCAGAATCATTTTCGCCGAGGATTGCGAAGATGCAAGGGAACGTCGCAGAAGATACCCGACCCGAAACCGCAACCCGCCCCACGGGTTCAGCGGCCCGGCGCCAGGGGCGCTCACACCCCGCAGGTGGAACCCAGCCGCGGCCAGGGGCGACAGCGCAGCGCCTCGCCCCACCCCAAAGCCGCCCGTTCACGCTTAGAGCGCACAAATGGCACGCCAATCAAGTTTTCGAGGAATATCGGCTTTGAAATGCATGGTATGACAGCGTTTATGGACATATTTACAATATTTGTTCATTAATGTTTTCGAATAATCAGATAACGGTTCGAAAACTTGATTGGCATGCCATAAGAGCATCGTTTCCGTTTCGCGGCTTCCGACCAGGGGCGCGTCCTCCCGCAGGCGGAATGCGACCCGCGACAGGGGCGCCAGCGCAGCGCCTCGCCCCGTCCCGCAGGTTGAACCCGCCCCAAAGCGGACCTGTGCCGGGGCGGGCGGGCGCGGGGCAGCTGTGCATAAGCGACAGCCGCCCGCCCGCCCCGGCGTCCCGCGCACAGCAAAAGACCCAGCGTCGAGAATTCGCTGGGCCTTTGCAATTAAGCGCGCACGTGTGAAGGAGAAAGGAGAAGGAACCACGAGCGGCTTACCGGGTTAACGTTGTTACGCTGATTGCGAGCGCCGTGGGCGAAACGCCCGAGCGATGCAGGCCGCACCGCCGCCGATGGCCAGCAGGCCAGGCCCCGGCAGAACGAGCATCGGAATTCCCACAAGCACGAGAACCATGCCAAGGAGGATCAATCCGATTCGCCTCACGACGCCTTCCTTTCGCAATCGAGTTTGCAATTCATATAGTACGCATCCCGGCGGTAGGGAAGGGCGGCATCCCCCGTTCGGAACCGCAGCGCTACGCGCCCGTTGCCTTCCCGATACTTTCCCGCCGAAGCGCCTATTCGCTGCGCAAGGCCTCGACCGGATCGCGGCGGCTCGCCATCGACGAGGGAATCAAGCCGGCGATGAAGGTGAGCCCCACGCTGATCGCGATAAGGGCCAGGGCATCCTGCGGGGGCAGGGCCATCACGTTCGGCACGTGCCACCCTTGCAAGACGAAGGCGTTGACCGGCACCGAAGCAAGATAGACGACCGCGATGGCGAAGATGCCCGAAATGAGGCCCTCGATGATCGTTTCCGCATTGAAGACGTTGGCGATGTTGAACTTAGAAGCACCCATGGCGCGCAAGATACCGATCTCCTTCTTGCGCTCGAGCACCGAAATGTAGGTGATGATCGCGATCATGATCGAGCTCACCACAAGCGAGATTCCTACGAAGGCGATAAGCACCAGGCTGATCGTGTTCACGATGCTCGTGACCGAGCTCATGAGCGTGCCTGCAATGTCGCTGTACTGAATCGTACCCGCGTCGTTGCCCGCTGCGGACTGTTGGTCGTTGTAGGCGTCGATAATGTCGATAACGCTCTGCTTGGCGGGGAAGTCAATCGGGTATATGCTGATCGATTCGGGGTTGTCCTCCTCGGCGTAGCCAAGCTTTTTCATATTACTGTCGTAGCTCAGATCGCCGGCGTTCATATAGTTGGTGAGCAGGCTCGTGAGGTCTTCCTGCGACATGTTCACCGTGATGGCGTCGGCGAACTTCTGCGGATCGAAAGTGAAGCCGTTCTGCATCGCGGATGACAGATTGCTCATCTGGCTTTGCAGCTGGCCCGAAATCGCACTCGACAGCTGCGAGCCAATTTGCCCGGTTGCGGCGGCCATCTGCGTTTGCATCTGTTGGGCCATCCCGATCGCCATCGCCTGGGCCGCCTGCTGCATCATGCTCTGCATAGCGCTGGCCAGGTAGGGGGCGAACTGGTTGGTCATGTAATCCTGCATGGCGGAGTTAATCTGGTCCTGCATGCTCTTGGTGAGGCTCTTCTGCAGGGGCGCCACGATCTTCTGCGCCTCGTCGGTCTGCATATATTCGGCAATGAGCTCTTGATAGGCCTTCTGCAGCGCCTCCCGGTCGGTGCCCGCCGCAGTGATTTTCTGCGTCACTTCATCGGAATGCTCGGTCGCCCAGACGGCATAGCCCGCGGCAAGCTGCGATGCTGCGTCCGAAATCTCCTTCTGCTGCTCTTCGGTCAGCGCCGACGACTCCGCCTGCGACCCTTCGCCCGAGCTATCGCTCGTCTCGCCGCCCGCCGCTTGGCCGCCTGCCGCCTGGCCGCCGAATCGGAAGGTGGGCGCGTTCTGCATGACCTTCTTCATCGTGTCTTCGTTGAAGATGCTGGTCACCGACGACATGTCCATGCCCGAGGTGTCCATCTTGCTCATATCGATGCTGCCCATATCGAACGCACTCGGGTCAAAGCTCATGCCCGAACCGGCGTTTTCCAACGCGCTCGAATCGAAGCTGAAGGCCTCCTTGAGCTTGTCCTGGTCGACGCTGAACATCGACGCCATGTCGAAGTTGTTCCCCTGTTCGTCCTGCAGCTCCTCGAAGGTCTTGCCCGTGAACACGTCGACGTCGGGGTCGGCCAGCTGCTGCTTGACGATATCGGTGTCGGCCGCCTGCGCCATGAGCTGCCGGGTGAGTTCGGGTGAATAGGCCACGCCCTCCTGAAGAGCAGAAGTAGTGGCGGTATCGCTCTTCTTCACCACGCCTACGATCTTTAGGTCGATGCCCTTATCGACCTGCTGCTTCATGTAGTCAGTGTCTTTCGACATGTCCGTCCAGGTGCCGCTCGAAGCGCTGTACTGATACTCATCGGCCGCAGGAATGACCTTGAAGTGCAGCTTGAGCGCGTCGTCGATCGTGAAGTCGCCGCTCGTGTCGGGCACGGTAACCGTATCGCCGTTCATCGCCTGTTCGGCCATGTCGGTCATCGCGTCGGGGTCGTAGACGCCCAGGCTGTAGAGGGCGTAGTCGGAAAGTCCGCCCTGATCGTTGAGCACGAGCACAGCTTCGTCGTAGTTTTCGGGCCAATGGCCGGCCACCACGTCCATCTGCTGGTCGAGAATGTTCTGGTCGTCGAGCATCTCGCTGAACATGCTCATGCCGCTGCCGCCCGTTGCGGAAAGCGACGACGTGCTGATGCTGTTCTGGAAGAGGGAGGCGAACGAGCTCGGATTGAGCTGCTTGACCCCGTTGGCGTCGGTATCGGCCATGAAGACCTGCGGGGTCACCGCATAGTTGTACTGGATCGTGTTCACATACGGCTCGATGCCCGAATCACCCGAATCGAGGTACTGCTTGAAGGACTTGAGGTCGTTGTTCTTCACCTCGGCGAACATGTCGGACATGATGTTGGTCTGGGGAATCGCGTCGGGATCGGCCGACGACGAATCGTCGCCGCTGCCATCGCCTCCCGTGTAACCCATCGTGGCCGTGAGCAGGCTCGTCATGTCGAAGCTGCTCTTGGTGATGGTAAGCGGGTAACTCGTGAGGGCGTCTTCTTCGGTGTCGGCGATGTAGTTGTTCACGCCGCTTGCCAGGGCCAGAATCGCCGCGATGCCGATAATGCCGATCGATCCGGCGAAGGCGGTGAGGAAGGTGCGCCCTTTCTTGGTCATCAGGTTGTTGAAGGACAGGCCGAGGGCCGTGAGGAAGGACATGCTCGCCTTCTTGGCGCCCTGCTTGGCATCGACCGGCGGGGCGATGAATGCTGCCGCCTTCTTGTCGACGCCGATGCCGGCGGCGGGATCGTAGGGGTCGCTATCGCCAGTGATCTTGCCGTCGGCGAGGTTGACGATGCGAGTGGCGTATTCCTGGGCTAGTTCGGGGTTGTGGGTGACCATGACGACCAGGCGGTCGGAAGCGACCTGCTTCAGGATGTTCATGATCTGCACGCCGGTCTTGGTGTCGAGCGCACCGGTGGGTTCGTCGGCAAGAACGATTTCGGGGTCGTTGACCAGGGCGCGGGCGATGGCCACGCGCTGCATCTGACCGCCCGAAAGCTGGGCGGGCTTCTTGTTCACGTGCTGCTCCAGGCCTACGGCTTCGAGGGCTTCTTTGGCGCGACGGGTTCGTTCGGCCCGGCTTGCTCCCGAAAGGGTCAGCGCCAGTTCGACGTTCGACAGAATCGTCTGGTGGGGAATGAGGTTGTAGCTCTGGAAGACGAAGCCGATGCGATGGTTGCGGTAGGTGTCCCAATCCTTCGACTTGTAATCCTTGGTGGACGTGCCGTTGATGACGATGTCGCCACTATCGGCATGGTCCAAGCCGCCGAGCACGTTGAGCAGGGTCGTCTTGCCCGACCCGCTGGGGCCCAAAATCGCCACGAATTCGTTGTCGCGCAAATTCAGGGACACGCCGTCAAGCGCCTTCTGGACGAAATCGCCCGTCTTATACGATTTGCGCAGGTCTTTGAGCTCAATCAAGGATAACCCCATCCCGAAACGCCGCGAATGCGCGGCTTCCTTTGCCTGAATTCATACGTGATGCTGTACCTCAATAGTGAAAGACTACGTGACGGGAAAGAAGCGCCCCTTGCGGGGTTGACGTTCGACAAGAAACCGTCACCTCATTTTACTCATATTGCAGTAGGCACCGCGTGGTGCAGGTAGCCCGAGAAATTCCCCGCCCCCATCTCAGCTGACCATACTGTGGGACCCTTGAAGAGGCCTCCCGTGCTATCGTGCGTACCGACTAACGGTTGGGAGGCCCCATGAAGTTCCTGCATACCGCCGATCTGCACATCGGCAAGCGCGTGCGCGGCTTTTCGCTGGTCGACGAGCAACGCCACGCCCTCGACCAAATCGCGTCTATCGCCGCACGCGAGAGGGTAAGCGCTGTGCTCGTCGCCGGCGACGTCTTCGACAAGCCCGTGCCGCCCGTCGAAGCGCTCGACCTGCTCGAAACCTTTCTCGCCCAGATTTCGCAGGCGGGCATACCCTGCATCCTCATTGCCGGCAATCACGACAGCGCCGACCGGCTCGCTTTCGGCGCCCGCTTCATGAGCGACAGCCTCGTGCGCATCGCCCGGCCCTTTTCCCGCACACCCCAGTTCGTCGACCTAGCCAGCGGAAACGAATGCGCCCGCATCCACCTGCTCCCCTTCGTGCGACCCCTGCACGTGAAACTCGCCTACCCCGAAGAAGCCGACGGCATTGCCACCTACACCGACGCCCTGCGCGTTGCCGCCTTGCACCAGCCCCTTGCGAACTCCGGCGCCAACATCCTCATGGCCCATCAGTTCGTGGTCGACGGGGCCCAAGGACCTGCCACCTGCGATTCCGAAACCGTGTCGGTCGGCGGGCTCGACAGCGTGGAAGCGTCGGTCTTCGACGCCTTCGACTACGTGGCGCTCGGCCATATCCACGGCGCCCAACGCGTGCGGCGCGATGCCGTGCGCTACAGCGGAAGCCTCTACCCTTATTCGTTCAGCGAAGCCGGCCGGAAGAAATCGTGCGGGATCGTCGAAATTGACGGCCGTTCGGCCGCGGGCGACGATGCGCGCTTCCGGTCCTACACGTCTGTGGAATTCGACGAAGTGCGATCGTTACGCGAAGTGAACTGCTCCTTCGAAGAGCTGCAGGCCGCGGCAGCCGTCGACCCCCATGCCGACGACTACCTGCACGTGACGCTCACCGACCCCGCCCTCATGAACGCAATGGAACGCGTGCGGGCCCTCTACCCGCACGTGATGCAGCTCGATTTCGACACAGGGGCGCAAGCGGGCGACGTGCCGGCGGCACGCCGTGCGCGTCTTGCCGCACTTGACCCCATCGACCTGCTCGAAGACTTCTGGCAGGCGCAGACAGGGGACGCTCTTACGAGCGATATGCGCGCCATCGCTCTCTCGCTGTTCCAAGCCGATGAGGACAAAAACGGCGCCGCACATGCCGCGAATCAGAAGGAGGTGGGCGCATGAAGCCGGTCACGCTCGAGCTTTCCGCCTTCGGCCCCTACGCCGGACACGAAACCATCGATTTCTCCCCGCTCGAGGCGGGCGGCATCTTCTTGGTCTGCGGCCCCACGGGCAGCGGAAAAACAACCCTTTTCGACGCGATGAAATTCGCCCTGTTCGGGGAAGCAAGTGGGACCATGCGACCCGTGGGCTCCTTCGCAAGCGATTACGCCGCCCCCGAAGACAAGCCCTTCGTCGAGCTCGTGTTCGAGCACCAGGACCAAACCTACCGAGCCCACCGCGTTCCCCGGCACACGCGAAAGGCAAAACGCGGCGACAAAATCGTCGAAGATGCGGGGTCCGCCGAATTCGAAAACCTCACCGCGCACACGGTGCTTGCCACCAAACCATCGGACATGGACGCCGCCGTGCGCGACTTGCTCGGCATCGACGCCGACCAGTTCTCGCAGATCGTGATGATCGCCCAGGGTGATTTCGGCCGCCTGCTCACCGCCGACACGGCCCAGCGGTCGAAGATCTTCCGCCGCATCTTCAAAACCTACCGCTACGAACAGGCCCTCGATGACCTGGCCGCGCGCAAGCGCGGCCTGCAGCAGACCGTCGACACAATCGAACACGACCTCATGGTGCCCTTCGGCCAGATTGCCTGCGACCCTGCAAGCTCCGAAGCCGATGAGGTGCGCACCATTCAGCAGGCCGCCCACCCCCTCGCCTACGCCGAGGCCGCGCTCGCGCTCATCGAGCGGATAAACGCCGCAAGCGAGGCCGCGCGCGGGAACGCCGGAGCGCGAAAGGCCGCGCTCGACGCGACCGTGTCCCAGCTTGACCAGCGCATCGGCCAAGCGGAGCAAGCCCAGGCAGCCCGCGCCCAGCTGGCGGCCGCCGAAGCCTACGTACAGGCGCATGCCCCGGAGCTTGCCAAACTCGAAGCGGCGGCAGGTGCCGAACGGGCCAAAGAGCCAGCACGCGAAGAGCTCGCCACCCGCATCGCGGACACCCGCACTAAAATCGGCGTCATCGCCCAGGTTGACGCTAAACGCGCCGAGCTCGACAAGCTAAAGGAGGCCGCCGAGAGCGCAGAGGCCAGCGCTACTGCAGCACGCATCCGGTACGACCATGCAAAAACAGCCCGTGAAGAGCTCGAAGACCAGCTGGCTCGCTTGGAAGATGCGGCTCAACAGCGCGCCGACGCCGATGCCGCGCTCGACCGCCTGCGCGCCCAGCAGGCCGACGTGCTGCAGTTGAAGAGCGCGATCGCACAGCTTGCAGACCAGCAGCAAGCGGCAACCGATGCCCAGCGCACGGCGCAGGACCGTCAGAATGATCTGGAAGCGGCTCGCACATCGTACGACACCGCCCAGCAGAACCTCGCCGAAACCGAAGCAGCCCGCGAGGCCCTGCGCAGCATCGACGCGCAGGTCGAGCGAGCGCGAAACGCTGTTTCCGCAGCTCAAAGCCTCTGCGACAGCGCCACGGAACGAGCGGCGGAGCTCGAGCGCGCACGCACGCTGCAGGATAAGGCCAACCGCGCTCGCACACGATTCGCCCACGCATCGCAGGATTTCGAAGCGGCGCGGCAGGCGACCACACAGGTCGAGCAGCGCTACTTCGCCGCCCAGGCGGGCCTGCTCGCCCAGTCGCTCGCCGATGGCGCCCCCTGCCCGGTCTGCGGGTCGACGCACCATCCGCAGCCAGCCGCGCTTGCAGACGACGCACCTACCCAGCAGCAGCTCGACGACCTGAAGCAAGCCGAAGAAGATGCGCGAGCGCGGATGGGCGCGGCCTCACAGAAAAGCGCGTCTGCCCAGTCAGCCTTCGATGCGCACGCCGCCGCGCTTGCCCGCAACATCGAGGCCCTCGCCATCGCCCTCACGGGCCAAGCTGCGGCCGAAGGCGGCCACGACGTCGAAAGCGACCCGCTCGCCGCAAGTGCACGCACGCTCGAGAGCCTTTCCGCAACCGCTCGCAAGGCGGCGGGCGGCGCCGAAGCGGAACTCATCCGCCTCGAAGCCCAGCAGAAACAGGCGGCTGCACTCGACAAGCGCATCGAACAGGCGAAGCAGCAGGTAGAATCGGCCCGTACCGGCCTCGATTCGAACCGCGTCGCCGCTGAAGAAGCACGCACCGAGGCGGCACGCGCGGCCGCATCCTTCGAATCGGCCCGCACCTCGCAGGAAACATGGGCCCAGAGCCGGTTTGCCTGCAGCCTGTCCCAGGCCAAGGAAACAGAATTGCCCAAGGAAGCGCAGCTCTTTTCGCGCATCACCGTTGCCAAAGCCGCCCGCGCGACCGCCCGCGCCCGACAGGAACAGCGCAGCCGTCTCATCGAGCAGCGCCCCGCTACCGCTGAAGCCGTACAGGCGGCCGATGCCGCCCTTCAAACCACCCGCACTTCCGCCGATGCCGCTGCTTCGGCCTACACGAAAGCGCAGGCCGAAATCGACACGCTCACCGCTTCGGCCGACTACGCGTCGGCCCAGCAGGCGCAGGCGGACCTAGACGCGCTCGAAGCCAACTTGACGCAAATGAAGAAGGACTTCGAGCATGCGACGAACGCCTTCAACGACGCCCAAAAGGCGATGACCGAGCAGACGGCGCGCTTGGCCAGCTTGCGCGAGCAGCTTGCCCAAGCGCCCGCAGAATCCGCCGAAGAGCTTTCGGCCGAGCGTGCCAGCGCCGCCGAAGAAGCAACGGCCGCCGAAGCCGAACTGTCCACCCTGCGCGAGCGCATCAAGGCCAACAAGACAGCACAGCGCCGCATCGAAGAATTGGTCGATTCCAACCGCGAAGCCGAAACCGCCTATCGCACCATTGCGCCCTTGGCCGACATAGCCACGGGCACCGCCCCGGGCGCGCTTGGCAAACTGTCTTTCGAAACCTACGTACAGGGCGTCTACTTCGACAACGTGATCGATGCGGCCAACGAACGCCTCACCCTTATGTCCGAAGGCCGCTACCGGCTCGAACGGCAGGCGCAGTCGAAGGATAACCGCAAGCAGTCGGGGCTCGACCTCAACGTGTTCGACGCCTACACCGGCAAGGCCCGCGACGTGAAAACCTTGTCCGGCGGCGAGAGCTTCCTTGCCTCGCTCTCGCTCGCCCTGGGCTTTTCCGACGTCATCCAGCAGCAGGCGGGCGGCATCCGCCTCGACACCATGTTCATCGACGAAGGCTTCGGCACCCTCGATGCCGACACACTCGAACTCGCCTTGCGCGTGTTCGACCAGCTGGGCAACAACGATCGCATGGTGGGCATCATCTCGCACGTGGAAGATTTGCGCGAACGCATCGACCGGCAGATCATCGTGAACAAATCCCAGGCCGGCAGCACCCTTACCGTGCGGCTATAGCAGTTTTTGTCACGCATTCCGTCGGCAAACAAGCGGCTCCCTGAGCAATCGAACCATGCGAAAAGTTTCCATCCTCATGAAAAGACAACTCCGGGAAACGTTGTCCTGTCTCCCGGAGTTGTCAAATCACATATTTTTTCGACGACGCCAAAATTTCTTTCTCGTCATGAAACCCATTTTACTCAATTGCAGTATTTGGCTCAGCCGTTCAGGAGATGATTTCTAATGTGGAGCCACTATAGCCTCCCGATTCAAGAACAATAGGAAAATACCTAACCTCCACTCGCGTAGACCCAGGCAGTAGCTGTTCAAACTCGTCCGCCACTTCACTCTCGTGCCGCGAATAATCAACAATAACGATTGAGGAAGGGGAAAATAATGCGTCAGAATCAGCGCGTACCTCTACAGTGAACGAAGCACTATCTACGTTTTCCACCGTCCCTTTGCTGATATGCATCACATCGGTTATTCCGCCTGTAGTGTTGAACATCCCCTCTGTGTCCTCCTTATTGGCTTGAGGAGATGCAGAACACGAGGCGGCATTCAGCGCGTAAATCATAATGACGGCAAAAAGCCCCGTAATAATGATTAGCAGGAGTAATCGTCGCCGGCGCAGCAACCTGAATAAAGTCATGCTGCTTCTTATCCATGAAAGATAAAAAGCGAAACTGCAATTAATCGATTCCTCATCTCTTCTCCTAGATGCAATACCCGCCAATTGAAACCTGTATTAGGATTGCATATGAGAAATCAGAGATCTTCGATCTTGTTGGGCTTTTCGGCAGCTGGAGAAATGCGTCGCTAAATCAAATGCGTATTCGACCAATTCAGTAAATGATTACAGCATATTGGAGCAGCCTCACGTTATATCGTCTATCAGCGCTAGCCAAAAGATTGGAATCCCGCCTTTTGACGATGTACTCTCACGCCTTTGGCCCCCGAATCTATGCAGCGTGATTGCGCCGGAAAACATGGTGTACGAAGGGGAATGAAAGAAGACCACCGCTTGCCCCAGAATATCGGTTCGCCAAAAACGACAGATAGGACGGAAGCGATGGTCAACAACAGGATACCGCATGACAGCCCCGAGCTGAGGGAGGTCCTCATGGGCTTCCTGGACAGCGCCTCGGGCCTGTGCGACATGATGAGCACGACGATGGCCGCCCTGCTGTGTTTTGTCAACTAGCTTTGAGCAGAAGGGGCTGCGGTGGGAATCTTGGACCGAATCCATCCTACGCTGCTAGCAGACCCAAGTCCCTGCGGTACTGCATGGGGCTCCTATAATCCAGGTTGCTCTTTATCCTGACATCCCTGTACCATCTGAGGTAGGCGTCGGGCATCCCCCATGAACTCCTCGATCGTGACCCCGGACCAGTCGCAGCCGTGGAAGAACTCTATCTTCAACCTCCCGAAGAAGCCCTCGCACCTCGCGTTGTCGGGGCTGCATCCCTTCCTCGACATCGATCTGACCAGACCGTTCTCATCGCATATCCTTATCCATCCCGACCAGCGGTAATGGCCACCTCTATCCGAGTGCACCGTGGAATGGTCCCCTTCGTTGAGCCACCCGCACGCGCCGATCAGGGACGAGTTCGCCATCTCGGCATCGGACGAGGTCGATATCGACCAGCTCAGCGGCATGCCGTCGAAGCAGTCCACGATGGGCGAGAGGTATACCTTGCCGGCGGGGATGCGGAACTCGGTCACGTCGGTGATTCACAGCTCGTTGGGATCGTCAGCATGGAAGTGGTGCTTGCCCCGCTCGTCGCGCAGCAGGTTCGGGGGCGCCTCGGATATCTCGCCCTCGTAGGAGCTGTAGCGCCGCCTCTTCTTGGCGGAGCGGGCGGCCAGCCCCTCGTCCCTCATGATGTCGCGAACGGTCCACTCGCCGACGTCGACCACGGCGGTGATGCGCCTGTAGCCGTATGTGCCGCCGCTGGCCTCGAACGCCTCGATGGCCGCCTTCCGCGCTGCGGCGCGCTCTTCGGTGTCCCCGACATTATCGCCCATTATCTCCCTTCGCCAGACGTAGGGCGCCGTCCTCGACACGCCGTGCTTCTTGGCGACCTCCGTAGCGGGACCCGTCCTCGCCTCCAGCTCGGCGATGGCCTGCACCTTCTTCTCGACGGAGACGGGTTCTCGCCTTGGGTTGGGGCCCCTGTACTTGCGCTGGCCGGGGGGCGAGCTCGTCGATCCAATCGCAGAGGTACTCCCTGCTGGCGGGATAGCCCATCCTGCGCATGGTCCTGGCGAGGCTCCTCCCATGTGCGAGGTAGTAGCCCACGGCGGCCCGCCTTATCTCCAAGGTGAACTTGGGCTCCCGTTGCCGCTTCGGGGGCCTGACCTCCCCATGCTCCAGATAGTCCTTGTACCAGGCTCTGATCGACTGCCTCGTCGAGTAGCCGAGCTCGGCAACGGTGTCTGCGGCGCTCAGGTCGAACTTGATGTAGGTATCGATTGCCAGCTTCCGCTGCTCTGCGCTGTACATGCGGCCCTCCGTGTAACCTTGTCTTGGTCCAAGATCACCACCGCAGTCCCCCCGGCCGCCGCGAAGGTGCTCGAGGACGCCGAGGTCGACGCGCTCGCCTGCCTCTCGTTCCCGCGGGAGCACCGCGTCAAGATCCGTGCCAACAACGTCCAGGAGCTGGCGAACTGCGAGATCAAGCGCAGGGCGAAGGTCGTCCAGGCGTTCCCCTCGACGGGCTCGGTCATGAGGCTCCTCGGCGGCATAGTCGACGAGATCAACGCGGACTGGGAGTCCGGGAGGCTGTTCATGTCGAGGGAGTCGCTGAAGCCGGTGCTGGGCCTCGAGAGGGCCGAGAACCGCGTGGAGGAGTTCGCACCGGGCGAGGAGGCGAGGTCGCGGGCGAAGGTGATCATGAGGATCGTCCTTGACGAATGCGGCAAGGCGGCATAGGTTACGGGCGAGAAGGCGAAGCGCCCCGAGCGTAGCGGCGGGCCTTCGTACACCACTAAATACGACACAATCTGCAGCGTATAGCAACAACAAGGGGGGATGGAATCAATTAGCCCATCGCCTATTACTATATATGTGAGTTACCCGTACGGCTAAGTCCCTGACGTAACGATTATTGGGCCTTTACTGACTTTTATGCCTTCAAACTGTAAACAGAGCCCAGCATGGTAATTTATATCGTCGTGAACAAGTCCCACGCCGGCAGCTCCCTTACCGTGCGGCTATAACTGACAGCGCATAAAGTAGGGGTCGTCGCCTTTCGCAAGGCGACGACCCCTTTGTCACTATGCGTACTCTCTTCCGCTCGCGTTTACTCGTCGAAGCCTTCGAAGCGGCCCAGGATGAACATGTTGTGCGTGCCTTCGAACAAAAGCTTGCCCGTGGCCGCCGATCGCGCCGACACACGGATAACGGCCGTCGAACGGCCCTTGTGAATGGGCTCGGTCCACACGTCGAGTTTGCCCACTGGCTCGGCGCGCACGTATTCGATGCTCGCGCTGCTGCTCACGTTGTTGTCGCCGTAGCTGTACATCGCGAAACCCGCGCCCGTGTCGCAGATCGACGCCGCCGTACCGCCGTGGGTGGCCCCGTGGAAGTTCGCGAGCGAGGCGGGAACATCCACCGTGTAGTGCACGCGACCCGGCTCGGGCACGTCGATAATCGTAATCGCGTCCTGCCACTCTTTCAGCGCTGGGATGTTGATGCGCATCCGCTCCATCATCTCTGCCTTATCCATGCGATACCTCGTTTTCCTCGCGGTCGAGACCCTCTATCGTTTTATACAGCAAGCGGTAGAGCTCTTTGAATTCATCGGGCGACAGGTTGATGCACGCGCCCATCTTGTGGGGCACATCCGCCGCCTTCTCTTCGAGCGCCCGCCCGGCATCGGTGAGGGACACGATCACGTTGCGCTCGTCGTTGACATCGCGACGGCGCGTGACGAGGCCCTTGGCTTCCATCTTCTTGCAGAGCGGCGTAAGCGTCCCGCTGTCGAGATGCAAACGTGCGCCGATTTCCTTGATCGGCGCTTCGCCCACCTCCCACAGCACCATGAGCGTGATGTACTGCGTGTAGGTAATGCCCAGGTCGTCGAGGAAGGGCTTGTAGTGTTTCACCACATCGCGCGCGGCGGCGTAAAGGGGAAAGCACAGTTGATTTTCGAGTTTCAACTGTTCGTGCATGGGTGCATCCTTGGTTCGCCAGATTATCTACACCCTATTATAAAGAGCGCAACTAAATTGTCTGTTCGACTTCAGCAAGAGTCGACAATTTGACAACCGGTCAGAGTCACAGACGAGCGGCTCCCCTATGAACACCCCGTCACCCTTCCGTGCACGTTCTATGAAACCGCCCATCAGCGCGGCCAACCGCCGTATCCTTGCGTCCCTGCAGTAAACGATTCGATGATAGAAAAAGAGCTGATTGCACCTCATGCCGTTAAAACTGAAGAAAGGCCTGCTCATCGCTGGCCAACTGGGTATCCTCATCGCCGTCTACGAATTCGGATGCGTGATTTCGCGCGTGCTCCCCATCGACCTTCCCGGCAACATCATCGGTATGGGCCTCCTGCTTATCTGCCTGGTCACCGGCATCCTCAAGCACAAGCACGTCGGCATGGCCTGCGACTACCTCATCGATAACATGTCCATCTTCTTCGTTCCCGCCGGCGTGGGCATCATGGGATGCGTGTCGCTCCTTCAGGGAACGGCAGCGATCAAGTTCGCCTTCGTCTGCGTCGTGACCACGGTCCTCGTCTTCCTTTCCACCTCGGCGACCGTTGTGCTCGTGCAGCGCCTTATGGAAAAGCGCGCCGCCGCTTCCGCCGGGAAGGAGCTTGCCCGCTAATGGACCCCGTTTCCGTTATCACCAACCTCGACTTCATGGTGGCTGTGCGCTTCATCGTCGCCACCGTCGTATCGATCGCCGTCTTCGAACTGGCGGTGTTGCTCTACCACAAGGTAAAGTCCCCTCTGCTCAACCCTATGCTCGTAACCGTCGTAGGGCTCATCCTCGCCCTCAACCTCCTGCAGGTGCCGGTGGAAACCTACGAGCAGGGGACGGGCCTTTTCACCTTCATGCTGGGCCCGGCTACCGTGGCCCTCGCCTATTCGGTCTACCGTCAGCGCAAGATTCTGAAGGAGCACTTCATCCCCGTAGTGGCAGGCTGTCTCGTGGGTTCGATCGTGTCCATGGTGAGCGCCTACACCCTCTGCCGCCTGCTCGGTCTCGGTCACGACATGGCCATCTCCTTCATTCCCAAATCGGTCACTACGCCGATCGCCATCGCGGCCTCCCAGGAGCTCGGCGGCATCACTGCGATCACCGTGGCCGCAGTCATCATTACCGGCATCTTGGGCGCGATTTTCTCGCCCTACATGGCCAAGCTTTTCCACATCAAGAACCGCATCGCCAAAGGTGTGGCCGTCGGTACGGCCGCACACGCGATCGGCACGTCGCGCGCCCTTGAAATCGACGAGCTCGAAGGCGCCATGAGCGGGGTCGCCCTGGCGGTTGCCGGACTCATGACCACCTTCATCGTCATCGTCGCCCACATCGTCTTCCAGGGCTAACGCACCCTCGCAAGGATGCGTCCCACGGCCTCTCGCCTCTTCGGATGCGGGAGGCCGTTTTCGTGACGCACCGCCGCACGGCGCAGGGGCCGGCAACCGACCTGCTACAATTGCCCGCATGAGCGCATACACCACCATAGAAGCCCCTGCACGGGGCGAAATCGAAATCAAGAAGAGCCGCTTCATCGCCCAGGTGGCCCCCGTGGAAACCGAAGAGGAAGCCCTCGCCTTCTTGGAAGAGGTGCGGGCGGCCAACCGAATGGCCCGCCACAACGTCTACGCCTACATCCTGCGCGACGGCGGTTGGGGGCCGGCGGGGCGCACCCGCTATTCCGACGACGGCGAGCCTCAGAAAACCGCCGGCATGCCCACCCTTGAAGTTCTCCAACGTGCCGAACTTACCGACGTCATATGCGTGACCACCCGCTACTTCGGCGGCGTCCTTCTGGGCACGGGCGGTCTCGTGCGCGCCTACACGCAAGCGGCGCTGGAAGCCATCGCCGCTGCCCAGATCGTCACCGTTTCCCGCTGCGTCGATATGCGCGTGACGATCGACTACCCCCGCTACGACCAGCTCGTGCGCATGGCCACCGATTGCGGCGCCCGCATCGTCGACACCGTCTATACCGATAGGGTCACCCTCACCCTGCGCATGCTCGACGGCATGCAGACACCCTTGCTCGACAAGATTTCCGAGCTCACGCGCGGCGCCGCGGCGGTCACCGTGTCAGATCCCTTCGACGCCGCCTTCTAGCTGCGCCCTTATTCCGCAGAAAGCACGCTCACGAGTTCCTGCCCGAAGGCAAAGGCGGCCTTGGGCCCGTTGGCCGTGATGACCACAGAACCCGTCGGCGCCGTGTCGACCGCCACCGGCGTGCCTTCCCACAGAGCCCCGTGATCCACCAGGTCGGCCTCCTGGTCGGGCCAGGCCGTCGCATGCAGGCCTTCAAGCGCGCCCGCATGGGCCAGGGTGCTCGGAGCGATGCAGATGGCCGCTACCGGCTTGCCTGCTTGTATCTGGTTGGTTGCGAGCCTATGGGCTTGATCGTCGTCGAAATAGGTATCGGCCCCGTTGCCGCCCACGAACACGACGAGGTCCCACGCTTGGTCAACCGCATCGGCAAGGGTCGTATCGGCATGAACCGCCGACCCAAGCATCCCGTGGCAGTAGCCCGTCGAACGCGAAGCAGTCGAGATTTCGGCGCCCGCCGCATAGAGTGCTGCACGCGGCTGCGCGTATTCTTCGTCCCTGAAATTCTCCGGCGCGATCAGAAAAAGGACGCGTTTGCCTTCAAGTCCCATATGAAATCCTTTCCCGAATCCGTTAACGGGAAAATCGTAGCAGGTCCGCCCCTGTCCCACGAACGGGATTCAAGGCCTTGCGACTTAGTAAGGAGAGGGCAGGGGCTAAGGCGCATCCACCCCTAAATAGAAGTGTCGCCGGCTGGGGGAGAGCCAGTCCGGCGACGGAGGAGGAGTTTCGGAATCGAGTCCATATAAGGGAGAGAGGGAGGAGGCTCGATTCCTCTGGATTGTTGCATCCACTCAAGCCGCCGGGGAAAAGTAGGAGAGAGAACCGACGAACTTGATGAATAGGATAATGACAGGACAGAACCCTCTTTTCAGCACCCATTGAGGACTATTTCGCGATTTTTCTCATAGCACGATTGGTGCTATTCGAGTGATTACACCTAATTTGATGGACAAGTTTTTCTTTTTGTCCTCATCAAGAGCGATGGACACCCCCGTCGCTTCCTATCAGCCAAACCCCTCGGGGCAGGTACAATAGGGGCCATGACTCTTGCACAGCATTCATATCCCACCCGCAGCGCAGCCCTCCAAGGCGCCTTCACGCTGCTCTCGAACGCCCGCGCCCGCGGCATGCGGGCCGTCATGCTCGTACGCTCGGCTTCTGCCGCCCAGTCGGTGCAGCGTGCGCTCGCCGCGCGGGGCCGGGGCTTCGGAATCGACGTGGCCACTCCCCGCGCATGGCTTGCCGACGCCTGGGAACTTTTCGGCGACGGGCGCGCAATCGTCGAAGCAACCCAGCGATGGGCGGCCTTGCACGCCGTTTTGAAAGAGCGCGGCGCAGCCGCTTCGAAAGGCTACCTGAACCTGCTCGAAGCGCTCGCGTGCGACGGCCTCGACGTCATCGACGCTCCCGCCGAGCTCGCTCAAGCGGAAATCGAGGTGCGCGACGTGCTGCGTGCCTACCGTGCCCGCATTCATGAAGGGGGCCTTATCGAGGAAAGCGAGGCAGTCGCCGCCCTTGCCGACTCCGACGCCCGGCGCGCTTACGCCGTGGTACTCTACGACGCAACCGAAGCGGATATATCCGCACCCTTCGCCCGACTCCTCGAAGCCTGGGGCGCGCCCTGTGTCACCTCGTCTCTCGACGATCCCGAACCGGGCGATCGAGCGCCCGAACTCGACGCCCTCGCGGGGGTACTTTTCAGTCGTTCGGCAGAGGAGGAAGCCGTAGCCCCCACGGGTGCCGTGCGCGTGCAGCTCTCGTCAGGTCCGCTCGCCAGCAGACGCGCCCTCTTCGACGCCCTGCGACGGGCGCTCGATGCCGATCCGCACGCCCGCATCGCCCTCGCCGCGCCCGACCCTGCCGAAATGGCCCGCTATTGCAACGACGCCTTCGCGCGCAGTGGGGTGTCCTACGCCCTCAAAGAACGATGCCGGCTCGGCGAAACCGATGCGGGACGGGCCCTCGTCTGCGCCTGCACCCTGGTCACCAGCGATACGCCCGACGTCTTGCTCGCGGCCGACCTGGGCCTCAATCCCTTCGCCGGCATGTGGGTAGGCACGGCCTTCTTCACCGACAAGACCCATCGTGGCAACCGCCTCATCGATACGTCCGAACTCCTCACCGACCTTGCCGGCCACGCCGACGAAGGCCTCCAGGGCGTCATGGGCCTGCTCGAAGCGGGCGACATGGAAGGCGCCCTCGATACGATCGAAGCCTGGGCTTCGCATGCGTTCGCTTCCGAACCCGCCTACCTTTCGCTGCAGATGGCCGCATTGGAAACCGTCCGCCGCGCGTCCCAGGAAGCCGTCCGTTGGGGCCTCGACCCCGTTGCCGCAGCGACGCTCACAGGCGATGTGCCCCTTTCCCTGCACGCCGCCACCGCCCCCCATGCGCGCGTGACCTTCTGCACCCTTTCCGACTTGCGCGACGCGGCACCGGCCTCTTTCGATACCGTCATCGTCGGCTGTCTGGAAACGACGTCCTACCCCGTGCAGGACACGCGCGATTCTTTCGACACCCTTATGGCCAAATGGGGCGTCCAAACCGTGCATGACCCCCTCGACAGCCTCCGGCGCTCCTTTTTCAGCGCCCTTGCCGCCGCGCGGGGAAGCTTCGTCGTCCACCGGTCGCTCGCCAACGAAGCAGCCGACGACGCCCAGGCCTCCGTGGTCTTCGAAGAGCTCATGGACTGCTACCGCATCGACCCCACCGCCCGCGATTCGTCCGACCGCGACACCGGCGTGGCCCTGCCCCTCATGCCCTCCACCGAACTGGCCGGCGAGCAGGACCTCACCGCCAACGAAACGGCGGAGTTCTCCTTCGCGGTGTCCGAAGAGCCGGCGCCCGCCACCGAACGCATCAGCGACCAAGCCCGGCCCTATATCGTGCTCGACCAGCAACGCCACGGCCAGGTCTTTCCCGGACTCGACCTTTCGGCGTCGCAGATCGAAAGCTACCTGGAATGCCCCTACGAGTGGTTCGCCAAACGTCGGCTCAAGCTTGAAAGCATCACCGAAGGCTTCGGCCCGGCCGAACGCGGGACCTTCATGCATTCCGTGCTCGAGAGTTTCTACGCCCGTTTTCGGGACGAGGTGGCCCCAAAAGTGACCGCCGACACGATCGAGGCGGCCGCCGCGCTCTTGCGAGCCGTTTTCGCCGAAAAAGCCGAGCGCCAATACACCGACACGAGTTTGGGAAAGGGCCAGCGCTACGTGCCCATCACCCCCTGGGAGGAAAAGCAGCGCGACGACGTCCTCGTCAAATTGCTCGATTGGCTCCCGTTCGAAACGACTTTCCTGCCCACCTTCGAGGTGCGCCACCTGGAATGGGAATACGGGGCTTCCGTGCCCTTCTCCTATGCCGGTTGCAACCTCGTGGGCCGCATCGACCGCATCGACGTCGACAGCAGAGGGCGGGCGGTGGTCATCGACTACAAGTCGTCGCTTTCCGACGCCTATCGCCCCCATAGCGACCCCGAAAGCGCCGCGGCCAAGGAGCAGGCCGCGCACGAGGCGGCGGCTGCAAAGGAAAAAGATGCCGCCCGCGCCGCAGGAATCGACGACGGCGAAGACGAATCCCCCAACCCCTTCGAGCTCCCGCACAAGGTGCAGGCCCTCATTTACGCCAAGGCGGTGCGCGACCAGCTGGGCTACCAGGTGGTCGGCAGCCTCTACGTGAACCCCTTGAACAACACGATTCAGGGTGCCTGGGATGCCCGTTCGCTCGATATCGCCGAACTGCCCTTCGCCAAAGCCTCCGACCTACGCGCCGGCGCCGTGCCCTTCAAAGGCGTGGTCACGTTCGACGACCTGCTCGACTCCTGCGAAGACGCGATTGCCGCCCGCATGCGTCTGCTCGCCCAGGGCCATATTGCACCCGACCCCCACGGCCCCGATGCCTGCCAGTACTGCCCGGTAGGCAATTGCTCGGCGCGCCTCGTCGCCAGGAAGCTCTAACCATGGATATGTCGACTATGCGCCCGGGACAGCGGGCGAGCATCACCTATCTCGACGGCCCCCTGCTCATCTGCGCAGGCGCCGGTTCGGGCAAGACCTTTACGCTCACCCAGCGCATCGCCTGGGCTCTGATGCCCGGGTCGGGCGCGGACGGCGCCCCCTTCCTTTCGAGCATCGACGAAGCCCTTGTCATCACCTTTACCAACAAGGCCGCTGGCGAAATCAAGGACCGCATCCGCCAGACCCTGCGCGCCGAAGGCATGCAAGACGAAGCCTTAAAGGTCGACAGCGCCTGGGTTTCGACGATCCATGGCATGTGCAACCGCATTCTTCACGAACATGCCCTCGAGTTCGGGCTCGACCCGGCCTTCGAGCTCGCAAGCGACAACGATGCGGCCGACGTCCGGCTCCTCGCCCTCAACCAGGTGGTCGCGCGCGCAAAAGAAGCGCCCGAACACCCCTACGGCGACCTCTTCAGCCAGATGGAGGCCGACAAGCTCGACGCCCAGGTGTCCCACATCCTCGACATGGTCTCCCACGAGCCCGCAGGTTTCGATGCGATTTCCTTCGGGCCCGCGCCCGCTTCTGCTGGCGAGCTTGCCCGCGAGCTGTTGCCCCTGGCCGAAGCAGCCCTCGACAACGACCCCGAAAAGCACGAGGTCCAGTACGCCGCTGCGGAAAAGGACGTCGCAACCTGCAACGCCGTGCTGGCCGCCCCCGCCCCAAGCGAACAAGAGCGATTGCTGCAGGATTTCATCGATGGGAAAAACTACCGGCAGTACAACACCAAACCTTCCAAGCCCCTATGGAAGGCGCTCGGCCACGCCCAAACCGCCCTCGAGCTCGCCCAGACCACGCGCCGGCTCCACCTGATCGTCGACCTGGCCCGCGACGTGGAAACCGCCTACCGCGACCTGCTCGCCGCGCGCGGCCTTGTCGACATGGCAAGCCTCGTCCCCCTCACCTTGCGCGCCCTGCACAGCCATCCGCAGATCGCGGCCGCCTACACCGACCGCTTCAAGATCATCATGGTCGACGAATTCCAAGACACGAGCCAGCTGCAAATCGACATGATCGAATGCATTGCCGGTACCGACAAGCGCCATCTGTGCACCGTGGGCGACTCCCAGCAGAGCATCTACCGCTTTCAGGGCGCCGATGTGGGCGTCTACTTGCAGCATAAGCGCGACATGCTCAGCGACGATGTGGGCGCCCACATCGAGCATCTGGTCGACAACTTCCGCAGCCATGGCGATATCCTCGCCTTCGTGCGCCGCGTCTGCGGGCAGGCGGGCTATTTCGTCGAAGACTTCCTCGACCTCCAGGCCGCCACGTGCGGCCGCACCTACCACGGCACATCCCCGCGCATCGAGCTCGCCCTCACCACCTATACCGACCGCGTGTCCAACGTGACGACAGCCCGCGCGGTCGAGGCCGCCCACATCGCCGACCGTTTTGCCGAGCTCCGCGCCGCCGGCCACAAGGCGAGCGACATGGTAGTGCTCATGGGCACCACCACCGGATCGGACCTCTACGCCGACGCCCTGCGCGCCCGCGGCTTCTCCTGCGTCGTTGCCGGCGGATCGAAGTTCTTCCAGACCGAAGAGACCCTCGTCTGCCAGCATTTGCTCAACGTTCTGGCCAACCCCTACGATTCGGAAAGCCTGCTCATCGTGTTCACGAGCGATCTTTTGCCCGTGTCCTCCGACGATTTGCTTTTCCTTTCCACTTACATCGACCCCTCGACGGGCAGGCCCACGCGACAGAACCCCGCGCTCGGCCTCTTGCGCAGCGACCGAGCGCCCCTCCACGCGTCGCCCCTGCTCAGACACGCCCTCGAAGTGCTCAACAAGGCCTGGGCGCGCCTGGGCAGTGCATCGCCACGGGCGGTCTTCATGGACGTCGTCGTCGATTCCGGCTGGCTCGGCCGACTCGAGGAACAGGGCCCCCAGGGTCAGGCGAAGGCGGCCAACATCCTCAAGTTCGCCCGTATGATCGACGAGGAAGCCACGGCCCATGGCTTCGATGTGGCCCGCATCGCCTGCGCCCTCGACGAGCGTCGCGCCAACAGCACCGAAAAGATGGGGGCGCTTTCCGCAAAGGGTTCGGATGCCGTGCGCATCATGACGGTACACAGCTCGAAGGGGCTCGAATTTCCCATCGTGGCCGTCACCTCGTGCTACACCACCTCGACGCGCATGGAACAACCCTACATGATCGCCGACCACGGAATCCTGCATACGGCCGCCGGCACCGGTGGCAAGGCCGACCCCGACGACGACCTCACACTTGAAGATGCGCCCGACCTGCGCACCTGGGCGCTCGCCATTCAGCAAGCCAACGCCTACCGCGAATACGAAGAGCGCAAGCGCCTCTTCTACGTGGCCGCCACCCGCGCAAGCGACGCGCTCATCGTGGCAATGACCCACAAGCTCTCGAAAAGCGGGGCTCCTCAGGCCTATAAAGACGTGGAAACGGACCTGCTCGAAGGGCTCTTCCCCGGTGCCGAGGATTTCCCCGCCACGTCGGGTACCTTTTCCTACGGCGGCAGCGAGCCAGGCACCTTCACGCGCCTTTCGGCCGACGAAAATGAAGAGGACGCGCCGGCAGCCGCAGACGAGACGGAAGAACGCCCCCTCATCGCTATTCCCGAACCGCGCACCCACCTGCGTAACGGCCTCGTGCCGGTATCCACGCGCGCCGATTTCTTCTCGTATTCGTCGATTGCCCCGAAATCCACCGGCCATATCGCACGCGGCGAGGATTTCGCAGCCGAAGACGCTATCGAAGAGACGGTAGCTCCCGCCGGCGACGCCTACAAGGCGACCAACTTCGGCAGTGCCCTCCACCGAGCCTGCGAATGGCTCGCCCTGCAAGACGGTGAGCCCGCTGAAGAGGAATGGGCACGCGCCCTCACTCGGTTCGCCCGCATAGAGGGCGTCGAAGACATCGACCGCCTCACCCGCGCCTTCACGCGGTGGCTTGCAAGCCCGGTGCGCACCGAAGCGGCCTCCTTCGCCCACCGCGCGCCCGAAGTCCCCTTCCATACGGCGATTGGGGGACGGGTGCTCGAAGGCTCGATCGACCTCCTCTGCACGAACGGCCCGGCCGGCACGGCGCTGATCGTCGATTACAAAACGGGAGGGAGCCCCGCCGAAACCCCCGAAATGTTGCACGTGAAACACCTGCTGCAAGCCCAGTGCTACGCCTTCGCCACCCTCGAAGCCGGCTACAAGCACATCGAAGCGCGCTTCGTGCGGGTCGAGCAGGACGACGGGCAGGGGAGCGCCCAAACGGTCACCTACCGCTTCGACCGCAGCGACCTCGACGACCTGCGGCGGGCGATTGTCGATGCGCTCGAAACGGCGAAATGAATGCATACGCCACCGGGCCCATTGGTCCTACATCATTTGATGTAACGTTGCGCCCAACCTATCGCCGTTTGGTGATAGGCATGCTAAATCGCCTCACGCACCCTATGATGCAGGTGTCCCTTAAAAGCGACGGGTCGCACCCCTCATTGATACCGTCGCTTACTTTTCCTACAAAGCCCCGTTTGCACGCTGCAGATGCAAACGGGGCTTCTTGTTGCACGAGGTCTCTGGGGCTCCGTCGCTAGGGCGACCCCTTTAGCGTCCGGCTGCGTAGCAGTCAATCCCCCAACAGTGCGACCGCTGGGGGATTGACGCCTAATCTTCCACGCCGTAAAAGCGGGCGAAGTTATCGTAGAAGACCTTCTGGTTGTCCTCATGCGAAAGGCCCAGAGCCAGGAAACGATCGATTTCCTCCGAAGGCGACCACATGGGGAAGTCGGTGCCCCACATGATATGGTCGATGCCCAGCTGGTCGATCAGATAGAGAACCGCTTCCTTGGGCGCCCACTTGAGCGTGCTGCTCGTATCGAACGCCACGTGGGCACCCTTGAGCACCTGAGCGGCCATGACCACCGGTCGGCGGTCCCACAGACGGCAGCAGCCGAAATGGGCCGCATGCACCTTCAGGTCGGGAATCGCGTCCATCACGCGGGCAAGGCGTTCGGGAGCGCTGTAGTCGTAGCGCTCGTCGCCCACATGGAAGAGCATCGTCAGGCCGCGCTCGGCGGCGCCGCGGTAGAGCGGCATCATGCGCGGGTCGTCCAGATTGAATTTCTGCATGTCGGGATGCAGCTTGATGCCGACGAGCCCCAAGCGCTCCACCTCGTCGAGCACGGCACCGAAATCTTCGCAGTCCTGATGCGCCGTTCCCAGGCCGATGAACTCGGGGTGCGCGCCTACCTCTTCGGCTATGAACTCGTTGATGCCGCTCACCTGGGAAGCCTTGGTGGCCACGCTGAACACGAGGAAGCGGTCGACGCCCACCTGCGTCGCGCGGTCGAGCATCTCCTGCGGCGTGGGGTTCGCGTCGTACATCTTCACGTTGAAGGGGGCTTTGTCGTAAAAAGAGCCGATTGCAGCAGACGCCTTCGCGGCGATCTTCTGCTTGTAGATATGGCAATGGGTATCGGCCACACGGTAGGTGAAGCCGTCGGGTGCGGTAACAGTCATAACGTTCCTCTCAGTTCTCCTCGAGGGTAGCACGAAACGCGCAGGCCGCACGGGCGAGAGGCACGAACCCGACAAGACGGCCGTGGCAAACGAGGCGGGCGCTAGCGACGACGCCGGCGGGGGCGGGGCTTACCGCGGCCGCGCATGCGGGCGGCAACTTCGTTCTTTTCCATCTGCTCGGCGTTTTCGGCCACCAAACGCACGTACGACGCCACGCGCTCGGACGAAAGCTCGCCCGCTGTCACCGCCGCCTGCACCGCACAGCCCGGTTCGCCGCCATGCGTGCAGTCGCGAAAGCGGCAATCGGCCGCATGACCCGCCACATCGGGGAATGCCGCGTCGATGCCCTCGCGCGAATCCCACAGGCCCAAACCGCGCACGCCCGGCATGTCGACCACGTAGCCGCCCTGGGGCAGCGCCACCATCGACCGGTTCACTGTGGTATGCCGTCCCTTGCCGTCGGTTTCGCGCACGGCGTTCGTCTCCTGCACGTCGCGCCCGGCGAGCAGGTTCACCAAACTCGATTTGCCCACGCCCGACCGGCCTATGAGCACCGCCGTGGTTCCTGCCGGAATGAAGGCCCGCAAGCGCTCGACGGATGCAGGGTCGTGCTCCGACACGGCCACCACCTCGACCCCCGGCGCCGCCATGGCCCGCACGTGGGCGAGCACGCTTTCCACCTGCCGGGAACTCTCGGCAAGATCGGCTTTGGTGAGCGCGACGACCACCTGCGCGCCCGTGCTCTGGGCAAGTACGAGCTCGCGTTCCAGGCGCCGCTCGTTCAGCTCATGCAGCGGATGCGCCACAATCACCGTATCGAAATTCACCGCGAGCACCTGGGCGACCGTGCGCTCGGCGGGGTCGCGTCGCACCAGCTCGCGCGTGCGCGGTTCGATAGCGGCGATCTGCGCGATGTCGGCATCGTCAGCCACATCGACCATCACGCGGTCGCCCACCTGGGCGCGCACATCGGCCCCCTTCACCAGGGATACCGCGTGCTTGCACCGGAACCGTCGCCCGTCGGCGGTTTCCACCAGGGGGAATCCGCGGTCGATCTGCACCACCAGAGCCGCTTCGCGCATCACAGGTTCCTCTCGCGCATGATGTAGTAGGCGATGGAAAGCACCAGTCCCACCGCGCAGACGAAAATGCCCGGCACGAAATCGTCGAAGTTGAATTCCTCGTGATACGTCTGCCCCTCGGTCACCGCCGACACGCTGTCGGCATGCACGTCCATAATGCCCTCGTGCTCGCCGCAGGAGAGATGGTAGGTGCCCTTCACGCGCAAGATCGTGCCCGTGGTGCCGAAAGCCCCATAGGTGTCGACCAGGCTTACGTCGTCGTCATCCACGAGCACCGAAATCGATCCGGGCGCTTTCTCGTCGGTGCTCGACAGGGTGAGCCAGGTCTTGCCCGGATCTTCCAGAGCATGCACGGCATCGCCCACCACTTCGCCGGTGATCTGCACCGTGGATCCTTCGTACGTGGGGTCGGCGTTGATCAGGTCGTAGATGCTCGTATCGTAGAGGAAAGAGTTGTCGGGCATCTGCAGGGGGTTGACCACGTTGCCGTCGTCGGAGTCGTCAGCCCAAGCGGCGGGAGCCGCGGGCGCGAGGCAGGCCACGGCCAGGACGGCAGCGCACAAGGCAGACGCGAAGGTGCGGGCGCTCATCGCGAACGGTCCTTTCGCCACTGGCGCAGGCGCTCGGGCATGCGCGGCTTGACCGATACGAAAATCTTGATGCCCACGGCGAGCAGGGTCACGTATTCCAGACGTCCAGCCCACATCTCGACAGCGTAGACCGCCTTCAGCAAGGCCGGCATATCGGCCGTGGTGATCCCCGTCGAGATACCGCCGTTGCTCGCCATGGCGATGCTTTCGGTCACCGCCGAAACGGCGTCGTACCCGTAGGCCACTCCCACCAGGGCGCCCACGATGTAGACGAGCACGAACATGATGAAAACGGTCATGGCCGATTTCACCTCGTCTTCGCCCAAGCGGCGGCGGCCGATGTGGTGGTAGTTGGTCACCAGGCGGGCGGATTGGGGCGAGGCCACGCTCTTCAGCGTTTCATAGGCCGAAAGGGCGATGACGGCCACGCGCTTGAGCTTCACGCCGCCGGCCGTCGACCCCGAAGAACCGCCCACGGCCATCGCAATGGCGAAGACGAGCAAAGCGCCCGACGGCACGATCGACGTCAGCTGGTTGCTCGTGAGTTTGGTGAAGCCCGTGGTGGTCACGGCGGCCAGGAAGTTGAACAGGCCCGTGCGCAGCATGTCGGGAAGGCTGCTGAAGAGGTTCGAGGCGGAAAGGGCGAAGATGAAGATCACGAGCATGACCGCCGTCCAGACGATGCCCGCCTTGATTTCGGTATCGCGGAAGAGCGACCCCACGCGACCGTGCAGAATCTCGGCTTGCACGGCGAAGTTGATGGACCCCATCACCATGAGCACCATGAGCACCAATTCCACGAAGGTGCTGTGATAGTAGACGATGTTGGTGCTCGGCGCCGTCATGCCCACGGTCATGAAGCCGGCGATCGAAAGCCATATCCCCTGCAAGGCCGCACGCACGGGCTCGATGCCGTGCAGGGCCAAGGCGATGGCGAGCACCACCGACGCCACGGCAATCGCCGAAGCGGAAAACAGGGCGATGAAGCGGGCGGTTTCCACCACGTTGGGCAGCACATGGTCGCTGCGGCCTTCCGATTCGTAGAGGCTCGAGTCGCTCACGCGGCCGAACAGCCCGAACGACATGCCCACGACGATCAATCCCACGCCGCCGGCGTAGGCCGCCGCGAACCTCCACATGTTGTCGGCGATCGACAGGTGGTCGGGGTCGGACATGATCGAAAGGCCGGTGGTGGTGAACAGGGCGATCGAATCGAAGAGGGCGTCACCGTAGGACGCGTAATGGTTCGTGAGCGAAAGGGGTACGGCCGCCACGCTGGCGACCACGATCCAGGCGAACACGGTGACGGCAATGGCCTGCTGGCGATTCAGGCGGCCCGACTCGATGCGGAGCATGCGCAGCGCCGAACCCAGGCACAGGGCCAAGCCGATGGAGACCAGATAGCGCGACGCCGGTTCCCATTCGCTGAAGACCAAAGCCGTCACGAAGGGGATGATCATCGCCAAACCGGTGTACTGGATGAGCACGCCCAGGTAATGGCAGATGACGCGCACGTCATAGAGTGTGTAGCGCTGCCACATACGCCTACCCGATCGCGAACCGCACGAGCACGACGATCATGCCGAGCCCCGCAAGGAAGCACAGGATGCCGAGCAGCAGGGTCGTGAGTCCCAACAGGGATTCGGATTTCCTGCGGCGACGGTCGCGCTTCGATATGACTGCCATTTTTTGCATGGCTGCATTCTAGTACACGAATGCAAAATGCACGAGCTACCAGGAGTTCCCCGCAGTTAGGCGGGACGAAAGCCGCCCTTCGAAGCGTAAGGCGAAAAAGGGAGGCAACCCCTGCGGGGGCCGCCTCCCTTGAATCGGCCGGGATTAGTCAGTCAGCTTCGGCTGCTCGGGTGCGGGATTCTGCACCGTGCAGGCGTAGTGCAGCTCGCCGTCGATGTCGATGGTCACCGTGGCACCTTCGAGGACCTTGCCACGAACGATTTCGTTGGCCACCAGGTCGACCACCTGCTTCTGGATAAGCCGCTTGAGCGGGCGGGCGCCGAACACCGGGTCGTAGCCCTCGAGCGCCAGCTGCTGCTTGGCGGCCGGCGTGACTTCCAACTTAATGCGGCGGTCGGCCAGACGCTTGCGCACGTCGGTCAGCTGCAGGTCGACGATCGGCTCGATATTGTCGAGCGTGAGACTGTTGAAGATGATCACATCGTCGATACGGTTGAGGAATTCGGGGCGGAAGGTGGTGCGCAGCGCACCGTCGACCGCATCCTTCATCTTCTTCTGGTCGCCATGCTCTGCGTACTCGCGGATGTACTGGCTGCCGATGTTCGACGTCATGATGATGATCGCGTTCTTGAAACTCACCACGCGACCCTGGCCGTCGGTCAGGCGACCGTCATCGAGCACCTGCAAGAGGATGTTGAAGACGTCGGGGTGAGCCTTCTCGATTTCGTCGAGCAAGATCACGCAGTAGGGGCGACGGCGCACCGCCTCGGTGAGCTGACCGCCCTCGTCGTAGCCCACGTATCCCGGAGGGGCACCGATCAGACGCTGAACGCTGAACTTTTCCATGTACTCCGACATATCGATACGCACCATAGCGCGCTCGGTGTCGAAGAGGTACTCGGCCAAGGCCTTTGCGAGCTCGGTCTTGCCCACGCCCGTGGGGCCCAGGAAGAGGAAGCTGCCGATGGGCTTGTCGGGGTCGGAAAGGCCCGCCTTGTTGCGGCGGATGGCGCTCGCCACGGCCGACACGGCTTCGTCCTGGCCCACAACGCGCTTATGCAGCACCTCTTCCAGGTTCACGAGCTTTTCCATCTCGCCCTGCATCATCTTGTGCACGGGAATACCCGTCCAGGCAGACACCACGTCGGCGATGTCTTCCTCGTTGACGACCTCTTCGAGAATCGCACCGTCTTCCTTCATCTTGTCGATTTCGGATTTGGCTTCATCGAGCTGCTTCTGCAAGTTGGGAATCGTCGCGTAACGCAACTCGGAAGCTTTGGAAAGCTCCCCGTCGCGCATGGCGCGCTCTTCTTCCTGCTGGGCGGCGTCGAGCTGGGTTTTCAGGTCGTTCTGGCGGTCGATCGTGACCTTCTCGTTCTTCCATTCGGCGTTGCGATGGTCCAGGTCCTCCTGGGCGACGGCGATGTCGTGGGTCAGCTTTTCCAAGCGTTCCCTGCTCGCCGGGTCCTTTTCCTTTTCGAGGGCCTGCTTTTCCATCTGCATCTGCATGAGCTTGCGGTTGGCGCGGTCGATGTCTTCGGGCTTGCTGTCGAGCTCGATACGACGGCGGCTCGCCGCCTCGTCCATCAGGTCGATGGCCTTGTCGGGCAGGAAGCGGTCGGAAATGTAGCGGTTCGAAAGCTCGGCGGCGGCCACGACGGCGTTGTCGGTGATCGTCACATGGTGGTGGATTTCGTACTTCTGCTTCAGGCCGCGCAGGATGGCGATCGTGTCTTCCACGGTAGGCTCGCCCACCATGACCGGCTGGAAACGACGGGCCAGGGCGGCGTCCTTCTCGATGTACTTGCGGTACTCGTCGAGCGTGGTCGCGCCGATGGCGTGCAACTCACCGCGGGCCAGGGCCGGCTTGAGCATGTTGCCGGCGTCGAGGCTGCTTTCGCCCGACGCGCCGGCACCCACGATCGTGTGAAGCTCGTCGATGAAGAGAATGATGCGGCCATCGCTCTGCTTCACCTCGCGCAGCACGGCTTTCAAACGGTCTTCGAACTCGCCGCGATACTTGGCGCCTGCCATCATCGAGCCCAAATCGAGGGCGATGATCTCGCGGTCTTTCAGGCTGCTCGGCACGTCGCCCGCCACGATGCGCTGGGCCAGGCCCTCGACGATGGCCGTCTTGCCGACGCCCGGCTCGCCGATGAGCACCGGGTTGTTCTTGGTGCGACGCGACAGCACCTGAATCGTGTGGCGAATTTCTTCGGAACGGCCGATGACCGGGTCGAGCTTGCCCTCGCGTGCCTGCTGGGTCAGGTTCTGGCCATACTGCTCCAGAGCTTCGAACTGAGCCTTCTGGTCGGGTTCGGTCACGCGGGTGTCGCCGCGCAGCTCTTCGTAGGCCTCTTCGATGTTCTTGCGCGTGAGGCCCGCGCCCGTGAGGATGTGGCCCGCCTCTCCCTTGTCCTGGGAAAGGGCGAGCAGAATATGCTCGGTCGTCGCGTAGCTGTCGCCCAGCTTTTCGGCGATCTTCACGGCTTCGTCGAGCGTTTTCAGCAAATCCTGACTCGGTACGCTCGGCATGCTCGACCCCGTCTGTTTGGGCAGGCGGTCGACCGCGTCGCTGGCCTGCTGGGCCAAGGTGGCCGCATCGGCGCCGATGCGCTTGATGATCGCGTTTAGGTTGTTCTCTTTCTCATTGAGCACGGCAGCAAGCAGGTGGAGGGGCTCCACCATCGCATTGTCGTGCTCGCTGGCCAAACTCATCGCGTTCTGCAGCGCCTGCTGCGAGGTGATGGCCAGCTTGTCCATGCGGAGTGCCATGTGGTCTCCTATCCTTGGATTCCGATTGGTTCCCTGCCGCCTGCCCTAGGGCAAACGGCGCAGCGCGTTGGTCTGGGCGACCACGAGCGAGGTCACGCTTTCGCGCGTTTCCAGCTCGCAGACGCGGTCGGCCAAGCGCCTGATCTTCTTATGAAGGCTGTCGAGCTCCCGATCGCGATCTTCGATGCGTCCCTGCAGATCGAGGATGCGAATCACGCCGGCCAGGTTGATGCCCTCGCCGGTGAGCTCGTTAATAAGTTCGAGCCGGTCGATATCGGCCTTCGAATACATGCGCGTATTGCCGCTCGTGCGCTGGGGCGACACCAGGCCCTTTTGCTCGTAGGAGCGCAGGGTCTGCGGGTGCACGCCCGCCAGCTTCGCGGCGACGCTGATCATGTAGAGCGGCTCGTTGTATGCGTCGTCGTCCATTACCAGCTCCTTAGCTCGTCATGAGACGCAGCCTGGAAGGCCTCGAGCGCCGCACGCTGTTCGTCGTTGAGCTCTTTGGGCACCCGCACGCGCACCTTGGCGAGCAAATCGCCCGTGCCCGCCCCTTTCACATGGGGCGCGCCGGCGCCGCGCACCTTCATCGTCGCGCCGTCCTGCGTGCCGGCGGGAATTTTCATGCGCACTTTCTTGCCGTCGGGCGTGGGCACGTCGACGCGCGCCCCCAAGGAGGCTTCCGCGATGCTTACGGGCACGTCGATGAGCACATCGGCCCCGTCGCGCTTGAAATAGGGGTGCGGGGCAATCTTGGTCGTAATCAGCAGGTCGCCGCGCGGCCCGCCGTTCTCGCCCAGCCCGCCACGGCCTTTGGCGCGCACACGCCCGCCATCGACGGCGCCTGCCGGGATCTTGCAGGAAATGGTTTCCGGTTCGCTCATTCCCGGCACCCGCACGGTCACGCGCTTGGTGCACCCGCGGAAGGCCTCGTCGAAGGACACGGTAAGGGTCACGTTCATGTCGCTGCCCTTGCGCGGGCGCGGCTGCCCGCCGAAGGGGCCGCCCCCGAAGGGCGAACCTCCGCCGAAGTCCCAGTTGCTGCCGAAAGCTCCGTCGCCACGGCGTATGCTCTCCAAGATATCCTGCCAGCTGCCAAAGTCGGCGCCGTTCATATTCACGGTGAACCCGCCGCCCCCGAAGGGGTTGCCACCGCCCCCGAAGGGAATCTTGCTCGCGTCGCCCGTGCCGTATTGGTCGTAGAGCTTGCGCTTCTTTTCGTCGCCGAGCACTTCGTAGGCTTCGTTGATTTCCTTGAACTTCTCCTCGTCGCCGCCGGCGTCGGGGTGGTTCTTGCGGGCCAGCTTGCGGAAGGCCTTCTTTATCTCGTCCTGTGTAGCGTTGCGTGGAACGCCGAGTGTCTTGTAGTAGTCCGGAGTCGAGCCGGGCATGACGCTCCACCTTCCTTTCGTCTTGTCGCGTTTCCGCGTATCTATCGTCTATGAAGCAACGGGCGGGCTCGCTGTCGCTCACCCGCCCGCTCCGCTTGCTATTCGGCCTTGTCGGCCTCTTCCTTCTTTTCCCGTTTGGGGCCGCCCGATGTGACGGTGACCATTGCGGGCCTGATGACCTTTTTGCCCATCTTGTAGCCCTTTTGGTACACGTCCTGCACCGTTTCGTCGGGGACCTGGGTGTTGTCCACCTTGGCCACCGCCTGCGCTTCGAGCGCATCGAACGGTTGTCCGGCCGGGTCGATGACCTCGACGCCCGATTTCACGAGCACGTCGACCAGCTTGGTGTGCACCTTTTGCACCCCATCGAGCAAGTCGCCCTCGCCGTTCTTCACGGCGTACTCGATGCTGCGCTCGAAATCGTCGAGCACGGGGAGCAGGTTGCCCACCAGCTTTTCGTTGGCGCGCTTGCGCTCTTCCTCGCGCTGATCGTTCGTGCGGCGGCGGTAGGTGTCCCATTCGGCGTGCAGCCTCATGAAACGGTCCTGCCATTCGGCTGCTTCGGCCTTGGCCGCAGCGAGCGCGTCGTCTGCCGAAGGAGCCGCCGCATCGTCGGCGGTTGCAGCATCGGCTGCCGCTTGGGCGGGCTGGTCGGCGGCGGGTGCTTCTTGCGCGCCCGCCGCGGCCTCTACCGTGGAATCCTCAGCCGCATCGGTCGCCTGTTCGGTGTGATCCTGATGCTCTTCCATGATTCCTACTTCCCCTTGTTCGCGTCGTCGTCGACCACTTCGTAATCGGCCTCGATCGGGGAGTCGTCATCCTGCTGCGGTGCAGCGCCCGCGGCAGACGCCCCGGCGCCCTGCGGTGCGCCCTGGTTCTGGCTGTACACGACCTCGCTCAGCTTGTAGCCAGCCTGCTGCAACTTTTCGGTTGCCGCCTTGATGGCGTCGATGTCGGTGCCGGCCAGCGCCTGCTTGGCTTCGTCGACGGCCGACTGAGCATTCTGCTTGGTGTCGGCCGGGACCTTGTCGCCCAGCTCCTGCAGGGTCTGCTCGGTCGCGTTGACCAGGGAGTCGCAGTTGTTGCGGGCTTCCACTTCTTCCTTGTGCTTGGCGTCTTCCTCGGCGTGGGCCTCGGCATCCTTCACCATGCGGTCGACTTCGTCGTCGGAAAGGGCCGTCGATCCCGAAATCGTGATTTGCTGCTGCTTGCCGGTGCCCAAATCCTTAGCGGACACGTTCACGATGCCGTTGGCGTCGATGTCGAACGTGACCTCGATCTGAGGCACGCCACGGCGGGCCGCCGGGATACCCGTGAGCTGGAACTTGCCCAGGGTCTTGTTATCGCGGGCCATTTCGCGCTCGCCCTGCAGGACGTGAATTTCAACGGAGGTCTGGTTGTCGGCCGCCGTGGAGTAGATTTCGGTCTTGCGGGTCGGGATCGTGGTGTTGCGGGGGATCATCTTGGTCATGACGCCGCCCATGGTTTCAACGCCCAGGGACAGGGGCGTCACATCGAGCAGAAGGATACCTTCCACGTCGCCGGCGAGCACGCCGCCCTGAACGGCAGCGCCCATGGCCACCACTTCGTCGGGGTTGACCGACATGTTGGGCTGCTTGCCCGTGATGGTCTTCACCAGATCCTGCACGGCAGGCATACGGGACGAACCGCCGACCAGCAGCACCTCGTTCACGTCGCCGGTCGAAAGGTTGGCGTCGGAAAGGGCGCGCTGAACCGGCTGCTTGCAACGCTCGAGCAAATCGCGGGTGATGCGTTCGAACTCGGCGCGCGTCAGCGTGTAGTCCAGGTGCTTGGGGCCCGTGGCGTCGGCGGTGATGAAGGGCAGGTTGATGTTGGTCTGGGTCGTGCTCGAAAGCTCGATCTTGGCCTTTTCAGCGGCTTCCTTCAAACGCTGCAGGGCCATCTTGTCGCCGCGCAGGTCGATGCCGTTTTCCTGCTTGAACTTGTCGGCCATCCAATCGATGACGCGCTGGTCCCAGTCGTCGCCGCCCAGGTGGTTGTCGCCGGCGGTCGAGCAGACCTCGAAGACGCCGTCGCCCAGCTCGAGGACCGACACGTCAAAGGTGCCGCCACCCAAGTCGAACACGAGGACCTTTTCGTCCTTGTTGGTCTTATCGAGGCCGTAGGCCAGGGCCGCAGCGGTCGGCTCGTTGATGATGCGCATGACCTCGAGGCCGGCAATCTTGCCGGCGTCCTTGGTAGCCTGACGCTGGGCGTCGTTGAAGTAGGCGGGGACGGTGATGACGGCCTGGGTGATGGGGCTGCCCACCTGCTTTTCGGCGTCGGTCTTCAGCTTCTGCAGAACCATGGCCGAAATCTCTTCCGGCATGTAGTCCTTGCCGTCGATGTCGATGACCGCACGGCCGTCCTTGCCGTTCTTCACGTTGTAGGACACGGTCTTCTGCTCATCGAGCGTTTCCTGATAGGAGCGGCCGATGAAGCGCTTCACCGAGGAAATCGTGTTCTCGGGGTTCGTGACGGCCTGGTTCTTGGCGGCCTTGCCGACCACGCGCTCGCCGTCTTTGCGGAAACCCACCACCGACGGGGTAGTGCGGTCGCCTTCGGCGTTTACCAGAATCTCAGGCTCCGAGCCTTCCATGACAGCCATCGCCGAATTGGTGGTGCCCAAGTCGATACCGATGATCTTGCTCATGTATCTATCCTTTCAGTTGCCTGCTAATGCCTTGGTTGGGTGAGGGGGGAATTCCAGGTTCAGAATTTCTTCACGATTGGGAATATAAAATCTTAGTGTTCACCTGTCAAGTTTTCTGCCTTACATGCAGTAAACGCTCTTATGAGGCGTTGACCTGGTCTTTCGTCCGCAACTGCGGGCCGAACCGTCCGTTTGCATCGGTCTGCATCTGTTCCGTAACGCGCCCGTTACCCTCGGAAGCCCCGCCAAAGCACTCCTCTCTACATAGAAAAAGCCCTGGCCACACGGGCCAGGGCTTTTCGGGTGCGCTGCTCTGCGGATACCTTAGTCCTCTTGGATTTCGGTGATGGCGCCCATGGGGCACTCTTCCAGGCAATCGCCGCAGGCGATGCAGGATTCCTCGTTGGCGACCACGCAAACGCCGCCGTCGACTTCCAGAACTTCCTGAGGGCAGGCGTCGACGCAAATGCCGCAACCGATGCAATCATCCGTGCTGATAAGAGGCTTGGACATAGTGTTCTCCTTCTCGTATCGTCTACCCGTTTCGCAACGGGAGCGCTGGTATGTAGCGCAAGATACCATCTTCGTCAGGCATTGCAAGATGACACGCTCGAAATGCCGTTCATCGATGGTAAGCGGAGCCCTGCTTCCCCGAAGGCAACGCGTGGCGCAACTATAGCGCACCGACGCGGTAACGTTAGGGGGCAAATTAGCAAATGCGGGGAAGTTGCTGACCGACGAGCATATCGAGGATGCGGGTACTCCCAAAGCCCGTGCGCACGGTCACGCGGCTAGGCCGGCCCGCTTCCGTTGCCGTTACCTCGCCGATAATCGCCGCGTCCGCCCCGTATTTGTGGGCGCGCATGGCCGCCAGCGCCGCGTCCGCCTCACAGGCGGGCACCACGCAGACCATCTTGCCTTCGTTGGCCACCTGCATGATGTCGTAACCCAGCATGTCGCAGGCGCCACGCACGGCGTCCTTCACCGGGACCGCATCCTCATCGATCACCATATCGACGCCCGACTGCTCGGCGAGCTCGTTCAAGGTCGACGCGATCCCGCCGCGGGTGGGGTCGCGGAAGCAGTGCACATGCGGAGCTGCGGCGATGACGTCGGCGATCAGACCGTTGAGCGGGGCGGCGTCGCTGGCCAGGTCGGCATGGAAGCTCAGCTCCTCACGCAGGCTCATGATCGTGATGCCGTGGTCGCCCAAGGTGCCGCTCACCAAGATCTTGTCACCCGGCGCGCAGAGCTCGCCGCCCAGATGGCGGCCTTCGGGAAGGAAACCCACGCCCGCCGTGTTGATGTAGATGCCGTCGCCGTGGCCGCGATTGACCACCTTGGTATCGCCCGTGACGATGCGCACACCGGCTTCCTTGGCCGTGGCCGCCATCGAAGCGCAGATGCGCCTCAGGTCTTCCATTGGGAAGCCCTCTTCCAGGATCATGCCGCAACTGAGGTACTGGGGCACCGCGCCGCTCGTGGCCACGTCGTTGACCGTGCCGCAAATCGCCAAATGCCCGATGTCGCCGCCGGGGAAGAAATGCGGCGTCACCACGAAGCTGTCGGTCGAAAAGGCCAGGCGCTCGCCCGCTGCCGGCACCGGCAGCACGGCGGCGTCGTTACCCTGGTTGAGTTCGTCGTTTCCGTAGGCTTCCATGAACACGTCGTCGATGATGCGGCACATCATCGTGCCGCCGCTCCCGTGTCCGAGCAGTACCGTTTCGTCCATCATGCGTCCTTTTCTCCGTATACCGATTGGCCCATCCTAGAGCCTTTAGAAGTATTTTCCCGTTGTCGTGAGAACCAGTTTGCCGGTCTTCACGCCCTTGGTGCCTAAGATGAGGTCGGCCAGCCCCTGAATCTCGCCGGTCTCGCCCTTCATGATGATGACCTCCAAACACCATTCCTCGTTCATGTGGATATGCGTGGTCGACACGATGCTCTCATAGTACTGGTGCTGAATAGCGTCGAGCTTGTCGCGCAAGACGCTCGCGTGATGGTCGAAGACGATGGTAAGGGTGCCCATGACTTCGGTGCCGGGGCGGGCGCATTCGTCTTCCACGAGCGCTTCGCGCACGAGATCGCGCACAACCTCGCTTCGGTTTTTAGCCAAGCCGCGGCGGGCCACCAACTGGTCGAATTCCACGAGCAGGTTTTCGGGCATTGCCACCGAAAACCGCATCAAATCGTTTGCCATGCGAGCTCCTGACATGAAAAATCCCCCGCAGGGCGCACTGCAGGGGAACGAAAGCGGGCGGGACGAATCGCTATACCAACTTCACTTGCACGTTGGCCAAACGCTCGGCGTCGTCTTCCAAGGCGTCCTGGGCGTCGGTCATAAGCGCGCGGGCGTCGTCGAGCAGAGCCTGGGCCTGATGCATGATCTCGTTGGTCTTGTCGTAGCCGTTGTCTCCGGCGAGGTGGGCCAGCTTATGCATCCAGCGGCGATTCACTGCCAGCTGGTCGTCCATCTGTTCGAGCATCATCTTGTACTGGCCGGTATTCACTCCGTTTGAGCACATAGCAAAGCACTCCTTCGATTGCGCAATCTTCGTATGACCGCATTATCGTGCGCGGCAGGGGAGCGCACAACCGATAAAGACGAAATTGTGTGAAGAATTCTTCCTCGAGTAACAATCGACCGGCGGGACCGTCTGTTTTCGCTGCGCCTCGATTATCTCGCCCGCGATGTTGGGGGCAAGGTCGCAGGCCCCGAAAGGTGAACACGATACGCCACGCCTACGCAGGCGGCCGCAGATGCACCTAATAAGAAAGCCGCACCTCTCTTGGTGCGGCTTTCTTACAACGGGGCTATTTGCCCTTGTTGGCCTTCTTGCGGGCCACCGTGTCCAAAATGCGCTTGCGCAGGCGGATATTCTTCGGTGTCACTTCCACCAGCTCGTCGTCCTGGATGTACTCCAGTGCCTCTTCGAGGGTGAACTTCACCGGCGGGGTGAGCTGAATGGCCTTGTCGGCCGTCGACGAACGCTGGTTGCCCAGGTTCTTGGTCTTCGACACGTTGACGACCATGTCGCCTTCCTTGGCGGACTCGCCCACGATCATGCCTTCGTAGCATTCGTCGCCCGGGGACACGAACAGGCGGCCGCGCTCCTGCAGGGTATCGAGCGCGTAAGCCACGGCCTTGTCGGTCGACATGGAAATCATCGATCCGTTGCGGCGGCCGGCGTATTCGCCGCGGTAGGGGCCGTACTCGCTGAAGCGATGGAACATGTTCGCCTCGCCGCGCGTGGCGTTGAGCAGGCGCGTGCGCAGACCCATCGTGCCGCGCGTGGGGATTTTGAAGACGAGCTGGGTCTGGTCGCCCTTGGTGACCATGTCGAGCATTTCGCCGCCGGCAGTACCGAAGACTTCGATGCACTTGCCCGCGTATTCGCTCGGCGTTTCAACCGTAGCTTCCTCGATGGGCTCCAGCATCTTGCCGTTCTCGTCCTTCTTCATGATGACGCGCGGGCGGCCCACCTGGAGCTCGAAGCCCTCGCGGCGCATCGTTTCGATAAGCACCGAAATCTGCAGAATGCCACGACCGGACACCTCGATGCCCGACTTGTCCTCGAGTTGGGCGATCTTCATCGTCACGTTCGATTCGGCTTCGGCGAAGAGGCGCTCGTTGAGCTGGCGGGCGCCGACGATTTCACCGTCGTTGCCCACGAGCGGGCTGTCGTTGGGCTGGAACACGACGGCCATCGTGGGCTCGTCGATCTTGATCGGGTCGAGCTCGACCGGATGATCGATGCTCGTCACCATGTCGCCGATGTCGGCGTCTTCCACGCCCACGACGGCGATGATATCGCCGGCCGTCGCCTGGTCTTCTTCCTTCTTACCAAGCTTGTCGAAGGTGAAAACCTGTTTGATGGTCGTGTTGTAGCGAGTACCGTCGCGCTTGATCACGAGCACCTGCTCGTTCTTGTGCAGGGTGCCGGAATAGAGACGGCCGACACCGATGCGGCCCACGAAACTCGAATGGTCGACCGTGCAAATCTGCAGGGCCACCGGGCCGTCGGGCTGGACGTCAGGAGCGGGAATCTCCTTCAGGATGGTATCGAGCAGGGGAATCATGTCCATGTTGCCGTCGTCGGCCTCATAGCGGGCATAGCCGTTCATCGCGCTCGCGTAGACCACGGGGAAGTCGAGCTGTTCGTCGGAAGCGTTCAGTTCGACCATGAGGTCGAAGACTTCGTCGAGCACCTCTTCGGGGCGGGCGCCCGGTCGGTCGATCTTGTTGATGACGACGACGATGCGCAGGCCCAAGTCGAGCGCATGGCGCAGCACGAAACGCGTCTGGGGCATGGGCCCTTCGAAGGCGTCGACAATCAGCAGAGCACCGTCGGCCATATTGAGCACGCGCTCAACTTCGCCACCGAAGTCAGCGTGACCCGGCGTGTCGATGACGTTGATCTTGACGTCCTTGTAGGTGATGGAAATGTTCTTCGACAAGATGGTGATGCCGCGTTCGCGCTCCTGGTCGTTGCTGTCGAGCACGCGGTCTTCCACCTGCTGGTTAGCGCGGAACACGTTGGTGGTCTTCATTAGCTGGTCGACCAGGGTGGTTTTGCCATGGTCGACGTGGGCGATGATGGCCACGTTGCGAAGGTTGTCCTGTTTCATTACCCCAATTCCTCTATCTCTTGAAGGATTCTCTTCTTCTCTTTGGTCAACTCATCAAGCCTATCACTCAGAGAGTTGATGTTTTGCGTGGTGGAAACTACTTCGATTAACCCCCATACCGCCGCCGTGCCGGCGATACCCGCCAGCCAGACAATGCGGCGCATAAAAATCGCGATCAGAGCGCCTACCACGAGCATCGTAAGCCCGTTGCGCCGAGAATCGAGCAGGGCGTCGCGTTGGGCCACCAGCTGGGCGCGAGCCGCTTGGATGCCGGCAAGGCGAGCTTCCAGCTCGTCCTCGCGCGACGAAGCGGAGCGTGCGCGCCCGGTGTGCGATCCGCCCCCTTTCGCACCGTGGTCCCTCAGATAGGAATAGGCTTCCTGAAGGTTCTTGAATTGCTCGGTCGCTCGTTTTTGCAGCTTGGGCTTACCGGCAAACCGGTCGGGATGCATGATCTGGGCCGATTCCTTATAGGCGATGACGATGTCCTCGTCCGTCGCATCCTCGTCAAGGCCGAGCGTGCGCAAAGCTTCTTGTCGGTTCACGGCAACCCCTCGCTTCGTTCAAGCATATCCTGCGGTGTGTAACGTGAGAATCGCATTGGATTCTAGCGGCGACGCGCGCCCGATGCCAGCATCCCAAGGCCAAAAGTGGTCTGCGTGCAAAGCCTCACGGCTGTACGCATAAAAAAATCCGCCCTGAGGCGGAAAACAACCAAGAAAATGGTGGAGCATAGGGGGATCGAACCCCTGACCTCAGGCTTGCAAAGCCCGCGCTCTCCCAGCTGAGCTAATGCCCCACGTTGCCGCGCGCAGCTCGTTTAGATATAAATAAACGCTCCACCGGCAAACTCGGCTCACGGTGGAGCGTTTATCAGTAAAAATGGTGGGCCCGAATGGATTTGAACCAGCGACCTCACGCTTATCAGGCGTGCGCTCTAACCAACTGAGCTACGGGCCCGCGAAAAACGCGCTTAATTAAAATACCAACCGCCTAGAGGAGTGTCAAATTAAATCTTGAGTTATGAAGTTTCTCCACAACTTCAGTTCCTTCACCTTATCCTGCATGCGGAATGACTCTTTAAGGAACCGTCGTTTCGCCCCATTCACCACACAGCGTGCTTTATCCTACAAGAGGAGGTGGTCCCATGCTTATTCCCGTCGCGATTCAGACCCTCGTGGCTACCGAGCCGCCCAATCCCTCGGTTCTCGTCCTGTGCCCGGCCAACGACTTAACCGTGTCGCGCACCCGGCGCATCGTCCCCATTTGGGTCGGAGCCCACGAAGCCGCGCAAATCAGCGCAGCCATCCAACACCTCTCATTTAAACGGCCCATGACGCACACCCTTATGCTCGACGCGCTTGCGACGCTCGATGCCACCGTCGAAGAAGTGCAGATTGTCGACGTGCAGGACGTCACGTTTTTCGCCCACGTCATATTGAAGCACGAAGGAGACATCATCACACTCGATGCCCGACCGAGCGACGCCGTCGTTCTTGCGCTTCGTTCGAACGCCCCGCTCTACATGGCCGATACCGTGTTCGAGCGCGCATCGTATCCCTTCATATTCAAAGAAGAACCGACGAACGAAGACGAGCTCAAAGAATTCGAAGCGTGGATTCAGGATATCTCGCCCGATGACTTCGCCCAGTAGGCGATCGACTCGGTCTTTTCCCTTTCTGCCGTCGACCTACTGGTCCTTCCATGAAGCGCCCTACGCAGAGGGCCGGCATGCTTCACGCATGCCGGCCCTCTCTTCGTTGTTTCACGTGAAACATGTTTCATGAAACAAGGCGTTATGGCCTGTTATTCCTCGTCGACATCCACATCCAAGTCGTCGACCGAGCTGCCCACGCGCTTATGGCGTTTGCCCTTGCTGTCATCGGCAATGCCGACGGCAACCACCTTGTCCTTGGCTTCCACATTCATGATGCGAACGCCCTGAGTCGAGCGGCCCAGTTCCGACACGCCCTTCACCGGGGTGCGCACGACCACGCCCTCCTCGGTGATGATGATGAGCTCGTCATCTTCGGCCACGATCTTGGCAGCCGCCAGGTCGCCCTTCTTCTTGGTCATCGTGATCGTATAGACACCCTGACCGCCACGGTGATGTAGGGGATACTCGTAGACCGACGTGCGTTTGCCGTAACCCTTTTCGGTAATCACGAAGAGGTCGGTATCGGGCTTGCCGATCGACATGTCGAGCACGCGCTCATCTTCGGGCAGTTTCATACCGCGGACGCCCTTGGTATCGCGTCCCATAGCACGGGCTTCCGATTCATCCCACACGATGGCCTTGCCGGCGTTCGACACCATGAAGACCTTCTCGCCTTCCGACACACGCTTGACGCTGATGAGTTCGTCGCCCTCGTTGAGGTTGATGGCGATCAGACCGTCCTTGCGGGTGCGGTCGTAGAGGCTCATCGAAGTCTTCTTCACCATGCCCTGGGCCGTCGCGAACATAAGGAACTCGTCTTCGGGGAAGTCCTTGGTCGCAATAACGGCTCGGACCGTTTCGCCGTCCGACTTGCGCAGGTTGAGCAAGTTGATGATGGCGGTGCCGCGGGCGTGGCGGCCGGCTTCGGGAATCTCGTAGACCTTCAGGCGATACACCTTTCCCTTACTCGTGAAGAAGAGCATATAGGCATGGGTCGACGCGATGAAGAGGTGCTCAACGAAGTCGTTCTCCTTCAGGCTCACACCCTGCATGCCCTTACCGCCGCGCTTTTGCTGACGGTACGTCGCGAGCGGAAGGCGTTTGATGTACCCGCTCTTGGTGACCGTTACGACCATGTCCTCGTCGGCGATGAGGTCTTCCACTTCGATGTCGGTCGTCGAAGAGGCTGTGATGGTCGTACGGCGCGGGGTGTCGAACTTCTTCTTGATCTCGAGCAGCTCGTCTTTGATGATCTGCTTCACCAGATTCTCGTCGGCAAGCACGCGCTTGTAGTAATCGATTTTCTCTTCAAGCTCCTTCAATTCTGCAACGAGCTTGTCGTATTCCAGGCCAGTCAGACGGCGCAGGCGCATTTCCAGAATGGCGTTGGCTTGGATCTCGTCGAGGTTGAAGTTGGCGATCAAGCGCTCGCGCGCTTCCTTGTCGGTCTTCGAAGACCGAATCGTATGGATGACCGCATCGATGTTGTCCAAGGCGATGAGCAAGCCGCGCACGATATGGGCGCGCTCTTCTGCCTTCTGCAGGTCGTAACGCGTACGACGGACGATGACGTCTTCCTGATGCTTGATGTAGTAGAAGAGAATCTCTTTGAGCGACAGGGTATGCGGCACCCCGTCGACCAGGGCAAGCATGTTGCAGCCGAAGGTGGTCTGCAGCTGCGTGTGCTTGTAGAGCTTGTTGAGCACGACCTGCGGAAGGGCGTTCTGCTTGAGCTCGATGATGATGTCGATGCCATGGCGGTCGGCGCCGTCGTGCACGTTCGAAATCTCGGGCAGCTGCTTCTCGCGAATGAGCTCGCCGATTTTCTCAAGCAGGCGCGTACGGTTCACCATGTAAGGGATTTCCTTCACGGTGATAATCGAACGGCCGCGCTTGGTTTCCGAAATCTCGCAGCGCGCACGCAAGGTGAGCGACCCGCGCCCCGTTTCGTAGGCGTCGACGATGCCTTTCTTGCCGCAGATGATGGCGCCCGTGGGGAAGTCGGGGCCCGGCAAGACCTTCATGAGGTCCTGCGTGGTGCAGTCGGGGTTTTCCATCATGAGAATCGTGGCGTCGATAGTCTCGCCTAGGTTGTGGGTGGGAATGTTGGTCGCCATACCCACGGCGATGCCCTGGCTGCCGTTAACGAGCAGGTTGGGGAAACGGGCCGGCAGGACCACCGGTTCACGCAGGCTCTCATCGTAGTTAGGCTGCCAATCGACCGTTTCCTTGTCGAGGTCGCGCAGCATTTCCATGGCCGGACGGGCAAGACGGGCTTCGGTATAACGCATAGCAGCGGCACTGTCGCCGTCGATCGAACCAAAGTTGCCGTGGCCGTCGACCAGAGGCACGCGCATCGAGAAGGGCTGAGCGAGGCGCACCATGGTCTCGTACACGGCCGAGTCGCCATGCGGATGGTACTTACCAATAACGTCGCCGACGGTACGAGCCGACTTCGAATGGGGACGGTTGGGCAGGATACCGCTTTCGTACATAGCGTAGAGAATGCGGCGATGGACGGGCTTCAGGCCGTCGCGTACGTCGGGGAGGGCGCGCGCCACGATAACGCTCATCGAGTATTCGATGAAGGACTGGCGCATCTGGTAGCCCAGTTCGGCCGGTTCCACGTGGGCGGAGTTCGCAATCTCCTCCGGCGTGGCTTCCGCGCCCTCCTCGGGCTCCTGACCCGTATCTTTAGGATCGTCTGCCAACTTGTAACTCCTTTATCTTCGTTTGAGCTGCGATTAGATGTCGAGGAAACGCGCGTCTTTAGCGTGCTCCTGAATGTACTTCTTGCGCGGTTCTACTTCAGAGCCCATAAGCTCGCTCACCGCTCTTTCGGCAGCGGCGGCATCGTCGATTGTCACCTGCATGACGATGCGCTGGTCGGGGTCCATCGTGGTCGCCCACAGCTGGTCGGGGTCCATTTCGCCCAAACCCTTGTAGCGCTGCACCGACGGCTTCTTGTCTTCGGGATACGCCTTCATGGCCTCGGCGAGGGCGTCGTCGTTGTAGCAGTACTTGATCTTCTTCTTGCCCTCTTTGATGCCGTACAGGGGCGGCTTGGCGATGTAGATGTACCCGCGGTTGATGAGTTCGGGCATATAGCGATAGAAGAAGGTAAGCAGAAGGATCTGAATGTGGGCGCCGTCGACGTCGGCATCGGTCATGATGATGATGCGATGATAGCGGGCCTTTTCGGCATCGAAATCCTCGCCGATGTTGGTGCCCACGGCCGTGATGAGCGAGCTGATCGTGTCGCTCGACAGGGCGCGGTGCAAGCCGGCGCGTTCGACGTTGAGGATCTTGCCGCGCAGAGGCAAGATGGCCTGGTATTTTCGGTCGCGGGCCTGTTTGGCCGACCCGCCTGCCGAGTCGCCCTCGACGATGAACATTTCGCACTCGGCAGCGTTTTTGCTGCTGCAGTCAGCCAGCTTGCCCGGCAAGCTGAAGGAGTCGAGCACGCTCTTACGGCGCGTCATCTCGCGGGCCTTACGCGCGGCCTCGCGTGCCTTCAAGGCGCGGCTCGCCTTGTCGACGATCTTCTTGCCCGGGGTGGGGTTCTCTTCCAAGAACTCGCCCAGGCCCTGCGTCACCGCGCTCGACACCAAACCGCGCATTTCGCTGTTGCCCAGTTTGGTCTTGGTCTGGCCTTCGAACTGGGGTTCGTGCAGCTTGACCGAAATCACGGCGCACAAACCCTCGCGCACGTCGTCGCCGGTGAGGTTGTTGTCCTTTTCCTTCAGCAAACCGCGATTGCGGGCGTAGTCGTTCATCGTGCGCGTAAGCGCCGTCTTGAAGCCGTCGAGATGGGTGCCGCCCTCGATCGTGTTGATGTTGTTGGCAAAGGAGAAGACCGTGTTAGTCGCGTAGGATTCCGTCCATTGCATGGCCACTTCGACCTCGCCGGCTTCGGATTCCGCCTCGAAGTAGATCGGCTTGGTGTTGATGGGCTCCTTGCCGCTCACCAGGTACTTCACGTAGTCGATAAGACCATATTTGTACTGGAAGGTCTCGCCCTTGAAGGAGCCGTCTTCGTTCTTCACGCGTTCGTCGGTGAGGTTGATCTTCAGGCCCTTGTTCAGGAAGGCCATCTCGCGGAAGCGCTCGGCGAGCGTGTCGTAGTTGAAGGTGGTCGTCTCGGTGAAGATTTCCGGATCGGGCCAGAACTGCACGGTGGTGCCGGTGTGCTTGGCCGTGCCGACCTTCTTCAGCTTTTCGACCGTCTTGCCGCGCTCGAAGGCGATTTCGTAGAGGTTGCCGTCGCGCGCCACCTGCACCGTCATGTGGGTTGACAGCGCGTTGACGACCGAAACGCCCACGCCGTGCAGGCCGCCCGACACCTTGTAGCCCTCGCCGCCGAACTTGCCTCCGGCATGCAGGATGGTGAGTACGACCTCAACGGTGGGAATATGTTCTTTGGGATGAATATCGACGGGAATGCCGCGGCCGTTGTCGACGCATTTGACGCTGCCGTCTTCCATGATGTGCACGTCGATATCGGTGCAGTACCCAGCGAGGGCCTCGTCGACCGAGTTGTCGACGACCTCGTACACCAGGTGGTGAAGGCCGCGGGCGCTCGTCGAGCCGATGTACATGCCCGGGCGCTTGCGGACCGGTTCCAGGCCTTCGAGAACCTGGATGTCACCGCCGTTGTAATGGGATGGTTTGGTTTCTGCCACGCTCTGCTCCTTTTGCAGTGATGTTGGGTTTGGAGAGAACATACGCAGGGGGCGCCCTGCGTAAGCGTGGAGAATTCTACCATAGATTCATGGCGCAAATATGACGCTGAAAACGCCAAATAGGCCTGAGAGCTATTCTCGCGCTTTCTGAGACGTATTTGCTAACTTTCTGCAGGAGGATGAGGGGAGTTGCCCTTCTTCCACTCCAAATCACGAATCATGGCTTCTTTAAAATGCTCTCTTAGCCGCGAATCGGGTATTTTCGATACAGAGTCCTCTACAGACTGTAATTCGGCCTGTGAGAGCGGCACAGCGGGGTGTGCATCGATTTCGGGCTTTTTCGTCTGAGCGTAGGGATGCTCGAGCTTTCGCTGACCGCGCGAGATGTGGATAGAGAACTCATCGATGTGCTCGCCGAACTGTTCGGCGCACATGAGCTTGAGGAGCTCGCGCCGATTGTTGAGCTCGGCCGCGTAAATGCTCTCGTCCACGTACACGTGCATCTGCCGCTTGCCGTCTTTGGTGAACACGTACACGCCGTTGGTATGGGCAAGAATCGCCGGTTCCACCAGTTGCGCCCACATGTCGCGCACCTGCTTCACGCGGGCCGCCTTGCGAATGGCGCCTGCGTCCATGCCCGGTATCTTGTCGAGTGCGGAATAGACGGTGTCGGAAAACTTTTTCATGCGGGGCCCTCCCCGAGCCTCACGATCCGAGCGCGCCGTTTCATCGCATCGGTGAAATAGGCGGCGTTCGTGGTGGTAATGAACGTTTGGATGTCGTCGGCCACGAACTCCATGAAGTAGGCCCGGCGTCGCTCGTCGAGTTCGCTCATCACGTCGTCGAGGAGGAGGAGCGGTTTGCGCCCCATCGCGTCTTCGATTGCCGCCGCTTCGGCTAGCTTGTAGGCGAGCACGATGCAACGCTGCTGGCCCTGGCTGGCGAAATGCACGGCATTGCGGCCGTCGAGCAGAAAGAGCACGTCGTCGGCATGGGGGCCCGCGACGGTCCGCCGACGGGCGCGTTCGACCGGCCGCATGGCACGACCGTAGGATTCCAGGCTCGAGAGGGCCTCGTCGCGGTCGAACGCGTAGCGCGCGAGCTCATCGTCGTCGCCGCGCAGCCAACAGGGCACGTAGTTGAGGGCAACCCGCTCGTCGCCGCCTGAAATCTCCTTATAGAACCGCTGGAAGTAGGGCTGCACGCGTTCCACGATCGTCATACGATGCGAAAGCACCTGCACGCCCACCCGTACGAGCACGTCGTCTATCGAGGACAGATAGGTATCGGATTCCTCGGCCTTGAGCGCCCGGTTCTTCTGCTTCACGAGTTTCGCATAGTCGCTGCGCACGGCAGCGAAGTTCTTCGAGATCTGCGCGCCCAAGGCGTCGAGCGCGTCCCGGCGGGCGGCGGCCGCCCCCTTAACCAGGTGCAGGTCGTCGGGAGTGAAGGTCACCGCCGGTAAGAGGCCTGCCAGGTCGGCAACCCGTTTGGTCTTGCCGTTGAGCTTGTAGCTGCGCGAAGAGCCTTTGATATCGAGCTCGACACTCAGGTCACGCGCCTCGCCGATCAGACGCGCGCCCACATGGGCCCGCGTCTCGCCCCACTTCACCAGCCGAGACGCCTTCGACGTGCGAAATGATTCCAGGGCCGTGACGAGTTGAATCGCCTCGACGACGGTCGTCTTTCCCACCGCGTTGGGCCCTACGAGAATCGTGAGGTAGCCCAACTCGTCGAGGCGGAAGGAATCATAGTTGCGAAAGTGCACGAGGTCGAGCGATGCAAGGTGAAGCTCGTCGGCGGTGTCAAAGGCCATGGAGCGCCCTTAGCTCACGCGCATCGGCATGACCAGGTAGAGGTAGCGTTCCTCTTCTTCCGATTTGAAGATGCCCTGGCGCATGGGCCCCTGCAGTTCCAGGTAGACGGCATCGGTTTCCACCGACGACAGGCCGTCGAGCACGTAGGAGAAGTTGAAGGAGATGTCGGTATCCTCGCCTTCGATTTCACTCGCGATCGTTTCGCGGGCTTCGCCGATGTCTTGGCTCACGGTGGAAACCTGCGTGGTATTCGAGGCGCTATTAAGGTCGAACTTCACCGGAGCCGTGCGATTGCTCAGAAGCGACGTGCGCTTGACGGCTTCGGTCAGCTGCTTGGTATCGAATTTCGCGCGCGTCTTGTATTGGTCGGGGATGAGCTGCTGATAGCGCGGATAGGTGCCTTCGATCTTGCGGTTGACGAAGGTGGTGCCGCTGTAGGTGGCCACGATCTGGTTTTCGGCAAGCGACAGGGTGATGTTGTCCTCGTTGGGCGCGAGGGCCGCCAAATCGGACAGGAAGGTTCCCGCGATAACGGCTTTGAAGCCTTCCGAATCGGCGGTGAAATCGGTATCGGTGACCGCCAGGCGGTAGGAGTCGGTCGCGACCATGCGCAGCACGCCGTCTTCGGCCTCCACGAGCACACCGGTGAGAATCGGCCGCGACTCGTCGCGCGAGACTACGCGGGCGACGCGCTTGACCATGCGGGAGAAAGTGGCGAAGGGAATGGAAATCGACGATTCGGGGTCGACGTCGGGGAATCCGGGGAAGTCTTCCGCATTGAGTGATTTCAGAGAGAAGGCCGACGTCTCGCAGAGTATTTTTGCCGATTCGTCGTTTGCATCCACGTGCACCGCAGCATCGGGCAGGCTCTTCACCACGTCGGTGATGAGCTTGGAGGGAATGACGGTTTGTCCCTCTTCTTCGATGAAGGCAGGAAGAGCGCAGCGGATGGAAAGGTTGAGATCGGTTGCTTCGAGCGTGAGCGTATCGTGAGAGGCCTTCAAGAGAATGCCCGAAAGAATGGGGAGCGTCGAACGGGAGGCTGCGCCTTTGGCTACTACGCCTAAGGCGGTCTGCAACTCCGTGCGGTTAATGCTGAATTTCATGAACAACCCCTTTAATTAAATACTAAAAATAATAGTAATAATAAGCTCTGTGGAATGGTGGATAACTTTTGTTTCCCCAGTTCAAACCCATTATGTGTGCAGTGGAATCCTGTTGATTGACCGCGCAGGCTTTCCCCAAGAATTATTGCTTTTATTATCTCTCCTCCATTGCGTTCGGTTTTCCACCGTTCCTCCCAACGTTGTGGGAGACGTTTTCCACAACTCCCCTATTGGTCGAGAATCATCTGCCGCAGAATCTCGAGCTCTTCGTTGACCTCGCGGCTTTCCTTCACCTTTTCTTCCACCGACCGATAGGAGTACATGATTGTCGAGTGGTCGCGGTTGAATTCGCTTCCGATGCTGTTGAAGGGAATGTCGATCATCGTGCGGCAGAGGTAGATAGCGATTTGCCGGGCGTAGGTGATGTTGGCCGACCGTTTGCGGCCCACCAGTTCTGCGTGGCTCACATTGTAGTAGCGCTCGACCGCCGATTGGATGTCGGCGATGGAGAGCTTTTTCATCGCCCCGCCGCTGAAGTGGTCGGCGAGCAGTTTCGAGGCTTCGTTGACGGTGATGTCGTTCTTCTCGCCGTTGCGGAGCGTGAAAATGACCTTGGTGACGGCACTTTTCAGCTCGCGAATGTTCGAGCTCGAGTTTTGGGCGATGTATTCCTGCACTTCGGGGGAAATCGTGAAGTCGTCGCTGCCCGTGCGCTTGCATTCTTCGATGTAGCTGCGGATGATGCCGATTTTCGTCTCGAGTTCGGGCGGCTGGATGTCGCAGGTGCCGCCCATGTTGAATCGACTTTTGTATCGTTCGTCGATGTCGATGTGCTTGGGGGCGCGGTCGGCCGAAAGCACGACCTGCTTGCCTTGGTCGATCATGCGGTTGAGGATCTGGAATACCATGTTCAGGGTCTCTTTTTTGTTCTGAAGGCCCTGCACGTCGTCGATCAGGAGCACGTCGGCCGTTTCGTAGCGCTGCTTGAACTGGGCAAACGATTTGTTGCTCTTGCTCATGGCTGCGTCGGTGTAGTCGTTGACCAGCTCCATCGTGTCCACGTAGACCGTGGAAAGGTTGGGGTAGCTATGGTGCACGTAGTTTTGAATCGACCGCAGCAAATGGGTTTTGCCCAAGCCGCTTTTCCCGTAGATGAACAGGGGGTTGAGGTGGGGCTGACCGGGCGTTTCGGCCACAGCGACGGCCATGCTGTAGGCCATGCGGTTCGACGTGCCGATGACGAAGTTCTCGAAGGTGTAGCCGCTTGCCACGGTGTCCATGAAGTCCCCGTCGCCGTTGGGCTTTGCGGGCGCGGCAGCCGGAGCCGCCGCGGGAGCGGGCACGGGTCGGGGCTGGGGCTGCGGCGCGGGCGCCGGTTGGGGCGCTGCGGGAGCGGGCGCAGACGGCGCAGGCGCTGCGGCGATCTGACTCTGGGATGTGGGGTCGACCTCTATCGCGATGTTGAAGGGCACATGATAGAGCTCTTCAAGGGCGCGTTTGATGACCGTCATGTAGTGAGATTCGATCCACTTCTTGATGAATTCGGTATCGGCCGTGAGCATGAGAAAGCCCTCGCTGAAGGCCTGGACTTGCAGGCGCGAGAAAAACGCGTCGATTTGCGAGGCGTCTATGTTGTCGTACGTCTTTATCTGCGCGACGACGTTCTGCCAAAGCGTGTCGTACTTGTCGCCCATGTCGGCATCCCTTTGCTACTACGTGTGAGCTGCTTGCAAGGGTTCAAGTGTAGCAAGAGTGGCCCTTGCGGTGCAAAAAATGTGGAAAACCATGCCCAGGTGTGGGAAAGCTAACGAAGCTGCAGGTCGAAGCCTTATTCCATGCCCTTGATCTGTTGATAGATCGCATCACCGTAGTCGGTGAGGATGCGCTTCTTGTTCTTGGTTTTCTCGATGAGGGCGCTTTCCTCCATCTTGTCCATGAGGGCGTAGGTGCTCGACATAGCAAGTCCCATGATGTTGGACAGCTCGGTGACGCCCAGGGCACCTTCGTGCGCGAACACGGTGAGGGCGGTTTTCTCTCGGTCGGAGAGGAGGGGCAAGGGCATGGGAGGAACGGCGGCCTGCTGGGGCGGCACGGCGGCGTAAGCCGGCATGGCCGGGTAGGCGGGCATGTTCTGATAGGCCCGAGGTGCCTGCTGGTAGGCTTGCGGTGCTCCGGGTTGGTAGGCGCCCCACACGTGCTGCTGCGCTCGGGCGGGGGCCGCGGGTACCGACCCGCTTTGCGGGATGACGGGCGCCGGGGTCGTTGCTGTCCCGGGGACAAGGGGCGCAGCCTGAGCTGCTTGGCCCATTGCGCTCATGACCTGCGCTTCGGCGGTCTCCGAAGGAGGCTGGAGTGCAGGTCCGCCCGATTCTGCCGGAGGCTCGGATGGATGGTCCTTCAAACTGAGGGTGACGACGGCTCCGGAATTGAGATTGTCTTCGATCGTGATGTTGCCATGGGAAAGGTCGAGGTACTCCTTGACGAGCGGCAGACCCGATCCCACACCGCGAATGTAGTGCTTCATCGGTTCGGTGGCGGACGTGAAGCCGGGCAGCGTGGCCTTGTCCTTGTTGTGAATGCCCGGTCCTTGATCGCAGAAGCGAATCGTGTTTCCGCCGTCGAGTATCGATACGACCACTTCGGTGAAGCGAGCGTGGATGAAGTTTTCCGATACCTCTCGGATAGCGGAATAGGGGATGGTCCCGCCCAGGCGGCGTTTCTGCTCGTCGATGACATCGGCCAGCCGTTCGATGTACTCGGCCGTGGGGGCGGGCTGGATCTCGATCACACGCGGCGCCATCTTCATATCGTCGTAGACGGCTATGCGCGCAACGGTGGGGACGTAGGTGTAGTTGTACGCCTCGATCGATGCGCTCTCTTCGACGGGTTTGTTTTCCCCGTCTTCGGTATGTTGCTGTTCCGCCTGTTCAGACACGGTATTCCTTGGTATTCAGCGCATTCAGCGGTGGAATTCGGGAAGATTCACCGCTATTCAGCGTCGTTTTGTGCTAGCTGGCCTATTGTACGCGCAATTCAGGGAGGAATTCAGCCGGAATTCAGTTTTCAATGAAGGGGAATACGTTTTCCACCTGGGGTATTCAGAGTTATCCACATTTTGTTCAACGAAAGTGGAAAACGTTGAAGAAAACTGAATCCCGGTATTCCCATGCGTTGAAAACTCGAGTGGAATTCCGCTTCTGGGAAGTGAAATTCACGCGCAGCGGAGGCGTTTTCGATCGGGGAGCGAAGACTCATGGGAATACGTGTGTTGCAGGCCGTCAGGTGGTTTTCCGCAATCTGAATCGTTATTAAAATGCCTGGTCAATAGGTGTTTTTGCAATCAGTTGCCACCTGGGGTGCTGCGTATCCTTGCCGTTTTCGGCCATATTACATCGGCGGCAAGGGCGTTCTGAACACGGTTTTCCACATCGATTTCCTGGGCTTATAAGAGTTTTCAACGTTTTCCACATTATTCAGCGTGGAATTCACTATCTGAAAGGTGGAATGAATCTCATTGAATGCCGTTGAATGCTTCTGGAATCCTCCATGAATGCCGTTTTCCCCCGCGGGAGAGAGCAAAAGAGAGGTGGCCTCCTCGACTCGATCGTCTGTGACGACGGGGACGGAGGATGTCGTCCCACTCTCGACGTGACGACGGGGACGGAGGATGTCGTCCCACTCTCGACGTGACGACGGGGACGGAGGATGTCGTCCCTCGTTGTAAGTTCGCGCGCCCGCGCGTATAGTTCATGTGAATCGTTCTGCCAAGCGGAATGTTGCTTCTTGACCTTTTGGGGAGAGATTCGTATATTTTGGAAGTTACTCTGTAGGTAAGAAAGGGAACAGATATGAAACGCACCTACCAGCCGAACAAACATAAGCGTGTGACTACCCATGGCTTCCGCGCTCGCATGGCCACCAAGGGCGGCCGTAAGGTTCTCGCCGCTCGTCGCGCTAAGGGCCGCAAGCGCCTTACCGTGTAGGAATCGCGTAGTGGAAATCATCAAGTCGAGCACCGAGATTTCCCACGTATTCGCACAGGGGAAGCGATTCGGCGCTTCCGCCATCACACTTCTGGTTGTCCAGAACAATGCGCAGCACGGTTCGCAAGGCCGTGCTGCTTTTGTTGCGGGCAAGAAGTTGGGCAACGCCGTCTGGCGCAACCGGGCGAAGCGCAGGATGCGCGCCGTCTGCCGCGATGTCGGCGGTCCGTGGCCTGGATACGATGTTGTTTTTCTCGCTAAACGGGCAACGACCGAACAGGAATATAGTAAAGTCGTGCGCGCTTGCAGAAAGCTCGTGACGCGCTTTCTCGAGGAAAGCCGGTAATCGTGCGCAAAGTTCTGAACATTGTGACGCAGCTGCCCTGCAAAGCGGCTATCATGCTCATTCTGTTCTACCGCTCGTGCCTCTCTCCCCTTTTCCCCGGTTGCTGTCGCTTCGAACCGACCTGCTCGCAGTACGGGCTGATCGCCTTTAGGAAATACGGATTCTGCAAAGGCTTCGTGCTCACGGCAAAACGTATCCTGAAATGCCATCCCGGTGGTCCCCATGGATACGATCCCGTACCGTAACTATCGGAACCTGATTACTCCCCTGAAAGGATAATCACCCATGTGGGACGCATTTAAAGACTTTATCTTCTGGTGCATCAGCTCGGTGTACAGCTTCGCGGGCGACTGGGGCATGGCGATTCTCGTTATCACCCTCATTTTCCGCGTCATCCTGATGCCGCTCATGCGCAAGCAGATCAAATCTTCCTATCAGATGCAAAAAGTGCAGCCTCTGATGCAGGAGATTCAGCAGAAGTACGCCGACGATCAGCCGCGCATGCAGGAAGAGATGCAGAAGCTCTATGCCGAGGCGAAGTTCAACCCTCTGGCCGGCTGCCTGCCCATCCTCCTTCAGATGCCTATCTTCATCGCCCTGTTCCAGGTACTGCAGGAAATGGGCTCGCGTACGCAGGGCTCGAGCTACCAGTTCTACCATCTGGTCCCCGACCTGACCCTTACCCCGGCTTCGAGCCTCGGCCAGGGGTTCCTCACTTTCCTGCCCTACCTGATCCTGCTGCTCGTGTTCGCCGGCGCGACGTTCGCCCCTATGGTGCTGCAGCAGCGCAACACGGCAGACGCCAACCAGCGCCGTCAGACCCTGATCATGAGCGCCTTCATGACCGTGTTCATGCTTTGGATCGGTTGGGGCTCTCCTGCGGGCGTGCTTCTGTTCTGGGGCGTATCCTCCCTCTTCGGCGTCTTCCAGCAGCAGATTACGATGCGCGCGCTGAAGGCTGAAGACGAAAAGAAAGAAGCCGAAATCGTCGACGTAAAACCTGTTAAGGTGGAAGTCGAACGCAAGGTCAAGAAAAAGCGCCCCCACAAGAGCCGCTAACGTTTTTTGTGAATGCTGCAAACCCGCCCTGCTTTCCAGGGCGGGTTTGTTGGTATAAGAGCCTGGTCAATTGTGATAAAGGAGTACCTATGGCGGAAGAAACGAACGAACCGATCGAAGCCGAGGCCACGGAAGAGGTATCCGAAACCGTTGCCGACGAGCCTTCGGGAGAAGCCCCCGAAGAAGAGGCCAACGAATACGGCTTGACTGACGAAGAGCTCGACCGCATTGCCGACACGGCGATTGCCGCTCTCGACGATATCCTGAAGTATTTCGAGGTAGGAGAAGTAACCTACGATGAATACGATGGTGACGAGGGCGAGCTCATCATCGATATCACGGGCGACGACCTGGCCGTCCTCATCGGCCGTCACGGCAAGACCCTCGATGCCCTCCAGTTCCTCGTTTCCACGATCGTAGCCCGCAGCCTGGGCAAGCGGTATCCCGTTGTGATCGATGTGGAAGGCTACAAGGGTCGCCAGCGCGAAAAGCTCGAACAGATTGCAGAATCGGCTGCTTCCCGTGCTCTTTCCCAGAACCGTTCGGTCAAGCTTCGTCCGATGACGCCTTACGAGCGCCGTATCGTCCATATCGCCCTTCGCGACTACGAGGGCGTCGATACGCATTCCGAAGGCGAAGGCGCTGCTCGTCACGTCGTGGTCCGACCGCTCTAACCGCTACCGCACATACCTTTGCTGTTTCACGTGAAACAGGGAACGGGAGGCTTCGGTCTCCCGTTTTTTATGGCTTTCGCACGGTATGATGCGATCGACGTCGAAATACACAGGAAGGCAAGGGCATGGAGCTTACCCGCGAGCAGCACGAGCTGCTTCTTAAACATTTGAGCCTCGTGATTGAGGAAAACAAGGTCACGAATCTTACGCGCATCGATTCGGTGGAAAGTGGCAGGCTCTTGCATATCGAAGATTCGCTTGCGGCCGTGCCCGAATGCCTCGACGCTCCCCAGGGTCCCGTAGCCGATTTGGGTACGGGCGGGGGGTTCCCCGGTATCCCCCTCGCCGTTGCGACCGGCAGGAGCGTCGACTTGGTTGATTCGGTGGGCAAGAAGACCAAGGCGCTCGACCGCATCATCGAGAAACTCGGCCTTTCCGCCACTGTGCGCACCTACAACGGGCGTATCGAGGAATTGGCGCTCGATCGACCCGAACACTACGCCCTCGTGACGGCGCGTGCCTTGACGGCACTTCCTTCGCTTATCGAACTTGCGAGTCCGCTATTGATGCCGGGTGGCCGCCTCGTCGCGCTCAAGTCTGCCGACATCGGCGACGAGCGGTCCTGGGCGCGCGCTATTGAGGAGAAAGTGGGTATGAGGGAAGTGTCCCTGCGCACCTTCACCTTGAGCGACGGTGCGACCGAGCGGTCGATCATCGTATACGAAAAAGTGGGAACCCCGTCCGTGAAACTCCCGCGCCGACCCGGCATGGCCCAGAAGAGACCCTATAAGAAATAGGTATAATCGAGCCTGCCGACCATGAAAGGGGGTCCACGTGGGTTTATTTGACACCTTTAAACGCGATAGAAAAACTCACACCACGTTGAACCAAAAAGAAGATTCCGCACCGTCGGACGCCGAAGCTCCCAACGTGCTCGTTGCGGACGAAACGGCTGAGTTTTCCGCGGATGCCGCCAAAGATTCAGCTCCGGAAGAGTCTGCACCCACTGGTGCCGCAGAGTCCGAGCCCGTTTCTACGGAAACGGAGTCGCAGGAGGCTGCTGAATCCGCAGAGAGCGAAGAGGAGTCCGCTGAGCCTGGGTATCGCCCTATTAAAACCATGGCCGACAAAAAGCCCGTTACCCATGTGATCGGGCAGACGAAGATCATCGCCATCATCAACCAGAAGGGCGGCGTGGGGAAATCGACGACCGCCGTGAACCTGTCGGCGGCCTTGGGCTGCAACGACAAGCAGGTCCTCCTTGTCGACCTCGATCCTCAGGGCAACGCCACGAGCGGCTTGGGCATCGACAAGAGCCAGATTCACCGCGACGTGTACGATGTCCTCCTGTCCGACACGCCCGTGAATGAAGCCATCATTCCCGATGTGTGCAAGGGGCTCGACCTTCTGCCTGCGACGATCAATCTGGCAGGCGCCGAAGTCGAGCTCGTCAACGAGATTGCCCGAGAAAACCGTTTGAAGTCAGAAATCGGCCAGCTGCGCGGAACATACGATTACATCTTTATCGATTGCCCTCCCTCGCTTGGCCTTCTGACCATCAACGCCTTGGTTGCCGCTGACAAGTTGCTCATTCCCATCCAGTGCGAGTTCTACGCCTTGGAAGGTGTGACAAAACTTCTCGATTCAATGAAACGTGTCAAAAGTCTGCTCAATCCCACGCTCGATATATTCGGCGTCCTGCTCACCATGTACGATTCCCGCACGACCCTTTCCAAGCAGGTGGCCGAAGAAGTGCGCCGATTCTTCGGGAAGAGCGTGTTCGACACGATGATTCCCCGCACGGTGAAGCTGTCCGAAGCGCCCAGCTACGGGCAGCCCATTACCGAATACGATCCTTCGGGCAAAGGCGGTCAAGCCTATTTCTCCCTTGCGAAAGAAGTGATTTCCCGTGGCTAAGCAACGGAAGAGCGGCTTGGGCCGCGGATTGAATTCCCTCTGGGGCGAAAGCGTTGGCGAGATCAGCCAGAGCCACACCAACGAGAATTCCGAGCGTGCAGAAGAAAAAGCGGCGGAACAGGCCGCCAAGGCCGCCGAAGAGGCGAAGGCTGCCGAGCCTAAGGAACGCACCGATACGGCCGTCAGCCAGCAGTCCGATCAAGCCGCCGCTCCCTCGCGCGTGCCTATCAGCACGACGTTTTCGGAGGAAGAGGCCGAAAAGGCCACGATTAAGGAGCGCACGGCGTCCGACCGTTCCCTGTCGTCTGCCGCTGTGCGCGCGATCGAGAGCGAACAGGCTCTCCAGCGCGCCACCTTGCGTGAGGCTGATGCCAAAAAGCCCGTGCCCTATATCGAAGAAGATGACCACGTGACCATCAAGGGCGTCGTCGCCCGCGAAGCGCGCCCGCATGTTTCACGTGAAACAAAACAGACTGACCTCGTCGATATCGATTTGGTGGCACCCAACCCCGATCAGCCGCGCACCAATTTCGATCGGGAGGAACTTGCCGAACTTTCAAAGTCCATTGAAAAGGAAGGCTTGCTGCAGCCGATTCTCGTGCGCAAGATGGACAGCGGCACCTATCAAATCATCGCCGGCGAACGCCGTTGGCAGGCCTGCAAGCTCGCTGGTCTGAAACAGGTCCCCGTGCGCGTGAAAGACGTCGAGGACGATAAGGCGCTCGAGCTCGCCCTGATCGAAAACATCCAGCGTTCCGACCTTAACCCCATCGAAGAGGCTTACGGGTACAAGCGCCTTATGGAACGCCAGCATCTCACTCAGGCAGAAGTGGCGCGCGCCGTTTCTAAGGGCCGTTCGACGATTGCGAACGCCCTGCGCTTGCTTGAGTTGCCTGAAGACGCCCAGCAGATGCTCTATGAAGGGAAGATTACAGCCGGCCACGCCCGCGCTATTCTTTCGGTGCCTACTCCGGAAGGGCGCGAAAAGCTTACCAACAAGCTGCGCGAAGAGAAGCTTTCGGTGCGTCAGACCGAGAATCTTGCGCGTTTGCTTGCAGGGCAGGCTGCCGCGAAGACGGAAGAGCGCGTCCGCCCGGTAACGCCTCCCGTCTTCAAGAAGGCCGCTCGAGAGCTGCGCCAGCATTTCAATACGGGTGTGCGCATCAAATCGGTGCGTGGCAAGAACAAGATCGAAATCGAATTCAAAGACGAGGCCGATCTGGAGCGTTTGTTCCAGCAGCTTATGGACCGGCCCGCTGCTCCGACCGAAGATGCCGGCCAAGAGGCATCCCTCTAAACGCCGTCCCAGGAACGAACGCATGCCTATAACGCAAGCGCCCCCTTTCTCATGGAGAAAGGGGGCGCTTCGTATAAACCGATGGGATGGAACCGCGCGTGCTAGCCGATACGGTTCTTAAGCTGTCCGCAGGCGCCGTCGATATCGCTTCCGCGGGAGTCGCGCACGTTGGCTTCGATCCCGTTGCGGTTGAGCGTGCGAATCCAGTGGTCGACTACCGCTGGGCGCGAAGGGTGAAAGGGGCTGCCCTCGATTTCGTTCATGGGAAGCAGGTTGACATGAACGAAGAGGCCGTCGCAAAAATCGAGCAGGGCCTTGAGGTCGTGTTCGCCATCGTTGATATCGCGCATCATGAGGTACTCGATGCTTGGTCGTCGCGTGCTGACGCGGTAGTAGGAATCGAGCGCCTGCTTCAAATCGGCAAGGGGCGTTCCCACGCATTTTGGCATGATTCGGTCGCGTGTGGCCTGGATGGCGGAATGCAGCGAGAGCGCGAGCGTGAATTGTTCGGGTTCGTGGGCGAAGGCGTCGATTCCCCTGATGATGCCGCACGTGGAAACGGTGACATGCCGGGCCCCGATGCCCAGGGCGAGGTCGCTGTTCATGATGCGCAGGGCCTTCACGACGTTGTCATAGTTGAGAAAGGGCTCGCCCTGGCCCATGGCCACCACGTTGCTTACGCGGGCACCGAAATCTCGCTGCACGGTAAGCACCTGCTGGACCATTTCGCCGGGCAGAAGGTTGCGCGTGAATCCTTCCTTCCCCGTAGCACAGAAGGAACAGGCCATGGGACAGCCGACCTGCGTGGAAAAACAGACGGTCAAACGGCGGGGCGCGCCATCGCTTGCGGTATCCCGCGAGGGGATCCCCACCGTTTCCACGCGGGCGCCATCGGCTAACGAGAGCACGTATTTGCGCGCTCCGTCGACAGAGACCTGCTTATCGATGATTTCAGGGATATGCAAAGGCGCATGTTCTGCAAGCGCTTCTCGCAAGACGCGCGGTACGTTCGACATGTCGTCGAACGACGTGACGCCCTTGTTGTAGACCCAGCCGATGACTTGTTTGGCACGGAAGGCTGGCTGGGAAAGCTCGCCGATGAGCGAGCGGATTTCACCGATTCCGTACGTTTCGAATGCTGTGTTCATGCCCAGCATTATACGGAAGCCATTTGCTCGCTTTGGTATACTCAGCGCGGAATTCAGACAGATGGAACAGCCGGTCATTCGATAGAAGAAGGAATCATGAGCATCAATCCAGCGGAAACCAAGGTCGCCCTGCTGTACGGCGGTACGAGCGGTGAGCGCGCTATATCGATTCAGTCTGGCCAGGGAGCCGCCGGCGCCTTGCGCGAGGCAGGGTATCAGGTGACGATGCTCGACCCGGCCAACAAAGAAGACTTGGTCAAACTGGTCAAGGAGCCCTTCGACGTGGCGTTCCTCTGCCTGCACGGCAAGGGCGGCGAAGACGGCACGATGCAGGGCATGCTTGAAATTCTGGGCATTCCCTACACCGGTCCGGGCGTGTGGTCGAGTGCGACGGCCATGGATAAGGCGAAATCGAAGGTGCATTATCTGGAAAAGGGTATTTCGACGCCCCGGTCGGTGACCTTACATGCCGCCGACCAGATGACTCCGGCCGAACTCGAGCAGAAGCTCGGCCGCAAGATCGTGGTGAAGCCCGCCAGCTCCGGTTCGGCTTTGGGCGTATCTATCGTCGAGGGAACGGCCGACGTTCAGAAAGCGCTCGACGATGCCTTCGCTCTCGACGACGAAGTGGTGGTCGAAACGTTCGTGTCGGGAACCGAGCTCACGGTGGCCGTGCTGGGCAACGACGATCCCACTGCACTTCCCGTTATCGAAATCGTCCCCCAGATAGGAGACTTCTACGATTACGAATCGAAGTATGCTGCCGGTGGGTCCCAGCACATCTGCCCCGCCCGCCTGAGTGAAAAAGATACCCAGCATGTGCAGGCGCTCGCCGTAGCCGCCCACAAGGCGCTCGAATGCCAGGGCGTGTCGCGCACCGACATCATTCTCGATGAGAACGGTACCGGTTGGGTGCTCGAAACCAACACGATTCCGGGCATGACCGCCACGTCGCTTTTGCCCGATGCGGGCCGAGCAGCCGGCATGAGCTTCCCCGAACTCTGCACCAAGCTCATCGAGTACGCTCTGGAAAAATAAGTCGCTTGCGACTGTTGCGGAAAGGTCTCTACGAATACGGGCCCAGCGTGCATCGATGACGCTGGGCCCGTAGCATCGATGTTGGTTGGCGGGTGGTGGCTACGCCCCCGTGCATGAGCGAACGACGGCGACGACCAGCACGGCCATGACAATGAGAAAGGCCCAACCGCCAATGAAACAGCCGACGTTTTTGTTTCGGCTTCCCTCAACGAGTTTTTCCGACAAGGTAATCGAATCCTTCAGCATGACCGTTCCCGGTTCGAGCTGGGGTTTGGGCTGGCGCGTGTTGGGAATCCATGAGCCATGGGATTCAATGACCTGGTCGATGCCCTGGGCGCCCAAATCAACGCTTATGCGCGCGCCGTTGGCGATCTTTTTTCCTACATGGGTGCGGAAGGCGTCGAAATCGCTTGCATGGGCATCGTCGTAGGCCATAATGGCCACTTCGCCCCAATAATTACCTGGTTTAGGCTGGTCGGAATAGTACACGGCGACGAGTAACGCAGAGATATGGAACTTGCGCGCCCTGCAAAGGAGAAGCTGCTCGACGGTCGAGGGGTCGTCGATCGTCCCTACCCGGCGCCCGAAGCGGTTCGACACCCAGGGAAGGGTGCGCCCTTCGTCGTCGGTGGTGAATTCGATGTCGAATCGGTCCCCTACGATGCAGTCGGCCCCAAGCAAAAAGCCGCCTTCCGATTTGTTCTCGGCGGTGAAACGACTGTAGGTCCCGAAATACGGCAGAGCGGGCATGTTTTCTCCTTACAGGAAAATCTCGCGAAAGCTGAGCACGGCGCGATTCATGATAGGCTGAATCAGATTTGAAGGCAGGCTGATGACTACGCACGCGATAGAAAACTACATTATGGAAACCACGCCTCAGCGTGTGGTCGACCGTTACGCACAGCTCAAGGAGTATGCGCGCACCCACGATTTCGGCGCTCTCGATGAAGACGTGGTGGTAATCGACACCGAAACGACCGGCGTGTCGTTCAAGCACGACGAGCTCACCCAGATTGCCGCCGCTCGCATGGTGCGAGGCGAAATAAAAGAATGGTTCGTCAGCTTCGTGAACCCGGGCAAGCCCATTCCCGAAGACATCGTGCATCTCACCAACATCCACGATAGCGACGTGGCCGGCGCGCCCGACCCGGAAGAGGCGGTCGCCCGCCTCGTCGAGTTTGTGGGCTCGAGCTATCTGGTGGCCCACAATGCGGCCTTTGACCGGCATTTTTGCACCAAGCCCGCATCGGGGGCGGCCCTGAAAAACAACGTATGGGTCGACTCGCTCGATCTGGCCCGCATCGCCGTGCCGCGGCTGAAATCCCACCGTCTTACCGACCTGGTGCGCACGTTCGACACGCCTGTGTCGACGCATCGGGCGGATGCCGACGTCGAAGCGACGTGTGCGGTCTACCGCATTCTGCTCGCGGCTGTGGCGACGATGCCCAACGACCTGGTGTCTGCCATCGCCCAGTTCGACGACGGCGAGCAATGGCCTACGGTCATGGTGTTCAAGCACTTCGCCGAAAGCGACGGGTCATCCTTTAATTTGCGGTCGCTGCGTTATCAGACCGTGGGTCGCAACGATCATCGCCCCCGCGTCGATGCCAACAACCTGATCGGCGACCCCGCGCGCGGCGTGCGGTTCGCAACTGAAGACGAGGTGCGCGAGGCTTTTTCTCCCGCGGGCGTCGTCGGGCGCATGTACGACCGTTTTGAGGCCCGCGACGAGCAGGTAGAGATGGCCGAAGCGGTAAACGCCGCCTTCGCTGATTCGGTCAACCTGGCAATCGAAGCGGGGACGGGCGTCGGCAAGTCGATGGCCTATCTGATCCCTTCGGTGATCGCCGCCCGGAAAAACGACATTACCGTGGGCATCGCGACGAAAACGAACGCCCTTCTCGACCAGTTGGTCAACCATGAGCTCCCGCTTCTTTCGGAATCGTGCGACGGCGTGTCTTTTTGCAGCTTGAAGGGTTTTTCTCACTATCCCTGCCTCCGGTCTATCGAGCGCGTGCTTAAAGCGGGGCCCGGCATGCGCCAGGTGCAGGACGGCTTCGTCTCGCAGGCGCCTGCCCTCGCCGGACTGCTCTCTTTCATCGAGCAGTCCGAATACGACGATATCGATACGCTTAAAATCGACTATCGCGCCCTGCCCCGTTACGAGATCACTACGACAAGCAACGACTGCTTGCGCCGCAAATGCCCCTATTTCGGCCAGAAGTGCTATGTGCATGGGGCGCGTTTGCGGGCTGAATGCTCGGATATCGTGGTGACCAACCAGTCCCTGCTCTTCTGCGACGTTGCCGCAGAAGGCGGCTTGCTGCCCCCAATCCGCTACTGGGTGGTCGATGAGGCACATGGCGCCGAAAACGAGGCACGGCGTGCCTTCAGCACGAAAATCGATGCCGACGAGATCAAACGCGTTATCGGGAAGGTCGACTCGTCGAACGCGGCACGCAACGTGTTCATACGTGCGGAGCGCCGTCTGTCCGGCGAAATCGACGTTTCCGACGAGCGCGTGCGCGATTCCCTCACCGATGAAGAGCGGGCCCTGGCCGAAGGGACGGGGTTGAGCGGCGGCGATACCCTGCTGTTTGCCCTGAGCGGCCGCGCCAAGCGGGCGGGCGATATCTTCGGCACCGCGGCGACGGAATTCTGCGCGCATCTATCCGACCTGCTCGCGTTCGACGTGCCCACGAAAGGGCGCAGCTACGACCAGGTCGATATTTGGATCAACGACGAGGTGCGGGCGAGCGATGCCTTCAAGAACCTTGTCGAGCTTGGCCATGTGATGTACGAATCGGCCGAAAAGCTCATCAAGGCTTGCACCGAGCTTGTGGGGGTGATGGAAGACGTCAAGGGCGCGGCTTCCGTGCAGGGCGAAATCGCATCGACCGCCCTTGCGCTCAAGGATCTCTTGCTCGCGTGCGAGATCATTTTGTTCGACGGGCCCGACACCTATGCGTACGCGGCTCATTTGTTCAAGCGAAAGAACGTGCCTCACCGCGGATCGGAATATCTCGAAGCGCTCATGATGAACGTGGGCGACACGATGAACGAAACCCTCTATGCGCGTACGCAAAGCGTGGTGTTCACGTCCGCAACGATGACGGTGGCCGATTCTTTCGGGAACTTCAACGCCGCGATGGGTTTGGGTACGGACGAACAATCGGCAGTGCGCACCGCAAAGCTCGATTCGAGCTACGATTTCGACACCCATATGACGGTGTATGTGGTGAAGGACATGCCCGAACCCAACAACCAACGCTATCTCGACGAGCTTGAGAAACTGCTCATCGGCGTGCATAAAGCCCAACAGGGCTCAACCCTTTCCCTCTTTACCAACCGTCGCGAAATGGAAAAGGCTTTCGAAGTTGTGCGCGACGCCCTCCATGAAGATGACCTGCGCGTGGTCTGCCAGAAATGGGGCGTGTCGGTAAAGGGTCTACGCGACGATTTCATCGCCGACGAGCACCTATCCCTGTTTGCCTTGAAGAGCTTTTGGGAAGGGTTCGACGCGCCGGGTGCGACGCTGAAGACGGTGGTCATCCCCAAACTGCCCTTCACCAAGCCGAGCGACCCGCTTTCATGCGCGCGCGCCCAGATTGATTCGTCGGCATGGTCTCATTACGTGCTCCCTCAGGCCGTGCTTGAAATACGCCAGGCGGCCGGCCGCCTTATCCGCTCATCGACCGACACGGGTAACCTGGTGCTCGCCGATCACCGACTGGTGAGCAAGGGCTACGGAAAGGTTTTCCTCAAGTCGCTGCCAAGTTCAAATATCAAAGTGCTTCCTGCCAAGGACATCATCGAAGACATTCGCGCCTCGCGCGATGCCTAGGAGATGCCTTGCGGCATGAGCCATGCGGGGCGCCGTCAGTATCCTTTCGGGATGCGGACGGTGCCCCGCCGCGCGTTTCAGGGCGGCTATCGGCTCGTGTGAAGCCCCTGTATTCTTTTGGACGCATCTTTAAGTGGCGTATAATTTCGAGGATGTACCACTAGGGTCGGTTACGACACATTGAAAGGCGCACGCATGTCCGACATGACTGACGATATCGGGTATCTTTCGCAAGAAATAGGCCCGCGACCTGCGGGAACGGAAGAGGAACAAAAGGCGAGCGAATACATCGCGAAACGCTTTCGCTCTACGACGGGCCTGAAAACCGAAATCGAAGAATTCTCTTGCAACTCTCAGCCCGGTGTCGTTGAGGCGATCTGCTTCGGCCTCTCCATCCTGTTCACCATCATCGGCATGCTGGCTCCGCAGGTCTCGGTGCTCGCGTTCGCGATTACCACCGTGTGCTGCGCCCTCTACCTGTGCGAGGTCTTCGACAAGCCGGTGCTGTCCCGCCTGTTCACGCGCGGCATCAGTCAGAACGTGATCGCGCGCTACAAGCCGGTGAGCAAGGGCGGGTCCCGCCCGCGCAAGGTCATCATCGTGGCGAACTACGACAGTGATAAGGTGCGCAACGAGCTGTCGCCCGGCCTTATGGGCGCCTACCCCCTCCTGGTGAAAGCTTCCACGGCGGCAATCGTCGCCCTTCCCGTACTGTGGCTCATTCGCGCCGTTGCCGCAGTGACTACGGGTACCGCCGCCCTCGTCTTCAATGTGATCTTCATTGTTCTCTGCCTTGTAGCGGTTCTGCCGGTCGTAGCCTTTGCGATGCACCGTACCGCGACCTTCAACGAAGGCGCCAACTCCAACGCATCGGGCGTTGCGGCGATGATGGAAATCGCCCGCCGCGTGGCCGACGCTCAAACCATTAAAGAGCCCGACCTCGAAGGCGAAGAGCCTGTCATCCATGGCGAGGAAGAGGCCTATGAAACGGGCGCCGTCCCCGAAGGCGTGCCCGTCACCTACGAGGTCGAAGCCAACGTTCCCACCGACGATGACGGTTCGTATGAGCCTGCCCTTGGCGAGGTGGTTCCCCGCGAGGTAAGCCAGCAACCTGTGGACGCCCCTGTTTCACGTGAAACAGGACGCAACGGGGCTGCAGGGGAACCCGTGCGTTTGGCCCAAGCCAGGCCGGCTGCGGCCGGGCAGCCCACTCCCGAACAGGTGGCCGCTCAGCGTGCGGAAACCACCAATGTGTTCACGGGCGAAGCGCCGCTCGAACCTCAAAGTGGCTTGCAACAGTCGCAAGAGCGCCTCGAAGAGCGCGAGCCGGTCGAAACGCAACAAGCGGAACCTGCTGTGCCTGATTGGTACAAGGCCGCGCAAGAGCGTGCCAAAGCCAAGAAGGGCAACATGCGCCCCGTGCATCCGGTGCGTCGCTCGCGCTACGCCGATGCGCTTGATGCCGCTGTACGCGAGAGCCATGCGCATTTCGAAGAGGCGAACAGGGCCGTCCAGCGTGAGGCCCAGCAGTATCGCGAAACCTTCCAGCAAGGTATTCGCGAAGTTGCGGCGCCCGAACATGCCGAACAGCTTCCTCCTGCTCAGCCGCGAGAGCCGAAGCCTATCGTGCGCCCGGTAGAAACGCCGGTTGCGCCTGTGCGCGAATCGGCGGCGGCAGCCCAGTCGGTGGCTGTTGAATCGACGCCGCAAGCCGTTGCGCCGATGGAAGCTCCTGAAAACCGCTTCGAGCGCGTTGCGCAGCAGCAGGCACCGGCGGCCCCCGCCTACACGAATCACACCGCCCCTGCGGCGCAATCGCCGGCGGTAGCCCCCGCGGTCGCAGCGGTCCCCCAGGAATCGCCGGCTCCCGCGCCGGCTTCTTCCGCGCACCCGCAGCAACCTATCGAGCCTGCTGCCGACACGCCGCGTAGTGAAGGGCAGTCCGCTTCTACCGCCCCGTCCCGCGCAGCGGCTACCGAAGAGCCGGTAGTAGAAACCTTTATCGAAGATGTTTCACGTGAAACAGCCGATCGACAGGGGCTGCCCCAGCTGGAGCCTTATGTCGAAACCTTCGACCAGGCCGGTATCGCTGAGCTTGAATCGGCCGAAGCCGCTCAGGTAATCGAGCGTCCAGCTCGCCAGGCAAACGCTTCTGCTGTGCGGCCTGCGGCCCCGCAGGCTCCCGTGGCGGCCCCGGCTGCTTCAGCAGACCAGAAACAGGGCTCGCTCCCTGCGCAGGCAATGCCTGCTCCCGCGCAGAACGTACCCGCCGCCGCCCCAGAAGAAACGGCCCCCCTTGCCTCGGTCGTTCCCGAAGAATCTACGCGTACCGCTGTTGCGACGGCCGTGATCAACGATGGGCGTGTGATGGTGGACGGTCCTCATGAGATGGACCAGTTCGTCCAGACGAGCGACGAAGGGACGTCACCGAGTGCGCCCGATCAGTACCAAGATGTCGACGCTGGTTTCGACGACTATTATCAGGACGAAGAGCCGGAAGAAAGTCGCTTCCATGAAACGACGCAGCGTTGGAAGAAACGTGCAAGCGGCGCGTTCTCTTCTTTGCGCACCCGCGTGAAGAACCTGCGGGATGAGCGCAAACAGCTGCCCGAAGCCTATCCCGATTACGAGGAAGATTTCACGACGGCGCAAATCGGTGAGGTAACCGAGCGCGCAGTCGACCATTCGAGCAATGCAAGCACGGAATCTCAGGCCACGTCGCCGTTCAATGCGGTCATGGTGGACGATGCACGCCCGCAGGGGTCTGCTGAATCTAAGGACGTCGATCGCGACCAGGCGGACCAGCCTCGCACAACCAACCGTATCGATGTGACGGTTCCACGTGAAACGCCCCAGCAGTCACCGGTCGCACAGCGCGTTCGGCAAGAGCGTCAGGCAGAGCCTGCTATTGCCACGCCCTCAGACAATCGGACTGCTGATATGCCGGCGGCCCCAGCGTCGCAGGCGGAAAAGAAACAACCAGCAGCGGAACGCGTGATTGTAACGGCGACCGAGGCGGACCAGCCTCAACGACAGTCGCGCGAATCAACTATTTCCATGCCGCCAATCGATGTGTCCCAGCTGCGCGAGCAGGTGCAGACGGGGGCTCTCGATGTCATGGGCAATGATTCGGGAGACGTTGATGGCCAAACCGACGTGCAGGTACCTGCGTTGGACAACGAGGATGCTCCTGTATACGACGAAAACGAGTATGCAGGTTACGACGATTCCACGTACGGCGATTACGACTACTACGAGGACCAGCCATCTCGATTCGATGATTTGAAACATCGTGCAGGTGGCTTCTTCCACCGTATGCGCGATTCCTTCGATAATGCGCGCGAACAGATTTCCGACCGGGTTTCTGCTCGCGAAGCAGATCATCAAGCTGACAACGCAGATCGAGCGTATGTGGATGGTGCCTCTGCCGAATCGGCGAACGCCCCCGAAAGCTTCGGCACGTACGAGAATGGAGAAGATTCCTACGGTGACGCACCGGCATCGGTTGCTTACGCAGAAGGCTATGCCGTTACGCAAGACGATACCTTCGATCAAGCATTTGCCGAAGAAGCGCCCGTTCAGCCTATCGACGAAGAACCCATCGCAGTCGAAAACGAGTACGCAGAGCCTGCTGCATCGGTGTCGTCTGTGGAAGATGAGCGCTCTGATGCTTCAACTTCTACGGTTGCGCCCGTGTCTGAAACTGAGAGCGAAGCTCCTGCTCAGCGTGCTGAGCGTCCGAAGCCGACCTATCGATCGAACCCGAATCGTGCGCGTATCGATGTGCCGTCGGTTATTACCATCCCCGACCCCGCTGACGACGCGAGCGCTTTGAACAAGCAGCCTGCTCCCCTTGCAGCCGAAACCGACCGCGATGGCCAGACGGCGGCGAAGACCCTCCTGCGTCAGCAGATTCCACGCGTCGCGCTCGACGGCACCGGCCCGATGAGCAACGACAAGATCGAAATGGACAACAAGAAGGCTGCCCTGCGCAACACGCTTCCCTCAATGAGCGGGTCGATCACGGCGGCGCCTGTTGCCGATCCCTATGAGAACAACCAGCGTGTGAGCCTTTCCGGGTCTTTCTCTGCTGTAGGCAACACGGGGTCGTTCAAGCCGGTGGGGGACGAACTGGTAGAAGGCATGTCGCCTGACGAAATGTATATCGACGACGCCGATGATTCCGCCTATGCAGCGTCTTCTCCCGAAACGGGAGCCTATACGCCGAGTCAGGTGGTAGATATGCCGAAGAAACATCGCGGCCTGTTCGGCCGCCGTCATGCGGGCAAGCATTCGGGCAAGCGCGCGGAAGAGCAGAGCGCTTCCGAATGGTTGCACGTCGATGAGAATTTCAACCCCACCGAAGTGGGTAAGGCACGCGGCGGTTGGGAGAGCTTCCAGGAGGACAGCGCCTACGAACAGCAGGTGCGGGCGAGTCAGCAGGAGGGTGCGCCTGCGCCCGCTTCTGATGCCTGGGAGGAAAACGAAGACGCATGGAAGCGCCAAGAACGTTGGAACGGCGGTGCGTTCAGCCGCGCCCGCGCTGCGGCAACCGATCAAGCTGCACGACTGGTCAATCGAGGGTCGAGCGAGGCAAGCGGTGCCGGGGCAGAAGAACCCGTGCGTCGTCCTCGCACTGCGGAAGAACTTCCTCCCGAGTTTTCGGAAGTTGCGAAGCTTGCCAATCGGATGGCGCGCGACGACGGGTCGCAGCGTGCCGATTTGGCGCGCGAGGAGCAGCAGATTTACGAATTCCGCGCTGCTGACGTCAATGTCGAGGTGTGGTTCGTCGCGCTCGGATCCGAATGCTCGGGTGATGCGGGCATGAAGACCTTCCTTCAGACCCATGCCGACGAGCTTCGCGGTTCGATCGTCATCAATCTCGATTCGGTGGGCGCCGGCCGTTTGTCTTACCTCGAGCATGAAGGCAAGGTGCGCAAGACCAAGATCTCTACGCGCATGAAGCGATATCTGCGCATGGCTGTTCAGGCAACGGGCATCGAAGTGGCGGCAAGCGCGGCCGATTGGCGCGACACTCCCGCCTCGGTAGCTGCGCGTCACGGCTTGCAGGCGGTAACGATCGCCGGTATGGATGGAGTCAAGCCCGCCTACATGGGCCAAGGCGACGACGTCCTCGAAAATATCGACGAAGGCAATTTGGAGCGTACCGTCGATTACGTGATGAACGTCGTGAAGAATATTTAGCATGTGGACGGCGCAGTGACAATTTCGGTTGCTGCGCCGTTCTTTTGCTATAATCAGTCGACACGCGGGTGTCGCCAAGTGGTAAGGCACAAGCTTCCCAAGCTTGTATGCGCGGGTTCGAATCCCGTCACCCGCTCCATGAGAAGTAAAGCCCCGCACTGCGGGGCTTTTTTACTGCTTGGCCTTCAAGGTCCGAGCTCACGGTACAAACCTTTGTAGTGCAGTTGGAATAGCGGAAGGGGCTCATATGCTTCATGGAATGATTTTCGATTGCGACGGCACCTTGCTCGACACCATGCCCGACTTGGCGGCAGTCACCAATCAGACCTTGCGGGATTTCGGGTTCCCAACGCATACGTTTGAAGAGATCCAATCGTACGTGGGGGATGGAGGCCGCCGATTGATTTCCCTGGCCGTACCGGCCGGCACGTCGGCGGAGGTGTGCGAAGCCGCCTTTCAACATTGGTGCGCGCTGTATCCGCAGATCGGTTTCAAGCTGACCAAGCATTACGAGGGTATGGAAGCCGCGATTGCGGACTTGCAGAAGCGCGGATGCAAGCTCGCGGTACTCTCGAACAAATACAACGAAGCGACCAAGCTCGTCATCGATCGCAATTTTCCCGCCCATACCTTCGACCCGGTGTACGGCGAACGGAAGGGCGTTCCTCGCAAGCCTGATCCTACGGGGTTGAAGGGGGTCATCGAAGAGATGGGGCTTACTCCCGCGGAATGCGCCTATGTGGGCGACGCTCCCACCGATATAGAAGTGGCTCTGCGCGCAGGAGCCTACGCGGTAGGTGTGAGCTGGGGTTATCGCGACGTGGCTGATTTGCGGGAGGCGGGGGCCCAATCGATCGTCTCTACGCCCTCAGAGTTCGTTCGCCTCTTTGAATCGCTTCAGCACGCGTAAGAGCGCCCGCCCAGGCAACCTGTTCGGTTGCGCTTCACGGGTCTTAGGCTACTGGTAGAATGGGGCAGCAAGAGCTCGAGTGAGGATTTGCCAGCCAATGCCCAAGATATTCACCTATACCGAACCGCTGCATGCCGATATGATCGATGCCTTCTGCGTACTGCAAAAGGAATTCACCGATCAATTCGTCTACTACGAAAAGGGATCTTTCGCTTCAACGACGAACCATGCAACCGAAGACCCTCAAGAGACCGATAGGGCCAACGACGGCTCATCTTCAGCGGAAGCGGAGGAAGGCGGCACGGAAGGCCAGCGATTCCCCGCCCGGTTGATGGGTCTGGGCCGCTGCATCGCCGTGCGCGACGCAGACGACATCGAGGCCGTCTACCAGGGGCCCTGCTCCGCATCGCCGGTACTCTTTTCCTTCAACCGTTTCGATGCTGAAAACCCGCGCCCGGCCGACGAGCTCTTTCAGGCTTTCCCCAAGCTTTCGATGCTCCTGCCTGAAGTCGTCTTGGTCGACAGCCCCCAGGGCCCCTTGCTTCAGGTGAACAGCTTGGGCCCCGTCTACGCAGGTCGCGTGGAGCGTTTCGCCCGCCGCGCCCGCCAGGCAAAGGGCCGCACGCGGGTGACCGTTCCCTATTCGATCGAGCGCGACGACCCGGCGGAATGGCAACGCGAAGTCGAGGGCGTCCTTTCCGCCATAGACAGTGGCCGCGTGAGCAAAACGGTTCTTTCGCGCCGCGTGAAACTGAAGGCTCAGCAGGTGTTTTCAAGCAAAGATCTGCTCGTGAACCTTATCGACGGCCCCTCGAAGGGAACCGTCTTCCTCTATAGATACGGCGACGTGTTCTTCTGCGGATGCACGCCGGAGCTTCTTGTGCGCAAGCGCGGGCTCGCTATCGAGAGCGAATGTTTGGCCGGCACCACCGGTGTGGGGTCGACGGAAGAGGAAACCGCTCGACTTGCTCGTGAATTGCTTGCCGACGACAAGAACCGACGCGAACATGCGTTCGTGGTCGATTTCATCCGATCGGTAGTCGACCGCAACTGCCACGCGGTGCGCATTCCCTCCGCGCCCGTCATCAAGCGCTTGCAGCATGTGCAGCACCTGCAGACGCCTGTACGTGCCAAGGTGATGGAAGGCCGCAGCGTGGAAAACCTGGCGGGGCAACTCATGCCCACGCCGGCCCTCGCCGGCATGCCCGTTGGTGAGTCGCTTATGCTCCTGCGCGAAACCGAGCCCTACAACCGTGGCTTTTTCGGCGGATCGGTGGGGTATCGCACGGCTGACGGTGATGGGGCCTTTTCGGTGGCCATTCGCTGCGGCGTCTTCGACGGCGAAATCGGCTGGCTTTACGCAGGTTGTGGAATAGTCGCGGGGAGCGATGCCTCGTCCGAGTACGATGAGATCGATATGAAATTGCAGACGATTCTTTCGGCTTTCGAAGGGAAAGAACGGTAAATGGAGAACGAAGAGGAAACCCGGCCCATGCCGCCCAAGCTGTCGTCCATCGACCAGCACATCATCGAAGCGGCCGAGCGCGCTATTGCGCGCGAGCGCGCCAAGCAACGCGCCGAAGCCGAAGACGCAACCCCTTCGTCGAAGGAAGAGGGTGCGATTGCCCATTCTCGTGCGGTCATGGAAAGCTGGGAGAAGCGGAGCTCTCACGAGGAGCCGGGGGCTTACTCGTCGGACGAGCCTTTAGCGCAGGCCGAAGAGGGGCCCGTGCGCCCGCTTGCGGTAGAGCATGAAGAGCCCCTGCGCGCCGAGCCCCCCGCCTTCGTGGGCGACGAGGAAGACGTGGTTCTCGACGAAAGAGACCAGAACCACTACGCGGCCCATGCGCCGAAGGCGAGCGAAACCCCTGAGACCGAAGAAACGACCATGGCGAACGAGGACGAAGCGCAGGCAATGACAGAGGCGCACGAACAACCAGATACCCCAAACGAAGACGCCCCCCTGAAGGCGCAGAGCCCTATGGCCATCACCAACGACATCGAAGCCGACAAATATGCGGCGATCAACAGCCTGCACGAGGGAGACGATCGCAACCAACATCCCAGCCGCAAGGTCGACGCCCCCGAAATGCCCGAGGAAGAAATCGACGAAGAGAACGACCGCGAAATCGAGCCTAAAGAGCGTGCGCCCCGTGTGAAGGTACCCGCCGATCCCGCTTCGGTGGCTTCGGCTTATCTCGATGCCTTCTTCAGTGAGCTGCAACGTTGCGGCGTCACCGATTTCGTCATCAGTCCTGGCTCCCGTTCGACCGGTTTGGCCATGAAGGCCTTCGAACGTTTCAAGAGCGTCTATGTCGACGTCGACGAACGCGGCGCGGCCTTTTTGGCGCTTGGCATCGCAAAGGCGAAGCGCCGTCCGGTGGGCGTGATCTGCACGAGTGGTACGGCTGTGGGCAACTGGATGCCGGCGGTGCTCGAAGCGGAATCGAGCCGCGTGCCCCTGCTACTCCTTTCGTCCGACCGCCCGCCCCGCCTGCAGGGCGTGGGTGCTCCGCAGACCTGCGACCAGCTGAAGATGTTCGGCGACCACGTGAAGAAGTTCGTGCAGATGCCGCTCCCCGCGGGGGACGGCGCCACGCTCGACTTCGTCCACCAGACGGCGCTCGATGCCTGCATCGCCGCCCATGGTATGGTGCCCGGTGCCGCAAGCTGCGACGGCGGCCCCGTGCATATCAACTTCCCCTTCGACGAGCCGCTCGTGCCTGCGCGCAAGGTCGTACCCGACCGCGTGAGCCCGCTGCCGCCGACCGTCGTACCCGGCCAGGGTCTTCTGTCGCGCGACGCCAAGGGCATTTTCGGAGTGTTTCACGGGAAACATACGGTGGCGGTATGCGGCGAAGGCACCTGCAACAGCGACGAAGACGTCGCCATCATGCTGCAGTTCGCCCATACGCGTCACATTCCCCTGCTCGCCGACCCCCTGTCGGGTTTGCGCGGCGTGAAGGACCCCTACGTCATCGACAACTACGACACGGTCTGCGGGGGTTCCGACATCCCGCAGGTCGACGTGGTCATCCGCTTCGGCCGCTGGCCCGTGTCGAAGCGCCTTTTCCAGGCCCTGCAGAAGGCCGAGCCCACGCAGATTGTGGTGGATGTGCGCGACCCGCGCGACTACTCGGCGTCGACCGACCTCTTCGTGCATACGCTGCCCGTAGTGTTTGCCCAGGCCATGATCGACCTGCCCACCGCTCAGGGCGCTTCGCGCGCCCATGTGGAAGAATGGCTCACGGCCAACGCCCAGGCCTCCGACCACATCGACATGGTCTATCGCCTGCCGGGCGCCGACCAGTTCGAGGGCGCCTACATCGACAAGATGTTCGAGCTCATCCCCGACGATTCGCTTCTCTTCTGCGCGAGCAGCATGAGCATCCGCGCGGTCGACACCTTCTACCGCAAGAACGGCAAACGTCTGCGCGTCTTGTGCAATCGAGGCCTCAACGGCATTGACGGCACGATTTCAACGGCCGTGGGGGCTGCGCAGGAGTACGACCAGACCACGCTGCTCATCGGCGATTTGGCCTTCTTGCATGACGTGAACGCCCTGAGCTTGCAGAACGAGATGCATATTCGCCTGTCGCGCGGCGACGGCCCTATGCCTGCGATCGTCATCGTGCTGCTCAACAACAACGGTGGGGCCATCTTTGATATGCTCCCCCAGAAGTCGACCGACGACTACTTCGGCCGCCTCTTCCTTACCCCGCAGAACATCGACGTGAAGCACCTGGCCCAAGGCTTCGGTATCACCTATCGTCGCGTGGAAACCGTGCACGACTTCCGCCGCAACTACGAGCAGCTGCTGGGGAACCCTGGCATCTCCATCATCGACGTGAGCCTTCCGCTGGCAGGCGTGAAGGACCGTTACAGCGTCTATTGGCGGTAACCGTGGGCGTTGCAGGCCACCCCTTCTTTCCGGGAGGGAATGCCGCCAAAGGTGATTCTGCGGCGCCTTTGCGGCCGCTCGTGCTGCTGCATGGCTTCATGCAGAACGGCCATGCCTGGGATGACGTGGCGCCCTTGCTTTCGGATGCGGGACCGGTATGCGCGCCGACGCTTGCGCCCGTCGACAAGGACCATGCGACGCTCGACGATCTGGCCGATCAGGCGCATGTGGCGATCAGGCGCGCCTGCGCCGAAGCCGCAACGTCGGCCGCCGTGGTGGTGGGTTACTCGATGGGCGGCCGCGTCGCCTTGTCCCTCGCCCGCCGCTATCCCCTCGACATCGGCCTGCTCGTTTTGGAAAGTGCTGGGTTGGGACCGCGTACCGAAGACGACCGTGCGCAATGGGCCCGGCGCAACCGTGCCTGGGCGGCCCACATCGACGCGTTGCCCACCATGGAAGCCGTGGTAGATTGGTGGGAAGAGATTCCGCTGTTCGCAAGCCAGAGGAACGCAAGCGCCGAAGCGCAAAAGAAGCAGCGCCGTATGCGCCTTTCATGCGACAAGCAGGCGCTTGCCTGGACCATGGAAGCGGCGGGGGCGCACACCATGCGCCTCGAGAGCGAGACGGTTACCTTGCTTGCGCGCTCGCCCTTCCCCGTTCACTACGTGGTGGGCGAAGACGATGCGAAGTACGGCAGGGTGGCGCGCCTTTTGGGCGAAGCCGGCGTGCGCGTGCATATGCTGCCCGGTGGCCACAACGTGCATATGGAGCACCCGGAAGCGTACGCATCGTGCGTGAAGGCTTGCATTGCCCAAGGTGCGCAGGCCAGCGGGCGCGCCGATGGCGACTTCTCTAGGATATTTCGGTAACGAGTGCAAAGGAAACGGGAGGACTATGAGCGACATCACCTGGGTGCGTAGCGAAACGCCCTACCAGGAAATCTTCTACGATACCTACGAGGGCATCGCGAAGATCACCATCAATCGACCCGAACGCCGCAACGCGTTCACGCCCCTTACCGTGAGGGAGATGTACGACGCGTTCAGCGTGGCGCGCGAAGACCCGAGCATCGGGGTCATCATCCTCACCGGCCAGAATCACGGCGGCCGTCACGAAGACGAGGCCTTCTGCAGCGGCGGCGACCAGAAGGTGCGTGGCAACGGCGGCTATGTGGGCTCCGACGGCATTCCGCGCCTCAACGTGCTCGACCTGCAGCATCTGATCCGCGTGATCCCCAAGCCGATCATCGCGATGGTGAACGGCTACGCGATCGGCGGCGGCCATATCCTGCACCTGCTCTGCGACCTTTCGATCGCCGCGGAAACCGCCAAGTTCGGCCAGACGGGTCCCAAGGTGGGCAGCTTCGACGCCGGCTACGGCGCCGCCTACCTGGCGGCCTGCGTGGGCCAGAAGAAGGCGCGCGAGATTTGGTACCTGTGCCGCCAGTACACGGCGCAGGAGGCTATGGACATGGGCATGGTCAACAAGGTGGTGCCCTTCGACCAGCTGGAAGACGAATGCGTGGCCTGGGCCAAGGAAATGATGCAGTGGAGCCCCACGGCCCTGCGCTTCATGAAGGCGAGCTTCAACGCCACGACCGACGGCTTTGCGGGCCTGGCTCAGCTGGGCGGCGACGCTACCCTGCTCTACTACACGACCGACGAGGCTAAGGAAGGCCGCGACGCCTTCAAGGAAAAGCGCAAGCCCGACTTCACCCAGTTCCCCAAGTTCCCCTGATGGGAGAGCAGGCGATTTGAAAAGGGGCCGAACGCTGCCGGCAACAGGCGAAGGGCCGCTTCGCAAGCGGTTCGACGTGTGCGCCCGGCGGCATTCGGCCCTTGGTGCGTGAAGGAGCGGGGAAAGATGGCTTCGAACATTCTGCAGATTCTCAACGAGCATGCCTTTCGGGCGCCCGACGACGTGGCCGTTATCGATGCGACGCGCGGCAACGCGGGGATAACGTATGCGATGCTGCGCGACGGCGCGGTGCGTCTGGCCGAAAGCCTACGGAAGCAGGGCGTGGCCCGCGGCGGCTGGGTGGCCACCGACATGGCCAATTGCGTGGAGTTCCTCGCCTTGCTGCTCGCCTGCGCAATCGACGGGGCGACCCTCGTTACCTTGAACGCCCGCCTTACCGAAAGGGAAAAGGTCGAACGTCTTCATGAGGTCGAGCGGAGCAAAAACATCGCGGCAATCCCCCGCTTCGACGCGCAAAAGGTGCGCGAGATGGGCGCGTCGGTTGACGCTCCCGCGGAAGAAGAGGCCCGCGCCTCCGTCGATGCGGCAGCCCAATCCCTCGACGAGGGGTCTATCGCCGTCGTGATGTTCACGTCGGGGACGTCGGGCCGCCCCAAGGCGGCCGCCCTTTCCTGGGGCAACCTGCAGGGGGCCGCCCGCGCGAGCAACGAAGCGCTGTGCGCGCCGGGGGTGGGGCTCTGGCAGCTCACCTTGCCCATGTACCATGTGGGCGGTCTCGAAATCTTCTTCCGCTCCCTTTTGAACGACACTCCCTTCGTCCTTTACGACCACGTCGACCCGGCTGCGCTTCTGGCCGATGCGGCCCGTTACGGATGCACGCATGTGTCGGTGGTCGACAAGATGCTGCAAGATCTGCTCGCCGTGCCCGAGGGGCAAGAAGCGCTCGCTTCGTACGAGTGCGTGCTCTTGGGCGGCGCGGCTCCCAACATCAACACGCTCGCCGTCGCCAAAAACCGCGGCGTGCGCGTGTTCGTGAGCTACGGCATGACGGAAACCTGCAGCCATATCGCCGAAGCGCCCCTGGTCGACTACGACGGCACCCTGGTGCCCATGCCCGCTTACGAAGTGATGGTGGTCGACCCTGACGATGCGGGATTCGGCCAGTTGGGCGTGCGCGGCCCGGGCGTGTTCGGCGGCTACCTGAACGCCGCTGCCGCCTTCACGGCCGATGGCTTCTTTTTGACCGGCGACAGAGTGCGCGTGCGTAACGGCCGCGTGCAGGTGGCCGAACGGACGACCGACATGTTCGTGTCGGGCGGCGAGAACATATACCCCGAAGAGATTCGCTCGAAGATCCTTGCGCTCGACGGCGTGACCGATGCCTATGTATTCGGCGCGCCCAACGACCAGTGGGGCCGCCGACCCGTGGCCTTCGTGGAAGAGCGCGAGCGGGCGGCGGCTCCCGATGCCGACCTCGTGGCGCTCGCCCACGAGATTCGACTGTCCCTTAACGCCCGCCTGGCCAAGATCTACCAGCCAGACGCGATCATCGTGCTGCCGGAATTCCCCCGTTCGGGTATTGGAAAGACCGATCGCGCCGCCTTGCGCCAGGTCTATGACGAGCGCTGCTGTGCCGTGCGGCTTGAGCTGTGGAAGATTCGCCAGCCCCTGGTGGGCGGTATGCGCACCGCGAAGGCCACGGTGAGGGACCGCGCCTCGCTCATTGTGCGCGTAACCGACGCGCAGGGTCGTACGGGCATCGGCGAGGACGTGGCCTTCGAAACCGATTGGTACCTTCCCGAAACCATCCCCCAAGACGAGCCCTTCATCCGCGAAAAGCTCGCGCCGGCGGTGTGCGACCTCCCCTTCATCCATCCCCTGCAGGTTTCGCAGCGCTTGGCACACGTCGAGGGTGCCGCCGACCACCCCCTTGCTTGCGCCGCTGTGGAAAACGCCTTCTGGGACCTGTACGGCAAAACGACAGGCGCAAGCATCCGCGCTCTTATCGACGGGCGCGCCCAGGTGAGCGAAGCGGGCAGCCCCAATCCCGTGCGTCGCGGCTGTGCGAGGGGCGGCGCCGTAGTGGGCATCGGCAGTCTGCGCGACACGCTCGAAGCGGTGGCCCATGCCGTCGCCGAAGGCTACACGCGCGTGAAGTTGAAGATCAAGCCCGGCCATGACGTGCGTATCGTGCAGACGGTGCGCGAGCAGTTCCCCCATCTCACGATCATGCTCGACGCCAATCAGAGCTACCACGAAAGCGACCTGGCCGACCTGCGGGCGCTCGACAGTCTGAACATCGCCTGTTTGGAAGAGCCCCTCGACCCCGCTCGCAAGCCCAAGGTGGGCCCGCAGAACCTCTTCGAGCGGCTTTCGCGCCTGCAGCGCGAACTTTCTACGCCCCTTGCGCTCGACGAAAGCTGGACCAACGGGGTGCAACTGCGCGAGATTCTGGAGGACAACCCCGATTTGCGCTGCGTGGTGGTGAAACTGGGCAAGTTCGGAGGTCTGCAACCGGCGCTCGACTTCTACAAATGGGCGCGCAGCCGCGGTATCGCCCTGTGGGTGGGCGGCATGTACGACACGGGCGTCTCGAAGCGCCTGCATGCGGCTTTTTCCACCCTGCCCGGCATCAACCTTCCCGGCGACATCAACGATTCGGGCCGCTATTTCACCACCGACATCTGCGATCCGCCCTTCGTGCTTGGGGGCGGGCAACTCGAAATCAACCCCATGGGCCACGAAGCGGGCCTGGGCTGCGACCTCGACGAGGAAGCGATAGCTAAAGTTTCCGTATCGCACTGGAAATCTGAATAAGGGCTGCGTTTCCCCAGAACCTCGTTCGTCCTGAATGCATACTATGCAGGCCAATCGCATATAAAATCGCATATTGTAGCGAAACTGGAGTAAGATACGGGCATATGGTTCCAGGAAGACGGGCGCTTCACCCGTCTCCGCTTGTCAAGACAACCGAAGGGATGTGCATAATGGCCGACAACGGTACTGCTGCCACATCGGCAGCAACTCCCAAGAAGATGGGGTTCTTCCCCCTCGTGTTCACTGTAATCACGCTCATCGTGGGCGGCGGCGTCTTCTCGCTCTGCAGCGACATGGTCGCCAGCGGCGCCGACGGCCAGTCGGTGATCAACGCGTGGGTCATTTCCGGCATCGGCGTGTTCTGCCTGATGTTCACCTTCTTCACCTTGTCGCGCGTGAAGCCCGAACTGAAGGGCGGCATCTATGCCTACGCGACCGAAGGCTTCGGCCAGTTCTCCGGTTTCACGAGCGCCTGGGGCTACTGGATTTCGGCGGCCTTCTGCATCATCAGCTATTGCCCCTTGCTGTTCAGCGCCTTGGGCTACTTCTTTCCCGTTTTCGGCGACGGCACCAATATGGCGTCGGTCATCGGCGCATCCGTTGTGGTGTGGTTCTACGTGTTCGTCGTCTCGCGCGGCGTGACCGAAGCGGCCATCGTGAACGTGGTCGTTACGCTTGCCAAACTCATCCCCATCTTCACGGCCATCCTGGCAATCATCTTCCTGCAGAGCTTCGATCCCAGCGTGTTCATGGCCAACCTGCATGCGACCACCGTCGACCCCGACACGGGTGCGATTCTTACCGATTCCGACAAGGTGCTCGCGGCTCTGACGACCACCATCTGGGTCTTCATCGGTATCGAAGGCGCCGTGGCCATTTCGGGTCGCGCCCAGGACGACCATGATGTGGGACGCGCCACCATCGTCGCCTTCGTCTGCGTACTCGTCATCTACCTGCTCATCAGCTTGCTCGGCCTGGGCGTCATGCCCATCGAGGACCTCGCCGCCCTGGACAACCCGCCGCTGGCGGGCCTTATGGAAGCGGCCGTAGGTCCGTGGGGCGCGACCCTGATCAACTTCGGCGTCGTGCTCTCCCTGGTGGGTTCGATGCTCGGCTACACGGTGCTCACGAGCGAGGTGCCCTTTGAAGCCGCCCAGACGGGTGCCGGCTTCCCCAAGGCCTTCGCAAAGTCGAACGAAAAGGGCGCTCCGATCGTCACGCTCATCGTGTCGGGTCTCATCGTGGAAATCTTCCTGTTCGTCATGACGGTGAGCAGCAACACCTACCAGTTCTTCTACACCATTTCGACGGGCCTCATCCTGCTGCCCTACCTGTTCTCGGCCGCCTATCTCATCAAGGTTGCCTTCAGCGAGTCGAGCGGGTTTGCCGGCAAGGTGCGCGGCCACGTGGGTCTCTACCGCGTGCTGTCGATTGCGGGCTTGGTGTACGCCGTCCTGCTCATCTACGCGACCGGTACCACGGGCATTGCCATCACGAGTCTTCTGTACGCTCCCGGCGTGCTTGTCTACCTGTATTCCAAGCACGAGCGCGGCGAGAAGGACCTGTTCAACACGCCGGTCGACAAGATCGTGCTCGCGGCCACCCTGTTCATGCTGGTGCTTTCGATCTTCTGGATCGCAACCGGCCAGGTGGCTTTCTAACGCAAACGGTTAGGCAAGCGGGTCGCACGGGCGGCCCGTTTGTAGATTGGGAGTGCGGTGCAAGGAGCGCCGCGAAGAAAGAGAGGGATTATGTCTTTCAAGAACATCATCGTTCGTCGTCCGTGCGAAAAGGTCTGCGACGGTATCACGTCGGCGCCCGAACTGGGCAAGCCCGATTACCAGCATGCCCTCGAGCAGCATACCGACTACATCAACGCCCTCATCAGCCTGGGCCTGGAAGTCGACGTGCTCCCCGCGCTCGACGAGTACCCCGACAGCTGCTTCGTGGAAGACACCTGCGTGCTCACGCGCGAATGCGCCATCATCGATAACCCGGGTGCCGGCACGCGCAACGGCGAGGCTGCTCTGATGGAGCCGATTATCCGCCGCTACTACCCCGAAGACCGCATCGAGCACATCACGGCGCCGGGCACGCTCGAAGGCGGCGACGTCATGATGGTGGGCGACACCTTCTACGTGGGTCGTTCCGCCCGTACCAATGAAGAGGGCATCCGCCAGTTCTGCGCGATTCTCGAAAAGTACGGCCTGAAGGGCGTGGAAGTGCCGCTGGAAAAGGTCCTGCACCTGAAGACCGGCGTGAACTACCTGGAAGATAACAACATGCTCGTGTCGGGCGAGTTCGTGGACAAGCCCGAGTTCGCGAAATACAACAAGATCGTTATTCCCGAAGACGAAGCCTACGCGGCCAACTGCATCTGGATCAACGGCACCGTGATTGTGCCCGAAGGCTATCCGCACGTGCTGCAGGCCGTGAAGGACTTTGGCTACAAGACCCTCACCGTGGACACGAGCGAGTTCCGCAAGATCGACGGCGGTCTGTCCTGCCTGTCTCTGCGTTTCACCGCGCTGCAGAACTTCTAACCATCGCTTACTTCCTTTCCGCCCCGGGTCGCTTATGCGGCTCGGGGTTCTTTGCGTTTGGGGGCAGGTTGCCGGGCGGGGCGCTTACAATAGGCGCTGGAACATTCGAGCGTGGGGAGGAACGCGCATGAAGCTGGTTATCGCATCCGATATTCACGGGTCGGCCTACTGGTGCGGCAAGTTGATGGACGAAATCGAACGCGAGGCGCCCGACACGGTGGTGCTTCTGGGCGATTTGCTCTATCACGGCCCGCGCAACGACCTGCCGCGCGGCTACGCGCCCAAGCAGGTGCTCGCCATGCTCAACACGCTTGCCGACCATGTGGTGGCCGTGCGGGGGAACTGCGATGCGGAAGTCGACCAGATGGTGCTCGACTTCCCCATGATGGCCGATTACGCCGTGATAGCCGACGGCGGTTTTCAAATGCTGTGCACGCACGGGCACCTGCCCTCGCCCGACCGCGTGCCCGCGCCGCCGCAGGGCGGAGCGCTTCTGTACGGGCATACGCACGTGAAGATGAACGAGCCGTTGGATGTGCGTATGCCCGACGGGTCGGTCGTACCCACCGTGCGGATGCTCAACCCGGGCAGCGTGAGCATTCCCAAAGACGGCAGCAACAGCTTCGCCGTCTACCAGGATGGGGAATTCGAGCTGCGCAACTTGTAGCGTGGGACGACGGGGACGGAGGGTTTCGTCCCACTTTTGTGGGACGAAACCCTCCGTCCCCGTCGTCCCACCCGTTAACCGTTCAGCGATTTGAGCGTGCGGAAGGCTTCGGCCAGGTCGTGCTTCACGAGCTTTTCGCGCAGGGCGTACTGCGATTCGTAGAAGCGGTGCACGCTTTCGTGGGGCTCGAAGGCCTGCTTGACGTGCAGGTTGTCTTCCAGGGCGCCGCGGATATCGGCAAGCGCGCCGGTGGCGTAGGCGGCGAAAAGGCAGTCGGTGCGCACGGCGCTGCCCGCTTCGGCCAGGGTGACGGCGCGGGCGTTGAGCATGTCGGCCTTCATCTGGTTCCAGATGTCGCTGCGGCTGCCGCCTTCAGTGATCGTGAGGCGGCTCATGTCGACGCCGGCGGAGGCGTAGAGCTTGGCGATTTCCATGTAGTCGTAGCCGATCGCTTCGAGCACGGCGTGCCAGAGCAGGGCTTGGTCGGTGTCCATAGTGAGGTTGAGGAAGCAGCCCGTGGCGTCTTGGATGTCGTCGGTGCCGCCGGTGAGATAGGGCAGGAAGAGGACGCCATTGCTGCCGGGCGCGATGCCTGCGGCGCGGCGGTTGAGCTCGTCGAAGTAGCCTCCGTCTTCCGCTTGGTCGCACACGTTGTCCTTGAACCAGCGCAGGGCCAGGCCGCCCGTGCGAATGTATCCCCAGTAGAAGTAGGTGTCGGGCAGGGTGCCGCTGTTGAAGATGAGCCCGTTGCCCGGCTGCGAGAGTTCGGGGACGATGCCGCTGGTCGACACGCAGAACATGCTGCAGGTGCCCGCCACGTCCACGGCGCTGCCCGGCTGCATCACGCCGGAGCCGATCATCGACTGCATCGTGTCGCCCGCGCCGCCGCAGATGGGCGTGCCGGCGGCGAAACCGGTGAGACGGGCCATTTCAGGCGTGAGGGCTCCCACGATGTCCCAGGGGCGTACGATGCGCGGCATCATGCGTTCGGGGATGCCGAGCAGGCGAAGCTGTTCGGGCGACCAGCGCTTTTCCTGCACGTTGTAGCCCAGGCCCCAACCGCTCATGGCGCCCCAATCGACGAACATGTCGCTTGCGGGCAGGCCGGCCAGGTGGGCCAAGACGTAAGGGGCGTTGTGCACGAATTTGGCGCCGCGTTCGCGGAAGCCGGGGACGTGTTCCATGAACCAGCGGGCGAACAGGGCGGGGAACATGCACTTGGCGGCGGGGTTGCCTGTTTCGCGGCCCCAGATGTCGAGACCCCAGCTGTTGATGAGGGCCTCGTCTTCGGCGGTGCGCGAATCGAGGTAGTTCACGTAAGGGGTGATCGCGTTGCCTTGGGCGTCGACGCCCGCGATGCCGCAGATGATGCCGTCTCCCATGATGGCGCGCACGTCGGCGGGGTCGAGGCCCGCTTCGCGCATCTGGGCGCTGCAGTCGGCCATGCCCTGGATGGTGAGGGCCAGGTATTCGTCGACGTCCATGTCGACCCAACCGGGGTGCGGATAGGTGAGCGTGGTGGGGTGGGCGCTGCTGGCGACGCAGTGCATGCGGTCGTCGTGCACGGCGACTTTCACGCTTTGGGTGCCGGCGTCGAAGCCAAGGTAGTAATTGGGCATGGGTCCTCCGTTCGAACTGGGTTCAGTATGGTGAGCGAACGGTAAGCTGTAAACCGCGCTTAGGGCGCAACGTCTAATTCTGATGGATGCTGAACAATCGTTGTTGAATATTCTATGGACGGTAAAGTTTTGCTTGCAAACGGCGTAAAGGGAGCATATAGTAAATAACTGTAGCAAGACACCAGACATAGTGCGGGGTGGAGCAGTCTGGTAGCTCGCCGGGCTCATAACCCGGAGGTCGTTGGTTCAAATCCAGCCCCCGCGACCAAAACGCCCAGGTCAGGACATGTGTCCTGACCTTTTTTGTTGGTCTGACCAACATCTGACCAACATTCTACCAACAATCCGTTTCGGAACCCACGCAAAAATCCGCCCGAAAATCCCTGTTGCCGACGCCCTGCCGACACCTGAGAGACGTTGGCGTCGCCCTGCCGTCCGATATGGTTGCGCCCTGGCGACACCTATGGAATCGCCTCGGCGACGGCAACTCCCCCGTTGCCGTCTCTCTGCCGACCCCTATATATCTAATAGACTTTTTTTAAATAAACAACTCGTAGGGAGCCCTGCTTTCGACAGGGTTATCAACAGAGCGCAGCCTCGACGGCCGGCTTCCCGTTCCCCCACAAATCCATGATGTTCCATTCGGCACCGAATGATGCGCAAGGCAGAGGGCGAGGCGCTGCCAGTGCGGGGAAAGCCGCGGATATGGCGGCATGTCCGGCGAATCGCCCGCAAAGCGCCCACGAGCGCCTCGAACCCGCTTAACCTCTCATCACCGTGCAAGCAGGGAATGGAGGGAAAGCAATGGAGACCACGGAAACATCCGGCAGGCGCGCCGACGAGGGCAGGGTCATCACCTTCACCGAGGCGGCCAAGATACTGGGCACCTCGTACACCACCGTCTACCGCCTTGCGGAGAGCGGCGCCCTCCGTGCCTTCCGCATCAGGCATTCATGGCGCACCAGCACGGGCGCCTGCGAGGACTACATAGCGGAGCAGTTCCGGAAGCAGGCCTCGATATGCCAGTCGACCGAGAGCGACTGAGGCGGGGCGAGGTTTTCGCGCGATACCCCAGGCTCACCTATTCGACCATCCAGGAGGGGCTTGTGGCTCTGCTCGTGAGCAAGCGAACGGGCCGTAACGGCTGGGCCGTGATCGTGACGCTGTGCCGCAGGGTGTATGCCGACGGCAGGCTCGGTCTCATGTCGGCGGCGGAGATCTGCAAAGCGACCGGCATGACCGCCGAGCAGGTCCATCGGGGCATGGGCGAGCTCAGGAACAAGGGAATCATCGTGCCCGTCTACCGCACGAACGCAGAGGGGTTCAAGAACCTCGACCGGTCCTGCTTCGGCCATGTCGCCCAGTACTGCTTCACGAAGGAAGCATGGTCGATGATAGCGACAGTCGATAGCGCCGGCGATAGTTCGCAGAATTGACTCTCAGAGCATTGAGATAATCCTTCAAGCCTCCCGAACGGCAGGCATGCCTCCTGCGGCAGATTCCATTCGGGCTGCGGAAGACGGGTCGAAGCAAGAGCACGAAGGTGGCAACGCATCTGCGCGCACCGCGCGAAGCGCGGGGATATCCGCGAATCCGGCGCCGCATCCCGCGAATGAAGGGGAATGTCCCCCTGCACGCCGCCCGCGTTGGTATCTTTGCCTGGCCTTACAACGGGTTTCGACTCGACTCCTACCGCGGCCGATCGGAGCAATCCGATGTCGCAGGCAAGGAGGACGCATGGAACACTCCCAGTTCATCGTGAAAGTCTTGGAAGAAGCCCGTGAAGAGCGCGGGATCTCGATCGCCGAGCTCGCCCGCCGCACCAACATGTCCGATGACTCGTTGGGCAATTTGCTACGCGGGAAGAGGTCTCTGTACGGCGAGGAGCTCATCGTTCTGGCGATTGAGCTCGAGGTCCCCATTTGGAAAATCATCCCGCCGGAGCTGTGGGATCTGAAGGGCGACAAGGTCAAGCGCGTGCTTGAGCCACGCGGCCAGCGATACATGCCGCAGGGCTCTGGAAGGTCTGCGAGGTAGAGCGCCTCGCAGCATCCGTCAGAAAGGGTGGGTGCCGAAAATGGCTGAGGACTTCGGCGACGACTCCGGCGAGAAGATGCTGGACAACTTCTCGCGGTTCGCCGAGCGAGCCGGCGTGGAGGCCATGAAGGCCCGGGCCGACGCGATATCGCGGGCGTGCGAGCACGCGAAGGCGAGTGCATCGGAGAAGGGCGCACCCTGGAACGAGCCCACGGAGTGGGCGAAGCTCGACATGCACGAGTTCCGGGAGATCGAGGGCTACGACGAGTTGAAGCCCATCATCGACGCCATGCTCGACGCGCACGGGGCCGACCACGCTTGGTTCCAAGACGAGAAGGCGGGCAAGGAGTACCTGCTCTTCAGGATCAAGGACGCCCAGGAGGTGTGGGACTCCTTCGACGAGCTTTCGCGCGAGAGCTCCAAGGCCAAGGAGCGCGCGAGCGAGGCCGCCAAGCGCGACATAGACCGCAGCCGCGCCAAGAGGCGCGACGAGCGTCCGCTCGACGAGCGCGCGGACGCGGCACGGTGCGCCTCGAAGGAGCTCGAGCGCGAGGGCGGAGCCCGTGCGCGCGAGCATGCGCACGGGCACAGGGCGCGAAAGGACCGCTCAAGATGAGCGGCGCGTACAAGAAGAGCGCGATCATCGCCGCCGCGGCCCTCTCCGCGGCGGCATTCGCCGCAGCGGACGGGTTCGCGGCATGCCTTGCGTCCCTTCCGGGGAACCCGGTGCTCAACCTCGGCACCGCCGCAGAGGGCTTTCTCCCCTTCATGGCGGAGAACGGGATCCTGAGCACGGAGCCCGCCGCCCTGGCCACCGGGCTCGCCGCGACGTGCGCCATATGGGCCGCATGGGCCTGGTCGCTCACACACGGCGCGGGCGACAGGCACGGCGAGGAGCACGGAAGCGCCCGCTGGGGCACCGTCCGGGAGGGGCGGAAGTTCATGGACACGGCCGACCCCGACAACAACATCATCCTCACGAGGCGCTTCGGCCTCGCCATGTCGCGCCCCGACCACGACCCCCGCTACGAGCGCAACCGCAACGTGCTCGTGGTCGGCGGCTCGGGGTCCGGCAAGACGCGCAGCGTGCTCGAGCCGAACATCATGCAGATGAACGCGGACTTCCTGGTGACCGACCCCAAGGGCGAGACGCTGCCGCGCGTGGGCCAGATGCTCGAGGACCACGGCTACGACGTGCGCTCGTTCAACACGGTCGACTTCTCCAAGTCGCTCCACTACAACCCGATCGCCTACGTGCGCGACGAGGCGGACATCCTGGAGTTCGTCTCCTGCCTCATCGAGAACACCACGGGCGACGAGGGGCATGCCGGCGACCCCTTCTGGGAGAAGGCGGAGCGGCTGCTCTACGTCGCGCTCGTCGGCTACCTCGTCGCGCACTGCCCAGCGGAGGACCGGTCGCTGTCAGGGCTCGTCACTCTGCTCGCGCTCGCGAAGGCCAAGGAGGACGACGAGGACTACCTGAGCCCGCTCGACCTGCTCTTCTACGAGATCGAGTCGGGGATGAGCTACGTGGACGCGGGCGAAGCCGACGGCGGGGCCGACATCCTCGCGAGAGGGGCGAAGGGCACGCCATCGCGCTTCAGGTGGGTCGAGACCGGCGAGCCCGTCAGGGTCGAGGACGACTTCTGCCTGCTTCACTACAAGATGTTCAAGGACGCCGCCGGCAAGACCATGAAGTCGATCCTCGTGTCGTGCAACACCCGCATGGAGCCCTTCGCCATACCGCAGGTGCGCCGCCTCGTCGCCGACGACGAGATGGGGCTCGACCAGCTGGGCGAGGCAGGCGGGAAGCGGGCCGTGTTCGCGATCATGAGCGACACGAGCCCGCTGTACTCGTTCCTCTTCGCGATCATGATGTGGCAGACCGTGAACATCCTCTGCAGGAAGGCGCTCGTCGAGCACGGGGGCGCACTGCCGCGCCCGGTGAGCATGCTCCTCGACGAGTTCGCCAACATCGGCAAGGTGCCCGACATCGAGAAGTCGATCGCGGTGGTGCGCAGCCGCAACATCTCGATAGCGCTGTTCCTGCAGTCCCTCTCGCAGCTCAAGGGCCCCTACAAGGACAACGCGGCGACGATCGTGGACTGCTGCGACACCCTGCTCTTCCTGGGCGGAAAGTCGTCCGAGACGACCAGGCAGGTGTCGGAGTCCGTCGGCAAGGAGACGCTGTCAACCGTCACGTGGAACGAGAGCCGCGGGGCCCAAGCGTCATCCACGAGGAACTGGACCACGCTCGAGCGCGACCTCGTCCAGGCATCCGAGGTGGCCAAGCTCCCCCGCGACGAGGCGATCGTCCTCATTGCCGGCGCGGACCCCCTGAAAGACGAGAAGTTCCGAATCGAGGGGCACCGCCGCTGGCCCGAGGTCCACCCGGGGCACAAGGGCAGCATCTACGACGAGCCCTACGACTTCGCAAGACGCATCGAGGACCTGAGGGGAGGGGCGCGGTGAGTAAAGGAAGACGGGGGCCGGGAAACCGGCAATGCCGCGTCCCTTCCCGCGGGCCCTTGCGGGCGGCCGGGCCCCGAAGGGTATAGGAGGAGGAACGGGACATGCTTCAGCAAATCATCCAGCTGGTATCGGGGTGCGTCACCTTCCTGGGCGGCTTCCTCGTCGTCTGGGGCGCGGTGTCGCTGGGGCTCGCCATACGCGAGCAGCAGGGCGGGGCCCAGATAGCGAGCGCGATCTCGACGATAGCGGGCGGCGCGATCATCATCGCGGCCGCCGTGTACTTCGGCATGCTCGACACCTCGTGGATGCCGAGCTAGGGGGCGCCGGATGCTCAGCGTGACCGTCCACAAGGACATCGGCGAATACAAAGAGAAGGTCGTCGGCAAGATGTCGGCGCGCACGCTCGCGTGCACCGCTGGGGCGATCGCCGCGTCGTTCGCGGCGGCGGCGATCGCCCACTTTGCCTTCGGCGTACCCGTGTCCGATGCGGCGTTCCCCGTCACCGCGGCGTCGATGCCCTTCTGGCTGCTGGGCTTCTGGCGGCCGAAGGGCCTTGCCCCCGAGGCGTTCGTGCCGCTGTGGGCCTCGCACGTCCTGGGCGACGGGAAGCTGCCCTACCTGAACGCGGGCAGGATCCCCGTCTTTCCCGTGGCGTGCCAAAAGCCCGACAGGAAGGCGGGCCGCAAAGCGTGGAAGAGAGGTGCCGAGAAGCGTGATCTGGAAGAAGCACAAGAAAGCGGGCGATGAAGGGTCCGCTGAAGGGGCCGTCCGGAGCCGCAAGTCGGTGGAGCGGCTCGCGCGGGAGCGCGAGCAGAAGCTCACCGACAAGACCAGGGATCAGCGCAGGCGGCGCCGCGCCGCCAAGGACGTCTACGGGGCCATCGGCTTCGACCTCATGTACGCCGACGGCACCTGCCAGGTCGAGGAGGGGCTCTTCAGCGAGAGCATCGCATTCGACGACATCAGCTACCAGTCGGCCACCGACGAGACCAAGAAGGCCGTGTTCACGGCCTGGTGCGACCTGTTCGACTACTTCGGCGCGGATAGCGCCGTGCAGCTCACCGTCGCGAACACCCCCATTCCCGCCGCCGAAATCGGCAACCGCACGTTCTTCGACGAGGGGGACGGCGTGACGGCGGCCTACGCCCGGGAGTACAACCGGATCCTCAACGACAAGATGCGCGAGGGCGTCTCCAACCTGACGCGCGAGCGCTATCTCACCTTCGCCACCGGGGCGGCCTCGGTGGACGAGGCGGTGCCGAAGCTCGCACGCATGCGCACCGACGCCGAGCAGACGCTCGCGCGGATGCGGAGCGCGTCGCGCAGGCTCGACGGCAGGGAGCGGCTCGCGGCGATGAACCGTATCCTGCGCCCCGGTGAGCCGTTCCTGTTCGACTGGGAATCGGTCGGGGCCATGTCCAACCTCACCGCCAAGGACTTCGTGTGCCCGCCGTCCCTCGACTTCAAGCCGGACGGGATGGCGGGCTGCTACAGAAGCGGCGGCACCTGGTGCCAGGTGCTCTCCATGCACCGGTTCGGCAGCGAGCTCGAGGACAAGTGCCTGGCGGACATCATCGACCTGCCGATCCCGCTCGTGGCCACCATCCACCTGCAGCCGCTCGACAAGGCGGCATCGGTCGCATTCGTGAAGAGGCGCATCGCGTGGATGGACAAGGAGATCATCGACGAGCAGATGGCGGCGGTGAAGAAGGGCTACGACTTCCAGATCCTGCCCTCGGAGCTCAAGTACTCCAAGGAGGAGGCCGAGGACCTGCTCGACCACCTGCAGAACAAGAACCAGAGGCTCTACTCCTACACTGGCCTCGTCTACACCTACGCGGACACCTACGACGAGCTGCAGCGCCGGGTCATGCGCATCGCGTCGACCGCGCGGCAGAACTCGATCGAGCTCGACTCGCTCGACTACCGCCAGCGCGAGGGCATGAACTCGACGATACCCGCGGGCGAGAACCACGTCGAGGTCTCGCGGATGATGACGACGGCGCAGGTGGCCATCCAGCTGCCCTTCGCTACCCAGGAGCTCATGCAGGAGGGCGGCGGCTACTACGGGCAGAACAAGCAGAGCAGCAACCTCGTGCTCTGCAACCGCAAGCTGCTGGCGAGTCCCATGGGGTTCGTGGCGGGAAAGCCCGGGTCCGGCAAGTCGTTCTCGGTCAAGCGCGAGATCGTGAACACGGTGCTCGCGTACCCCGACGACGAGATCATCGTGCTCGACCCAGCCGGCGAGTACAGCCCGGTCGTGGAGGGGTGCGGCGGCGAGTGCATCCGCTTCGCGCCGGACTCGGACACGCACCTCAACCCCTTCGACCTCTCCGACGTGGCCCACCAGTCCACGGCGGCCCAGATGGCGTTCAAGATAGACGCCTTCCTCGCGCTGTCGTCGGCGACGATGGCAGAGGGCAGCCAGGGGCTCCCCGAGGCGGACAAGTCGATCATCGGGCGCTGCGTCGAGCTCGCCTACGATCGGTGCGCGGACGAGGGGCGCCTGCCGCTTTTGGGCGACTTCCACCGACTGCTCGCCGCCCAGCCCGAGGCCGAGGCCCAGAGGATCGCCCTTCGCTACGAGCGCTACGTGAGGGGCGCGCTGTCCTTCTTCAACCACGAGAGCAACGTCACCTTCGAGAAGCGCATCACCAACGTGGACTTCAAGGACCTCTCCGAGAACATGCGGGCGTTCGGCATCATCGCGGTGCTGGAGTCCGTGCGCAACCGCATGTACCGAAACTACGAGCGCGGCGTGACGACCTGGCTCTACATCGACGAGGTGCAGAGCCTCTTCGGGCACCCGGCCATCATCAGCTACTTCTCGAAGTTCTGGGCGGAAGGCCGCAAGTTCAACCTCATCTGCACGGGCATCAGCCAGAACAGCGTCTACATGCTCGAGCACGAGGAGGCGCGCAACATGGTGCTCAACTCGGACTTCATCCTGCTGCACAAGCAGTCGCCGCTCGACCGCAAGGCGTGGACGGAGCTCCTGGACCTCTCCGCCCAGGAGGCGGACTACATCGCCGAGTCGGTTCGCGCCGGCGAGGGGCTGCTCGTCGCCGGCGGCGCCCGCGTGCCCATAAAGGACGACTTCCCCAAGGGGGCGCTCTACGACCTGTTCAACACCAAGCCCGAGGAGATCGCCGCGCTCAAGCGCGCGCGGCGCTTCACGTTTGGGGGCGGGGCCCGAGAGGAGCCTCTCGATTGAGCGGAGGGCAAGAGAGCATAGAGGCCCCAGCGGGTGCGAAGGTCGTCGGGAAGGCGTCCGAGGCGGCGTCCACGGAGCGGACCGATGCCGTCACCGGCGGCATCGCGCGGACCGTGCAGGGCGTCGCCAAGGATGTCTCTTATACACATCTAGATGTGTATAAGAGACAGACGTGGAGAAGCGGGGTCTGGAAGAAGCAGAAGAAAG
>LN908986.1:0-169879 GCA_001486445.1 Hugonella massiliensis
CAAAGAAAAAGCGCCCTCCGCGAGCGCGACGCCCTATCCTCCCACGGGCTTCCCCCGCAGTACTTTCGGCGATGCGGGGCTTAACTGCCGGGTTCGGAATGGGTCCGGGTGATCCCCCGCTCCATGGTCGCGCTCGCGGGGGGCGCTCCCCCGCGAGGTCCTGGTTAGGATCTCTCTAGGTTTTCCAAGGCGGCTCCGGGCCGACCCTGGGGGTTGCATGGCGCTCACGGAAACCTCACGGACCGTCAGATACGGGTGCGAATTGAGATGAAGAGCTCGACCGATTAGTACCGCTCGCCTGAGCGCCTCGCGGCGCTTGCAGCTGCGGCCTATCAACCTCGTGGTCTACGAGGGGTCTTACCGGAAAGAGATCTCATCTTGGAGACGGCTTCGCGCTTAGATGCCTTCAGCGCTTATCCGTTCCGGACGTAGCTACGCGGCAGTGCCGTTGGCCGACCACCGCTGCACCCGAGGTCCGTCCACCCCGGTCCTCTCGTACTAGGGGCAGATCTCCTCAGTTCTCTTGCGCCCGCGGAGGATAGGGACCGAACTGTCTCACGACGTTCTGAACCCAGCTCGCGTACCGCTTTGAATGGCGAACAGCCATACCCTTGGGACCGACTTCAGCCCCAGGATGCGATGAGCCGACATCGAGGTGCCAAACCTTGCCGTCGATGTGGACTCTTGGGCAAGATCAGCCTGTTATCCCCGGAGTACCTTTTATCCGTTGAGCGACGGCCGTTCCACGTCGGGCCGCCGGATCACTAGAACCTGGTTTCCCACCTGCTCGGCTCGTCGGCCTCGCAGTCAAGCCCGCTTGTACTCTTGTGCTCTGCGGACGGTTGCCGACCGTCCTGAGCGGACCTTGCGCACGCCTCCGTTACTCTTTGGGAGGCGACCGCCCCAGTCAAACTACCCGCCTGGCACGGTCCGCGCGCCGGATCGCGGCCGCGCGTTAGATCGCCGGAACGGTGAGGGTGGTATTCCAAGGGCGGCTCCGCCCGGGCTGGCGCCCGGGGTTCATAGCCTCCCACCTATCCTCTACGCACCGAGCCAACGATCAATGCCAAGCTGTAGTAAAGGTTCACGGGGTCTTTCCGTCCTTCCGCGGGAAGTTCGCATCTTCACGAACAATGCAATTTCACCGGGTCCATGGTTGAGACAGCGCCCAAGTCGTTACGCCATTCGTGCAGGTCGGAACTTACCCGACAAGGAATTTCGCTACCTTAGGACCGTTATAGTTACGGCCGCCGTTTACCGGGGCTTGGCTTCGGCGCCTCGCTTTCGCTAACGCTTCCGCGTAACCTTCCGGCACCGGGCAGGCGTCAGACCCTATACGTCGCCTTGCGGCTTTGCAGAGTCCTGTGTTTTTGATAAACAGTCGCTTGGGCCGTTTCGCTGCGGCCCGCCCGGGCTCCGGAGGCTAGCTCCCTCACCTGGGCGGGCACCCCTTCTCCCGAAGTTACGGGGTCGGTATGCCGAGTTCCTTAACCATGGTTCTCCCGATCGCCTCGGTATGCTCTACCCGCCTACCTGTGTCGGTTTTGGTACGGGCGCCGCGGGCCTCCCTAGAGGTTTTTCCAGGGGGCATGGGCTCGCCGGCTTCGGATCAGATCCTTCGTCTCGCGTCTCGGGCTCATCGGTCGGCTGGTTTCCATGCCGACCGCCCTACGCGCTTTCACGGGGACGTCCAGAACCCCGCCCGGCTACCCTTCCCCGTCACCCCGTCGGTGGTGACGGCCCGCGGCGGTACAGGAATGTCCGCCTGTTGTGCATCGCCTACGCGTGTCCGCCTCGGCTTAGCTCCCGACTGACCCTGGGGCGATTAGCGTTGCCCAGGAACCCTTAGGCTTACGGCGGAGGGGTTTCCCGCCCCTCTCTCGTTACTCATGCCAGCATTCTCACTTCCCGGATGTCCACGCGGGGTCGCCCCTCGCGCTTCGCCCCTCCGGGAAAGCTCCCCTACCACAGGATCTCTCGATCCGTCCGCCGCTTCGGCGCCGTGCTTAGCCCCGTGAATTGTCGGCGCATGTCCACTCGACCAGTGAGCTGTTACGCACTCTTTAAATGCATGGCTGCTTCTAAGCCAACATCCTGGTTGTCTAGGCAAACGCACATCCTTTGCCACTCGGCACGGACTTGGGGGCCTTAGCGGGCGGTCTGGGCTGTTTCCCTCTCGAGCACACAGCTTAGCCCACATGCTCTGACTCGCGGCCAATGGGATGCCGGCATTCGGAGTTTGGTTTTCCTCGGCAGGCGGTGAGGCCCCCTCGGAAGTCCAGTGCTCTACCTCCGGCATCGTACGGCCGCGGCTAGCCCTAAAGCTATTTCGGGGAGAACGAGATATCTCCGGGTTTGATTGGCCTTTCACCCCTATCCACGGGTCGTCCCCTCCGTTTTCAACCGAAGTGGGTTCGGGCCTCCACGGGGTCTTACCCCCGCTTCACCCTGCCCATGGATAGCTCACCCGGCTTCGCGTCTACGGCGCGCTACTCACCGCCATCTTAAAGGCTCGCTTTCACTGCGGCTCGCTTCGAAGCTTAACCTCGCAGCGCACCGTAACTCGCTGGCTCATTCTACAAAAGGCACGCCGTCACAGAGGAATCCTCTGCTCCGACTGCTTGCGGGCGCACGGTTTCAGGTACTGTTTCACTCCCCTCTCGGGGTGCTTTTCACCTTTCCCTCACGGTACTGGTCCTCTATCGGTCATAGGAGAGTATTCAGCCTTGGAGGGCGGTCCCCCCTGCTTCCAACCGGGTTTCACGTGCCCGGCTGTACTCGGGATGCGCGTCCGCCGGGGGACTGGGGTCCGCGTACGGGGCTCTCGCCCGCTCCGGCCGGCCTTTCCATGCCGTTCCGCTTCCCAGTCCCTTTGTAACCGGCGCCGGCCCCTGCAGGGACCGGATGCGCGCTCCCACGACCCCCATGCAGCAACGCCTGCAGGCTGTGCGCATGCATGGGTTTAGGCTAAACGCGCTTTCGCTCGCCGCTACTCGCGCGATCTCGGTTGATTTCCTTTCCTCGGGGTACTTAGATGTTTCAGTTCCCCCGGTTCGCCCCTTCCCGCCTATGCGTTCGGCGGGAGGTGCCAGAGCTCCGCTCTGGCGGGTTGCCCCGTTCGGAGACCTGCGGGTCGAGGGATGTTTGCTCCTCACCGCAGATTATCGCAGCTTGCCGCGTCCTTCGAAGCCTTCCTATGCCAAGGCATCCACCGTGCGCCCTACGTATCTTCATTTCCCTTCGCGTCCCCTCCCGCGCTTCTGCGCGGGAGGCGTCAGTTCGAAATAAAAGTATTTCGGGTATCCATATCTTAGTTATTGCGATCGTGTAATGCGAACCACCTGCGGGATTCCCGGAAGATCGAATTAGTTTGAAAAACGAATCTGAGGGATTCTCGCTGATGATTCTTTCAGTTTCTATGAAACGCTATGCAACTCTCAAGGTGCCCGGAGGGGGAGGTTTCCCCGACCGTCCGAGGGAGGGCCCTCGGGACCGGATGCCGCGAGACGAGAGATAGGGGCTTCAAGCTTTCGTACACTTTTTCCCCTGTGAGGCGAACCCATTCGCCTTCCGGGGCGCGGGAGCTCTCGCTCGACCGCGCTTCGGGCTGGCGCCCGATTTCTCCCTAGAAAGGAGGTGATCCAGCCGCACCTTCCGGTACGGCTACCTTGTTACGACTTCACCCCCCTTACCCTCCACACCTTCGGCGCCTCCGCCCCTTGCGGGTTCGGCCGGCGACTTCGGGTGCAGACGACTCGGGTGGTGTGACGGGCGGTGTGTACAAGGCCCGGGAACGTATTCACCGCGGCGTGCTGATCCGCGATTACTAGCAACTCCGACTTCACGGGGGCGGGTTGCAGCCCCCGATCCGAACTGGGACCGGCTTTGGGGGATCCGCTCCGGATCGCTCCTTCGCATCCCGCTGTGCCGGCCATTGTAGCACGTGTGCAGCCCAGGGCATAAGGGGCATGATGACTTGACGTCGTCCCCACCTTCCTCCGGCTTGACGCCGGCAGTCCCCCATGAGTCCCCAACTCAATGCTGGCAACATGGGGCAGGGGTTGCGCTCGTTGCGGGACTTAACCCAACATCTCACGACACGAGCTGACGACAGCCATGCACCACCTGTCCGGGCTCCTCTCGGCCACGGCGTCTCCGCCGCTTCACCCGGATGTCGAGCCCTGGTAAGGTTCTTCGCGTTGCTTCGAATTAAGCCACATGCTCCGCTGCTTGTGCGGGCCCCCGTCAATTCCTTTGAGTTTTAGCCTTGCGGCCGTACTCCCCAGGCGGGGCACTTAATGCGTTAGCTGCGGCACGGGGGAAGGGCTCCCCCACACCTAGTGCCCATCGTTTACGGCTAGGACTACCAGGGTATCTAATCCTGTTCGCTCCCCTAGCTTTCGCACCTCAGCGTCAGTGTCGGCCCAGAAGACTGCCTTCGCCATCGGTGTTCTTCCCGATATCTGCGCATTTCACCGCTACACCGGGAATTCCGTCTTCCTCTACCGAACTCGAGCCCGCCGGTTCGGGGTCGGGCCGGAGGTTGAGCCCCCGGGTTTGAGACCCCGCTTGGCGAGCCGCCTACGCGCGCTTTACGCCCAATGAATCCGGATAACGCTCGCTCCCTACGTATTACCGCGGCTGCTGGCACGTAGTTAGCCGGAGCTTCTTCTGCAGGTACCGTCATGGTTCTTCCCTGCTGAAAGCGGTTTACGACCCGAAGGCCTCCGTCCCGCACGCGGCGTTGCTGCGTCAGGGTTGCCCCCATTGCGCAAAATTCCCCACTGCTGCCTCCCGTAGGAGTCTGGGCCGTATCTCAGTCCCAATGTGGCCGATCGGTCTCTCAACCCGGCTACCCATCGCGGGCTAGGTGGGCCGTTGCCCCGCCTACTACCTAATGGGACGCGACCCCATCCCCTGCCGCTGAATCGTTTTCCCCGCGGGGCCATGCGGTCCCGCGGGAGTACCCGGTGTTAATCCCGCTTTCGCGGGGCTATCCCGGAGCAGGGGGCAGGTTGGTCACGTGTTACTCACCCGTTCGCCACTCTATGACCGCCCGAAGGCGGGTTAATCGTTCGACTTGCATGTGTTAGGCACGCCGCCAGCGTTCATCCTGAGCCAGGATCAAACTCTCCGTTTAAAGCGCGGCCCCCGAGGAGGCCGACGGTCTCTCTTCCAACGGATCTGTGAGATCTCTGTTTCGTTTTCCGTCTTCCCGCGGCCTCGTTGGAGGCTGCCGCGGAACGACGGGGTTCGTCTAGCTTGAATTCTCTCGTTCGCAGTATCCGGTTCTCAAGGTCCTCCCGCGCCCCCGTTGGGGGCGGGCGCCGCTGCTTGCGGCTTCGATGTAGAATAATTACATCGAAGAAGAATGTCAAGAACAATTTCAAAAAAGTTTTTGCAACCTCTTTGAAAGACTTGCATCTTCCCTGTTCAATGGCCTTGTTTCCAAGGGCTTGAACAGCGCCCGTTTCAAGCGGCAAGACGGTATAGTACGCATCTCCCGTAGCCGACGCAAGCACGAATTACCGCCTTCATCTTTTGCACACAACCGATGAATGCGCCCGCCTACCGGTAAGCAGCTTTACAGGACGCTTGGATTAATGCAATCGGCGGGCGCCCTTCCCTGCACCACATCGATGACTGCCTGCACCGACCGCTCGCAGAGCTCGCGCACGGCTTCTTCCGATTGGTAGGCGGCATGGGGCGTGAGCACGGTGCGCGGAGCTCGGACCAGCGGGCTCCCTGAGTCGAGGGGCTCTTCGGGGAACACGTCGAGACCGGCACCGAAAAGGCGCCCTTCCTCGAGAGCGCAGGCGAGTGCGGCGGCGTCGACAAGACCCCCGCGCGCCGTATTCACCAGGACGGCCCCCGGTTTCATACGGGCGATGCGCCGTCGGTCGATGAGATTGCGGGTCGCAGGAACAAGGGCCGTGTGCAGACTCACCACATCGGCGGTTGACACCAGCGTATCGAGCGGCAGACAGGGATAGCCTTCGGGCGTTGCGGCAGCGCCCTCCCGTTCGAGCGACCGTGACCATACGACCACATCGAACCCGAGCCCTGCTGCCTTGCGGGCCGTTTCCCTGCCAATCGCACCATATCCCACGATGCCGAAGGTGCGTCCCGCGACCTGGCCGAGCGCGGGGAGGTGAGCGAGGTCCCACTTCCCCGCCCGCACATTGCGGTCGGCTTCGGTTATCCGTCGCAGCACGGCGAGCGCAAGAGCGATCGCGTGGGTGGACACCACTTCGGTGGCGTAGCCCGGCACGTAGCAGACGGCGATGCCCCGTCGGGTAGCCGCTTCAACGTCTATGTTGTCGACGCCCACCCCCGTGCGGCTGATGACCTTAACCGTGGGGTCGAGCGCGTCGATGACCGAGGCGGAAAAATCGCCGTAGGAGGTGATGATTCCCTGGACCCCACGCAGGACGGTCGTTGCCTCTTGGCCTTTTCGCGAATCGGCTTCCACCACGTCGATGCCCGCTTGAGCGAACATGCGCCGCATGAGGTCGCCGTTTTCCAGATAGAAATCGATTGCCGCCACCCGTGTGCCCATCGCTATCCTCCTTGGTCGACTGTTCCTCTCAGGGTATCCGAATCTGCGTGCTCCGAGACGCGCGCTCTGAAATCGAAGACCTTCAAAACGCAAGAAAGGCCGTTCGCGCACGTGCGCGAACGGCCTTAAGCGAGCAGGTGTCGAAGATTCCTAATCGAGGTCGACAAGAAGGGGAATCGACTGCTGGGCGCCCACTTTGGTAGTAGCGAGCGCCGACGCCTTCGTGGCGAGAGCGACTGCCTCTTCCGTCGTGAGTCCGCGGGCGTAGCCGGCGACGAGGGCGCCGATATAGGTATCTCCCGCGCAGGTGGTGTCGACGGCGCGCACCGCCGGCGGGACCGACTCGATGATCGCGCCCTGAGAATAGACGCACGAGCCCCGTGCGCCGAGCGTGATTGCAATCGACCCGGCGCCCGCTCCCGCAAGCTCTTCCATGGCCGCCCGAATGGCGCGGTCGTCGTCGGGGAAAATGCTCGTGAGCGTTTCGCATTCGCACTCGTTGACCACGAGCAGGTCGATGAAGGGGTAGACCTCGAGCGGCAGCTCGCGGGCGGGCGCGGGATTGACCACCGTGTACATGCCGCGGTCATGCGCATGGCGCAGGGCGTCCATCGTGGTGTCGAAGTCGCACTCCAGCTGGCAGAGGAAGACGTCGCCGCCACGGGCAAAAGCGTCGAGCGAGCGGCGGACGTAATCGATGCGCGGCACCATGTTGGCGCCGGAATCGATCGTGATGAAATTATCGCCCGCGACACGGGTGATAAGGGCCACGCCGGTAGACGCCGCGTCGGTGCGCAGGAGGTGATCGCACTGAACGCCGTATTCGGCAAGCGCCGCGATCATCTGGTCGCCGAAAGCGTCGGTGCCCACGGCGCCGAGCATGCGCACGCTAGCGCCGAGCTTGGCGGCGGCTACCGCCTGGTTGGCTCCCTTGCCGCCGGGGTTGGTGATGAAGTCGTGCCCGATGACCGTTTCGCCCAAGATGGGCATATGGTCGCTTGCGATTGACAGATCCATGTTGAGGCTGCCGAAAACCACTACATTGCTCACGGGGATTTCCTCTTTCCGCATCGATACGAAAACGCCGGCCGGGCGCGATGCCCAGCCGGCGACAAGCACCGTGCACGGTGCCGATTAGCTGTTGTCTGCGTCCTCTTCCTTGGGGATGAGGAAGGAGACGGCCAGGGCGAGGCCAAGCAGGACGGCGGCCGCCACCATGGACGACACGTAGCCGGCCACGACGCCTGCACCCTGGGCCATCTGCTGCATGACCGCGTAGAGGACGGCGTAGGACAGGCCCGCACCCAGGTTGAAGGCGCCGGCGTTCATGCCGGGCAGATAGCCGGGATTGTCCTTGGGCGACAGCACGATGCCCAAACCGTTGAGCATGATGTTGGCGGTGCCGGCGTAGGCAACGCCGAGCACGACCGAAATCACGACGAGACCCACCACGCTCGCGTTATTGCACAGGAAGATGCCGAACAAAACGCCCAGGATGCTCACGAGCAGGCCGCAGCGCAGTACCGTGTGGTAGCCGAATTTGCTCGCGAGGATGCCGGCAACCGGGCCGAAGACAAGGCCGAGCAGCGCATAGGGGGTCAGCGTGGCGAAGGATACGACGTCGGCGCCCATGTTCACGCCCATGTTGGGGTCCTGGGCGATGGCGGGCACGACGCCGTTCATGATAGCGAAGACGCCCGTCATCGTGAGCAATGTGGTGAGCAAAAGGCCCCAGGTGCGGCGCTGGCGCAGGTAGTGCGTGGCCACCATGGGATGCTGCTTCTTGTTTTCGATCTTCCAGAAGATGACGAAGAAGACAGCGGCGACGATAACAAGGAGGGCGACCAGGCCGAAGTTGGCAGCGGCCAGCTTCTGGATTTCGTTAATCGCCAGATAGGCGGCCAAGAAGGCGATGCCGAGCGAGAAGACGCCCGCCCAGTCCATCTTGGGGGTCTCTTCGGCGGTGGTTTCCCTGCAGCAGACGGTGATGAGGACGACGGCAACGGCCGCCACGACCGCCATGACGGCGAAGACCGAACGGAAGCCGAAGTTACCGGCAAGCCAGCCGCCCAAAAGGGCGTCGACGCCGGCGATACCGCCGTTGACCGAGGTGAGAATGGCCATCAAGCGGGTGTAGCGGGCCTCTTCGGTGATTTCGGCATGGAGCATGATCAGGCACATGGGGACCACCGGACCGGCGACGCCCTGCATGACGCGACCCACCATGAGCACGTCGACGTTGGGGGCAAGGGCGCTCACGATGCAGCCCAGGCCGGTGATGGCAAGCATGCCGGTAAGCACCTTCTTGCGGCCGACGAGGTCGGCAAGGCGCGGAAGGAAGAGGGAGAAGAGGGCGGCCGCCGTGAAGAAGACGGTCTGCGTGTTGCCGATGGCGACTTCGGTGGTGTTGAGTTCCGCCTGCATGGTCACCAGCGCAGGCGAGAGCATGGAAGCGTTGAGCTGGAAGGCGAAGATAGCCACCAGCAGGGCTGCCATCAGCGAAACGATGGACCCCTTCTTGGTTTCGGTTGCGGACATGACGTTAGCCGATCCTTTCGATTGCGTCGGTTACGAGGTCCCAGAATTTCTTGAAATCGAGCTTGGTGGCCACCTGGGTGTGGCATTCGTCGGCGGAGGGCTCGGGGCCGCGCAGGTCGCAGACCGTCATGCCGAGGGTATGTTCGCCGTGAATCTCGATGTCGATCGGGCAGCGGCGCGTCTGCACGCACGTGGGGTCGATCAGATAGGCCACGGTGCAGGGATCGTGTACCGGCGGGTCGACGAAGTCCTGGTTGTCCTGGTAGGTCTTGCGGAAGAAGTCCATGAGACCGCTCACGAAGGTGGCAAGCGGGGTCCCCACCGATTCGATCTGCTTCTGGGCCTCCGGCGTGCAGAGGGCCTGATGGGTGAGGTCGAGGCCGACCATGGTGAGGGGCCAGGGCTCGTTGAAGACGACATGGGCGGCTTCGGGGTCGACCTTGATGTTGAATTCGGCCACGGCGCTCCAGTTGCCCACGTGGTAACCGCCGCCCATGAGGACGACTTCCTTCACGCGGTCGACGATCGCAGGCTCCATGCGGCAGGCCATCGCGATGTTGGTGAGCGGACCCGTGGGGACCAGGGTGATCGTGCCGGGTTCGTTTTCCATGATGGTCTTGACGATGTAGTTGACTGCGTGCATGTCTTCGAGCGGACGGGTGGGCACGGGGAGCTCGACGCCATCGAGACCGGTTTCGCCGTGAATCGAGGCCGCGACTTCCTGCGGGCGAGTAAGCGGACGATCGCACCCGGCATAGACGGGAACGTCGGTCGCGTGAGCTTTCTCGAGGACCGCGCGCGCATTGTAGGTTACCTTGTCGAGGCTCTGATTGCCGCCGACCGTCGTGACGCCCAGCAGGTCGATTTCGGGGTTGCCCACCGCAAGGAGGAGGGCAACCGCATCGTCGTGGCCGGGGTCGCAGTCGAGGATGATCTTCTTCGCCATGCGAGCACCTTCTTCATGTTCGGTACGTATTGCTGTGCGCATGCGCACGGGCGACTATTTTAGTGCAAATTTTTTGAAACGAACATAAAACAAGTGAATACGGTGAAGATGCGAGAACGCAAAAGGGCCCGCACGTGCGTGCGGGCCCTTTTCCAAGGCACGGCGTTCGGTTAGCCGGCGATATGCCGGGCAACCAGATCGCCCATGGCCACCGTACCCATCACCTTGTCGGCAGGCGTGGCGCTCGTGGCCAAATCGCCCGTGCGCCACCCTTCGTCGAGCACCTGCGACACGGCGCGGGTCACGTCGTTGGCCGCGTCGACCATGCCGAAGGCGTACTGGAGCATCATGCCCACCGACAGGATCTGAGCCAAGGGGTTGGCGATGCCCCGGCCGGCGATGTCGGGCGCCGACCCATGGCTGGGCTCGAAGAGTCCCACCCCGTCGCCGAGCGACGCACTCGCAAGCATCCCCAGGCTGCCCGTGATCTGGGCAGCTTCGTCGGAAAGGATGTCGCCGAACATGTTTTCGGTCACGATCACGTCGAACTGGCGCGGGTTGTTCACCAACTGCATGGCCGTGTTGTCCACGAGCATGTCGACGAGCTCGATTTCGGGGAATTCCTCGTCGTGCACGCGATGGACGACCTCGCGCCACAGACGAGAGGTATCGAGCACGTTGGCCTTGTCGATGCTGTGCACGCGGCCGTGGCGCGACTGCGCGGCGCGGAAAGCCTGGCGGGCGATGCGCTCGATTTCGTATTCGCGGTACTCGAGCGTGTCGACGGCGCGCTGGCCGCGACCGCCGTGGGCACCGGCGCCCTCTTCGTCGTAGAAGCGCTCGCGATGGCCGAAGTAGAGGCCGCCCGTGAGCTCGCGCACGATGACCAAATCGACGCCTTCCACCACGGCGGGCTTTAACGTCGACGCGTCGCGCAGGGCGTCGAAGATGCGCACGGGGCGCAGGTTGGTGTAGAGGCCCAGCTGCTTGCGAATGCCCAAAAGGCCCTGTTCGGGGCGGGGCTTGGAGCTGTCGGTGGTGTCCCACTTAGGGCCGCCGACGGCCGCGAGCAGCACCGCGTCGCTCGCGCGGGCGGCGTCGAGCGTCTCTTCGGGCAGAGGGTTGCCCACGGCGTCGATCGCGCAGCCACCGATGAGGGCTTCCTCGTAATCGAAGGCGACGTCGTACTTCTTCCCCACCGCGTCAAGGACCTTCACGCCTTCCGCGATGATTTCAGGACCGATCCCGTCGCCGGGAAGGAGGCAGATCTTCTTCGTTTCCACGCGCGCTCCCTAGTGCTCTTTGCGGATCATGCGGTTCAAGGCGTTGAGGTAGGCCTTGGCCGAGCTCACCGTGATGTCGCATTCCGAACCGCGGCCGCTGTAGACCTCGCCGTCGGCCGACATGATGCGGACGGTTACCTCGCCCAGGGCGTCGATGCCGCGGGTGACCGACTGCACGCTGTACTCGCTCAAGTCGCAATCGGCCTTCACGATCTTGTCGATGGCCTTATAGAGGGCGTCGATCGGGCCGGTACCGTACTCGCAGGCGATGTGCTCGTGGCCTTCGGGGTCGGCGATCGTGACGGTCGCCGTGGGGGTCAGCGGCTGGCCGCAGCTGATCTGCGTGGCCTTGAGGGTGTAGAGGGCGTCCTCGTTGCGGGCACGCTCGCCCATGAGGGAGTGCAGGTCTTCGTCCATGACCTCCTTCTTGCGGTCGGCCAGATCGAGGAAGTCGCGGTAGATCTTGTCGAAGTGCTCCTTGTCGCCCACCTCGTAGCCCAAATCCTCGAGGCGCTTGCGCAGGGCGGCATGGCCGGAGCGGGCGGACAGGACGATGCTCGAACCCTTGGCGCCCACCAGCGTGGGGTCGATGATCTCGTAGGTGTCGCGCCCCTTGATGACGCCGTCCTGATGAATGCCCGAGCTGTGCGAAAAGGCGTTGGAACCCACGATGGCCTTGTTGGGCGGCACGGGGAAGCCGGTAATCGAGCTCACCAGGCGGGAAGCCTGCAGGAATTCCGAGGGGTTGATGTCGGTATGGGCGTCGAGCTCTTCGCCGTGCATCTTGATCGCCATGACCACTTCTTCCATGGCGGTGTTGCCGGCACGCTCGCCCAGGCCGTTGATCGTGCACTCGATCTGGGTGGCGCCATTGCGCACGCCTTCCATGGCAAGCGCGGTGGCCATGCCCAGGTCGTTGTGGCAGTGCACCGAAATGGTAACGTCTTCGATGCCGTCGACGTGCTCGCGCAGGTACTTGATGCGCTCGCCGAAGACCCAAGGCATCTCGTAGCCGGTGGTATCGGGGATGTTGACGACCGTGGCGCCGGCCTTCACGGCGGCTTGGATCATGCGGGCCAGGTCCTCGAAGGGGGCGCGACCGGCGTCTTCGGCGTAGAACTCGACGTCGTCGGTGTACTTCCGGGCGCGCTTGACCGCGTGCACGCCGCGGTCGATGGCCTCTTCCAGGCTCATGCCGCGGAACTTGTACTTCAGATGCTGAGGGCTCACGCCGATGCCGGTATGGATGCGGGGGCGCGGGCAGTCGGCCAGGGCGCGACCGCATTCGTCGATGTCCTTGTCAACGGCGCGCGAAAGGGCGCAGGTCACGGCGCGGTCGCCCACTTCCGCAGCGATGCGCTGCACCGACTGGAAGTCGCCGGGGCTGGAAATGGGGAAGCCGGCTTCGATGACGTCGACGCCCAAACGGAGGAGCTGACGGGTCACGACGAGCTTTTCCTGGGTGTTCATGGACGCGCCGGGCGATTGCTCGCCGTCGCGCAAGGTGGTGTCGAAAATGGCGATTTTCCTGCTCATGTTTGCCTCCGATGGTTGCAGGTAGCTAAGTCCGCCCCGATGGGGCGGGTTCTGTCACACATTGATGATGGAACGCGTACGAACGGCGCCCCTACGAGGCAGCCCGGTCCCTGGAGAGTAGGGCCTTGGTGCGCGGGATGAGACCGCCGTACGCGATAATCTCCTGGATGAAGTCCGGGAAGGGCTGGGCATGGAAGACCTGGCCCGTGGTGAGGTTGGCAATCGTGCCCGTATCGGCGTCGACCGCCACCCTATCGCCGGCCTTGATGCCGTCGACCGCTTCGGCGCATTCCATGATGGGCAGGCCGATGTTGATCGCGTTGCGATAGAAGATGCGGGCGAAGCTTTTGGCGATGACGACGCTCACGCCGGCCGCCTTGATCGAGATAGGCGCGTGCTCGCGCGACGATCCGCAGCCGAAGTTTTCTTCGGCCACCAGGATGTCGCCCGGCTCCACCTTCGACGCGAAGGCGGGGTCCAAATCCTCCAGGCAGTGTTTGGCGAGCTCTTCGGGGACCGTGGTGGTCAGGTAGCGCGCCGGAATGATCACGTCGGTGTCGATGTCGCGCCCGTAGCGATGCGCGTTTCCTTCGAACTTCATGTCGCTTCCCTTTCTAGTCCAAGTCCTCGGGCAAGGCCACGTGGCCTGCCACCGCCGACGCCGCCGCCACGACGGGGTTGGCCAGGATTACTTGCGACGTGGGGTCGCCCATGCGGCCCACGAAGTTGCGGTTGGTGGTGGCCACCGCGCGTTCGCCATGGGCCAGGCAGCCCATGTGCCCGCCCAGGCAGGGACCGCAGGTAGGGGTGCTCACCGCGCAGTTGGCATCGAGGAAGATCTGGGTGAGCCCCTCTTCGATGCACTGGCGCTCGATCTGCTGGGTCGCCGGAATGATGATGCAGCGCACGCGGGGATCGATCGTGCGGCCTTTGAGCACCGCAGCCGCAGCGCGCATGTCCTCGATGCGGCCGTTGGTGCACGACCCGATAACCACCTGGTCGATGGCGAGGTCGCGGCATTCGCGGGCCGGGCGCGTGTTGGAAGGCAGATGCGGCAGGGCCACCGTGGGCTCGATCTGCGTCGCGTCGATGTGGTAGACGGCCGCGTAGGTCGCGTCGGGGTCGGAATGATATTCCACGTAGTCGCGTTCCTTGCGCTCATCGACGTAGGCGCGCGTGATGTCGTCGACCTCGATGAGGCCCGCCTTGCCGCCCGCTTCGATAGCCATGTTGGAAATGGTCATGCGGCCGTCCATGCTCATCGAGCGGATGGTGGAGCCGGTGAATTCCATAGCCTTGTAGAGGGCTCCGTCAACGCCGATCATGCCGATGATGTGCAGGATCACGTCTTTGCCCGACACGCCCGGGGCAAGTTCGCCGTCGATTTCGAATTTGATGCTTTCGGGCACCTTGAACCAGGCGCGGCCCGTAGCCAGGCCCACGCCGGCATCGGTGGAGCCCACGCCCGTGGAGAAGCAGCCCAGAGCGCCGTAGGTGCAGGTGTGGGAATCGGCGCCGATGATGAGGTCGCCGGGAACGCAAACGCCCTGTTCGGGCAAAAGGGCGTGCTCGATGCCGACCTTGCCCACTTCCCAGTAGTGGCTGATGCCCTGCTCGCGGACGAAGTCGCGCACGCGCTTGGACAGTTCGGCGCTCTTGATGTCCTTGGCGGGCGTGTAGTGATCGGGCACCATGACGACACGGTCGGGATTCCACACGCGGTCGGTGATCTTGCGGCATTCGTCGATGGCGATCGGCGCGGTGACGTCGTTGGAAAGCACCAGGTCGAGGTCGCATTCGATGAGCTGGCCGGGAACGACCTCGTCGAGCCCGGCGTGGGCCGCGAGAATCTTTTCGGCAATGGTCATAGGACGTGCCATGCTAAGCCCTCCTTTTCGTAGGGTTTTGAAAACGATTTCTATTGCGAAGAGAAGCGGGCGCCCGGCGCGAGAGCCGAGCGCCCGCGCGAGATCACTTCTTCTTGTCGAGTAGGTCTTCCACGCCGAGTTCTTTGGCCATGGCTTCGCGCATCTTGTACTTGAGCACCTTGCCGGCGGCGTTCATGGGGAACTCGTCGACGAAGCGGATGTAGCGGGGCACCTTGTGGCGGGCGATGTGGGTCTTGATGAACTCGCGCATCTCGTCTTCGGAGACGGTCTCCCCCGCCTTCAGGATGATGAAGGCCGCAGCCTCTTCGCCGTACTTCTTGTCGGGCACGCCGATGACCTGGACGTCCTGCACCTTGGGATGGGTGTAGATGAACTCTTCGATCTCCTTGGGATAGAGGTTCTCGCCGCCGCGGATGATCATGTCCTTCAAACGGCCGGTCACGATGTAGTTGCCCTGCTCGTCGTGCATGGCGATGTCGCCCGAATGCAGCCAACGCTCTTCGTCGACCGTGCTGCGGGTGGCTTCGGGCATCTTGTAGTAGCCCTTCATCGTGTTGTAACCGCGGCTGCAGAACTCGCCATTGACGCCGGCGGGCAGCTCTTCGCCCGTATCGGGGTCGATGACCTTGCATTCCACGTGCGGGAAAGCGTAGCCCACCGTGTCGGTGCGCAGCCACAGAGGGTCGGTCCAGGCCGACATGGTGGCGCCGGGCGACGATTCGGTCTGGCCGTAGACGCTCACGATGCCGCGCATGTTCATCTCGTCGGGCTGGGCGGCGCGACGCATGAGCTCAGGCGGGCAGCCCGAACCGGCCATGATGCCCGTGCGCATGTGAGAGAAGTCGGTCTTCTTGTAATCGGGATGGTTGAACATCGCGATGAACATCGTGGGCACGCCGTTGAAGCAGGTGATGCGCTCCTGCGTGATGCAGGACAGCGACGCGCGGGCGCTGAAGTAGGGCATGGGGCACAGGGTGGCGCCATGGGTCATCGACGAGGTCATCGAAAGGACCATGCCGAAGCAGTGGAACATGGGCACCTGGACCATCATGCGGTCGGCCGTGGAAAGGCCCATGCGGTCGCCGATGCACTTGCCGTCGTTGACCACGTTGCGATGGGTGAGCATGACGCCCTTGGGAAAGCCGGTCGTACCGCTCGTGTACTGCATGTTGCACACGTCGTCGGGCTGGACCTTGTCGGCCAAGCGCTGCACCTCTTCGCGCGGGACCAAGTCGGCACGGTCGAAGGCCTCGTCGAAGGTGAGGGCACCCGGCATCTTGAAGTCGACCGTGATCACGTTGCGCAGGAAGGGCAAGCGCTTGCAGTGCAGGGGCTCGCCCGGCGTGCTTTCGGCGATTTCGGGGCAGAGCTCGTTGATGATGTCCTTGTAGTTGGAGTCGAGCGCGCTCTCGATCATGACGAGGGTATGCGTGTCCGACTGGCGCAGGAGGTATTCGGCTTCATGTACCTTGTAGGCGGTGTTGACCGTGACGAGCACGGCGCCGATCTTGGTGGTAGCCCAGAAGGTGATGAACCAGGCCGGCACGTTGGTGGCCCAGATGGCGACCTTGCTGCCCGGCTTCACGCCCAGCGAGAGCAGGGCGCGAGCGAAGTTGTCGACGTCGTCGCGGAACTCTTCGTAGGTGCGCGTGTAATCGAGCGTGGTGTAGCGGAAGGCGTACTGGTCGGGGAATTCCTGCACCATGCGGTCGAGCACCTGGGGGAAGGTGAGGTCGATGAGCTCGTCTTTCTCCCAGACGTACTGGCCCGTGCCGTCGTGGTTCAAGATCAGGGGGTTGCGCGCCTTCTTGGTGTCGTCGAAGCGGCTCATGTAGTTGACGTAGTAAGGGAAGATGACGCTCGGGTCGTCGAGGCCGTCGATCCAGGTGGGCTCGCATTCGATCGAAACGAAGCCGTCGTAGTTGACCGAGGCGAGCGCGCGCATCACGTCGGCGATGGGCAGAGTGCCCTCGCCCACCAGGTTGAAGTCGCCGTCGTCGGAAGAGTCACGCATGTGCACGTGGCGCACGTAGGCACCCAGGTTGCGAATCGTGATTGCCGGCTTCTCGCCGAAGTCGCGCACGGGATGGTGGACGTCCCACAAGGCGGCGATGTAGTCGCTCGCGAATTCGTCGAGCATCTTCACCAAGCGTTCGGTATCGGCGTAGATGCCGGTGGTTTCGAGCAGGATGGACACCTTTTGCTCGCGGGCGCAGTCGATGAGGGCCGAAAGCGCGGCGCGCACGCGGTCTTCGTTGTCGTGGTGGGCCTTGACGCTCACGCTCTGGGCGCCGGCGATGGCGGCCAGGTCGATGAGCTGCTTGACCTCTTCGACGTGGTCGACGTCATCGGAAATGTCGATCGTCGTGTCGAAGACGGGGATTTCAATTCCCTTGCCGCGCAGGTCGCGGGCCGTGGCGCGGGCGATCGAGCGGTCGAAGGGAGCACCCTTGCCCGAGAAGGCCTCGTTGGCCTGGACGTCGCTCACCTCGATACCGTTGAATTCCATTTCAGTTGCGAGGCCGACCAATTCGTCCCAGGAACGGTTCTGCCAGCCTCGAGTGGAAAACGAAAGCTTCATTAGTTCTGCTCCTCATAGACGATCTTGTTCACGGCGCTCACGAAGGCGCGAATGGCCGAGCCCACGATGTCGGTGGAAATGCCGCGGCCGGAATAGAGCTTGCCGTTAGCCTCGAGCTTCACGAGCGTATGCCCCATGGCCTCGTGGCCTTCGGTGACGGACTGGATCTGGAAGTCGTCGAGCTCGAAGTGCTGGCCCACCAGGTGCTCGACGGCGGCGAAGGCGGCATCGATCGGGCCGTCGCCCATGCCCACGTATTCCATATCCTCGCCGTTCTTGCTCAGGTGAACGCGGGCGGTGGAGCGGATGTGGTTGCCCGAATTGAAGACGTAGTCGACGATTTCGTAGGTGGCGGGCACCTGCAAGGCCGCCGTGGCGACGATCGTGTCGAGTTCGCGACTGCCCACGACGTCCTTCTTTTCGGCGATGCGGCGGAAGGCTTCGTAGACGTTGACCTGGTCTTCGGCCGAAAGCTCGTAGCCGAGCTTGGCGGCACAGGCGGTCACCGTTTCGATTGTGTCGTTGGCGTCGAGCTGGATGGAGCCGTCGACTTCGCTCGTGCTCGCCATCGAGGGGCCCGCGGCGTCGCCGCTCTCGCAGATGCGACGAATCTGATCGGACACGCGCTTGATTTCGGTGGTGCGCACGCCGGTGGACACGCCGAGCTGGTCGCGCTTGTCGGTGATGATCTTGACCATCTTTTCGACCGAGGCGATGCCGAGCGGGTACATGGAGGCCTTGATCTCGTCGACGCCGGCCATGATGCCGGCGGTGGCGCAGGCGTTGGCCATGTAGAGAGCGTCGGAGCAGGCGATGCCGAGCGAGACATCCTTGAGTGCGGGAACGAACTTCACCAGGTCGTCGACGAAGGCGCCGAACTCTTCGGGGAGCATGTTGCCCGCCTCGTCGAAGACCGTCACCGTGGTGGCGCCGGCCTTGATGGCACGCGAGATAGCCTCGCCCAGGTAGTCCTGGTCGGCGCGGGTGGCGTCTTCGGCGATGAATTCCACATCGGGGCAGAGCGCCGCGGCGGCGGCGACCGTCTGCTCGATCGAATCGAGCATGGCGGGGGCCTTCTTGTGGTAGATGTACTCCATCTGCGCGGGGCTCACCGACGCCATGACTTGCAGGCGGGGATGCTTTGCCTCGGCGAGGCATTCCCAGATCTGGGCGACGTCTTCCCCGTCGAGCTTGACGGGCACGGCGAGCACCGCGTCGGTCACGATCGAGGCGATCGACTTGATGCGGAGGCTGTCGACCTTGGGCTGTTCGATGCCTTCGATTTCGACCACGGACACGGACAGTCGGTTCAGAAGCTTCGACAGTTCAAGCTTTTCCTTGAACGAAAGATCGATGGACTTGGCGTCCTTGGCGGCTTTCATGGTGGTGTCGCTAATGCGAATTTCCCTCATTGCCTACACTCCTGTATTGATCCGACTAATTAATATGTGTGGTCACTTTAGCACACGATAGTGCCCTGTGAACCCCCGCACGAAACCTGCACTTCACGCTTCACGCGAGGTTCATAATGCGGCTCCCGTCGTCCCAGATGCGCGAACCGAGCGTCGCTCGAGGAGACTCGACCCGCCCTCCTCCGTCACTGCCCCTGCTTTTCGCGCATAATCGCGAGGATTTCGGCATCGGCGGCGCGCATGCCCAGAGTGCCCACACGCGCCATGTTGCGAATGGACTGTTCGGGCGTTTGGGCGCACACGCCGTCGCTCGGCAGAAGCCCCACGCCGCGGGCGGCGAGCAGGGCGCTCGTCACCGCAGCCGTCGAGGCCATCGACACCTTCAGGGCGCAGCCCACCTTGCCGCCGTCGCAGACCATGCCGGTGACCGTCCCCACCATGTTGCGAACCGCCAGACCCACGCCTTCCTCGTCGGCCCCGAAAAGCCAGGCCATGGCCGCCGCGGCCGCCGTGCTGGAAGCCGCCACGCAGGTGCAGACCGCCGCGAGCTTGCCCACCTGCAGGTTGATATAGCGATTGACCAGGTGGGCGAAGGCGACCGCCTGGGCCGTGCGCGAAGGCGAAGCGCCCACCGCGCGCGCCGCTTCGGCCACGGGGATGGTGACGACGAGGCCCTTGGTGCCCGCGCCGGAACTGCTCATGCAGGGCAGCATGCCGCCGCCCAAGCGCGCTTCGGTGGCAGCCGCCACCTTGCAGGCGATGCGCGGGGCGAGCCCCTGTCCCAGCACATCCGCTGCCTCGTCGCCCTCGAGCGCGCGGGCGATGCCCACGCCTACTTCGGCCGTCGCTCCCGCTTGGGCGGCGCGGTCGTTCATCGCCACCCCGTCGAGCACGAAGGAGAGCTCGGAGGCCGGCGCCTCTTCGACCAGGTGGAGAATATCGGCGATGCGCATCTCCCCGAGACGGGCGAGGACCGCGCTTTCGGAGGCGGCCGCTTCGGCAGGGGCAGTCCAGACGCGCCGGCCGTTGCGGGCGCGCTCCACCACGTTGGTGTGGCCGCCGCTGACGACCGCGCGACCGGTGGCCTGTGCCGTTTCCACATCGACGCAGGCGTAGACGCCCGTCGCCCCCTCGTCGATCGCGACCCGTACCGCACCCCGCCTGCACAGGTCTTCGGCCGCCGCGGCGATTGCGGGTGTAACGCCTTCGAAAATCGAAAGGCCTGCTTCGGGCCTGGCGACGAGCGCGCCCAGAGCCGCGGCGCAATCGAGCCCCACACCCGGATAGCCCGGAATGCCCACCGACATCCCGTTCTTGAAGATGTTGGGGCTCGTGCGCACCCGGATCGACACGAGTGGTGCGGCGGAATCGTCGCCGCGGGCGGTACGCACCGCATCGGCCGCGGCGACCGCAACGCAGGCCGGTTCGGTGCAGCCCACCGCCGGCACCACGTCGGCATGGAGGAGGGCGATCATCTCGTCAACGGAAATCATTGGGGCCGGCTTTCTTCAACATACGGAACAGTACGTGCCATCAGGCGCGTACGAGCAGTATAGCCGCACGCGACACCTTGCCCCGCGCGCGCAGACGCTTACACTTGAACCGAGCGCATCGACCATCCGCCGGCAAAAGAGGCCCCATGAACGAACCCGACCACACCACCACCCCGCGAGCCATCGAAGTGCGTGGCGCCCGCGTGCACAACCTGAAGAGCATCGACGTCGATATCCCCCTGAACCGCATCACGGGCATCGCCGGGGTGTCGGGATCGGGAAAGTCATCGCTCGCCTTGGGCATCCTCTATGCCGAAGGGTCGCGCCGCTACCTGGAATCGCTTTCAACCTACACGCGCCGCCGGATGACCCAGGCCGAACGCGCCGACGTGACCGACGTGCGCTACGTGCCCGCCGCCCTCGCCTTGCACCAGAGGCCAGGCGTGCCCGGCATCCGCAGCACCTTCGGTACGATGAGCGAGCTTCTGAACAGCCTGCGCTTGATGTTCTCGCGCCTGGCAAGCCATCGCTGCCCTAACGGCCACTACGTGCCGCCCAGCCTGCTCGTGGCCGCCGAAAAGCCCCTTACCTGCCCCGAATGCGGCGCCAGCTTCTTCGCCCCCGGCGCCGAAGACTTGGCCTTCAACAGCGCGGGCGCCTGCGTTGCCTGCGGGGGCACGGGCATCGTACGCACGGTCGACGAAGCGACCCTGGTCCCCGACGACAGCCTCTCGATCGACGAGGGCGCCGTGGTCCCTTGGGGCAGCCTCATGTGGTCGCTCATGAAAGACATGGCCCGCGACTTGGGCGTGCGCACCGATATCCCCTTCCGCGACCTTACGGAGCGCGAAAAGGAGATCGTCTACCACGGCCCGATGGAAAAGCATCACCTGCACTACCTGAACCCCAAGAACGGCCAGTCCTCCGAGCTCGACTTCACCTATTATTCCGCCGTGAACGCCGTGAAAAACGCCCTCGCCAAGGCCAAAGACGAACGGGGCATGAAGCGCGTCGAGAAGTTCCTTACCGAAGGCACCTGCCCCGATTGCCACGGCACCCGCCTCTCCGATGCCGCACGCGCGCCTCGCCTGCGCGGCATCGGCCTCGACGAGGCCACCGCGATGACCCTTTCCGATTTGGTCGCTTGGGTCGAAGGCGTCCCCGAATCGCTTCCCGAAGCCATGCGCCCCATGGCGAAAAGCATCTGCGAATCCTTCCTCGACACCTCGGTGCGCCTTTTGGACCTGGGCCTGGGCTACCTTTCGCTCGATAGGCCCGGCGCCACCCTTTCCACCGGCGAGCGCCAGCGCGTGCAGCTCGCGCGCGCCGTGCGCAACCGCACCACCGGCGTGCTCTACGTGCTCGACGAACCCTCGATTGGCCTCCACCCCTTCAACCTGCGCGGGCTCACCGGCGTCATGGACGATTTGGTGGCCGACGGAAATTCGGTGGTGCTCGTCGACCACGACACTCAGGTGCTCGCCCACGCCGATTGGATCGTGGAGATGGGACCCGAAGCCGGCGCCCGTGGCGGCACGGTCATCGCCCAGGGCACCGTGGCCGACCTCGAAGCGAACGACGACTCGCGCATCGGGCCGTTCCTTTCCGGCGAAACGGACCGCGTGCGCGAGGCGGTCGACGAGGCGCGCCTCTTCGATGCGGGTCGCATCTGCCTGGAAACGGGCGCCATCCACACCGTGCATCCGCTTTACGTAGAACTGCCCAAAGGGCGCCTCACCGTGGTCACCGGTGTGTCGGGCTCGGGGAAAACCACCCTCGTCTTGGAAAGCCTGGTGCCCGCCCTTGCTTCGCTTTCGGGCGCGCAACCGGCGCCCGCCCACGTGAGGTCGATCGCCGCCGACGGCATCGAAACGGTCAAGCTCATCGACGCCACGCCCATCGGCATCAACGTGCGGTCGACCGTGGCCACCTACGCCGGCGTGCACGACGCCCTGCGCAAGGCCTATGCCCGCACCGAAGGCGCCCAGGCGCGGGGGCTTAAAGCGGGCGACTTCTCCTACAACACCGGCAGCCTGCGCTGCCCCACCTGCGACGGCACCGGGCAGATCTCGCTCGACGTGCAGTTCCTCCCCGACGTGGACATCACCTGCCCCGACTGCCGCGGGTCGCGCTACGACCGCGATGCCCACGAAATCCTGCGCACCGGAAAGGATGGGCGCGCCTTATCGCTCCCCGACCTCATGAACATGAGCGTCGACGAAGCCCTGGAAGCCACACGCGGCATGAAGCTCGTGCAGCGGCGCCTGGGGGTCTTGCACGACCTGGGCCTGGGCTACCTGACCCTAGGCGAAGAGACGCCGGGGCTTTCGGGCGGCGAAGCCCAGCGCTTGAAGCTGGCCAGCGAGATGGGCAAGGGCCAGGGCACCTCGGTCTTCGTGTTCGACGAGCCCACCATCGGCCTGCACCCGCTCGACGTGCGCACCCTGCTTGCCGTCTTCGATCGGCTGGTTTCCGCCGGAGCCACCGTGATTGTGATCGAGCACGACCTCGACGTGATTCGCAACGCCGACTACCTGGTCGACATGGGTCCGGGCGGCGGGGTCGAAGGCGGCCGCATCGTGACGTGCGGCACGCCCGACCAGGTGCGCGCCTTCCCCGAAAGCGTGACAGGGCGGTTCATCTAGAGGCGCCGTGCGCCGAGGGACAACCCGCGACGCACGGCGAGCAGGGCACACCGCATCGGCGAGGGCTCACCTTCCACAGCCGCAACCCGTGCGTTCGTTGCCACGACAACGGAAATCTGCGCACGCGCGGCGCACAGTGATGCCGAGACCCGAACGGGAAGGATATGCCCATGCCCACCTTCGACGAAATCTTCAACGCCATCAAAAACGACCCGCAAAACGCCGACTACACGGCCCGCGGCATCGATCCCCTCTACGCCGCAAGCGAAAGCGCCCGCATCCTGGTGATCGGCCAAGCACCTGGCCGCGTGGCCGAAGAAACGCGCGTTTACTGGAACGACAAGAGCGGTGACCGGCTGCGCGACTGGATGGGCATCGACCGCGCCACCTTCTACGACCCCAGCCGCATCGCCATCGTGCCCATGGACTTCTACTTCCCCGGCAAGGGAAAATCAGGCGACCTGCCGCCGCGTGCGGGCTTCGCTGAGAAATGGCACCCCGCTCTGCTCGAGATGATGCCCCACATCGAGCTCACTATTTTGGTGGGCACCTACGCCACCCACCACTATCTGGGCCTGAAAAAGTCGGTGCCTCTCACCGGGATCGTGCACGACTGGAAAAACTATACGCCCAAGGGGTTCTTCCCCCTGGTGCACCCCTCGCCGCGCAACCAGATCTGGATGAAGAAGAACCCCTGGTTCGCAGAGGAAACCCTCCCCGACCTGAAGGCAGCCGTTGCGCAGGCGTTGCGCTAAGTCGGCTGGACCGCGAGAGGAGGGCGCGTCGCCAAGAAGATTCGGCGCGCCCGCCAACGCTCCCCCTATTCCAACCCGCGCAGCGTGTGGCGCGAACGCAGCATAACGACCCAACCCACAAGCGCGAGGCCCAAGCCGCCCGCCATCATCCAACCCGTCGCCTCGACGTAATCGCCGAAGACGGGCAGGATCACGAGGAACATGCCCACCACGCCCACGAGCGAACGCGTGCAGTTAATGAGAGCCGATGCCGATCCCACGTCGGAATCCTGCTGGGCAAGCAGAACGTTCACCGCGTAGGGGCGCACGGCCGATTCGAAGAAGACGAAGGCCAGGAAGAGCCCACAGAAAACGAAAGCGCTCGTCTTCCCCACCAGCAGCACGGCAACGCCCAGCGCCACCGACGCGACGAGGGCGATCGTGGTGAAATTGCGGCGCGAGACCCCTTTCGAGATTTTCAGCCAAGCCGCCGGGCCCACGGCGCACATGAGGGCCGCTGCGGCGAAAAAGAGGCTGAACCCAAGGGCAGAAAAGCCGAAGAAGTCGATGTAGATGTAGGACCCCACCGACACGTAGCCCATGTAGCCAATCTCCCAGGCGCTCGAAATGAGCAGGAAGGCCATGAAGGCGGGGTTCTTGGCCACCTGCCCCAGGCGCGCAAGGGTGGCGGGAACGCTCGTTCGCAGGCGGGCGTCTTCCGGCAAAGTCTCGCGGAAGGCCAGGGCCATAACCAGCTGCACCAGAGACACCGCGGCGAGCACCACGAAGACCCCGCGCCAGCCGGTGAAGGCGAGGATGCCCGCACCGATGATTGGCGCGCCCACCGGCCCCACCACGAACATGATTTGGATGACGGCGAGCATGCGCTCGCGATAGGCGGGCTTCACGGCGTCCTTCACCACGGCCGTGCACACGGCGCTCATCGCGCCCGACCCCAGAGCCTGCACCAGGCGCGCGGCGACGAGCATCCAGATACTCGCAGAAGCGGCGCAGGCAAGGCTGGCGAGCGCGTAGGCGGACAGGCCCGCGACCAGCACGGGACGGCGGCCGAACTTGTCGGACAGGGGGCCGAAGAGCAGCAGGCCAAGGGCCATGAAGAGGTAGTAGCCCACCAGCGTGAGATTCACCACGTCGTCGGTGGTGTTGAAATAGGCTGCTATGCCGGGAATCGACGGGGTGTACATGTCAAGCGACAGAGGCGCGGTGAGAGAGCCCAGCACGAGCAGGACGAGCAGGCCGCCCGCCCCCAGCCGCGGCTGGGGCACGCAGAGCCAATCCTTCATCGTTCCCATAGGCATCCTTTCAAGCGGCATAAGTGGACCCATTCTACCGTTCGCACGCGCACACGCGGCATGCATCACCGGTCAATTACAGGTTTTGCCCGATAGCGAGCACCAGGATGCCCTGTGGCATGATAGAGGGCCGAACGCAAGGAGGCAGGTTGAATACGAAGGCACCCGAACCGAACGGCACGCAGAGCGACAAGATCGTCGCCAACCAGGCAAGGGAAACCGGGCGGGATTTCCTGTACCTTGTTCGCAAAAACCTGCGCTGGATCATTTTTGCCGTGGCGGTGATCGGATTCATCGGCATTCTCGAACACGTGGCCCAGGGCGAGGTCATGCGCATCGACGCGCTCGCCTACACATTCGCGGTAGCCTACCTGCGCAACGACACGCTCACGCCGATCATGGAATCGATTTCCAACATCGCTTCGGTCACCTCGCTGCTCGTGCTTTTGCTGGTGATGGTGGCCTTCGCGCCGGGCAGACGGCCGGGCATCTGCGCCTGCCTCAATCTGGGGCTGGTGCTCGTGATCAACCAGCTGATCAAGCATCTGGTCGCCCGCCCGCGCCCCGACGGCTTCCGCCTGGTTGCCGAAAGCGGCTACAGCTTCCCCAGCGCCCATTCGATGGTTGCCATGGCCTTCTTCGGGCTGATGGTATGGATGATCTGGCACTACGGGCGGTCGCGTTCGATTCGCTGGATCGGGACGATTGGGTTCTCGCTCGTGATCGTGCTCATCGGCTTCAGCCGCGTCTACCTGGGCGTGCACTACGCGAGCGACGTGATCGGCGGCTTCTGCATCTCGCTTGCATGGCTGGCCGTGTTCACCCGTACGATTGCGCCCCTGCTTCTGGCGGAGCGAGGCGATGAGGGAGCGGAAAGCTAGCAGGCGGAAACGGGAGTACTTGAGTGCGGCGGGAAGCAACCTTCAGCACTTCGTTCGAACAAATCGCAGTTTGTCGACCTGGGAGACAAAGGCGGCAAACTCCTCTTGGAGACACATCGAAGGGACCGGAATCTTCATTTCCTTGAAGCTTTTCAACGTCACAGTTCGCTGGGCAACGCCTTTTGCGCATCGATCCATATATCTTTGCGCGTCGTCCGAAAGCAAGGCAGCATGTAAATAATCGCTGTCAACCAAGTTATGCCGAGGCTTCAGATACGCGATATGACGTTGAAAACAAAACGGCCTACCATCTCTGACAACCGCGGGATGACCAAATGAGCCCACGGCGGAAACGAGGACGTCGCCGATCTCGATTGGAGTTCGGCGGATAAGCTGCTCATAGTCTTCTGCTGAAATGAACTTATTCGTTTCGTAGTCGACAACATCTGAAGCAATATTGCTGACAAAAAGAAACGGGATGCCCTCGTCAACGAACTTCGGCGACTGGTGTGTTCCGTCGGTAATAATTGAACAAACATCTTTGAGCGGCCTCGAGTCATCGCTATCCAGATCTCCGAACATCTCGACAAACCGGGATTTGACGAGGGAGTCAAGCTTGGCGGTCTCGTCGTCGATGAGTGCCATGAGTTGCTCGGCCAAATCAAGCCTTTCAGCAATCGCAGACTGCTGACCTGCAGATAGTGCAGGAACTTCCTGTTTTCCGTAGTCCTTGAAGTAGATGTGAGGAATGGTCGATCCGCTGTAGTTCTCTCCGAGCTTGAGCGAACGCACCAAGTGGAGGAGATAGCTAACGTTTGTTCCCTCATTGGGAAGGAGAGCTTGCATTGTGCCCAGAACGGAGGTTTTACCCTCGCAGAGCATTGTGCGTCCAACGCCTGCCCCATCTTTGACAATGGCAACATATGGCTGCTCGTTCTGGTAGGTGCCCATACGACCAACAATGCCTGATGCGCCGTACACGTTGAAGGGACCGTCGTTTTCGATGTCCTTCTGCCGCAGGCTCGATTTACCCTTAGAACAAAGTTGGTTGAGTCGCACGACCTCCCCGTCAAACGGGGGTTTGCGAACCGAGCAACTATGCGATATACCTCCTATGCGATTGGCGAACGTTCTCCTGATCGACCATCGCGTAGCAGAGCGTTGTATCGATTTTGCTATGTCCTAAAAGCACTTGCACCTGCTCAATTGGCATTCCTTTATCAATCGCCCGCGTTGCCATCGTTCGCCTGAACTTATGCGGGTGGATGCGCGGCAGATCAAGCCGACGGCCTAGCTCTCGCAGCCGCAGTTCGACGCCACTTATCTCAAGCCTGCGAGCATTCCTCCCAAGCGAAACGAACAGCGCTTTGTCACCATCGGTTCTTAAAGCCAGGTATTCAGCTAAATGCACCTTAGCGCGAGCATCGAAATACACGCGCCTTTCCTTGTCACCCTTTCCATGCACAACGCATTGTCTGCCCTCAAAATCGATATCGTCACGATTAAGCCGGACAAGCTCACCAACACGCATGCCGGTTGACGAGAGTAAATCGACAATCGCAAGATCCCTCGCCTCTACGCAGCCGTCCCTCATCTTCTCTAACTCTTCGTCAGAAATCACGGGCTTCAAAAGTTTCGGCGACCTGATTTTCTTGATACGCCGAACAGGGCTTTTCAGGATATAGTCCTCTGCTTCAAGCCAAGAGTACAGACTGGAAATTACGCGTCTCACGTTATCGACAGTGACCTTGGAAACCCTAGAACCGTCACCGTACCCAATGAGATAACTGCGCACATCTTCGGTGCTCACATCGCGCAAGCTCTTGCCTACTTTAGAAACGAATTTTCGCAGGACGGAGCTGTAGTATCCAATCGAGCGCTCAGAACACCCTTCGAGCTTCTTGGCAGCGAAGAACGCTTCGAGAATAGCTTCGTTGCCAGCAGCGCCCTTGCTGTCGAAATCCCGCGCCTCTTCATCAAGGCAATGGCACAGTACGGCGCGCAAAAGATCTCGTTGTTGAGAATCAAGTGCACTCGCCATCATTTTTTCTATTTGCACAATTTTCGCCTTACCCTCGTCCATGATCCCTCCTTACCGTTCGGATGGGCCAGACGATTTTAGACAGGATGGGCACTGGTTACGCCGGCCCTGGTTTTCTAGCCGCCTTATCGCAGGTTATGCGGCCGGAGTAGTCGCATTGTCATTGACGGAGCGAATGATCTTCACCAAACGTTGCTGTTTGCTCTTATCGAACAACCGAATGAGCTTCGCTGGTCTGTCGAATGGCGCCTCGTTGATTCTAGCAAGGTCGATATAGCCGTTCTCCTCAACATAGCTCACTACATTCGTGACGAAATCCAACTGATCGCGATTCAACGTCGTGTCATTAAGGAACTCTGAAAACGCTTCCATCGCCGCCTCATGATCGACGCCCGCAATTTTCCTCACGAGCCTACCGAAAGGTATATCCCCATACGCCATCTCGTAATCTGTCTCGTTCCCAAGTTCATGAGTGAAGATATTCCCAAGCTCCACAAACTCATACGTTGTAATGGGAATGTTTCTATGAAGCTTGGAGATTACCGTCTTATCCCCATTGGTTTCGATGTACCGCTCGACCTTGAGCTTGTAGTCCTCGTAATCTTCCGCGGGTTCAAGCACTTCACCTTCCGTACGAGAAATAATAGGATCGGCTATGCGGGTCACGACATTCTTGCCCTTGCCGTCATCTTTAAGGAACTTGACCAAATCGCGAAGTTCCTGCCGTATTTCCTCGAGCGTCAATACACCAGCATTCTCGAGATAGCCCTCCTCGCAGACGCGAGCAATGATGGGTAGTTTTTCCTTCACCTGCGGGATCGTCGCTTTCCCCTGCAACCTCATGGCAACACCAACGACACTTGACCGAAATGCATCGGTTTTGTCGCCGAGAAGGACAGCGGCCATGAAACCGTACATAAGGGAATCGAACCGCAACGCAAACTCGTCGGCGTCGTCAGAACGAACCAACGAAGCTATTTTTCCTAAATCGGCGACGTCGGCATCGGTTAAACATTGGAAGTTCTGAACTTGAGAGAACTTGTCTATCTCCCGTAAATGCTGCTTCACCGTAGCCGTCAAAGGCTCGCGAAGGTCCCCCACTTGAGAGGACATATGCGAGACAATCGTATCCCGCAGCTGTTGACAGTCATCGTTCGCATAGGCTGCATTTTGTAGTGCCTCGACAATCAATGCCTGTCGCTTGAAAATCTTTTCAGGAAGGCCTTCTGGGGCTATCCCTTCGACAACGTCCTTATGGGTACGGAAAAACTCGAAGTTCATGCACCAGTCGAACACATAAAAGCAATCTTTGTCATCGTGAGCACCAGATTTGTTCAGCACGCCGAGCCCTGGGCAAAGACGAGTGCCGCGACCGATCATCTGCCAAAACTTCACTTTGCTACGCACTTGCTTGAAGAAGACAAGGTTCACGACTTCCGGCACGTCGATTCCGGTATCCATCATGTCCACTGACACCGTAATGACAGGCATGTCCTTCGTCTCAAAATCTGTGATGACCACGGGAGCATAGTCATCGGTATGGACAACACGTTTGCAATACCCTTTGGCTGCAAGCTTTGGGTAGAGCTTTCCGAAGCGCTCAACAATAATCTCAGCATGTTTTCTGTTCTGAGCGAAGATGATAGTCTTGCCGAGCTCCGTGCCGCCCTTTACTCGAATTCCCTCATCCATGAGGGTGGTGAGCACTTGGTCAATCGTTTTTTCGTTGAACACAAAGCGATTCACTGCCTGCGATGGGGTGAAGTCAGGCGCAGCTGTACCCTGTGCTTCTTCCCAATCGTCGTCATAACGCCCTTTATCCTCTTCGGAAAGGTCATCGTAAGTTATCCCCTCCGAAAGGAACGTCGTCTTCGTTTCAATGTTGTAGTAGGGAACAAGGAAATGATCCTTGTTCACCGCCGTGTCGTATTCATAAAGATAGGTAGGGATGCCACGTTCCACATCGAAAAAGTCGTAGGTATTCCGGTCTACCTCGTCTTTCGGGGTCGCCGTAAGGCCCAGGACAGGCGCATCAAAATAGTCGAAAATTTCACGGTACTTCTTGAAAATCGAACGGTGCGCCTCGTCGACAACAATAAAGTCGAAGTGAGCAGCCGAGTATAAACGACTGCCATCCTGGCTTTTCACTTCATCGATAGCATTGAGTATTGTGGGGTAGGTAGAAAAAACGATACGCGAGCTCGCTGCGTCGTCCTTCTCCGCTCGCTTGCATAGATTGCACATCGTCGTCGACGGCATGTGCTTCTGAAACGCGTGTTTCGCCTGGCTCACGAGAGCAACACGATCGGCTAGGAACAGGGCATTCGTAACCGCCCCGGCACGCATAAGCAGATCAATCAAACCGGCAGCCGTCCTCGTCTTCCCCGTACCTGTCGCCATTACGACGAGACTTCTGCGGTGCCCTTCCTCCATGTGCTGGCATACCGCTTTGATTGCGGCAATCTGATAATAGCGACCGTTGCCACCGCAAATTTCTTTGTTCACCTTCATCTGAGAGAGCGGTGCAACATGACCACGTCGATTCATAAGTCTCTGCAGGTCATCTCGTGAGAATACACCTGAGCAACGTCGCATTGGCGTGTTGCCGTCTCCGGCAAAGTAGGTTTCAAAACCGTTGGTTAGAAAGACAAAAGGACGATAACCGTACTGCGCTTCCAAGCACTCTGCGTAGAGCTCAGCTTGCTGCTGGCCTTTCTTGGGATCGTACATCGTACGTTTCGCTTCGACAATGGCAAGCGGCTTGCCATTGCGCCCGATTAGAACGTAGTCGACGTAACCAAGACCCGTATCGTTTGGCATTCCCGACACTTCAACTTCAGTGAGCACGTTGTCTTCCAGCGTCCACCCCGCGTACTCAAGATCAACGTCGATATAACGTCTGCGCGTTTCATACTCGGGAATCTCATCGGGATTGAAAGCTTCGATTTTTGGACGCTCCTGCTTTGCAGCTGCAAACTGCTCGCGCATGCTTTTCACTTGCTCTTCAAGCTCAGCAATGCGTGCGTCCTTCGCAGCACCCTCTTCCATCGCCTTCTTGTACCGCTGCTCATCTACGGCTTTCTTTACAACCGGAATCTCGTTTACCGAGAATGTGCGCTTGTGGTAATCAGTGCCGTAGCAGTAATCAATCCATTCCACAAAATTGAACAGAGCCCTCAATGAGACAGCGGCATCTTGCGGCGTAATCCTTTTTCCCGTATGAGCAGCCTCATTGCCAAGCTTCCAAATGAATCTCAGCTGGCCCCATGTCGCACTGTCCATGCTGCTTTTAAAGCTTTGCTCATGGATTAGCGAGGCGAGATTGTCTCGCCACGGTTCGTTCATGGTCGAATCGGCGGCGTACACCCATCTCACCGCCAGCTCCATCGCCCTTCTTGCTGCGAGCACGCACATTGCTGCGCTAGAGGCAAACGTACGCTCTGCGTCGATGCATGCGCCGGAAAACATCTTGTACTCGGGTTTCTCCATGAGGAAGCTGAAGTTCATGTTGCATCCTAGATAGCGAAATATTCCTGGGCAAGGCTGTCGTACAACGTCTGAAGTTCGTCTTTCTGTTTCTGAGCCTCAAATCGCAGTTTGTCGACCTGGGAGACAAAGGCGGCAAACTCCTCTTGGAGACACATCGAAGGGACCGGAATCTTCATTTCCTTGAAGCTTTTCAACGTCACAGTTCGCTGGGCAACGCCTTTTGCGCATCGATCCATATATCTTTGCGCGTCGTCCGAAAGCAAGGCAGCATGTAAATAATCGCTGTCAACCAAGTTATGCCGAGGCTTCAGATACGCGATATGACGTTGAAAACAAAACGGCCTACCATCTCTGACAACCGCGGGATGACCAAATGAGCCCACGGCGGAAACGAGGACGTCGCCGATCTCGATTGGAGTTCGGCGGATAAGCTGCTCATAGTCTTCTGCTGAAATGAACTTATTCGTTTCGTAGTCGACAACATCTGAAGCAATATTGCTGACAAAAAGAAACGGGATGCCCTCGTCAACGAACTTCGGCGACTGGTGTGTTCCGTCGGTAATAATTGAACAAACATCTTTGAGCGGCCTCGAGTCATCGCTATCCAGATCTCCGAACATCTCGACAAACCGGGATTTGACGAGGAGGTCAAGCTTGGCCATATTCCTTTCGTTGACATGCGATAAGCTCCGAACTTGCTGGAATAAACGTACGGTCTGGAGCTGTCTACCCAATGATGGAAGAGGAACTCTGATATCGCACAGCTTGTCTGACGATAGCGTACGACGGCGGGCAGTCGTTCCCTTCATCTGCGCTGCGTAGTAAGTCATTGCCTGTGGACTGTGAAGGGCAAGCTCTAGGTAGGCTGGAAGCACCTTCGAAGTATCGATGTCCCATATGTTGTAGGCAGGGCTCATAATTCCCGGCTCAGCGAAGTTCTGAACGTAGATGACCCCTTCGTCGATGGGGAAGCCCACTACAAGTTGCTGAGGATAAACGATTTTGTAAGTGCTTGTGTCTTTTGAGGCTATCGCTTTTTTAAAGCGATCTCTTTGACGCACTATCCCGTCGTGCATAGTCATCGAAAGCACTGGGAATTGCCTGTCACCGCAACGGTTAACTTTTGCCTTTCCTATGAGCTCGCCTAGTCTCACTCTCTCCCCGTCAAACGGGGGTTTGTTAGTCATTCGCACCACCATCCAGCATGGCTCGAAGCTCTGCAAGCCCTTCCGCCATTTGCTGGTTGAGCTTGTCTAGATCATTCAGAATTTCGCTTGTTGGAGGATATTCGACACGCTCGTATTCAGTTTCCATATACTTGTTGAAGCTGAAATCGTAATCGTTATTCACTATCTCTTGTTTAGGCACGAGAAAGCTTTTCTGCTTTCGATCGCGTTTCTCTTCCCCATCAAGGTTTGCCCACCGCGAAAGAATATCGGGGATATCATTGTGCTCTTCGTCGGGCTCACGCTTGTCATCGAGCGTATGGCCGTCGCCTTCCATGTTGTACATCCATACTTTGTCGGTGCCGCCTGCATCAGTCTTCGTGAAGATGAGCACAGCGGTGCTGACCCCGGAGTATGGCTTGAACACGCCGCTCGGCATATGGATGATTGCTCGAAGCTGCTGATGCTCAACAAGCTCTTTCCTCAACTGCACATAAGCCTTGGAATTCGTTCTGAACAACACTCCATTAGGCACGATGCAAGCGCACCTACCACCAACCCTAAGCATTCTTAGAAACAATGCGACAAATAGCAGCTCGGTCTGCTTGCTATCGCAAATCGCCTTAAGGCTCGGGGCAATGTCTTCAGCATCAACGCTGCCAGTGAAGGGCGGATTTGCGAGCACGAGATCGTATTTCGAACTTATGGTGTTCTGTTTGCTCACGGAATCAATAAGACGAATATCGGGTTGATCAATTCCATGGAGCATAAGGTTCATTGCGCAAATGCGCATCATGGTCTGGTCGGTCTCACCGCCCGAGAACTGATATCGCCCCGGCTCGATGACATGGCCATCAGCGTCAGTTTTCTCAGCCACTCCCCTATACAGCACCCAATCATCATCGGACATACCGCCATGATTCCTCAAGTATTCGGCAGCGCTAATAAGGAAGCCCGCAGTACCCATTGCGGGATCGCAAATCAGTTCGCCAGGCTGTGGCGCCACCATTTCAACCATCATGTCGCGAATATGCTTGGGGGTGCGAAATTGCCCATTCTGACCTGCCGTCGAGAGCTTATTGAGCATGTATTCATAGAGGTCGCCAAGGTCGGCAATGTGATTCTCAAAGTCATTCATTAATGAATCGATGCCGCTAACCGCTTTCTGCAAGGTACGCGGATTGTTGATGCCAAAGGTCGCATCACGCATCGTTCTCGCAAACGGCGATCCATCGTTGAGCGTTTTCACAAACGGAAACACATGGTCACGGATCTCCACGAGCATGTCGTCGGCATTCATGTCTTTAAAGACGCTCCAACGCATACGGCGGCCTTCCTCATCCTGAGGAAAGATGCGCTCTTGCTTTACGCCCGTGAGCTCCTCGGTGCTTTCGTTTTCAAACTCGCGGTCGTCAAGTGACCGAATGAACATGAGGTAAGTGAGCTGAGTAATAACCTCCTGCGGATTGGTGATTCCGCCTTCCCACATCCTCTGCCAAACGTCGTCGACCTTATTTTTCGTCGCCCCCGTTATCATGGCCGAATCTCCTCCTTAGATGATGGTATCGATACTATTGCATATTCCGATACACCACCAAAAGGATTAGCGATATTGATGACGAAGAAGTGAGAGCATTCCGCGATTGGCGACGGCGTTCATGCCCTTGTCAATCGCCTTTCCGCCTTCCGCTACACTGAAAGCTGATTGAAAGGACCACGCATGATTCGAATCGTCGCTGCGCGCACGGTGCGCGCCGAATGCACGGCCGCCTACGAAGAGCTGGCCCGCGAACTCGTGAGGGCATCGGCCGCCGAAGACGGATGCGCAAGCTACACGCTCAACCGCAAGATCGACGACCCGCAGGGCTACTGCTTCGTGGAAGTGTGGCGCGACCGCGCCGCCCTCGAAGCACATCAGGCCTCCGCGCACTTCAAGGAGCTCGTTCCCAAGCTGGGCAAGATGGCCGTTGCGGGTACATCACACGTAGACGTGTACGAAGAGGTGTAGCACTGGGAACAGAAACACCATGGCATGACCACGGTATAGAAGCTGGCTTAAAAGCCTTGGCCCGCCCTTAAGGCGGGGACTGCGTCCCCGTCATTTTATTCCCCCGTGGCAGCTTTCGACCTTTGCAAAGAACGTCCGTAATTACGGTCTTGATTACGGACGTAATTATTCTATCAATCAATACGGCAACAAATAACAGCGACCCTTACGAGCAGTGAAGGTAAGTGGCATCCCCTGCACCAAGACCCGGAATGAGGCACGCGCTAGACGCATGCGAGCAGCGCGAGCGCGACGTCCGCGATTCCCTCGTAGTAGCCGCCAGACGCCTCATGGGCGATCCGTTCGCGCAGCGCGGGGACCCACTCCCCCATCTTGGCAGCAAAGGCCGGCGCTTCTTGGGCGCATTCTTCATCGCCTTCGCCCGCACGGCGAAGCAGTTCCGAAAGGTAGAGCAGTTCCAAACCGACATGGTCAGCGTATTGACGGTTCTTGTTCGAAACCTTCAATTTCAGACGTTCCAACCGCTGTTGCATGTCGACCGTCGCCGCGCCGAAGCCCACATGCCCGTCCGTGCGGTAGGCGGTTTCCCACGGAGCTGCCGCCGGACGCGGCGGTCCCACAAAGAGATGGGTGAATTCCACCGATACTTCGCTCACGGCATCATCGGATGAGGCGACACGCCGCACGATGCGCGCCATCCGGTCGAGAGCCGCGCGCACCTCAGATGACTCGAAACTAGGAAAAGTCCGCCAAAACCCCTCGTCAAGGCCCATCTGACCCGTCTGCGACAGCGGCGCCAGCAGCGAGTTGCCTAAGAAGGCAAGCGCCTGATCGAGGCGGTCGCGTTCATGCGAAACCATAGCCCCTCCTATCGTAAATAAGACGGCGGGTACCCAGGCCCGCCGTCTCGTTGCACACTATTCTTCGGCGTCCGCACCAAGGAACCGGCGCGAGAGCACCACGAACGCAAGAGCGCCCAAACTGATCGTCCCCAGGGCAATCGTCAGCTCTACACCCGTGGGCGCGTAAGTGCCCACAGTGCTCCACATGGCGAAGGGGTCGGCCTGTGCCACCTGCGAGCCAAGCGTGATGCCGTTCGCCCCGGCCACGTTGGGATATACGAAACTGGTGAAGAGCAACCACAGGCGCTTGCAGCACACGCCGAGCACCACCATCACGCTCGCAAAGACCACGATCCCCGTTTTCTCGCGGTTCTTGGAGAACACGAGCAGAAGGAAGGGAAGCAGCAATCCGCCCAGAACCTCGAACCAGAAGAAGGGCGCGGTCCGGCCCGCGACCATTTCGGCGAGAGCAGCCGATTCGCCCGCGCCGGGGTACGCCATGGTCAGGCACTCGCAGCCGATGAAGAAACCATCCACCGCGATAAACACGGCAAGCAAGCCCGCGAGCGATTTCATCAGAGTGCGATCGAACGAGAAAAGTCCGCTCGCATTGAGGGCGACCAGGCAGACCAAGAGCAACGCAAGACCGGAATCGCAGGCAGAGGCAACGAAAATGGGAGCCATGATCGCGGAGTACCAGGCTTTGGCAATCTGCAGACCGAAAATCCATGCCGTGACCGAATGAACCAGAATGGCGACAGGCAGCGCGATGCGCGAGAGCACGTTGACTTTATGCTCATCTCCTTTTGTCAACCAGTACAGGTCGAGGACGTTGATAGTCAGATAGATAGTGATGACGGTGATGTCCCATACGAGCGGAGAGGTGGGATTGGGGCCCGTGAACAGGCGCCAAACGCGCACGATTCCACCCAAGTCGATGAGCACGAACAAGCCTGCACAGCAGATGCAGACGATCGACGTGATGATAGCGGGAACGGACACGCGCTTGAACGGCTCGATGTTGAACACATGCGCTGAACTGGCCACGATCAAGCCGCCCGCCGAAAGGCCCACGAAGAACATGAACAGCGCGATGTAGAGGCCCCACGACGTGGAATTGTTCATGCCCGTAACGCCCAAACCGCCGATCTGCTGATAGATCCAGCATCCAAAGCCCGCGGCCGCAAGCAGGGCAAGCACGGCAAGGGCGATTTTCGATGGTACCGAAAGCTTATTCATTAGAAACCCCTTAATTGAAGTAGTGGACCTTGGGCTTGGTGCCCTTCTCTTCCAGCAGGACGTATGCGTGGTTATCTCGTATCACACGGCTGATTTCGGAATCGGGGTCGTCCAAATCGCCATAGACGCGTGCGTCGCCCGGGCAGCAGAGCACGCACATGGGCACCTCGCCCGCATCGGTGCGCTCCTTGCAGAGGGTGCACTTTTCCATCACGCCCTTTCGGCGCGCGGGCACGCGGGCATCGCCATAGTCGAAACCGGTTGCGCGCTTGGGCTCGTTCCAGTTAAACGTACGCGCGTTATAGGGGCAGGCGGCCATGCACATGCGGCAGCCGATGCACTTGTCGTAATCGATTTCAATGCGGCCCTTGTCGTCTTTATAGGTCGCGCCCGTAGGGCACACCCGCTGGCAGGCTGCGTTGTCGCAGTGCTGGCAGGCGATGGGCAGGTAGCTACGGGAAAGATACGGATACGAGCCCTGTGCGCCGTCGTAGAGGTCGACCCCTTCGGTGAGGACGCGATTCCAGAGCATGCCGTCAGGCACGTTGTTGCTCATCTTGCACGCATTGGCGCAGGTATTGCAGCCGATGCAGCGATGCTTGTCGATAGCTATTGCCAATCGTGTCATGTCTATTCGCCCGCTTTCTTGATTTCGACCAAGGTGTCGTTGAAGGGGATCATCGGCCCGAAGGGAAGCGCGTAGCCCCGTTCGTTGATAGCGTCGTTGGACACGCTCTGCATGAGTGTGCCACCCAAAAAGTCCTTATAGGAGCTTTCAACCATGAAGGCGCTTTCGGGCCTGATCGCCTCGTTGATGCGCACCTTCGTAGTGAAGCTGCCACGATCGTTGAAGACTTCAACGGTATCGCCGTCGGCAAGGCCGCGCGACGCCGCTTCCGCCGCGTTGAGCTCGACATGCGGCTCGTAGAACTGCTGAATCCACTTGGCACCCGAATACGTGGAGTGCACGCGGAAGCGCGAACGCGACTGGCCGAACTGCAAAGGGTATTTCGCACGCAAAGGGTTTTCGGGATACGCCTCGTTGGGGGCTTCCCAAGCGGGAAAAGCCTGGCCGAAAGGCACAAGATTCTCGTAATAGGGCTCTTGCTTGCCCGAAGGCGTGTCATAGGTCATGCCCACTTCATCGCCTCGGATGTCGCCGGTTCCCACCAGATGCTGGGCACCCGTGTTCTGTTTGAGCGTGTCGAGCGTAATGCCCGCAACCATGGGGTCGGGAGTGTCGAGCAGGGCCTTTGCGTACGCTACCGAATCTTCGGGCATCAGGCTGCCCAAGCCCATCGCGTCGGCGATACCCTTCTCGATGTAGAAATCGGGCTTCGCCTCGAAGAGCGGGTCGAGAACCTTCTGATTGGTGAGGATGTAGCCGTTGGCGTTTTTCAGACCGCCGATCTCGTCGATGTTCTCGAACTTCGAGCAGGCAGGCAGCACTACGTCGGCGTAGTCGACGACACTCGAATGGTAGACATCGGCAATCGCCACGAAGTCGAGCTTCTGAAGCCAGGCTTCGGTCACCGCCCAATTCGCCGACTTCTGAGTGGGAATATCGCCGAAGAAGAGCGCGGCATGGATGCCCATGTCCTTGTGCACCATATCGTAGAAGCCCATCTTCGGAGTTGCGGGCTCTACGCCCTCCGGCAAAGGCCAGGTGCCCAGCTGGGCATTCCACGGGGTCACATGGTAGCCGTAGATGCCGCAGCCCGTTCCGCGCTTCCCATAGTTGCCCGTCAACGCGGCCACGAGCGCATAGCAATGGCCGGCGATATCGTTGTTCGAGAACTTGTCGATGCCGCCCACGCCGTTGGCGATGATCGAAGGTCCCTGGGCGTACCGTTCGGCAACGTCGGCGATGACGCTCGCATCGATGTCGCAGACCGAAGCCGCCCAATCGAGCGTGTAACCTTTCATCTGCTCGCGCAGCAGGCTGAACTGAGTTTCATAGGCGACGCCGTCCACCGTGAAGGTGCCTTCGAGCACGGGGCTCTTCGCGCTATCGAGACGCACGGCGGCATTCACGGCGGCATCCCACACGTACGGATGCTTCTGGCGCTTTACCGCCCCAGTCTTCTCGTCGATGGCGGGCAAACCCGTTTTGGGGTCGATTGCATCTTCCATTTCGCCCAGCACTTCACCCGTCTGCGGGTTCACGAGCGAAGGCAGAGCGGTGTTCTTGGTGCAGTGATCCTCGTCGTAGAGGCCCTTCTGCAGGATGTAGTTGGCCATGCCCAAAAAGAATGCCGGGTCGGTGCCCGCGCGCAGGCCGACCCATTGATCCGCCTTGCCCGCGGTAGGGCTGAAACGAGGGTCAAGCACGATGAATTCGGTGCCTGCCTTCTGGGCGTCGAGCATACCGCGCGACCAGACCAAACTCGTTTCGATTAGATTGCAGTTGACCAGGAGCACTACGCGCGCGTTCGGCCAATCCCAAATGGTGTTCTCGGCGAACATGCCCGACCATCCGAACGCCTGCCCCTGGCCGTTGCCCTGCCCCATATCGTAGCCGTTCATTGCGCTCGTCTGAGCGCCCAGGATCGTCGGCAAAAGCGGAGGCAAGCGCTGCTGGGATTCGGTGGAGAACTGCACCCACACCGATTCCTTACCGTAGCTCTGTTGGGCCGATTTGAGTCCATCGGCAACAAGCGAGAAAGCTTCGTCCCAGCTAATCTGCTCGAACTTGCCCTCGCCACGCTCTCCGACGCGCTTAAGCGGCGTCTGTATGCGAGAATCGCCGTAAATATGCTCGATTTCCGAAATGCCCTTCAGGCAGATGTTGTGGAACCGGCGGTCGTCGTTGGGCCGCGGCTTCACCATGCACAAACGGCCGTCACGCACCGTGCATTCCAGCATGCAATTGCACAAACAATGCTCGTTGTGGTACGTGTACGCTGTCGATTCGTTCGCATCAGCAGAAGTATCCGCTTCGGCAAACCAGTTAGCCGTCGTCGTCATCGCCCCGGCGCTTGCAAGGCCGGCTCCCGCGGCAAAGGCACCCTTCAGGAATCCGCGACGGCTCACGTTGCTCGTCGTCATGCTATCTCCCAACTCCTCTTTGACGCAGCTGCGTCTTGATGGCTCGCAAGCGGTTACAATCGCCTACGAACCCGTACGCTGCTGAGTGTACGGAGCGGGGATTCTGCAATCACTGCCCAGCCTATGGGGCCTGATGCTTAAGCCGCACCTTCGAAAATGTGGGAATTGGGGGGATTCTCTATGGCAGCAAACGAACACGACCTTCGCTACCGTCGCACCCATAACGCCATACAACGGGCCATGGCCGAATTGGTCATGGAAATCGACCCCAACAAAATCACTGTCAAGCAGATCGCCGACCGCGCGCAGATCAACCGCAAGACCTTCTACCTTCACTACGATTCGATCGAATCCCTCTTCGACGAGCATCTGGATGCCGTGATGAACCGCTTCTTCGACGAAGCGGAACAGACGCCCGAAACGCCCGAGGACATCGAGGGGCATGCCGTGCGGTTCTTCCTCTTCCTCGCTCAGCAAGACGAACCCACCACGCGCCTTATCTGCACGCGTGGGCGCTACGACTACGGCGGGAAACTCTACCGCATGCAGATGGAGCGCTACGCGACAGCGGGAAACCCCTTCCCCACGCTCGATACAGCTGAATTCGACCTGGTTACCCACTTCATTCGGTCGACCGCCTTGCAGTTTTTCCGCCGTTGGGTGCGCGACGGACGCATCGTGGAGAGCCAGCGGGCGGCAGCGCTCTTGGGACAGCTGACAACTTTCGGCGTAAGCCCCTTCCTACACGCAGTTTCCCAAGAGCCGTACACGTCAGTCGAAAACAAACTGCCAACCGAATAGGACGAAATATAGGAGGGGCGCCTCCGCACTCCGCCCCCCCCAATTGCACGCTACGACAACAGGGCGATCAAATCGTCGGTCGACAGCTTGGCGAGCGAAGCGCCCGAACCCGCCAGCAGGGTGTGCGCAAGCTCGCTCTTGCGCTCCTGCAGATCGACGATGCGCTCTTCTATCGTGCCCTTCGCGATCACCTTGTACACGCTTACCGTGCGCTCCTGGCCGATGCGGTGGGCGCGGTCGGTCGCCTGGTTTTCGGCCGCTGCGTTCCACCAGGGATCGGCATGAATCACCATCGATGCGCCCGTGAGGTTCAACCCCGTGCCGCCCGCCTTGAGCGAGATGAGGAACACCGGCACGTCGTTGGCGTTGAACTCGTTCACCAGTTCCAGGCGCCGCTTCTTCGGCGTGGCGCCCGTGATCGTAAAGTAGCTCACGCCCGCTTTCTCAAGCCGTGCAGCGATCCGCTTCAAAAAGCTCGTGAACTGGGAGAACACGAGGATCTTCTGCCCCGATTCGATGCCCTCGCCCACCAGGTCGACGATCGTGTCGAGTTTGGCGGCGCCGCCCTTGTAGTTCTCGAACACGAGGGCCGGGTCCAGGCACAGCTGGCGTAGGCGCGTGAGCTGGGCAAGCACCTGCACCTTGTTCATGTCGTTGGCGCCCGCCTCGTGCGAGCGCGACCCCGATTCGCGCTTCTGGGCGTTGAGCGCATCGCGCAGGTGCTGCTCGCTCGCCTGATAGGCTTTGGCCTGCGGCCCGGTCATCTGGGCGTACACGCGCGATTCCATCTTGTCGGGCAAGTCGGTGAGCACGTTGGCCTTCAGCCGCCGCAGCACGAAGGGCCCCACGAGAGCCTGCAGGCTCTTCTGCGCCTCCTCGTCGTTGCCCAGCACGGGAATCTCGAACCGCTCGCGAAAGTGCATGGCCGAACCCAAAAGGCCCGGCATCAGGAAGTCGAAGATGCTCCACAGCTCGCTCGGCCGGTTCTCCACCGGGGTGCCCGTGAGCGCGAACCGGTGCTGGGCGCGCACCCGTTTGGCGGCTTTGGCCACCTTGGTCGACTGGTTCTTGATGTACTGGGCCTCGTCGAGCGTGCAGCTGAAGAGTTTCATCTGCGCGAAGTCTTCCACGTCGATACGCAGGATGTCGTAGCTCGTGATCATCACATCGACTTCGCCGGCGGCCGCACGCGCCCGCTCGGCCACCCGGTGCGCTTTGGCCCCGGCCAGCGTGGCGATGCGCATCTGCGGCGCGAACCGCTCGAATTCAGCCGCCCAATTGTAGACCAAGGACGCCGGGCACACGATCAGGCTGGGAGCATCGGCCCGATCGGAGCAGCTCACCAACCAGCTGATCAGCTGCACCGATTTGCCCAGGCCCATTTCGTCGGCCAGGATGCCTCCGAAGCCGCAGCTCGTGAGCAGCGACAGCCAGGCGAACCCTTCCACCTGGTAGGGACGCAAGATACCGGCAAGCGAAGCGGGCGGGACCCGCTTCTTGGCCCGTTCTTCATCGAAACGGTCGAGGTAAGCCGAAAAGCTCTCGTCGCGGTCGGCGTCGGGCAGACGGTCCTTCAGGTAGAAGGCCTCGTAGAGGGGCAGTTCCACCTCTCCCGTTCCCAGCTGGCTGCCTTTGATCCCCAGGTCGCTGGATAAGCGGTCGATCTGGGCCAGGTCCATGTCGCCCACGTTGAGGAAGGCCCCGTTCTTCAGGCGATGGTAGCGGCGGCGCAGCCGGTAGCTGTCGAGGATGCGCGCCACCTCTTCGGGCTCGAGCTCGTCGGCGGAAATGTCCAGGTTGATCAGGTCGCCCGAAATGGAAAGGCCCGTTTGCGCGGTGGGATGGCCGTCGAAGAGCAGCTTGTCGAAAGCCGGCGTGGTGAACACCTGGCCCAGCTCGCGGAAGGCCGCCAATCCTCCGAAGAGCAACTCCCCGATCGCATCGGCATCGTCGATCGCGATCCTGCCCACCGTGCGGCCGGCCTCGCCCTTGGGCACGACGAATTCCGCGAAGTAGCGACGCACCGCTTCGGCACCCGCCGCTTCCGATTCGGGGTCGCGCACGTGAGCGTCCTCGTGGGTGATCGGGGCGAGCACATGGAAGCTTCGGCCTCCGTAGACGGCGCGGGCGTCGCAGACGACCCCCGTGCGCGTGCGGTCCAAATAGAAGGCGAGCTCGCAGGGCACCGGCTTGAGCGCGTCGAGTTCTGCGGGGGCCTGGGCGCCGAGCACATCCTCGAACACGGGCAGCACGGTCGACGCGAAGCGCGGGGCATCGTCGGCCGCGACGAAAAGGGCACCGTCGCCGTAGAGGGCATCGAGCACCTTGCGGGCCGAAGCAAACGAAGGCGGGCATAGCCAGATGGTGTCGCCACGCCACAGAGCCAGGCGCTGGCCGTCGGACACGACGCGGGCGGGTTCGGGTGCGCTCACTTCAAAGCCCCCGTCGACCGCTTCGATAGAAATTCCCAGTTCGGGCTTGCCCTCGCGCACCGTGACGGTCATGCGGTCCCTGTCACGTGCCAAGCGTCCGCGCGACCGACCCGTGCGCAGCAGATAGGCGCCCTGGGCTTCGATCGCCTGTTCTTCGTCGAGAATATCGATCTGCTCGCCTTCGAAAATCCCGAACAGATCGAGCAGTTCCGAATTTGCCAGCTGCATTTCGCGCCCCACGCGCACCGCGCTTGAATACCCGTAGCTGTAGCCGTAGCTGTACCCCGACGAAGCGAGCGGCGCAAGCTCGCGGCGCGCTTCCACCGCCGCATCGAGGAAACGCCAGATCTTGCGCGCACGCGGGGTGAGATTGCCCGGCACGTGGCTGAAGGCGAGCTTTTTTCCATAGGACACATAGTCACCCGCGCGCATGTGGTCCAAAAAGTCGCCGATGTTCTTCAGCACATACGAGCCTTTTGGCCCTACGATTTTGAACTGAAGCGTCCACTGGTCGAAGTAGTAGCTCAGCTCCATATCCAAATCGACGTTGGCCTGCGCCTGGCGGGGACCGGGTGCGGTGCGGTCCATAATCAAAGACAGGGCGCCCGACGTCTGACGGGCGCGTGCGTTTCCCGTAGAGCGGAACGAGCTCGACGCGTCGTTGTAGCGCATCACCAGGCCAACCGCATGCTTGCACATACCGCTGAAATTGTCGGCGGCCGGACAGGTGCAGTCGTAGTCGAGAATTTCGCCTTCAACGGGATCGATGAAGACTTCGGTTTCGTACATATCGCCCGGATCCGTACCGCGCATACGGGCAGAAAGGCGCAGTCGGCGCACGCCGCGCACCGACGTCTCTTCGGCTGTGGGTGCAAGTATGCGCGACGGCCGGTCGGCGATGTCGCGCCCCCGCTGATAGTTGGCCGTACGGCAGTTGTTGCGCAGCTCGCGCGCCGAAATCATGGTCGTCTTTCGCTCCTTCGCCCGACTTTCAACACGGCGCATGCGCGAGACCGGCACGAAGGCGTCCCGACCGTGCGCGCTGCCGGCAGGCGCCCCGGCGCGAGCGCCCGGCTGCCTGCCACCTCCGTATGCCCTACTCTACCTTGAACGTGTTGGCGCACAAGCCCCCGTGGTCGATCGCGATCACGCCTTCTTGCCCCAGACGGCAGTAGAAGCCCACGGGCTCGCCGTCGTACATATAGACGCCCGGCATCGACTGCCACGATTCCACGCGAGCAGCCTGGGCGGGGTCGGCTTCCTCTTCGGCGCCAAAGGCGGTCTGCACGATGTCGACATGGTGGGGCGGGTAGAACTCCTGCACGATGGCGCCCGCGTCGAGGTTTTCGTCGACGATGCGCGCCCAGGCGTCGGCGTCGAAATCGACGCCCGGGTAGACGCCGTGTCCGCCGTAGTCGTCGGCCGGCTTGATGATCCACTTCTCACGGTCGGCCTTGACCTCGTCGAGCGTGTAGCCCGCGGGTTCGGCCGAGAGCACGTAGGTACGCGGCACGTGGGCATCGATGAAGGCGCATTCTTCGGGCGTGAGGAAGGCCCGCGTGCGGTCGTCGAAGAGGGCGATGTTGACCATCTTGGAATGGGCAACCGTGGTGCGGAAATGCCCGATCAGGCAGACCTTTTCGGCCGCCACCGCATCGATGAGAGGCTGGCATTCGTCCAGATGGCCCAAAAGCTCGCTCGTCACGGCACGGCGGTAGATCGCGTCGATCACCGTGCCGTCGGACGCGTCGCGCAGATGCTCGCCGTCGAAGGTGAAGTTGCGCGTGTCCACGAAGCGGCAGGGAATTCCCTTGCGTTCGAAGGCTTCGATGAACCGGTTGAAGTCGCTGAAGACGCCGCTTTCTTCGAAATCGGTGATGCACACCGTGGGATGGGCGACCGCATGGGCGTCGCTTTCATAAATGCGCATGAAGGCGCACACCCAGGAATCGAAGAGCTCGAACTGACTCACCGTATGACGGGCGGCGAAGCGCTTGAAGGCTTCACCCTGCATGAGGGCCCGGCCGATCATATAGTCGCGCGAGGCCGCGCCCGCGCCGTCGGTGTTGAACTCGCAGAACTTGTAGGACCGGTCACCTTCGTCGAGGAAGAGGTCGAAGCGGCCCATGGGCAGAAGCTGATCGTAGCCGCAGGGCAACAAGACGAGCTTTTCCACTTCGGGCGGCAGCTTGAACATGGCGCGATAGGAAGGATCGTCCAGGTAGCGGCGGATGACCTTGCAGAGGATGCGATGGGCCATGCGCACCTGGTCGCCTATAAAGGCCAGGTCGTCGTCGTTCACCAGGTAGGGCACGTAGGGGAAGGGCGCCGGCTCGCCGTGCACGTAGACGTCGGATTCGCGGATGAAATCGAGGGCCGCCCGGCGTCCCGGCAGGTCGCCGCCCAGATCGCGGATGATGTCGATGTATTCCCGGCGCTCTTCTTGCATGGAGGCTCCTTGGTCGTACGGATTCGCATGGCCTGCAGGATAGCACGAGCGGTAGATGCCCCCGCCGCGGGCTGGCCGGGTGCAGAAAAGTTCCCGGCTGTGGCGGGGTTTCGGCACGTGGGCGACGGCGCGCTCCGGGCAGGCGCGCTCCCGGGCCGTCCTTCTCTAGACGGGCGAAACAGAGGGGCGCGGCCCTTCCGCACCTCTCCCCTATGCGCGGCGGACGAGGCGGGCAAGCAAGATGAAGGCCGCCACCTGCAAGGCGATGGCGTAGACCGCGATTGCCGCCTGGCCCAGAGGATAAAGCACGCCGATGACCGTAGCGCCCACGAAGGTACCGATGCCCGTGGCCACACTGAACATGCCGTAGGAGGTGGCCCGCTTGCCGCCCGGCACCATGTCGGCCACGGCCGCGCGCATCGTCGATTCCTGCACGCCCAGGCTCATGCCCCACAAGGCCACGCCCACGGCGACGAGCGGCACCGACGACGCGAAGGCGAACAGGGGCACGAGCGCCGACACCACCGGCAGCACGAAAAGCACCTTGACCCCGTATTTGTCGTACAAGCTGCCCGTAATTAGGGCGAACACGGCATCGACCGCCTGGGCGATCGCATAGAGGACGGGCACGAATGCCGCGTCCATCAGTCCCGCGTCGACCATGTGGAAGCTCATCACGCCGAAGGTTCCCACGCCGGCGAGCACGAGCCCGCAGAAGGAGGTGTACGCCCAGAAGCGGGCGGGCAGCTTGGCGCGGGGCTGCTTGACGGGCGCGGCAGCAAGTGCACGAGCTTCGGCGTTCGCGCCGACGACGCCTTGCGTGGGCGCGACCCCTTCGGCATTCGCTCCTGCCGCCTCGCCTTCCGCTTCCCCTTCCTCGTAGGCCGATGGGTCGGGCACGCGGCGGCGCAGGACGAGCAAGACGAGGATTGCCGCCACGCCGGGCACGATCATCACGCCAAGGGCGCTTCCGAAGGAGTTATGCGTGGCCTGCAGAATCGCCGCCACCACCAGAGGACCCGCAAAGGCACCGACCTGGTCCATGAGCTCGTGAATCGCAAAGCCCTTTCCGCGTCCCACCTTGGCCGAAGCATGCGAGATCATCGCGTCGCGCGAGGGCGTACGCAGCGATTTGCCGAAGCGTTCGACGATAATAAGAGCCGACACGGCCACGACGCTGCCGGCGAAGCCCATGGCGGGCACCGCGAGGCCCGTGATCGCATAGCCCGCGATTGCGAATATCCAATAGCGGCCCGTGCGGTCGGCAGCCGGTCCGCTCACCAGGCGGCCGGCAAGCGAGGTGGCCTCGCCCAGACCGCTCACCAGGCCCACCAGGGCAGCGCTGGCGCCCAGTGAGGCGAGCAAGGGGCCCTGCACCGAAAGGGCGGCCTGGTAGACCACGTCCATGAGCATGCTCACGACGCCAAAGGACAGGATGAAGCCGAACGGGCCGGTTCGCGGTTTCACGCAGGCTCCCTTCGATTCCGAAACGCAGCAGATAGCCCCGATTGTACGCTTGCAGTGAGTCAAGGGGGATCACACGTGCTTGGCTCACCCGCGCCCCGCTCAACCCGCAAGCTTCTTGCACACTCCCGCTCATCCCGCAGGGCCGGTGCAATCCCCCTGCTCATTTCGCAGGGCCGATGCGATTCCCGTGCTCATCCTGCAGGGCCGGTGCGATTCCCTGCTCGTTTCGCAGGGCCGGTACACGTGGTTGAGCGCTCGGGCCCCGCATGCGGGGCCCTTTGCTCAAAACGCAGGGGGATGTCGCGCCGAACGGGCAAATCCCGCTCATCCCGCAGGGCCCTTGCACGGTTCCGCTCACAACGCAGGGCCGTGACGGGTTTCGCGTGCCTTTCCCCTGCGAAACGAGCTTTGGAAGCGCCGTTTCCCGTTCGGCGCGCAAAGGCCCTGCATGTTGTGCAGGCGGGCGGAAAGAGGCAGGGCGATGGCGGCCGCCCTCTCCTCCTCGCTCGCGTAGGCGCGCGCGTACTGCCGCTCCTACGCGAGCGTCCTGTTCATGCGCTCGACCTTGCCGCTCTGCCAGGGGCTGAAGGGCCTGGTGTACGTGCGCTCGATGTCCGTCGCCTCCAGCCAGTCGTTGAACAGCTAGGCGGTGGCGGTGAGCAGCTCGTTCACGACGCTCGCGCGCAGGGCCTCGACCAGCTCGCCCGCCTTGCCGCCCACCGACGCCCCGTCGAGCTCGCAGGCGCGCATACAGGGCGTGCCCGAACTGCTCACGATCACCTCATCGGCCGCGCGCAAGCGATCGAGCGTGTAGGGTTCCTCGCGCACGGGAATCCCCAGGCGCCCGCAGGCCGCGATCAGGTGCGCCCGCCCGATCCCGGGCAGAATGAGGTTGTCGGCGGGCGCCGTGACGAAGGCCCCGTCCTCGATGATGTGCACGTTGCTGTGGGCGCATTCGGTCACACGCCCACCCGGACGGTAGAGCACCGTCTCGTAGGCACCGGCGCGCTTGGCCGCTTCGGCCGCCATAACCGAGGGGATGAGGTTCAAGGTCTTCACGTTGCAGTGGAAAAAGCGCGTGTCTTCGGCCGTGATGAGCTTCACGGGCGTATGCCCCTCGTCGATTTCGTAGGGCACGAGCGTCACCCACAGGTTGGCAGGCCCTTGGCAGAACACGTGATTGCGCGGCGCCGTCCCGCGCGTGACCTGGAAGTAGACGAGCAGATCGCCCGTATCCATCTTGCGCATGAGGTCCTCGAGCAGGTCGGCCAGCTCGGATTTGGTCACGGGCACCTCGATTTCCAACGCCGCCGCGCTGCGGAAGAAGCGGTCGATGTGCTCGTCCATCGCGAACATGCGGTAGTTGCGCGCCGGACCCGCGTCGTAGACGCCGTCGCCGAACCAGCTCGCGCGGTCGTTCATAGGCACGGTCATTTCCTCGAGCGGGCCCCAGGTGCCGTTGTAGTAGCCGAGTGTTTTCATGCAAGCTCCTCTTCGCCGCAAGCGTATTCGTTACGCCCGCTAGCCTATCACGCGCGCAAGGGCCGAGCGCATCCGCCGACAGATGTGCACGACCTATGGCACAATGGGAACCCGAATGCACCGCAATCGGGAGAGGAACCTAATGAAAGACGAAATCGCCGTGCCCACGATGGGGGCCGCGGACGCGCCCAACGCCGTATACGACGCCCGCGCGCTCGGTCGTCCCAAGATGATCGTGTTCGGCCTGCAGCACATGTTCGCCATGTTCGGCGCCACCGTGCTCGTGCCCACGATCACCGGCCTTTCGGTGTCGGCCACCCTGTTGTTCGCCGGGCTCGGCACCCTGCTCTTCCACCTGATTTCGAAGGGCAAGGTACCCGCCTTCCTGGGCTCGTCGTTCGCCTTCATCGCCGGCTACACGGCCATCGCACCCATGCTGCCCGACGCTTCCGGCAACCTGGCCGTGGCCAACACGGCCCTTTTGCCCTACGCCTGCTTGGGCGTAGCCTGCGCCGGCTTGCTCTACCTGGTGCTTTCGGCCCTCTTCCGCGCCTTTGGCGCCGCCCGCGTCATGCGCTACTTCCCGCCGGTCGTCACCGGCCCCATCGTGATCGCGATCGGTCTCACGCTTTCGGCATCGGCCGTGGCCAACTGCCAGACCAACTGGTTCGTAGCCGTGATCGCGATCGCCACGATCGTCGTCTTCAACATCTGGGGCAAGGGCATGCTGAAGATCATCCCCATCCTGCTCGGCGTCATCGCCGGCTACGTGGCCGCTGTGGCCCTGGGCCTCGTCGATTTCACGCCCGTAGCCCAAGCGTCGTGGATCGGCCTGCCCGTTTTGTGGGAGAACACGGTCTTCTCGCTCGCGGGACCCGGCTTCGACACCGGTCTGGCCATCACGGCGATCATCACGATCATGCCCCTTGCCTTCGCCACGATGATCGAGCACATCGGCGACATCTCGGCCATCAGCTCTACCTGCAACCGCAACTACATCGCCGAGCCCGGCCTGCACCGCACGCTCTTGGGCGACGGCCTGGCCACGATTCTGGCCTCCCTCTTCGGAGCGCCGGCCAACACCACCTACGGCGAAAACACCGGCGTGCTCGCCCTCACGCGCGTCTTCGATCCCCGCGTGATCCGCATCGCCGCCTGCTTCGCGATCCTCTTCTCCTTCTGCCCTAAGTTCGCGGCGATCATCGAGGTCATGCCCGCCTGCGTGATCGGCGGCGTGTCGCTCGTCCTCTACGGCATGATCTCGGCGGTGGGCATTCGCAACCTCGTGGAAAACCACGTCGACTTCACCCTGTCGCGCAACATCATCATCACGGCCCTCATCATCGTGCTGTCGATCGGCATTTCCTACAGCGCCGCCGGCGCCATCGTCATCCCCACGGGCAGCATCACGATCTCGCTTTCGGGCCTGGCCGTGGGCTCGCTGGTGGGCATCGTGTTGAACATCGTGCTTCCCGGCAAGGAAACCATCTACAGCGTCGACGGCACCATGGTGGAAGGCGACGAGCAACTTGCCGCCCACTCCGACGAGCTACCCCTGGAAGGCCCCACGATGGCCGAAGGCGAGCGCGCGCAGAAATAGCGGTGGGAGCGGCACCGCTCGCGGCGGCGAGCGCGCCCGCAGAACGAACCCCCTGCCCCAGCAGCCCGCTAACGCGCCCGCGCGATGACGCGGGCCACCTCGTGCGCCGCATCAACGTCGAGCCCCGCGTACTGGACCACGAAACGCGGGCGCCCGTCGGGTGCGGGCGCCTCGTGGCGGTAGGTCGAAAGGCCGGCGAGCTTCACGCCCGCCGCAAGGGCCCGCGCGGCGATGTCGGCCTCGCTTGCCGGCGAATCGAGGGCCATCACGAAATGCAGGCCCGAATCGGCCTCTTCGATTGCGACCGTGCCGCCAAGCTCGGCGCTCAGGGCATCGATCAGCGCATCGCGTACCTCGCGCTGCTGCTTGCGCCAACGGGCCACATGCCGCTCGTAGGCACCCGATTCGAGCGTGCGCGCCAACGTGACCTGGTCTATCACCGAAAGCGTGTTGGTCACGTAGCCCACGCGTTCGTCAAGCGCGCCCGCCAGGCGCGGCGGCACCACCATATAGGCCATGCGCAACGCAGAGCTCAGGCTCTTCGAGAAGGTCGACAGGTAAATCACGCGCCCCGTGGCGTCGACCGAAGCGAGGGCGGGAATCGGCATGCCGGCAAAGCGGAACTCCCAGTCGTAGTCGTCTTCCACGATCATGCGGTCGGGCGCCTCGCATGCCCAGCCGAGCAGCTCGTAGCGCCGAGCGACCGTCATGGGCCGCCCCGTGGGGAACTGGTGCGAGGGCGTCACATGAGCCACGCTCGCCCCGCTTGCGCTAAGAGCCGACGCGCTCATACCTTCCGCATCGACCGGCACGAAAGTGGCCCGAGCGCCGTCGCCTTCGTAAAAGGCCGCCAACCCCGGCACGCCCGGGTCTTCCACCGCAAAGGTGCGCCGCGCGCCTAAAAGCTTCACCACGACCGAATAGAGCACCTGGGCGCCGGCGCCCACGTAGATGCAGGCCGGGTCGACGTCCATGCCGCGCGCGCCGCGAAGGTAGGCGGCGATGGCCTGCCGCAGGCGCTCGCTACCCCAAGCCGGTTGCGGGCCGAAAAGGTCCTCGTAGCGCTCGTGAGCGATGCAGGACCGCAGAGCCCGGGTCCAGAAGGCGCCCACTTCGGCGGACGCCCCCGTGCCTGGCCGCGACAGGTCGGCGAGCAGAGACCGCGCCGGGGCGGCGCAGCCCGCAGCCACGCTCGGCCGCGACGGAATCGCCCGTGCGGCCGTCGACGCCACGAAGGCCCCCGTTCCCTGTACCCTGCCCCGGGGCAGGCGCTCGACGAAGTAGCCCCGCCGTTCTTCGGCGCGCAGGTAACCCTCGGCCGCAAGCTGGGCGTAAGCCGCTTCTACCGTCACCACGCCCACACCCAGATGCTCGGCAAACCGCCGTTTCGAGGGCAGCTTGTCGCCTTCGGCGATGCGACCTTCAAGGATATCCCCCCGGATGCAGCGGTAGAGGTACTCGTAGCGGCTTGCCTCGCCGCGCGCTGTCATGTCGTAACTGAGCATCTGGTCCTATCGGTCGTGTTAATCTGACTCTATTCTGACCTTATCATTTTTTCATTATTTGATAATTCTCGCAGCATCAGTTCAGCTCTAGCATCTTCGGCATCACACATTTCGAAGAAAGGACCGCTATGGCAGAACCCACCCAGACCCCCGCAGAGCGCGCCGCCCTCAACCGCCAGCTCGCCCAAATGCTCAAAGGCGGCGTCATCATGGACGTCACCACCCCCGAGCAGGCCCGCATCGCCGAAGAAGCGGGCGCCGCCGCCGTCATGGCGCTCGAGCGCATCCCCGCCGATATCCGCGCCGCAGGCGGCGTCTCGCGCATGAGCGACCCCAAGATGATCAAGGGTATCCAGGAAGCCGTGTCGATTCCCGTCATGGCCAAATGCCGCATCGGGCATTTCGTGGAAGCCCAGGTCCTGCAGGCGATCGACATCGACTACATCGACGAATCGGAAGTGCTCTCCCCCGCCGACGACATCTACCACATCGACAAAACCGCCTTCGCCGTGCCCTTCGTCTGCGGCGCCCGCAACCTGGGCGAAGCCCTGCGCCGCATCGCCGAAGGCGCCAGTATGATCCGCACCAAGGGCGAACCGGGCACGGGCGACGTGGTGCAGGCCGTGAGCCACATGCGCCTGATCAACGCCGAAATCCGCCACGTGCAGAGCCTGCGCGCCGACGAGCTGTACGAGGAAGCCAAACGGCTCGAAGTGCCCATCGACCTCGTGCGCTTCGTGCATGACCACGGCAAGCTCCCCGTGGTGAACTTCGCCGCCGGCGGCGTCGCTACCCCGGCCGACGCGGCCCTCATGATGCAGCTGGGCGCCGAAGGCGTGTTCGTGGGCAGCGGCATCTTCAAGAGCGGCAATCCCGCCAAGCGGGCGCGCGCCATCGTGGGCGCGGTGACCAACTACCGGGATCCCCAGGTCATCGCCGAACTATCCGAAGACTTGGGCGAAGCCATGGTGGGTATCAACAAAGACGAGATCGACCTGCTCATGGCCGAGCGAGGCAAATAATGGCCACCGCGGTCCTGGCCCTGCAGGGTGCCTTCATCGAGCACGAACGCGCCCTCGCCGACGTGGGCGAGCCCTCCTTAGAGCTGCGCTGCGCGGCCGACCTGTCCCGCCCCTTCGACCGATTGGTCCTTCCGGGCGGCGAGAGCACCGTGCAGGGCAAGCTTTTGCGTGAAGAGGGCATGCTCGCACCCCTGCGCGAGCGCATCGAAGCCGGCATGCCGGTGCTCGCGACCTGCGCCGGCCTCATCCTGCTTGCGCGTGCGATCGCAGGCGACGGGTCGCGGGAGAGCGAGCCCCGGGCGGCGCAAACGGGCCCCTGGATCGGCACGCTCGACGTGACGGTGAAGCGCAACGCCTACGGGCGGCAACTGGGAAGCTTCCATACGACGGCACCGGTCGACGGCATTCCCAACGTGCCGATGACCTTCATCCGCGCCCCGTTCGTTGCCAACGTGGGGCCCGCCGCCCAAGCGATCGCCACCGTCGACGGCCACGTGGTCGCCGTGCGGCAGGGAGCGCAGATCGGCCTCGCCTTCCACCCCGAACTCGACGGCGACCGGCGCATTCACGAGCGCTTCGTGCGGCTCTAGCGCCCAAGGCGGCTGCGCGGGGCGCCCCTTGGCCGGCCGGGACGCTGCCCGCCACCGCCCCGGCCCCGCACGTTGCGAATCACCGGGGCGAAGGAAGGCGCCTTGAGGTTAGCCGCGCTGGGGGCGGTTGCGGCGGGCGGCGGCGTTGGTGCGCAGGCAGAGGATGCCGCCGACGCCCACCGACACCGTCGCCGCGGTCGCCAAGGCACCGCCGGTGGTCATATGGAGCGCCGGCACGCCCATGAGCATGCCGCACACGTACGGAACGAGCCAGAAGAGCCACACCGCCACGCTGAAGCGATGGAAGCGCGCAAGTGATGCGGGATTGCGGCGGATGACGGCGACGGTCGCCCAAAGCGCGTGCGCAAGCATAAGGACGAGGGCGATGGCACCGATGATCGCATGGACAGGATTGGCGCCCGCACCTTGCGCGAGCTGGGCCATGGCACTCGTCCCGACCGTGTCGCAGGCAAGACCTGCATAGAAGAAGGCCAGATGGGCGGGCCTCAAGGTGCCGGCACGTCGTTCGAGGAAGACGCCCGCGGTGTAGAAGACCAGGGCGATAGAGATGATGCCGGCGGCGAAAGCGATAGAAGCGTTCATGGGATGCGACCTTTCGGACGAGGTTCTTTGTTCGACTTCAAGGCTACGCGCGTGCCCATGAACATCAACGGGGATATGTTCACGCCCGCCCCGAGCCATACAGACCGCGCTCGAGCAGGACGAAGAGAACCGGGCAGTCTTCCTCGCCGTGGGTAAGCGCCGTCAGCATCGACGTGAAGGTGAACGCAGCCACCGATGCGGCGTCGACGCCCTCGGGGAGTTCGTCCCAGCGGATCGCGCCATCGTGCGCCGCCACGGCGGCAAGCCCCCGTTCGGCGTGCTCCACCACCGCGCCCCCGCGCAAGCGGGCGGCAACCAAATCGGCTTGGGGCATATCCTCGCGGTCGGCCAGCCAATGGGCGCGAAAGTCGCGCAGCACGTCGACCGCTCGGGCGTAGAGCCTCCGGGCGTAGGCGATGAAGGTTTCGTCCGGGTTGATGTGGCAGAAATCTTCGAAGAAGGCCCGCTCGAAAAAGCGCGTCGCCGCCGCGACCACGATGTCGCTCTTGGTGGGAAACATCTTGTAAAGAGCGCCCACCGAAACGCCTGCCTCGCGGGCGACCCCGCGGGCAGACACAGCCGCGAGTCCCTGGGCGGACGCGATGCGCCAGGCCGCGTCGACCACCCGCTCGCAACGGGTATCCTCGCTCCCCGCAGATGCGCCCGCCCCTTGGGACGGCGCTTGGGATCCCACCGACCCGCGCACCGTGTGCGCGCGCCCTTTTCGTTCACCGCCCTGGCTCATAGCTTCGCCTTTCTCGCCTTCCGTGCCTACGCGCAGACCCCTGGAAGGCTCTCTTCACCCGCGGTGGTCTGCTTGAGCGCATAGTATGAGACCGGTTGCGCGATGCAGGAGCTTACCCACACTTGTTACTAAACGTGCACGCACCCGTTACGGGCCGAAGGCAACCGCTCGCCGAATCCCGCCCGATTATCGACAAGGGAATAGACGGCGAGACAGGAGCCTTGATGATTTGTTGAACATGGGGAAATTACCGATATTGATAGGTGTTCCTGATTGTAAACTAACCTTAGTACCACACTGCGAATAAGGAGCGAACCCATGGTGCAACGAAGAAACACGCGCCAGCGCACGCTCGTCGCCGAAGCTGTATCGGCGCTCCATACCCACCCGTCCGCCAACGACGTGTACGCCTACGTGCACGAACGCGACCCCCATGTGAGCTTGGGCACGGTGTATCGCAACCTCAACCTGCTCGCCGAAGAGGGCAAGATCCTCGAAGTGCATACGCCGGGCGGGTCGCACTACGACTTCCGTACCGACGACCACGACCATGTGGTGTGCACCCACTGCGGCTCGGTCGCCGACGCCGGCGTGAGCCGCCACCGCTCGATCGACGACGACGTCGAGGTCAACACCGGCTACCGGGTCACGGGCCACTTCACCGTCTTCGAAGGCGTCTGCCCGGCTTGCCAGGCCAAACAGGCGGCCCAGGCCTCCTAGAAGCCGCACGCGTTCGGCACGCCGGCTCGCCCCGCTACCGCAAGGCTCCCCTCTCGCACGCGACAGGGGAGCCTTTCCTTGTTAAACAAGACGTGCGACCGTCCAGGCAATGCCCGCGGCCAAACGCCCCGTCGGGTCGTTGAAGTGCCCGCCCGGATTCCACACGAAGGCGCTTGCGCGCACCGCGTCGCTTTCCTGCAGCGCAGAGGCAAAGGCTTCGGTCGCCGCACCCACCTGCGCCATCTGGGCGTTGCGTACCCGGGGCTCCTTCTTCCCCAGGCTCAGGTAGGCGACCGATGCGGCCGGGGCCGCATGATCGCGCGCCCAGTCCGTCCAGCCGGGAAACCACAGCGAGCCCGAACAGGAGGCAAGCCCCTGGAAGGCGCCCGATTCCAAGAAAGCCCAGGCGGCAAACAGACCCGCAAGCGAGTAGCCGACAATCGCGCGGGGGCGCGTTCCGCCCGCGCCTTCGATCGCAGGGATACAGGCCTCCCGCAGCCACGCGAGCGTGGCCGGCCCCTCGCCAGCGAAGGATTCCCCATAGGCGCCCTTGGCTTCGGGCCAAGGGGAAAGCTCGGCATTCCAGTCGCCCGTCTCGCAGGCGACCAGAGTGAAAGCGACAGACCCCGGACGTGCGGCGGCACCAGCGCCGGACGTTTCGGCGTCTTCGGCAACCGCAGACTGCGCGAGCACCCGCGCTGCGGCCCGGGCGAGTTCTTCAGCGTCGTCGCCGTGCTCCCTGTCGATGAAAGCGTAGCAGACGGGCGAAGCGGGACCCACGGCGCCCACCTCGACCTGCCCTACCGTACGGCCTTCGATCGTGCGCGGGGGTGCCGGGCGCAGAGCCATCCCATCGACAGCGGGCATGCCTTCGCGTGCGGTCATCGTTACTCCTTGTTCTGAGCGTGCAGGTAGTCGATATAGCCGTTGCCCCAGGTCTCGATGGCGTCGAGCACCGGCTGAAAGCTCTGCCCAACGGCGGTGAGCTCGTATTCGACCCGCGGCGGGATTTCGGGATAGGCCGTGCGCAGGACGAGCCCCTCCGCTTCGAGGTTCTTCAGCTGGCTCGACAGCGTTGCCTGGGTGATGTCGATGCTGCGCTGCAGCTCGCCGAAACGCTTGGGGCCGCTTGAAAGCTCGTGGATGATGAGCAGGGCCCATTTGCCCTGGAGCAGCTTCTGCGCGGTGACGAAGGGGCAGACGCCGAAATTCTTTGGAAGAGGACGCTCGGCCAACGCAGGCATGAAGTCTCCTTTTCTCAAGTGAAACGTACCTACTAACGGTGAAAATACCGATTGCGTAGTTCTTTTTCACAAAGTATAACAGTATTTGTTAGTTGGTTATTTGAAGTAACATGTCTGTTCATACTTTAAGGAGAAGCCCATGACGCAGAAGAGAATGCCCGTCGTCTTCGCCGGACACGGCAGCCCCATGCTCGCCCTGGAACACACCGAAGTCACGCGCACGCTGACAAAGCTGGGAACGCGCATCGTCGAAGAATGCGGCACCCCGCGCGCCATTCTCGCCGTATCGGCTCATTGGTACGCGCCGGGCACCTTCGTGCAGAGCGCTGCGCACCCGCGCCAAGTCTACGACATGTACGGGTTTCCCCATGAGCTCTACGAGGTCGACTATCCGGTGGACGGCAGCGCCGAGCTCACGAAAGCCGTGCAGGAAGCGCTGGGCGACCGCGTTGCGATCAACGACAACTGGGGCATCGACCACGGTACCTGGACCGTGCTCGTGCATATGTTCCCCAAGGCCGACATCCCCGTCGTGCAGCTTTCGGTCGACCAGGGCGCGGGCGCGCGCGACGCCTACGAGGTCGGGCGGACGCTCGAAGGCCTGCGCGACCAGGGCTTTTTGATTGTGGCCAGCGGCAACACCGTGCACAACCTGGGCATGGTCGAATGGGACAACGAAGACGGCACCAAGATGGCGCACCACTTCAACGACGCCGTGGTCGACGCGGTGAAGCACCGCGTCGACGAGGCCGCGATCGCCTACGAAAAGCTGCCCGACGCCGCCTATGCCGTGCCCACGCCCGACCACTACCTGCCCCTGCTCTACTGCCTTGGCGCAGCGCCGGGCGAGGAGCCGCGCGTCTTCAACAACGTGTGCACTCTGGGCTCGATCGCCATGACGGGCTTCGCCTTCGGCCTGTAGCGCAGGGTGGCCGCCCGCGACCGCACAACAAGCCCTGCGCGCACTGCACGAAACGGTGCCATCTGCCGGTCCAAAGACCGCGTGCTCTCCGATGACGCCCTCGCGCTCGTCCGCGCCCTGAGAAAGGGACGCTAGCCGGGCGCCGCGGCGATACCTCTTCGGGTGCAGCTCGCCGAGCCCTCCCAGCAGTCGCTCCCCGCCTAGAAGAAGAGACGGGCCGCTGCCATCACGAACAGCATGAGCACGACCGAGGCGACGAACGCCGCGCCCAGGGCGTTGCGGCCGCGCGAGAGAAGGACGCGAAAGTTGACCGTCATACCCAAGGCGGCCATGGCCATCCCCAAGAGCAGGTAGCTCGTATTCACCAGGCCGGCGAGGGCGCCTTCGCCCAGGGGAACGAACGTGCCCACCACGCTCGCCGCGAGGAAGCCCACCATGAACCAGGGGATGGGCACGCGCCCGGCTGCTTGTCCTGCGTCTTCCCCGCCGTGCCGGCGGCGGTACCATAGGCCGATCACCATCGCCGCCGGAGCCAGCAAGAGCACGCGCGAGAGCTTGGTGATGATCGCCACGTCGAGGCTTTCGGACCCCAGGGCGCTGCCCGCCGCCACCGCATGGGCGATTTCGTGCAGCGACCCTCCCGCCAGGACGCCGAACTGCGATGAGCTCAGGCCCAGCAGAGGGCCAAGTGCCACGTCCACCAGGGTGAACACGGTGCCCAGGATCGCGACGACGGCCACGGCGACCACCTTGTTTTCGGACTGACGCACACGGTCGCGCTCGGTGGCGCCTTCGGGCAGCTGGGAAGAGATGCCCATCACGGCGGCGGCCCCGCAAATGCCGCATCCCGATGCGGTGAGAATCGCCAAATGGGAATCGACGCCCATCTTGCGCGCCAGCTTGTAGGTGAGCGCGATAGTCCCCGCAACGATCGCGCAGGCGAGCGCGATGGTCCGTACGCCCGAATCGGCGAGCACGAGCAGGTTGAGGCGGAAGCCCAGAAGGATGATGCCCGCGCGAAGGAACTTGTTGGAGATAAGGGCGATGCCACGGCTACCGAAAGCCACCGGGCGCCGCAAGGCCTGCGCCAGCATGCCCAGCAAGAGCGATATCACCATAGCGCCCACCACCTGCAGGTAGGGCAGCTTGGCGAGCAGGCTGCCCGCAAGCGAGCAGGCGAAGGTGAGCGCAAGCGCCACGAGAAAGCCTTTGGAGAAGACGACTTCTTTCATGCACGGTCCTTTCGATTGAATGCGGACCAAGTGTAGCGACGTGCGGCTATAATCTTTCCCAATAGTATGTTATCGATGCATTAGCATTGCTTATAAGATGAGGCTTCCATGTTCAACCTGCTCGACCACCGCCTTGCAACCCTCGCGGTCGTGGCGCGCACGGGATCCTATACCGCTGCCGCCGAAGAGCTCTTCATCAGCCAGCCGGCGGTATCGCAGCACATCGCCTCGCTCGCTTCCGAGCTGGGCGTCCGCCTGGTCGAGCGGCGCGGACGCCGCATGGAGCTCACCAGCGCCGCGCTCGAGCTGGTGGGCTACGCCAACCGCGCGGGCATCGACGGCACCCGCCTGGTCGAGCGCCTCCAGCAGGGCGCGCCGCAGCCCCTGGCCCTGGGTGCCACCCTGTCGATCAGCCAGTTCCTCCTGCCGCACTTGATCACGCGGGCGGTGGCCGCCGAGCGGCCCTTCAGCGTACGCGTCCTCAACACGGCGGGCCTGCTCTCCGGCATCGACGAAGGCACGATCGACCTCGCCCTCGTCGAGGGAAACTTCGACCGAAGCGCCTACGACTTCATCGACCTGGGCGCCGAGCCCTTCGTCGCGGTGCTGCCCGCAGGCGCCCCGCAGCCGACCGGTTTCGAGGACCTCCTCGACACCCCGTTGCTCCTGCGCGAGCGCGGGTCGGGCACGCGAGCCATTTTCGAGGACATGCTTTCCGCGCGCGGGCTCGCCCTGGCCGATTTCCACCATGTCGTCGAAGTAGGCAATCCCGCCACCATCATTGAAATGCTCAGGCAAGGCTGCGGAGCGTCCTTCATGTACCGCGCGCTCGTGACCGACCAGCTTTCGAACGGCACGCTTTCGGAAGGGCGCGCGGCCTGCCTGCGCTCCGAGCATTTGCTTTCGGCCGTGTATTTGAAGGGGTCGTCCGACGCCGCCCGCTACCGGGCCTTTCTCGACCTGTAGCGGGCATGCGCCAAGAGGCGGACGCGGCAAATAACGCACATTTCCGAACGACTGTTCTTCAATTCGGCTCATATGCTTCGAAATTGTGCGTTATTTCGGACGCAACACCCCGGATGCGTCCTGTGCCGCGCCCCACACGCGCCGGGCAAAAGGCGCACCCCCGTTAATTCCCCGCTCGGCTTGACACGAAAGCGCCTTCTTGCGGTAGACTCATGCGCGTACTTTATCACTCTAGTTCGCTAAAGTGCGCGCCGGCAATTCGGGCGCGCTGCGGAAGGACACCCCATGGCAGAAGCCCTCGCCCCACAGAAAGGCCAGCTCAAGCGCATGTTTGGTATGCGCGAAGCCGTCACCATCGCCGCTGGATCGGTAATCGGCGTCGGTCTCTTCACCACCGGCTCCAACGTGGTGGGCGATCTGGGACCCTTCGTGATCTTCGCCACCCTGCTGGCGCTCGCGGTGAGCGTCTACCCCTCGCTGCTCTATGCCGAGATGGGCGCCGAGTTGCCCTACGCGGGCGGCACCTACCAGTTCGCATCGATGGGCATCGGCCGCTGGGCAGGGGTCCTCGCAGGCTGGAACTTCATCATCTCCCTCGTGTCGGTGACCGGCGGCGAGGCCCTCGCCTTCAGCTACTACTTCAAGACGATCTTTTTGGCCCTGGGCATCGACCTGCCCATCGACGACGCCGTGCTTGCCGCGCTCGTGGTGGCCGGCTTCACGATTGTCAACGTCTTCGGCGTGGGGCTTTCGGGCCGCGTGCAGAACGCGTCGATGTTCTTCTTCTGGGGCGTGGCCCTCATCTGGTTCCTCACGATGATCCCCAACGTGAGCCTGCCCACCTTCATCACCACGCCCGACTTCATTTCCCAGACCACGCCGCTGTCGTTCTTCGCGGCCATGTGCATGATCTGGTGGTGCTTCGCCGGCTTCGAATCGGCCGTGTCGATGGGCGAGGAAATCAAGTACCCCCATATCAACATCCCCCGCGCCATGTTCCTCACGCCCTTCGTCGTGTTCGCCGTGAACGCCCTGTTCCAGTGGTTCCTGGTAGGCATCACGCCGGTCGACGCGATGGGCGCCCTCTCCGACGCCGACGCGCCCTTCGCCGAAGCCATGATCTCGGCCGGCATCATGGGCTTCCCGCTCATCCTGCTCTGCATCGGCATCGCCTTCGGCGGCGACTTCTCCACTCTCAACGCCTCGACCGCCACCACGGGCCGCTACCTCTTCGTGATGGCACGCGACGGCGCGGTGCCCAAAGTGTTCGCGAAAACGAGCAAGCGCTTCAGCACGCCCTATGTGGCCGTCCTCACGCTCGGCGCACTTTCGATCCTTCTGATTCTCACGAACTCACTCGACTACATCGCCAATCTGTCGCTGTTCGCCGACCTGTTCTACTACGTGATCGGCATCATCGCCGCGCTCTGCCTGCGCCAGCGGTTCCCGCAGATGGCACGCGCCTACCGCGCGCCCGCCATCAAGATCGGCGCGCCGGTGAGCGCCGTGATCTACGTGCTCATGATGACCCAGCTCGAGCCCGACGCCTTCACCACGGGCATCGTGTGGTGCCTGGTCGCGCTCGTCGTGTACGCCATCTGCCGCAAGGTGTACGGAACAGGCGGGGAATTCACGCTCGACTTGGCCGCATCGGGTGCCAACGACGAACCCGATGACGAAGAGCGGGCCAAAATGGACCGCGAGTACCGCCTGTGGAAGATCGTCGTGGGCGCTGCCTGCGTCCTCGCCCCCGTGCTGTTTGCCTTCCCCTACCTGCTGGTGTAGAAGAGCGCAGCAGAGCGGGCAAAGGTGGCGGGCTCACGTGCCGCCTTTGCTCGCTAGCGCTTGACGCGCGCGACGCGCTTGTCCGCCCGCGCGGGCGCGCGAAATAGGCGAGCAGCAGCGAGCCGCCCAGGGAGTGTGCACTGGGGCACCATGTCCTCGCTCGCCCCCAAGAGGCGGGCGACGCTTTCCATACAGGCGAAACCCGCCAACGCAAGCACGGTGCCGGCGGCAAGCGTCACGTAGACGATCAATGAGAGCAGGGTGTTGCCCTCCCCGACCCGCCTCGAGCGAGAGCAGGCCCTCGCGCACCATGCGATGCACGGCGGAGTTGATGGTCTGCTTGCCGTCGAAGCAGCGCATCACGAGCGCACGCAATCGCCATGAGCGTCGCATACAAGGCGGACACGCGAACGGCCGGCGGCGCATCCGCGCGCCAGCCGGCCGTTCGTCTCATGAGGGGTTCGCCCTTTGGCTTCCGCCCTATCCCTTGTTGGAATCATCCTTCTTTTCGAAGGTCATCGAGACATCGCTCTCGCTCAGGGTGAGCTTGCCGTCTTTCAGCGTTGCAGGCACCGAATCGCCTTCGACGGTAAAGGTGGCTTCGGTTGCGCTCTTCGCTTCCCAATCGCCCTTCTGGGACTCGCCGAAGAAGGTCAGATTGAAGGTGCCGTCCTCGTTGACGGTCAAGTCGATCGTCATCCCCAGCGAGTCGAGCATGGCCATGTCGTCGGCGCTCACGGGCTCGCCGTTTTCGGTCATCTCGGTGAGCTTCCACTGCCCGATATAGGCTTTCTTGGCATCGGCGCTCGATCCGCTGCAGGCGAACAAGCCCAGGCACAGCAGGGCCAAGGCGCATACCAGGACGATGCGGCCCGCCATTTTCTTCGTCGTCTCCATTTGAATCCCTTCCTTTCTGTCACCGCACAGGTGCTATACGCCCATGGCGCCGCCGCAGTATTCGCAGCGCCCGTTCGCGTCCGGAATGGTGGTGGCCCCGCAGAAGGGGCAGGTCTGCGCAACCTTGGGCTTGGCCGCCTCGGCTGCGGCGTCGCGCGTCTCCTGTCGCACCGTCGCGAGGGCCTCGCGGATCTCGCCCGCCTGGCGTTCGGCCTCGCGGAATTCAACCGACGTACGCTCTTCGATGCGACAGTCGTTGATCTTGAAGGTGATCTCGTCGAAGTAGGGCGTGTTCACATGGATGGTGAGGTACATGTCGTAGTCGACGTCGTAGCGGGGCGGTTCGTAGGAATGCTCGTTACCGTCGTCGTCTCGCCAGTGCAGCTCGGTGCGCGATTCGCGGATTTCGGTATCGCACCCGGTCACCTGCGAGAAATCGAGCACGTCGGGGTTGGCGTCGCGCCAACGGCCGCCCTTGGTGACAAGGAAGCGATGGGCGTCCTCGTCGAGCAGGACCTTCGTGTCGTTGCCAAGCGTGCGCGTGACGTTGAACTGCGCGACCCGTTCCTTGTTGGCCTCGCGCCATGCCAGCTGGTCGGAGATTTCCGCCACCGTCGAATGCCGTCGCTCGCTGAAAAACGGGGAAAGCTTCGACGCGCATTCCTTGCAGAGGTTTCCGTCCTCGAGCTTGCGATTGCCCAACAGCCCGATTTCGCCGCCGCAGATGGCACACGTCTTCTTTTCGAACATTTTCCCGAACAGGCCCATCGTCGACCCCCTTGCCTCAAAGGTTGCTTCCTACGTTTATTGTGGCGAAAGGGGCCCATCGCCAGAAGCCACCTGCGTCCCATTTAGCGGCTCTGCAGCGCGCCATGCGGCTCGACTGGGTCCGCTGCGGGAGCAAGCGAACCGCACACGCGGGTGCCACCGCCAGCGCGAGCGCATGCGGCGCCCGTACGCGGGCGATCAGGAAACGGCAGGAGACTCTGGCCCGATGGGCTCATCGGGCGCAAGCTGGGGGACGATGAGGCCACTGGCGACGGCGTGCACTGCCAAGCGCAGAATGCTGTCGTAGCCGGTTTTGGCGAGGATCTCGGATATGCGCCGCTTGACGGTCCCCTCGCTCATGTAGAGGTCGCAAGCGATTTCCTTGCGCGACTTGCCCTCGCAGACGCAGCGCAGGATGGCGATTTCGGTATCGGAAAGCTTGGCCGCACCCGACAGCATGCTCGCATGCGCATGGGGGAAGGTCGAGTAGCCCTCGGCGGTCGACGTGATGATCGCGGCGAGCTCAGCGGTGCCCACGTTCTTGTACACGAAGCTGTCGGCGCCGGCGCTTTTGGCCTGGTCGATAAAGGTAATTTCGGGCATTCCCGTCATGATTACGACTTTGACCTGGGGAAAGTCCCTTTTGATAGCGCGGGTGGCGGAAATGCCGTTCGCGTCGTGTTCCGTGCACACGTCCATGAGGACGACGTCGACATCGTGGGCGCGCACGGCGGCAAGCGCGAGCTCGGCGTTGCCTATACCGGCCACCACCTGCATATCGGGGCGGGTGTCGAGCGCGGCGGAGAGCGACTCGCGCAAGATTACCTGGTCTTCAACGATGAGGATGCGAATCATGGGAAGCCTCCTTTGGGTCGAGGGAGCGATCGCGGGCATCGCGCGGGGAAAGCGGTAGACGCGCGCGTAGGGAGAAAGGCGAGGTGGAAACGATCTCGAAGGTACCGCCCACCTCCTCGGCGGCCGCACGCATGCCCGGCACGCCAAGGCCTTCGGTCAGATGCGACGGCGCAGGGGCGCCGTTGTTCGAAACCGTGAGCGTGCACGCCTCCGACGTGAGGGAAATCGCAACGTCAACGCGGGCTGCCTGCCCGTGCTTGACGGCGTTGGTCGCCGATTCGCGCACGATGTCGACGACTGCGCGCGCAAGGCGCCGCTCGCGGGGCAGCGTGCCTTCCACAACAAGAGCGCACCTCACGAGCGAGAAGGCGTCGACGATGGAGGCGAGTTCGGCTACGGGATCCACCTCGTCGGCGACGGCGATGTCGTGGGTGATGTCGCGCAGGAGCTCCTTCACCTGCGCGAGCTCTGCGGCCGTAGGGTCGCTCTTTTCCAGATAGCGGTGCAGAATCGAAAGCTTCTGCCCGATCGTGTCGTGCACGCGCGAACGCATTTTGCGCTCGGCATCGGCCCGCGCGACCGCTCGCACGTCGGCAAGGGAGGCGGCGAGCTCGCGATTGGCCGTCGCAAGCAGATCGTTCGTGCGCGCGATAGCCCGGTTGAGCGACTCCTCTTCCGTCACGTCGGCGGCGGTGACGCAGCGGCAGTGCCTGGCACGCAGCATGACATGGCAGACATCGAACAGCAGCGTCGAGCCGTCCGGCATGACGACGCGCAGCTGGCGCAGCGCCTCGTAGGGATCTTCCGGCTGGGCATCTTGCTCGCTGTCGGGAGCCCCGCGTCCCGCCTGCACGAGAAACGCGGCTATCTCGTCGGCGGACGAGAGGTCGGCAGGCGCCCCCAAGCCGTTTAGGCAAGAGCGCATGCGGTTGTTCATGAACACGATGCGTCCGTGCATGTCTGCATACAGCACGCCCTCGGGCAGCACGTCGAGCGCATCGACGCACGAGAGCGGCGAGGGCTGGCGCTGGAGCACGACCCGGTCGACCGCCAGGTTGCTGGCCGTGCGGAACAGAACGTAGCCGCACTCCACGATGACCAGAACCACATAGGAATCGCCGAGTGCAGACACGAACGGCGGGGTAAAGCAGAGGAGCAGCACCGCTTCCACGCTCTCCCAGACACGGTGGCAGCGCACCGCCACGAGCAGCGCGAGCAGCGCGCATGGCACGCTCACGTACAGCAGCAGATCAGCCGGCACCTTGAGCGCGAAGAGGTACACGAACCCGCTCACGTTGCCAGTCACCGACAGCTGGACGAGCGCAACGCAGACAAAGAGCTGCACGACCAGGGAAAACTCGTACGCGCATCGCAGCGGCGACGAATCGGCGCGCTTGGTGCACAGCAAAGCGTGCACGAATTGCCCGCACACGAGCAGAAACAGGCATGCGTAGAGCGCATGGGCGACGGGAGTATGCACCGACAGAACGTTCACGAGCCCGTTTCCTCCCGCACGAGCAGCTCGACGCGCACAGCTGCGTCCTCGAAGGAAACCGAGGCCGACTGCCCCGCTTCATCCGGCGACTCCAGCAGCCGGCACGCCTTCCCCAACGCCTCCGCGCACGCCTCCGCGCACTGGAGCACGCCGCGGATGCGGACATCGCCCGGGGCAGGCGCCTGCTGCACATAGAGCATCACGACGGCATCGTCGAGGCCGCACGCAACGTCCGCGAGCTCGTACAGGCAATCGTAGACCGCGCTTGCAGCGTGCGTCGAGACCGGTCGGGCAACATCAACGAGCGTGCCGCATTCGATGCCGACCCCGCGCATATCGCTTGCAATCTGGCCCAAGCCGAGCCGCAAGCTCTCTGGGGTAACCGCAGAGCCCTCCTCGCCTCCAAGCGCGAGCGCCCCCTGCTGTTTGCACCAGCTCACGAGCAACTTGGCTTGGGCGAGTTGGCCGCGCGCCAGGGCCGGGTCGTCCGGCAGCGCGTCGAGCAGGCTGTCGATGCGCGCGACCTTTTCTGCCAGGGTCTCGGTGATGTCGTCTGCAATCCGCGCTTCCTCGCGCTGGCGCGCGAGCGTGCGTTCGAGCTCGCTTTGGTGGGAAAGCGCCCGGTTGCGACGCTTGAGCTGGGCGCGCTGGCGTTCGAGCTGGGCGCGCTGCTCCACAAGCGACGAGACGTCCTTTCTGGCGAGCGCGTATCCGCCCAGCACCGCATACACCGTATAGCTGGACCTCGGCGTCTTGGAAAGGTGCAGCGTCACGGGGCCGTCGGAATGCCCCGCTACGCGGACAGCGCGTGCGGCAAGGTGCTCGGGCAGAGGCTTTGCCGCATCCGACTGCGCGCAGACGCGCCCCTTCCCGTCGAGCACGCGCACGTCGTAGGGCACGGTCTCGAACAGCGCTCCGTACCATGTGTACGAGGGGAGTATTCCAAGCTCGAGCGCGCACTCCATCCCGATCATGACGAGCAGGGACTGCACAACGGTCAAGTTGAGCGGAAAGCTCGCCCCAAGCACATAGAGAATGCTGTAGGCCGCGCCAACGGCCAAGAAGAACCCCACCACTGCCAGCGTCTTGCGCAGGTCCTTGCGTGCGTTGACGAAGGCGATGATGAGAAAGCCCAGGTACTGGACGATAATCCAGATGTAGAGGACGACATACGCGGGGGCATAGGCATACGCAGATCTCCACTCGGGGTCGGAAAAGTCAAAGTCGAAGACCGCATGGTGGAGGTTGTTCGTGAGCACGAGCACAAGGAACATGCCGTCGATGGCAAAGCACGCCGCCCGCGCCCAGCGCGCCCGTGGAGAAGAGCCCCATTTGGTCTGCGGGACGATGGAAAACAGCACGAACGTGGGGACGGCCAGCATCGGAAGGTAGTACAGGTACCACATGATGCTTACGGCGATGCTGCTCTGGACATTCCACTTTGCGACGGTGAGCGCGAGCCAGAAGAAGAGCAGCGCCGCAACGGCAAGCAGGCAGCGCATCGTCTCTGCAGAGGAACAGCGCAAGCGGACTGAGTAGCCCCACCCGGTCACGGCAAGCGCGCAGAGGACCATGACGAGCTCCCTGTTGATGCTGCCGTCCGTGGGATACCGGGGCTCGACCTGGGACGGTGGCGTCGCCACCTGGCAAATGCACAGCACGGCGACCAGCACGACGGCGCACGAAGCGGCGGCCAGGCGAATGATGCGGATGCGCTTGGCAGCCGCCTGCGGCGTCATGCCGGCAAGGCCGCGTGTTTGGTATGTGCTCCGCCTCTCCACCAGCCTGCCGCCTTTCGTCCGAAACGACCTGCATTGAAGTATACGCGACACCTGAAACGGAAAAATCGGCTGGGCAGCTGCCGGGCGGGATACAGCTGGGACATTCGGCTCTCTTTTCACGCGAGAGCTGGCCAGATGTCTCAGCGAAATGCAGGCAAGCGGGGCACGGGGGTGTCTATTTCGAGAGGACTACCAGCTAGGATTTACGTTGAGCACGATTGCAGCACTCTCGGAAAGGGGCCTGTCATGGGACTTCTGAAAGCCGGCATAGGCGCAGCGAGCGGCGTTTTGGCCGATTCGTGCCGCGACTACTTCTACTGCACATCACTCGATGCCGACACCCTTGTTGCAAAGGGAGAAAAGCGCACGTCGGAGCGGAGTTCGAACGTGCACGGCGAGCAGAACATAATATCGGACGGATCGATTGTGGCGGTCAACGAGGGCCAGTTCATGATCATCGTCGAGCAGGGCGCGATCGTCGAGGCCTGCGGCGAGCCCGGCGAGTTCGTCTTCGATTCCTCCACCGAGCCGAGCCTTTTCTTCGGCGAGTCGGGGTCGCTGGGCGAGCGCCTGCGCCAGACCTTCGAGCGCATGGGCGCGCGATTTTCCTTCGGCGGCGACACCGGCAAGGACCAGCGGGTCTACTTCTTCAACACGAAAGAGATCGTCAACAACAAGTACGGAACGGCCTCCCCGGTACCTTTCCGCGTCGTCGACGCCAACATCGGACTCGACGTGGACATCTCGGTGCGCTGCAACGGATCCTACTCCTACCGCATCGTCAACCCGCTGCTCTTCTACAAGAACGTGTGCGGCAACGTTGAAGAGCCCTACCGGCGCGACCAGATCGACGGGCAGCTGAAAAGCGAGCTGCTCACCGCCTTGCAACCGGCCTTCGCCCGCATCTCGGCGATGGGCGTGCGCTACAGCGCCGTACCCGCGCACACCAAAGAGCTCGCCCAGGCGCTCAACGAAGAGCTTTCCGACACCTGGTCCGACCTGCGCGGCATCGAGGTGGCGTCGTTCGGCGTGAACTCGATCGCCGCGTCGCCCGAAGACGAGGACATGATCAAGCAGCTTCAGAAGGCGGCGGTCATGCGCGACCCCACCATGGCGGCGGCGAACTTGGCGGCGGCCCAAAGCGACGCCATGCGCGCGGCGGCAGCCAACGAGGCGGGAGCCGCCGTGGGCTTCATGGGCATGGGAATGGCAGGCGCCATGGGCGGCATGAACGGCGCCGACCTGTACGGACGCGGGAGTGCCGGAGGCGCTGCGGCGCCGCAATCCGCCTACCAGCAGGCTCCGGGCGGGGGCTTTGGCGCGGCGGCGGGCACGGCACGCGGGGGCAGGTGCCGCAGCGGGAGCCAACGGCTGGACCTGTCCGGCATGCGGCGTGGCCAACACCGGCAAGTTCTGCTCCGAGTGCGGCGCCCCGCGCCCGGCAGCGGCGCAGGGCGCATGGCACTGTCCGGCATGCGGCGCGGCCAACACCGGCAAGTTCTGCTCCGAGTGCGGCACCCCGCGCCCGTAACGCACGACGAGCAACCGGCGGGGCCGCAAACGCAGGGCACGCGGCCCCGCCTTGCGTGCCCGAAGGCGTTCCAGAGGGGCTTCGGGTGCAGGGCGCGCGCCCGTTTTGCAAGCGGAACGCGACCCACGGGAGGATCGATGGCACACTTCTTCGTCCCCTCCGCGGCTGACCGCGTCCCCCGAAAAAGCGCAAGCGCAGCGCCTCGTCCCGCATGTTGAGCGACCCGGCATAAGCAGCGCACACGTCCCGACCGAGCGGAGGCAGAAAGCCCCTTCCACCGGAGACGCCCTCCACCGAATCGTCCCCCGTCACGCCCAGAGGACGAAAATGGCATGCCGATCAAGTTTTCGAGAGAAATCGGCTTCGATACCTAATCGAACGTCACGTTATTGAACGAAACATCAATAGACGTTCACTAATTTTTCCGAACGACTCTGAAATGGCTCGAAAACTTGATCGGCGTGCCATGGAGGCGCCCGTTTCGTTTCCAGGCGCGCAAAGGGGGCGTACAGCCGCAGCGGAAAGCAGGGGGGTGTGGAAAGAAACGGCGACCGAGGCGAGACGGGCGCAGCGGAACGCGCGCGGCCCAAGGCGGAACGCGAGCATCGTGAAGCACGCTGCCCGAGGCGAGACGGACACAGCGGGAAGCACGAGGCCCGGGGCAAGGCGCGCACGAGGGAAAGCGAGCGCTCGGAGCGCGCAACAGCCCCAACGGGCAGTGGGCGGGCACGGTCACCGCAGCGACGGGCACGCAGGGAGCCAAGAAATGACGTAAATGTCTCTAATTCGCGAGGCCAAAGGTCATGATCGTCAGGATAGTGAACGGATTGTTGAATATCACCCGTCAATGAAGCTCCCAAACGCAGGAACGAGCATCACCCGCGCTTGAAATCCGCGAATGAGCGATATTTACGTCAAAACTCCCCTTCTGGCGTGCAAATGAGACCAAAAGCACGCGGGCGGGCGGGCCGGCGCCCCGCCCCGGCGTGAGGATTTCCTCTGCCCGTAATGGGAAAGCTTCTCAGGTGGGTGTAGCATGAACCCCAAGAGAAGAAAGAGGCTCCCATGACCGACCCCATCAGCACGCCCGCGATCGACGCGTCCACCCCCACCCCGGACGCCATCCGCGCCCTCGCCGCCTCCTACGAGCAGCAGATCGTCGAATGGCGCCGCCACTTCCATCGCCACCCCGAACTGGGCGCCCATGAAGTGCACACCTCGGAATTCATCCGCGCCGAGCTCGCCCGCATCGGCGTGCCCTACCGCCTCGTCCGCGGCGAGCGCCCGCAACGGTTCCAGCAAGAGCGCACCGATTTCATCGGCACGGGCATCATTGCCACGATTGCCGGCACCGCGCCCGACGCCTACGACGACAACGGCACCCCCACCCACCGCATCGCCCTGCGCACCGATATGGACGCCCTGCGCGTTCAGGAACGCACCGAGCTGGCCTTCGCTTCCGAAGCCGAAGGCCTCATGCACGCCTGCGGCCACGACTGTCATATGGCCATGATGCTCGGTGCCGTCCGCGTGCTCTGGGCCCTGCGCGACCGCCTGCACGGCGAGGTCCGCGTCATCTTCCAGCCCGCCGAGGAAATCTCGATCGGCGCGCGCGACATGATCGCCGCCGGCGCGCTCGACGGCGTCGAAGCCATCTACGGCGCCCACATCTGGTCGGAAGTCGACGCCGGCACCGTGTCCTGCCAGCCCGGCCCCCGCATGGCCAACACCGACTGGTTCCGCATCGACATCCAGGGGGCGTCGGCTCACGGGTCGATGCCGCACAAGGGCGTCGACGCCATCGTCATCGCCTGCAAGATCGTCGATTCCCTGCAGGTGCTCGTCTCCCGCGACACCTCGCCCTTCGAACCGATCGTCGTTACCGTGGGCGAAATCCACGGCGGCACCGCCCGCAACATCATGGCCGGCAGTTCTTACCTCACGGGCACCCTACGTACGTGGCACAAGAGCTCGAGAAAAAACGCGATCGAGGAAATCGACCGGATTTCGCGCAAGGTCGCCCATGCGTTTGGCGCCGAATACAACTTCACCTTCGAAGCGGGCAACCCCAACGTCGTCAATGACGCCCGCTGCAGTGAAATCGCCGGCTCCGCCGTCGAGAAGGTGCTTGGCGCGGACGCCCTGGCCACCTACGAAGGCACGCTCGCCGGCGAGGACTTCGCCGAATACCTGCAGATCGTTCCCGGCGTCTTCGCCTTCATCGGCACGCGCAACCCCGCAGTGGGCGCAAAGTTCCCCCAGCACAGCTGCTACTACACCATCGACGAAAGCGTGCTGGCCAAAGGAACTATGGTCGCCGCCCAATGGGCCTGCGACATGCTCGCTTAAACGAGCCCACGCCCGGGCAAATTTTGACCAACTGTAAAAATCACCTGACCGCGAATGGATACACTGAAAGTCACGAGCTTTGGATTGTCTAAAGGAGGCGTTGCATGACCCACTTGAAGTGGAACCACGAACTGCAAGGCAAAAAAGACGTGCTCATGCCAGAAATCGAGCGCGATGACGCCGAAGGCGTCGCCCCGATCGAATCGCGTCTGCGCCACAACATCCTGCGCGTACCCAAGGAAATCGAGCAGGCAAGCGGCATTGTGGTCTACGGCCGTCGCATCAAGAGCCTCCTTTTCAGCACCGACATCGCCATCATCCGCAACTGCGATGCCGACGCCGTGTTCTGCGTCTACCCCTTCACCGCCCAGCGCGCGATCAGCTCTGCCGTGGTGAGCGCGGCCGCCGTGCCCGTCTTCTGCGGCGTGGGCGGCGGCACCACCCAGGGCATGCGCGCCACCTACCTGGCCATGGACGCCGAAAACCAGGGCGCCATGGGCGTCGTAGTAAACGCGCCTTTGCCCAATCGCGATCTGCGCATGATGGCCCGCATCGTCGATATCCCGATCGTTGCCACCGTGGTATCGGAAAATACCGACGTGGGACGCCGCATGGAGTTCGGCGCCACGATCTTGAACGTGGCCGCCGGCGCGAAAACCGCCGAAGTTGTAGCCAAAATCCGCAAGGAGCATCCGCGCGCCCCCATCATCGCCTCGGGCGGCAAGACCCCCGAATCGATCACGAAGACGATTGAAGCCGGCGCCAACGCCATCGTCTACACGCCGCCTTCGTCCTCGCAGCTCTTCAGCACGATGATGGACGATTACCGCGCGATGTAGGCGCAACCGCGCACCCAAGCGGGAAGACGGAACGATCCGCCTTCCCGCTTTTTTTCGCCCGCCTACCGTGCGGCCGCGATCCGCGCCAGGCGCAATGCCACGTCGAGCTGCTCCATGTCGACGGGCTCGCGCGGGGCGAGTCCGGTGAGGCGCTCTATCGCATCGAGCCGGTAGCGCACCGTGTTCTGGTGCTGGCCGAGCGCCTTTGCGGTGCGGGCCACGCTGCAGCCGCACTCCGCAAAAGCTTCGAGCGTCGCCAAGAGCTGTCCATTGTGGGCAGCATCATGTGCGCGCAAGGGCTCGACGATCGCACGCGTGAAACCGGTGAGCTCGGGTTCGTCGGCGAAAGGGAGAAGCACCTTGTCGATGCCGAGCGCATCGAAGCTCACCGGAGCCCCGCCATCGGAAACCGACCGGTCGGCCGCCCACAAGGCTTCGCGCACGCAACGACCGAACCACTCGAGCCCCACCTGCACCGAGCTCGCACCGATGCCGCCTATTTGGGCAGGAGTTTCCGCAGCGTCGAGGGGCGCCAGGACATCGCGCTGGAAGGTGGCGAGGATTGCGCTCGTATCGAGGGCCTGTTCAGGGTCGCAAGTCGCAACGAGCAGGATTCCCCCGCGATAGGAGAAGACGGCAGTTCCGGGGCGGTGAAGGGAGCTCGCCAAAAAGGCGCGGTCGACCGCGCGGGCGCACGCAGCGCCGACGGTTCCCCCTACCACCGCGTAGGCGCACACCAAGCGCTCGTCGAACGAGGGGTTCACGGCCAGTGCGCATGCCCGCACCTCTTCGGCGGGGCAGGACCGTCGCCGCGCCGCATCGACGCGCCCTTGCACGAACGTCGACGAACCCATGTCGCGCACGCGTTCGGACACCTCGACGATCACATGGTCGAAGAGGAACCCCCGCCCGCTGGCCAAGATGAGGGGCAGGTTGCGCGCGTTCGCGTAGCGCAGGGCCGCATCGGGAACCTGCAGGTGCAGAACGTTTTTCACCACGAGCGCGCTCGCCCCGTTCGCCACCAACGTGCGCACCGCTTCGGTGATGAGATAGGGGTCGTCTTTGGCATAGAGGAAGGTCGACAGCACGAGCTGGTCTTCGGCGAGATTGAGCCGTTCGTACTTGTCGCGCAAGCCGGGCATGAGCTCGTAATCTAAGATGCCCACCTCGGAGATGGGGCGCGCCAAACCGCCCGCGCCCGCAACGAGGCGCACGGAGTCGCGATAGACCTTCATGAAATCGGATACGGTGAACGGCATAGCTTTCCTTAGCGATACCTCTGATTCTTATAAGGCCATTATAGAGTGTTCTACAAGATGATTAGAAGAGTATCGAAATAACTGGAATTATATTCTTAAAGCGGCCGCATATTGTTGGAGTATTCTCCATTATTCTCCCCTCGCTTTCCCCCGCGTTCGACCCGTAAGATGGCCCCATCCCGCAGAGGAAAGGATCCCACATGACACAGTTGCTCGTTCTTTCATCAGACGACATCGCCCGGACGTTCACGATCGCCGATGCAATCGACGCCGTCGAAGACGCCTACGTGCAGAAAGCCAAAGGCACCGGCGTCGCATGGCCCATGGTCTACGAAGCGTTCACGCCCGGCGAAGCCGATATGGACATCCGCTCGGGCGAGCTTGCGGGCAGCGGCCTGTTCGGCCTGAAGCTCACCGCCTGGTTCGGCGCCAACCCCCAGCGCGGCCTGCCCGAAATCTTCGGCACCGTCCTGCTCTGCGACGACCGCACCGGCGAGCCGCTCGCTCTGGTCAACGGCAGCGCGCTCACGGGCATGCGCACGGGCGCCGCGGGCGCCCTGGGCATCGCCCACCTGGCCCGCGCGGACGCGCGCACCCTGCTCGTCTGCGGTGCCGGTCACCAAGCCGCGTTCCAAATCGCGGCAACCCTGATCCTGCGCCCCGAGATCGCGAAGGTCATGGTGTGGGACCCCCGTCACGCAACCGCTCCCCTCGCCCGCGTCGAGCAGATCGGCGCCCAGGTCGCCCGCCTGCTCGCCGATGCCGGCGCCTCTTCCGAAACGCACATCGAAGCCGTTGCCGACGGCAAGGCGGCGGTGGGCGCCGCCGACGCGATCGTCACGGTGACGCCGGCAACCGAGCCTTTCATCGAAGCGGACTGGGTGCGACCGGGCACCCACCTGTCGTGCGTGGGGGCCGACATGCCCGGCAAGCAGGAAATCGCAAGCGACCTGGCCGCCGCCGCCCGCCTCTTCTGCGACGACCGTGCCCAGTCGATTTCGTCGGGCGAGTTCGAAGTGCCCATCGCCCACGGGGCCTTCGCCGCCGAACGCATTGTCGAAATCGGCGAGGTGATTGCGGGCACCGCACCCGGCCGCACGAGCGAAAGCGACATCACCGTCTTCGACACCTCGGGTATCGCCGTGCAGGATCTAGCCTCCGCCAAAACCGCCTACGACCGCGCCATCGATGCCGGCTTGGGCACCACCGTCAACCTGTAAGCCCCGCACCCTGCACCGTCACCGCAAGAAAGGACTCTCATGAACATCAAGGACTTCGCCGTCGAGCAATGGATGAACGAATGGGAAACCAAATGCACCTACAACGTCGCCGAGACCTGCACCTACTCTCTCACGCTCGACCAGCTCTTCGAGGTCTGCGGCGGCGACCGCGCCCAATTCATGAACGACTTCGCCCAGCGTAGGCTCACCTACGGCGACATCGAAGGCAACCCGGCCTTCCTCAAAGGCGTCTGCAACCTCTACGAAACCGTCGAGCCCGGCCACATCATCCCCACTCACGGCGCGGCCGGCGCCAACTACCTGGTGCTTTCCACCCTGTGCGGTCCGGGCGACCACGTGGTGTCGATCATGCCCACCTACCAGCAGCTCTATTCGATTCCCGAAATGTGCGGCGCCACCGTCGACATCCTCCATCTGGAAAAAGACGCGCACTACCATGTCGACGCCGAAAAACTCGCCGCGCTGGTGACCGACGACACCAAAGTCATCTGCATCAACAATCCCGACAACCCCACCGGCGCCCTGCTCTCGCGCGAAGAGATCGAAACGATCGTGGATATCGCCCGCGCGCACGGGTCCTGGCTCATGTGCGACGAGGTCTACCGCCTGCTCACCCAGGACGACGACGGCTTCACCACTTCGCCTATCGACCTCTATGACAAAGCCGTCGTGACGAGCTCGATGTCGAAGGTCTGGTCGCTGGCGGGCATCAGGCTGGGCTGGGCCATCACCAAGAGCCCCGAGCTGCGCCACGACCTGCTCTCCCATCGCGACTACGACCTCATTTCCTGCGGCATGTTCGACGAAGCCGTAGGCGCCTACGCCCTCGCGCACGCCGACAAGATCCTTGCCCGCAGCCGCCGTATCGTCCGCCAGAACCTGGCCGCCCTCGAAGCCTGGGTCGATTCCGAAGCGCACCTGTCCTTCGTGAGGCCCGAAGCGGGCACCACGGCGCTCGTCTACTACGACTACGACCTCGATTCCTACGAGTTCTGCACGCGCATGATCGAAACGACCGGCGCGCTCGTAACTCCGGGCGACGCCTTCGAGGAGCCCAAGAGCATGAGGATCGGCTACGCCTACAGCGACAACGTCGACGACCTGAAAAAGGGCCTCGCCGCCATCAGCACCTTTCTGCGCACGCTCGAATAGCCCCGCACTGCGCCCCGCCGTCTGGCGTGCGGTGCGGCCCGCGCAGCGGTTGTGCCGCGCGGGCCGCCCCTCGGCACAAGGCACCCGGTCCACCCTCCCCAAGGAGCAGCCATGAGCACCTTCTTCAACGAACGCTACGCGGGCATCGTCCCCTACGTGCCGGGCGAACAGCCCCACGACCGGTCCTACGTCAAGCTCAACGCAAACGAGACGAGCGTGCCCCCGGCCCCGGGCGTGCGCGCGGCCGCAAACGACGGCCTCTTCGCCTCCCTCGGCCGCTACGCCGACCCTGCTGCCCTGCCCTTCCGTCGGGCCGTGGCGCGCCGCTTCGGCATCGATGCCAGCTGGGTCTTCGCCGGAAACGGCAGCGACGAGGTGCTCGCCTTCTTCTTCCTCGCCTGCTTCGGGCCCCACGACCCCGTCTGCTTCCCCGACGTCACCTACGGGTTCTACCGCACCTACTGCGACGCCTTCGGCGTACCGTGCCGTGAAATCCCCCTGAACGACGATTTCACTCTCGACGTCGACGCTTTCTGCGCGGCGCCCGAGCACGTGGTCATCGCCAACCCCAACGCACCCACGGGCCTGCGCATTCCCCCCGCCGACGTCGCGCGCATCTGCCGGGCCCATCCCCATCGACTCGTGATCGTCGACGAAGCCTACGTCGATTTCGGAAACCCCACCTGCGCGCCCCTCGTGCACGAGTTCGAAAACCTTGTCATCGTGCAAACCCTATCGAAGTCGCGCAACCTGGCGGGCGCCCACATCGGCTTCGCCATCGCCCGACCCAGCCTGGTCGACGATGTTCGGAAGGTGAAGATGTGCTTCAACCCCTTCAACATGAGCGCGCCGACGATGGCCTTGGGCATCGCCGCCCTCGACGACCAGTCCTACTACGACGCGTGCATCGCCCGCACGATAGAAGAGCGCGAGCGCACGACCGAAGAGCTCGCCCGTCGGGGCTTCACGGTCCTGCCCTCGCATGCGAACTTCGTCTTCGCCACCCGCCCCGACCTCTCCGCCGCCGACTGGGCGGATTCCCTGCGCCGTCAAGGGGTGCTCTGCCGCCACTACGACGCGCCCCGCATCGCCGACTGGCTGCGCGTCACCGTGGGCACGCATGCCGAGATGGACGCTTTCCTTTCCTGCACCGACACCTTCCTGGCCGGCCGTTAGCCCCCGGCCCCCTGTGGGGGTTGCTCCTGCGCTTGTGCGCCCCACGGGCACGCGGGGCGCACAAGATGCTAGACTACGTGCGCACAGAAAACGAAGGAGCACACGTGTCCAAGCTATCCGACGAAATATCCGCGCGCCGCACGTTCGCGATCATCTCGCACCCCGACGCCGGCAAAACGACCCTGACCGAAAAGCTCTTGCTCTACACGGGCAGCATCCAGACCGCCGGCGCCGTGAAGGGCAAAGGGGCCGCGAAGCACGCCGTGTCCGACTGGATGGACATCGAAGCCGAACGCGGCATCTCGGTCACCTCGTCGGTGCTGCAATTCACCTACGAAGGCAAATGCGTCAATATCTTGGACACCCCCGGCCACCAGGACTTTTCGGAAGACACCTACCGCACGCTCATGGCGGCCGACTCGGTGGTCATGGTGATCGACGGCGCCAAGGGCGTCGAAGCCCAGACCATCAAGCTGTTCAAGGTGTGCACCCTGCGCCACATCCCCATCTTCACCTTCGTCAACAAGCTCGACCGCGAAACGCGCGATCCCTTCGACCTCATGGAGGAGATCGAAGACGTCCTGGGCATTTCCACCTATCCGGTGAACTGGCCCATCGGCTGCGGGCGCAACTTCCGCGGCGTCTTCGACCGCGAAACGCGCCGCGTGATCGCCTTCCAGGGCGACGGGCATGCCAACGCCACCAAGAAAGTCGCCGAAATCGAAGCCGAGCTGGGCAGCCCCGAGCTCGACGAGCTTATCGGCGCCGACAACCACGCCACCTTGGTCGACGACATCGAGCTGCTCGACGGCGCCGACAGCGCCTTCGACCTCGACGCCGTGCTCGCCGGCAAGCTCACGCCCGTGTTCTTCGGGTCGGCGCTCACCAACTTCGGCGTCGAGCCCTTCCTGCGGGGCTTCCTTGCCATGTCGCCGGGGCCCAAGCCCTACACCGACGTGCTCGCCAATGAGCCGGTCGACCCGGTCGGCCGCGATTTCTCGGGCTTCGTGTTCAAGATCCAGGCGAACATGGACAAGCGCCACCGCGACCGCATCGCCTTCCTGCGCATCTGCTCGGGCAAGTTCGAACGCGGCATGGCGGCCACCCACGTGCAGAGCGGCAAGAAGCTCAAGCTTGCCGTGGGCACCTCGATGATGGCCGAAGACCGCGCGATCGTCGACGAGGCCTACGCCGGCGACATCGTGGGCCTGTTCGACCCGGGCATCTTTTCGATCGGCGACACGATCTGCGCGGGCAAGGACCTGGTGCAGTACCCGCCCATGCCCACCTTCGCCCCCGAGCACTTCGCCCGCATCACCCAGATCAACACACTCAAGCGCAAGCAGTTCATGAAGGGTTGCGAAGAGCTCTCGCAAGAAGGCGCCATCCAGCTGTTCCGCCAGGTCGGCACGAGCACCGAGAGCATGATCGTGGGCGTGGTGGGCGTCTTGCAGCTCGACGTGCTCGAGCGGCGCCTACAGACCGAATACGGCGTCGACGTGCGCCGGCAGGGGCTCGGCTACACCCAGATCCGCTGGATCCTGAACGATCGGTCGACCTACCGCCTGAGCGATTTGAAGCTCACCTCGTCGACCTGCCAGGTGGAGGACATGCGCGGCAACCGCCTGCTGCTCTTCAACAGCCCTTGGGACGTCAACTTCGCCGTGGAGCACAACCCCGACATCGAGTTCTCGGAATTCGGCAACATCTCCTTTTAGCAACGAGCGCCCCGCATGAGCGGGGCGCTTTTCTGCGGCAGGTGCTACGCGAGCGGAACGCGATGCGGATTTGCGAGCGCCGATGCGCACCCGTGTAGCACGCGTGCGAGGCCGCGCACTCAACAAACGGGTAACCCTTGGCCGACGAATCGCCCTTCCCCGAAAAACCTCTTCCAACGGGGCGCCAAGGGACTACGATAGCGACGTTGTCAGGTTCCCAGGAAAAAAGGAGTCGCCCATGTGCACGGCAGCAACCTACACCGCGAAAGACCACTATTTCGGCCGCAATCTCGACCTTGAATACTCCTACCACGAGCAAGTCGCAATCACCCCGCGCAACTACCGTTTCGCCCTGCGCAACCTGCCCGACATGGAAACCCACTACGCCATCATCGGCATGGCATTCGTCGTCGACGGTTTCCCCCTCTACTACGACGGCATCAACGAAAAGGGCCTGGGAATGGCCGGTCTCAACTTCCCCGGCAACTGCCAGTTCCGTCCCGTCGAAGAGGGCAAGGACAACGTGGCCTCCTTCGAGCTCGTCGCCTGGATTTTGGGCACCTGCGCCAGCGTCGACGAAGCCCGCGCCAAGCTTGCCCATGCCAACATCACCGACCAGAACTTCACCGATGACCTGAAGGCCAACCCCCTCCACTGGATCATCGCTGACAAGGAGTGCCAGATCGTCGTCGAGCAAACGGCCACCGGCCTGCACGTCTACGACGACCCGGTGGGCGTGCTCACCAACAACCCCACCTTCGATATGCAGATGACCATGCTGGCCAACTACCGCAATCTCTCCGTCGACCAGGGCGACAACCGTTTTGCCCCCGGCGTTGACCTTGCCGCCTACAGCCGCGGCATGGGCGGCATGGGTCTGCCCGGCGACCTTTCGAGCGCATCGCGCTTCGCCAAGGTGGCCTTCACGCGCATGAATTCGGTGTCGGGCGAAAACGAATCGGAAGCCGTGAGCCAGTTCTTCCATATCCTGGGCAGCGTCGAACAGCAGCGCGGGCTCTGCAAGCTCGGCGAAGACTCCTATGAGATTACGATCTACTCGAGCTGCTGCAACCAGGACAAGGGGATCTACTACTACACCACCTACGAGAACAGCCAGATCACCGCGGTCGACATGCACAAGGAAGACCTCGACGGAGATAAAGTCGTCGCCTACGACCTGGTCAAGGGTCAGCAGATCAACTATCAGAACTAAGCGGCCGCCGCAGAGGCAACCGCATGCAGCCGGGCCCGCGCACGCGCGCGGGCCCGGTTTTTACTCCCGCAGCAAGGCGGAGGGGCGGGCGGCCGCTCTAAACGAGGCACCGCTACACGCCCGGACGCACAAGGGCGCACTTGAGGAAGGCGTTGCCGAAGGGCGCCCCCGTTGCGCACGCAGTAAGGGCGGCAGACGCGTCGCCCACGATGCGACCGGCCAACACGTCGATGCCGTAATCGAACAGAACGGGCAGCATTGGCGTCGTGGGGCCGGTGACCAACACGGTTGCATCCTTTGCCAGCTCGAGCAGGCGCGGCATGGTCTTGTTGGTGAAGGTTGTGCCCGTCATGAGCACGAAGTCCGCTTGAGGCAGCACGTACTCGCAGGCGGCATCGGGCAAATCGCCCTCGCGCGGGCGGCGTTCGAGGACCGTAAGGTCGCTCGCGGCCGCAAGCTCGTCCATATGTGGGAAGTGCCCGATCACGCAAGCCTTGGGGCAGCCGCCGCGCGCCTTGATGCGGTCCATGACGAGGGAAAAGCCGTCGGATCCCTCTCCCGTGAGCAGGTCGGGACCTTCCAGCTTTTGAGGCGAAGCGTACCAGGCGTTGAGGGCCGCAGCGCCCAGCGACGCATCTTCAAAGCACCACGATTTCACGAGCGCCGCCACGTCGCGCAGGCGGACACCTGCCACGTCGCGCGCGACCGCAGGGGCCGTCCCGCCATGGAAGGTGTAGGCCACGCCCGCCCCCGATTCCGCAGACACGCAGGTCCAGTGCGACCCAACGCAGGCCTCGATCACCCGGACGTCGGCGGGCACCCCTTCGATAAGGCGGTCGTAGATCTCCCACGGGTTGCGCACACCGGCCATAGCGGCCTCCTTCCCCAGCGCGGACGGTCCGCGCCGCTGCAATCGAAACGATGCGCCCGCTTCAAGCCGGGCGCTCCCACCCCACTATACGGCACGAACCCGCATCTGACACGCTTCTCACCTGGCATTTCGGCTCGAGCGAATGCCAGCGTTCGCATTCCCGAAACGCCGTTTCGCTTGACGCGAACACCCCTGCGGCATAACGTAGCACCTGAACTTATTCCTACCTTGTTACTAGGCATTGCAAACTCTACCTAGGGCAGCAAAGAGAGAGAAGACACGCATGACTGTGAAGGCAATCACCCGCATCGATCAGCTGATCGGCAACACCCCGCTCGTCAAGCTCAACGTTTCCGACAAGGCTAACGTCTACGGCAAGCTCGAAAAGCAGAACCCCGGCGGCTCCGTGAAGGACCGCATCGCCAAGGCCATCATCGACGACGGCATCGCCAAGGGCCGCATCAACAAGGACACCCTGATCATCGAATCCACCTCCGGCAACACGGGCGTCGGCCTGGCCATGATCGGCGCCGCCTACGGCCTGAAGGTCATCATCTTCATGCCCAAGAGCATGTCGGTCGAGCGCCGCAAGCTCATCCAGGCCTACGGCGCCGAACTGCGCCTGGTCGACGGCGGCGTGCCGCTGGCCAACGAAGAGGCCGCCAAGCTGCTGGCTGCCACCCCCAACAGCTTCGCCCCCAGCCAGTTCACCAACGAAGTGAACGTCCAGGCCCACTACACCACCACCGGCCCCGAGATTTGGCGTGACACCGAAGGTGAAATCGACGCCTACATCGCCGGCGTGGGCACGGGCGGCACGCTCACCGGCGCTTCCAAGTACCTCAAGGAGCAGAACCCCGCCATCAAGTCCTTCGCCGTCGAACCCGAAGAGTCCCGCATCCTCGAGGGCGGCGAAAACCACCCGCACAAGATCCAGGGCATCATGGCCGGCTTCATCCCCGACATCCTCGACCAGAACTACTACGACGACATCATCCACGTCTCCACGGAAGAGGCCTTCGCTTACCAGAAGAAACTGGCCGCCGGCCAGGGCCTGTTCGTAGGCATTTCCGCCGGCGCTGCCGCTGCTGCCGGCGCCAAGCTGGCCGAGCGCCCCGAATTCGCCGGCAAGAACATCGTGGTGATCCTGCCCGACACCGGCGAGCGCTACCTGTCGATGCTCGACTTCGACGAAGAGTAATCGCGCAATCGCTTCATATTCATGCGAAGAGCCGCTCCTTCGGGGCGGCTCTTTTTCATATTCGCTAGAATAGACGCGAACGCCCTGCGGCACCCCTTTGCAACGCCGCACCTTGCACGCTAGAACATCAGGAGGTTTCCCCCATGTCGGAATCGAACGAGCGCTATCTTTCCCTGCTCGCGAAAGGACTCCCTTCGAAAAGCGCCGTTCAGGCTGAACTCGCCCGCATCGCCGGCGAGCGAGCCCTGCCCAAGCCCCCGGAAGTCTACGTGTCCGACGTCCACGGCGAATACGGGGCCTTCTCGCACGTGATCCGCAACGGCGCCGGATCGATCCGCCGCACGATCGACGCCCTCTTCCCCGACATGAAGGACGCCGACCGCGCCGAGCTCGCCACCCTTATCTACTACCCTAGCGAGAAGATCGCCCTGTGGACCGAACGAGGCGCCAACGTGCAGAAACGCTGCGCGGCCGCAATCGAGCCGCTCGCCCGCGTGCTGGCCTCCTTCGCGAGCACCTACACCCACGAGCACGTGCGCAGCATGATCGAAGGCGAGCTCGCCCCCGTGGTCGAAGAGCTCATCTGCATGCCCCATTCCGCCGCCACCGCGGCCATCGTCGCAAGCGCCGCTTCGACCGGATGCGCCGATGCCCTCGTGCTGGCCTTGGCACGCGCGATCAAACGGCTGGCCGTGGCCCGCATCCACTTGGTGGGCGACATCTACGACCGCGGACCCGCGCCCGAGCGCATTCTCGACGCCGTGGGCAGCCTGCCCAACATCGACATCGAATGGGGCAACCACGACGTCGTGTGGATGGGCGCCGCACTGGGCAGCGCGGGCTGCATCGCCCATGTGGTGCGCAACTGCGCCCGCTACGGCAACCTGTCGGTGCTCACCGACGCCTACGGCATCAACCTGATCACCCTGTCGCTGTTCGCGCTCGACGCCTACCGCGACGACCCCTGCGTCGCCTTCGGGCTCAAGGGAGGGCGAGCGGCCTACCCCGAGCTCACCGACGCCGAATACGACCTCACCGTTAAGGTGCAGAAGGCCATGGCCATCATCGAGTTCAAGGTCGAAGCCCAGATCATCGCCCGCAACCCGTCCTTCCGCATGGAGGACCGCAACCTGCTCGGCGCCATCGATTTCGCCCGCGGCACGGTTGAGATCGACGGCACCGTCTACCCCCTGACCGACACGGTTCTGCCCACGGTCGACCCGGCACATCCGCTCGAGCTCACGCCCGCCGAAGCCTCGGTGGTCGAAAGCCTGCAGAAGGCCTTCACCAGCTGCGAGCGCCTGCAAGGCCACATGCGCACCCTGCTCGACAAGGGCAGCATGTACCGCATCGAGAACAACGTGCTCATGTTCCACGCCTGCGTCCCCCTGAACCCCGACGGATCGCTTTTGGCGGTCAACCTGTTCGGGGCGTCCTACAAGGGTCGCGCCCTCTTCGACGCGATCGACGGCTACGTGCGCGACGCCTTCGCGGCCACCGACGCCCGCACCCGCCAACGCGGAGCCGACCTTCTGTGGTATCTGTGGCTCGGCCAGGGATCCCCCTTGTTCGCCAAGAGCAAGATGGCCACCTTCGAGATCTATTTCGTCGACGACAAGAACGCCAAGAAGGAAGCGCGCAACGCCTTCTACACCCTTTACGAGGACAAGAACGTGCTCGACGACATCTTCCGCGACTTCGGCATGGACCCACAGAGCGCCCGCATCGTGTGCGGCCACGTGCCGGTGAAGGTGGCGAGCGGCGAGAACCCGCTCAAGTGCGGCGGCGTGGTGATCGATATCGACGGCGGCATGTCCAAGCCCTACCAGAGCAAAACGGGCATCGCCGGCTTCGCCCTGGTAAGCGACGGACGCGGCCTGGTGCTCAACGCCCTCGACCCGCTCGAATCGACCGAAGCGGCCGTGCGCGACAACCTCGACGTGCACCCCACCCCCACCGTGGTGAGCGATGCGCCCGTGCGCGTGGCCGATACCGACGAAGGCACCGCGTTGGCCCAGTGCGCCGAGAACATCAAGGCCCTGTTGAGCGTGTAGCCGCCCCCAGCACGCGCAGTGCTCATTTCCAATGCGCCGTTCGTTTTGCACAGCTCTTGCGCGCGGAGTGCTCATTTCGCTCGACCGTTGCTACTTTACGCTCATCCTGCAGGCTTGTTGCAAGGGATTTCGAGATCGACCCCCGTATTCGGGGTTCTCTGCACATTTTGCAGGGAAATGTCACGTCAAACGGGAATATCCTGCTCATCTTGCACGGTCGTTGCACGATTCTGCTCAACATGCACAGCCGTGGCAGATTTCGCCTGCTATAACCCTGCAAAACGAGTTTCCAGGTGCCTCTTTCCCGTTCGGCCTGCAACACCCCTGCATTCTGTGCAGCTAAGAAGCGAGAGGGCGAGGCGGGGCAGGGGGATAAGGGAGCAAGAGAAGATAGAGCGCGCCTCCCCTGTGCCACTGAATGGGCACGTTGATGCCCACACCAAGAGAGCGAGAGAAGATGGAGTGCGTCCCCTGTGCCACACCTGGAGCTTGGCACAGGGGGGGGTGCGACCTCGCTCGCGCATGTGCCGCCCCGGGGCATGGCACGCTTCACGCTCCCGGGGCTTGGCACAGCCTTACCGCATGGGCGCACCGCCACCCCGTTAGCGGGCGAAGACGTAGCAGTCGTAGCGAACGGCCTTGCCCTGCAGGGAATACGACGGCGCCGCCTCCGCCAGGTGAGGCCCCTTGGGCGGTCGCTTCACAACGATTTTGCGCGGGCCGGCCGCGCGCGCCGCAGCGAAAAGGTCCGCTTCGTCGGCGCAGGGCCGCTCGAGCCGATGGATGAGCTGGAACTTCTTCTTCACCGCTGCGCTCTTGCGGCGCGCCGGGAACATGGGGTCGAGAAGGACGACGTCGGGCGCCGGCGGGTCCCACCCCTCGAGCGCCGCGATGCTGTCGCCTTCGATGAAGGCAATGCGCGCCGCGATGGGCGCCAGGCAATCGTCGAGAGCGGCGCGGGCAAGCGCATCGGACAAGAGCGCCGCGATAACCGGGTCGCGCTCGAAAAGGGTCACGCGAAAACCGGCGGCCGCGAGAAGGAAGCCGTCCTCGCCCATGCCCGCGGTCGCATCGACGACGTGCGGGGCGGCTACCCCCTTCACGCGAGACGCCCGCACGAGCAGCTCGCGCGGCAAGTTGGCCTGACGCAGGCGCTTTTCCATCGCGGCGAAATCGCCTCGCATGCGCATCCCGTCGCCTGCGAGGAAGAGCCCGTCGGCGTCAAGGGCGAGGGCGAGCTCATCGTCTGCCGGAACGCCCTCCCGCATGGGAACGCCCAGCGAGGCCGCTAGACGCTCCGCGTGCGCACCGTCGCCACCCGGCGCGCACCGCACGCACGCCACCTGGCCGCTCGCAGCTCCCGTATTGCCCATCGCCGCCCTTTCCTCGCGTACTGGTCTTCCCCACCATACAGGAAGACCGTCGCCCGCGCATGCAGGGGCCGAGAATGCCCGACCCGCAGCCGTCGCCCGCGCACGAGAGGGGCCGGCGCTGCACACGCCGGCCCCTCGTCATCCATTGCGTCGCGCCCGTAGGCACCCGCGCCTTTGCGTCGATCGCAGCGCGCCCCCGCTAGTCGCGCGGCATGCGGGCGAGCTCGGCTTCGGTGAACACCGGCCCTTCAAGGCAGATGAACACGCCGCCCACGTTGCAGCGGCCGCACTTGCCCACGCCGCACTTCATGCGCGCCTCGAGCGTCGTCACGATGTCTTCGGGCGCGAAGCCCAGCTTCAGCAGGCTCTCGCGGCAGGTGCGGAAGAGGCTCGGCCCGCCGCAGAGCACCGCGCAGGCGTTTTCGGTCGACAGCCCCTCTTCGGCGAAGACCTTTTCCAGGTAGGGGGCCGTGTACGACACCGCCCCGTCCCAACCGTCGCCCTCCTTGGCGTGGTAGACGCTCACGTGCACATGGGTGTCGGGCTCGTTGGGCCACACGTTGAACAGGTCGTCCTTGCACACCAAGTCGTCGTAGGTGCTCGCCGAGTACACGAAGTCGATGCGACCGTAGTCTTCGCGATGCTCTAGGCAATGGCGCAGGAAGGCCCGCACCGGGGGCATGCCGATGCCGCCGCCGATGAAGAGCATGTCGCGCCCCTTGGCGGACTCGTAGGGGAACCAGTTGCCGTAGGGGCCGCGCAGACCCACCTCGTCGCCCACCGACAGCTCGTGCAGGTGGTTGGTGGTGAACCCCACGTTCTTCACGATGAACTCGCAGTAGTCCTCCCCCACGCCGGCCACGGCGAACATGCACTCGCCGTAGGGAGGGTCGCTGAACATGCCCAGCTGGCCCGGCTCGCAGGCGAAGGGCCGCTTGCCGTCGAGGGTCTGCAAGCGGAAGGACTTCACGTCGTGGGTCTGCTCCTGGATGTCGATGACCCGGCACACCTGGGGCACGTAGGGCTCGCCGTTGTTGCGCGCGCAGCCATGCTGCACTTCGATGGGCGTCTTAGGCATGCGCCATCGCCTCCTTTTCCTGCGCCGGCTCGCTGGCCGCGATGCGGTCGATGATCAGCGAGATGTCCACCGCCGCCGGACAGTCGCGCATGCAGCGGCCGCAGCCCACGCACAGGTTCATGTCGTAGCGGTCGTTGAAGTAGGAAAGCTTATGCATGAAGCGCTGGCGCACGCGGCTCTCCTTCGAAGCGCGCGGGTTGTGGCCGCCGGCCATGGCCGTGTAGTCGGTGAACATGCACGAATCCCAGCAGCGGAAGCGCTTGCCCTCGTCTTCGCGCACGTCCTGGTCGATGTTGAAGCAGTAGCAGGTGGGGCACACGAAGGTGCAGGTGCCGCAGGTGAGGCACTGGTCGCCGATGTCGCTCCAGATGGGGTCGTCGAACATGCCCTTGAGCTTTTCGGGCACCGTTGCCATGTCCACCTTGAGCGCACATGTCGCCTTGACGGGCTCAGCGTCGCCCTCTTCAAGATACGGCGCCCACGCCGCCACGGCTGCGGTACCCTTTTCGGTCTGGGGGGTCACGACCCAGGCGTCGCCCGCGTCCTCGAGCAGAACGTCGGCAGCGGGCGCCTCATGCGGGCTCGTCGCAATCGAATCGCAGAAGCATTCGCGCCCCGGATGCGCGCAGGTCGCCACGACGAAGGTCGCCGCCTCGCGCTTGGCCTGGTAGAACTCGTCGACGTAGCCCTTGGTGAGGAAGACTGCATCCAGGCGGTCGACCGAGGCCATATCGCAGGGACGCAGCCCGAACACGCAAAAGGGGTCGCTTTCCGAAAACGCGCTGTCGATGGACAGGTCGGCCCCGTCGCGCGACCATCTATAGAGGGTCTCGGTCGCCGGGAAGAGCAGGTCCTTGGGCGGCAGCTTGGTGTTGATCAGGTCGAAGCGCGGCGCAACGCCCTCCTCGTAGGCCACGAAACGCGAGGTCCCGCGGTCGTCGGCGGGCACGAATACGCGCTCGTTGGCGGCGATCGCATCGAGCAGCGCGCCCACGTTGGCTTTCTTCAAAAGCATGGCAGGGCCTCCTTACATGAATTCTTCGATATCGTCGGTCTTGTAGGTGCGCAGGGGGTCGGGGCCGCTATCGGTAATCCCGCCGCCTTCGTAGGGGCCGAAGAGCTTGTCGATGTCGCGCACCTGCTGGTGCATGATCACCATAAGCGGCAGCCCCATGGGGCAGGCGCGCTCGCATTCGCCGCATTCGATGCAGCGGTCGCCGGTGTGGAAGGCGCGGATCATGCCGTAGTAGCGGGCCTCGTTGACGTTGAAGGCCTTGCCCTGCCAGCCTACCTTGTCCTGTTCCACGAAGCACTCGCGACAGGTGCAGCAGGGGCAGGCGTTGCGACAGGCGTAGCAGCGGATGCATTTGCCGTACATCTCGTCGAAGAAGGCCCGGCGCTCCTCGCGGCTCATGGCCTCGACGCGGTCGACTTCGGCGAAGCGGTAGGGCTTGGGTTCGGGCACGGGGTCGCCCACGAGCTCATCGTGCACGACCGGGTTGCGCACCTGGCATTCGGCGCACCGCTTGAGCGTCTCGCCGGTGGCCGGATCGACCATGCCCGGGCAGGGCACGCCGATCACGTACACCTGGTCGCGCGCGAGCTGGTGGTCGGCGATGAAGCGATTCACCGCACGCGACTCGCAGCCGCGGGCCACGAGCGCCACCTTGCCCTCGCCCGTATGCTCGAGCAGGCGCTTGGCGGTCATCTGCACGCACGAGGAATCGAACACGAGCTTTTCCGCATCTTCGGCACGCTTAATCACCAGGGGGAAGCGGACCTCGTCGAAACGGCCGGCTCCCCAACCGATCACGGCGCTCACCGTGCCTGCGGAAAGCAGGGCGGCGGCGCGTTCGCGTATGACGGCTTGCACATCGGCCATTTAGATCGCCTCCTTAGCGGCTGCGGAAAGCTCCGCGTCGGCTTCGGGGGACGCCACGGTCCCCGCCACCTTCTCGATCGCCGCGCGGCTCGGCGCGTCGTTTTCCATAGGGCCGAGCGCGCGAATCTGTTCGGAGACCTCCACCACGGTGTCGCGGAACTTGCCCGCTTCCGAACCCGAGATCCAGCGGATCTGGAACCGCTCGGGAGACAGCCCCGCGAATTCCACCATGCGCTTGAAGATCATCATGCGGCGCTTGGCGTAGTAGTTGCCCGTGGAGTAGTGGCAGTCGCCCGGGTGGCAGCCGCACACGAGCACGCCGTCGCAGCCGCTCTGCAGGGCCTTCAGCACGTACTGGGGGTTCACGCGGCCCGAGCAGGGCACGCGTAGGACCTTGACGTCGGCCGGATAGTTCATGCGGTTCAAGCCCGCCAGATCGGCGCCGGCGTAGGTGCACCAATTGCAGCAGAACGCCAGAATCTTGGGAGTGAACCCGTTCGTTTGCTCCTTATCGCATGGCATAAGCTTCCACCTCTCGCATGATTCCCTCGTCGTTGAAGCCAAGCAGGTCACTGGCGCCGGGACGGCAGGCCACCGTGCAGGCGCCGCAGCCTTGGCAGAGGCCTTCGTTGACCTGCGCCACCGTGCGCGTGACCTTCCGCGAGTTCTCGCGCAGGGTCTTTTCTACGAGCGTGACGGCCGAATAGGGGCAGATGTCGACGCAGGCGCCGCAGCCCGAGCACTTGGCATCGTCGACATGGGCGACCATGGGGTTCGATTCGATCGACTGCTTGCACAGAAGGCCGATGACCTTGGCCGCCGCGGCGCCCGCCTGGGCCACCGTGTCGGGGATGTCCTTGGGACCCTGGGCGGTGCCCGCCAGGTAGAGGCCGCCCGTGTTGGTTTCCACCGGGCGCAGCTTGGGATGGGCTTCGGAGAAGAAGCCTTCGGGACCCAGCTGAGTGTTCACCGCCTGCGCCAGCTTTTTTTCGCCTTCGGGCGGCACCATCGCGGTTTCGAGCACCACCAGGTCGGCATCGACTTCGACCACGTTGCCCGAAAGCGTGTCCTCGCCCAGGCAGACGAGCTTGCCGTCGGACCGGCGCGTGATTTTGGAAATGCGGCCGCGAATGTAGTGGGCTCCTTCGTGCAGGGTGTTCATGTAGAACTCGTCGTAGTTCTTGCCGGGCGTGCGCACGTCCATGTAGAAGACGAAGCACTTCCCGCCGGGGATCTTGTCCATGAACTGATGGGCATGTTTGGCGCCATACATGCAGCAGGCGCGCGAGCAGTAGGGCACGCCCTTGTGCGGGTCGCGGCTGCCCACGCACTTCACGATGACCATGGTCTTGGGCTCGGTGCCGTCGGAGGGGCGCAGGATATGGCCTTCGGTGGGACCCGAAGCGTTCACCAGGCGCTCGAACTGCAGACCGCTGATCACGTCGGCGTAGCGCCCGCCGCCGTATTCGCCGTAGAGCTTGGTCCAGTCGATCAGATCGTAACCGGTGGCCAGCACGATCGCGCCGTAGCGCTCGGTGGTGACGCGGTCGACGTCCTGGTAGTTAATCGCCCCCGTGGGGCACACCTTGGCGCACACGCCGCATTTGCCTTCGGTGAGCATACGGCAGTGGGCGGCGTCGATCGTGGGCTTGTTGGGCACCGCCTGCGGAAAGGGCTTGTAGATCGCCGTGCGCATGCTCATCCCCTGGTTGAATTCCGAGGGGATCTTCTTCTGCGGGCACTTGGTCTCGCACATGCCGCAGCCCGTGCAGGCGTCGTAGTCGATGTACTTGGCCTTTTCGCGGATGGTCACGTCGAAGTTGCCGATGTAGCCCTCTACCTTCTCGACTTCGGAAAGAGTCTTGATCTCGATGAGGGGGTGCGCCTCGCATTCGCTCATCTTGGGCGTGGAAATGCAGGCCGAGCAGTCGAGCGTGGGGAAGGTTTTGTCGAGCATGGGCATCTTGCCGCCGATTGTGGTCTTGCGTTCCACGATGGTGACGGGAAAGCCCGCGTCGGCGATGTCGAGCGCCGCCTGGATGCCCGCGATGCCGCCGCCGATGATGAGGGCGCGTTTGGTCACGGGAATCTCGTGCGTGAACAGCTGGGTGTCGCAGTCGGCCTTGGCCACGGCCATGGCCACGAGGCTTATGGCCTTGGGCGTGCCGATCTGCTTGTCCTTGTGCACCCAGGAGCACTGCTCGCGAATGTTGGCCACTTCGAGCAGGTAGGGGTTGAGGTCGGTCTTTTCGGCCAGAACCTTGCGGAAAAGGCGCTCGTGCATGCGCGGCGAGCAGGAGGCGATCACCACGCGGTCGAGGTTATGTTCCTTGACCAGGTCGACGATGTAGTCCTGCCCCTGGGCCGAGCACATGTACTTGTTGGTGCCCGCGTAGACGACGTTGGGCATCTGGCGGGCGGCTTCGGCAACCGCTTCCACGTCGACCGTGCCGGCGATGTTGGTGCCGCAATGGCAGACGAAGACACCGATCCTACTCATGTGCCGCCTCCTTCGCTTCCGCAGGCGCCGCCGCGGCGGCGGCCTGGGCGGCCTTGCGCGCGGCCGCCTGCTTCTTGGCCGCGGCGATGCGGGCCGCCTTCTTCTCTTCCGGGGTAAGTTCGACGACGACCTCGCGCGTCTTCGCTTCAGCGAGCAGGGCGCCGGCGGGCACGAAGTTGCGCGCGATGCCGGCTTCCGCGTCGCTTGCCCCCATGGCACTCGCAAGCAGCTGGGTGAAGAAGTAGACGGGGATGTCGAGGGGCGCTTCGCCGCGGGCGGCCCGGGCCTTGTTGATTTCGGCCTCGCGCATGTCGAGGTTCATGTTGCACAGGGGGCAGGCCGTGGCGATGGCTTCGGCACCCGCGTCGATCGCGTCGGCCAGGATACGCTCGACGAGCGGCTTCATGGCCGCGGGATTGCTCACATGGTGCGAGGCGCCGCAGCATTCGGTCTTGCGACCCCACTCCACCGGGTCGGCGCCGGCGAGTTTCACGACCGTCTCCATCGACTGCGGGTTCTCCTCGTCATCGAAATCGGTGAGCGCGCGGGGCCGCACCAAGGCGCAGCCGTAGTAGCACGCCACTTTCAGGCCGTTAAGCGGCTGGGTCACGCGGGCCTTCACCGCATGCGCCGTCTCGGGCTCGAGGAAGGGGTCGATGCCGCAGACCACGTCGGCCTTGGCCTCGTAGGGCTGGCCGATAAGGGCTTCGATTTGACGGCGGCGGTCCTCACTTTCGCGAGCGTGGACCAGGGCGCGGCGCAGGTTGGAATAGCATCCGGCGCACAGGGCGAGCACGGGTTCGTCGCCGAAGGCGGCTTCCGCGTTCGCAAGCGACCGGGCGGGCAGGGCGTCGCCCAAATCATCGCTCTGCAGGCGGCCGGCCGAAGCGCCGCAGCAGTTCCAATCGGGCACTTCGTCGATGTCGATGCCCGCGCGACGTGCCACGAAGGAGAAGGATTCGGTATAGGCCTTGCCCGTCGTCGAAGCCGAGCAGCCCGGGAAATTCGCGTACCTCATTTGGTTCCCCCTTCGCCCGCACGGATATCGTGCACGATGCGTTTGACGTCGGGACCACCCGCCGGCTTGTAACCGTTGCCCGACAGCAGGCCGCGCGAAAGCATGCGCGGCGAGTTCGCGACGTCTTGGAAAAGGTGGCCGGTCTGCAGGTTGTAGCGCATCGCGAGCATGGTTTCGTCGGAGACGCCCTTAGCTTCCACATTGTCCAAGAAGATGTTCATGAAGGCCTCGCCTTCGCGTTCGGCCGCGATGCCCCGCTTCATCTCGTAGCGGCAGATGGCCGTGTTGAGCGCCGGCAAGTCGATGCTCTGCGGGCAACGCGCCAGGCAGACGCCGCACCCCAGGCAGAGCCAGGGCATCTGCAGGGTGAGCACGCGATCGACGTCGCCGATCTGCAGAAGGCGGATGACGCCGCGGCAATCGACGTCGGCCGACGCGGCCACGGGGCACCCGGCCGCGCATTTGCCGCACTGGTAGCACTCCTTCACGTCGACGCCCGATTCGGCGGCGATTTCGGAAAGAGCGTCTGAAGCGGCTCGATCGAGTTCCGATAGATTGCAGAATCCCATTGTGCAACCTCCTATCCGGGCAGAGCCCGAAATTTCGTCCTCTTTCCTATATACCCGTTCAAGGAGCTACCAGGTGCGACAGTTTGGGCCAACGGATGTATTTTTGTCCTAATTGACCGCATTTTATTCACTACTAGTTAGTAGGATTTAGGATATATGCAGTTTTGTTTACCCACATTAGGGAAGTTGTCTATAGTCGTTTTCCCCTGATGAAGGCATGCGGAGCCATTTGCCGGGCGAACGGAGGCGTTGTCGCCCGCGCCGAACGAGTCAGAGAGATGTGGTCCCTCCGACTCATCGCCCTTCGGCTATTTCGTAAGGATGCGTCCCGCATCGCCGCCGACCGCGCTGAAAGCGTGTATCCTTAAGCCATACGCGCTGTGACTGACGGTTCATGTGGGTCACCACAGGGGAGCAGCGCGCCCAATCCGCCGACCGTCTGGGCAAGCCGCGCACACCAGAGGGGGCTTGTCTACCTACGGCTCCTTCCGCGCCGGCTCGAGAGAGCATCTGGAAGGAGATGCGCATGCAAGATTTGGCAGCTATTCTTCGAACCAACCCCTACCCGGGGCGCGGCATCGTGGTGGGCCACGACCGCGTGTACTACTGGATCATGGGCCGCAGCGCCAACAGCCGCAACCGCGTGTTCGTGCCCACCGACGACGGCATCCGCACCGAAGCCCACGACCCCGCCCTGCTCGAAGACCCCAGCCTGATCATCTACCACCCCGTGCGCACCATGGGCGACGCGCTCGTCGTGACCAACGGCGACCAGACCGACACGATCGTCGAAGCCGGCTGCTTCCACAAGGGGTGCAAACAGCGCCGCTTCGAGCCCGATGCCCCCAACTTCACCCCGCGCATCAGCGCGATCGTCAGGCCCGACGGCAGCTTCCAAATCTCGATTCTGAAGCATGCGGAAGGCCCCGCCGACCGCTGCACCCGCGAGTTCTTCGCCTACGAAGGCGTCGACGAAGGCCAGGGCTACTTCATCAGCACCTACCAGGGCGACGGCAACCCCCTGCCCAGCTTCGCTGGCGAACCCCAGCTCGTGACCGTGCCCGACCCCGCCGCGGTGTGGGACGCCCTCAACCCCGACAACAAGGTGTCCCTCTACGTCAACGTGGCCGGCGACGTAACCCTCTTCAACAAGAACCTGGGCGACTAGGCCGGCGCCCGACGCGCCGTCCCGCGCAGACGCGCATCCTCAACCGCCCCATCCCACCGCACAGAGGAGGACCTGTGAATTCCCTTGAACTGAAATACGGTTGCAACCCCAACCAGAAGCCCGCCCGCATCTTCATGAAGGATGGCTCCGATTTGCCCGTCACCGTCGTGAACGGCAAACCCGGTTACATCAACTTTCTCGACGCCTTGAACTCCTGGCAGCTCGTCCGTGAGCTCAAGGAGGCCACCGGCCTGCCCGCTGCCGCGTCCTTCAAGCACGTGAGCCCCGCCGGCGCCGCCCTGGGCCTGCCCCTTTCCGACGTCGAGCGCCAGATCTACTTCGTGGACGACGGCTTCGACCCCTCGCCCGTAGCCGCCGCCTACATCCGCGCTCGCGGCGCCGACCGCATGTCGTCCTACGGCGACTGGGCAGCCGTATCCGACATCTGCGACGCCGACGTGGCCCGCGTGCTCCAGCACGAGGTGTCCGACGGCATCATCGCCCCGGGCTACACCGACGAGGCTATCGAGATTCTGAAGACCAAGAAGAAGGGCAACTACAACATCGTCGCGATCGATCCCTCCTACGAGGCGGCCGAAATCGAGCAGAAGGACGTCTTCGGCATCACCTTCGAGCAGCGCCACAACGACTACAAGATCTCGGCCGACCAGCTCGACAACGTCGTGACCGATAACAAAACCATCCCCGACGCCGCCAAGACCGACTTGGTGCTCGCCCTCATCACCCTGAAGTACACCCAGTCGAATTCGGTCTGCTACACCAAGAACGGCCAGACCGTGGGCGTGGGCGCCGGCCAGCAGAGCCGCATCCACTGCACGCGCCTGGCCGGCAACAAGGCCGATACCTGGAGCCTGCGCCACCACCCCAAGGTCTTGGGCCTGCAGTTCGTCGACGGCATCCGCCGCGCCGACCGCGACAACGCCATCGACGTCTACATCTCCGACGAGCACGACGACGTCCTGCGCGACGGCGCCTGGCAGCGCGTCTTCAAGGTAAAACCCGACGTGCTCACCGACGAAGAGAAGAAAGACTGGATCGCCCAGCAGACGGGCCTGTCGCTGGGTTCCGACGCCTTCTTCCCCTTCGGCGACAACATCGAGCGCGCCCGCAAATCGGGCGTGACCTACGTGGCCGAACCGGGCGGGTCGATTCGCGACGATAACGTGATCGAAACCGCCAACCGCTACGGCATGGCCGTGGCCTTCACCGGCATGCGTCTCTTCCATCACTGATCCGGCGCCCCGCAACGCTTGCGCACCGAGACCCCCGACCTGCCGCGCGCGGGCCGGGGGTCTCCTCGTTTTCGCCGCCCGCTTCTGCTAGGATGCTGCCTGCTCGATAGAAGGGATTGCGCATGACCCGTACCGCTCGCTCGCGCAAGCACAAAGGATTCGATCTGGAAAAGCGCCTGGCCGCCGCCGCTACCGCCGTGGAACGCGACCCCGCCCGCTGGCGAGGGCGCTGGCATACCTGGCACGCTGCCGAAACGACCGCCGGCGCCCGCCCCTGGCGCCGGGTCGTCGTCGATTTAGGCTGCGGAAAAGGCGCAGCGACCGTGGCCCTTGCCGCCGCGTACCCCGACACCTTGTTCGTGGGCATCGACGCCGAACCGGTGTGCACCCTGCAGTCTGCCGAGAAAGCGGTGGCCGCTCACCTGTCCAACGCCGTCTTCCCCCTCTGCGCGGACCCGCAGCTGCCCGACCTGTTCGCCCCCGGGGAAATCGATCGGCTCGCGATGAACTTCCCCACCCCGCATCCCAAGAAGAAGCACGCGCCCCTGCGCTTGACCCACGTCGATCGGCTGATCGCCTATCGGCCTCTGCTCGCACCGGGCGCCGTGCTCGCTCTGAAGACCGATAGCGACCCCTTCCTGCAGTTCAGCTTGGAAGAACTCGCACTCGCCCGCTACCGCGTCGTGCAGACCGCGCGCGACTGGCGTGCCGCCCACCCCGACGAGCCGGCGACCGAATACGAAGAAAAGCTGGTGGCCAAGGGCGCGCCCGTGCTCGGCCTTCTAGCCCTGCCCACCACCGAGCCCGCACCGCACCCCGAGGACATCGTGCAGACAGCCCACCTGAGCCTCTACGACTACCTGCCCGCCAACCTCGACGAGCTCGCTTACGTGGCCCACGGGATGGAGGGCGCCGTGGAGAACATGCGCAACCACGCCCGTCACCTGGCCGAGAAGCGTACCCGCGCCTAGCGGGGGCGCAACCGTCGCGCCCCCGCGCGCCCCGCATGAAAAAGCGGGCGCAAGCTCGCCGCTCGCGCCCGCTTCCCTTCGCTTTTAATGCGCGCCCTAGAGGTCGCTGCAGACCTTGCCCGGGTTGAGGATGCCCTTGGGGTCGAACACGTTCTTGATGCCCGCCATGAGCGCAATGGCCTCGTTGCCGAGCGACTCGCGCAGGTAGGCCTTCTTGCCGAAGCCGATGCCGTGCTCGCCGGACACCTGCCCGCCGAACTCCTCGGCCTTGGCGTAAGCGTCGTGCATGACCTTAGCGACCTTTTCCTTGAACTCGCCTTCGTCGATGTCGTTGCCGGCGCAGTAGATGTGCAGGTTGCCGTCGCCGGCATGGCCGAACGAGCGGATGCGCACGCCGTACTTGACGCCCGTTTCGTGCACGAACTTGAGCATGGCGGCGATCTTGTCGACCGGGACGCAGACGTCCATCTCGTCGAGCAGGTCGGCCTCGTCTTCGATCACAGTGAGGAAGGCGCTGCGGGCGGCCCACACCGCTTCCTTCTGGGACGGTTCGTCGACGACGAGCACGTCGAAGGCCCCGGCTTCATCGGCCACTTCGGCCAGGGTTTCGGCGCGCTGCATGATTTCGTCGAGGTCGTTGCCGTCGAGCGTGACCAGGATATAGGCGCCCGCTTCCTGCCCCTGCACTTCGGTGGGGAACACGTTGTTGCCCGTGGCCGCCGCCGAAGAGTCGACGATATCGCGTTCCATGAATTCGAGCGACTGGGGGTTCAGGCCGGCCAGCTTGATCTTCGGCACGGCGCTGATGGCCTCGTTGATGTCGGTGAAGGGAAGGATGAAGCTGATGTTCTCCTGCGGGTTGGGGATGAGCTTCATCGTGAGCTCGGTAATCACCGCGAGCGTGCCCTCGGAGCCCACGAGCAGATGCAGCAAGCTGTAGCCCGACGAGGACTTGGCCACCGCGCGGCCGATCTTCATGATGTGGCCGTTGGGCAGCACGGCGGTGACGGCTTCGACGTAGTCGCGCGTGGTGCCGTACTTGACGGCGCGCATGCCGCCGGCGTTGGTGGACACGTTGCCGCCGATCGAGCCGGTCTTCTCGCCGGGATCGGGCGGATACATGAGGTCATGCTCGAGGGCGTCGGCAGCCAGGTCGCACAGGCGCACGCCGGGCTGAACGCGCACGTTGAGGTTGTTCATGTCGTAGCCGATGATCTGGTCCATATGCATGGTGCACAGGATCACGCCGCCGGCAAGCGGGGTGCAGCCGCCGGCAAGCCCCGTGCCCGCGCCGCGCACGGTGACGGGAATCTCATGCTCGTTGCAGACCGCCATGATCTCGGACACCTGTTCGGTGGTAGCGGGGAACAGCACGAGGTCGGGCATGCGAGACCCGTAGATCGGCATCTCGTCGTGCGCGTAGTCTTCGTTGATATCCTCGTACTCGTAATTGTCTTCGCCGACGATCGACTTGAGCTTGGCCGCAAGTTCGTCGGTGAGCTCGTTGTAATGGGGCATATCGTCCTCTTTCCCGAAGTTAGACGTTTTCGTTTGTACCATTGGCCCCGCCGCGCGGCAGCAAGGATTCGGGGAACGCGCAACAAGGTCCTTAAGCGGCGCGAATACGGGGGCGAACGGAAAGCGATGCGGCTTGGGCGCATTTGGTAACGACTGGCGCGCGCCCCTTCCCGCGGGCCGCATCAGGCGTACACTTCACTCGAACGCACCGATACGCAAAGGAGTTCCCATGGCCGAAACCAAGGGCCCGGTGAAGATCATCCTGCTCACCGGTTATCTGGGAGCGGGCAAGACCACCCTGCTCAACCACATTCTGGCGAACGACGAGGGCATCCGCGCCGCCGTGATCGTCAACGACATCGGAGAGGTCAACGTCGACGCCGGCCTCATCGCCAACGGCGGCTATTCTCAGGCCGACGACATCATTCCCCTGTCGAACGGCTGCATCTGCTGCACGCTCGCCGACGACCTGGCCCAGCAGCTTTCCGACATCGCCGATTCGGGCGACTTCGACTACATCATCATCGAGGCTTCGGGCATCTGCGAGCCCATCCCCATCGCCTACACGATCCAGGCCTTCTGCGACGATTCCCAGCACAACGGCCACGCGCCGCTCGCCTTGGACAACATCGTCGCCGTCGTCGACTGCGCCCGCATGTTCGACGAGTTCCAAGGCGGGCGCGACCTGCTCGCCGACGACATCGACGAGGACGACATCGAGGCCCTGCTCATCCAGCAGCTCGAGTTCTGCACCACGGTCGTCCTGAACAAGACCGACCAGGTCACGCCCGACCAGATCGCCGAGCTCAAGGCCATCGTGCGCAGCCTGCAGAAGGACGCCGTCATCGTGGAGGCCGACCACGGCAACGTCGACATGGGCGAGCTGCTCAACACCGGCCGCTTCGACTTCGAGCGCGCCTACGACTCCGCCGCCTGGATCGACGCGATGGAACACCCCGAAGAGCACGACGACCCCGAAGTGCTCGAGTACGATATCGCAACCTTCGTCTACCAGCGCCGCCGCCCCTTCGACATCGAGAAGCTTTCCGCCTACGTGGAAACCTGGCCCGACGCGGTCGTCCGGTCCAAGGGCATGCTCTGGTCGGCAGAAGACCCCGACACCTGCTACATCTTCGAGCAGGCCGGCCAGCGGGTCTCGCTGATGGAGAACGGTCTCTTCGTCGATTCGGCCCCCGAAGAGGAAAAGAAGAAGATCATCGCCGAGAACCCCGAGCTGCTCGACAACTGGGACGACGAGGTGGGCGACCGCATGAACAAGATCGTCTTCATCGGGCGCCACATGGACCAAGACGCCCTGATCGAAGGTCTCGACGCCTGCCTGACCGACTGGATCCCCGACGAATTCGACGAGAAGGCGTAAGAGCCCCCGACGGCGCCCCGTCCCCTGGGGCGCCGGCTTGCGAAAGCCCCTCATGTCAACTTCCCGCATCTTCGACAATTGGAAGGCCCTCGGCCGGTTCATCGGCCGGCATATGGCCGTCGCGATCCTGTTCTGCCTGGCGGCGGGCATCTCCTTCCCCCAGGCCTTTTCCCCGCTCACCCATGCGGTACCGGCGCTCTTCGCCTTCATGACCTTCCAGAGCTCGCTGGGCATCACCCTGCGCAGTCTGAAGGACGCCCTCGCCCACCCGGCCGCCATCCTGCTCACGCTCGCCTTCGCCCATGTCGTCGTCCCCCTGCTCGCCTTCCTCGCAGGCAACCTCTTCTTCGGGTTCGATCCCACCATCGTGTGCGGCATCGTGCTGGAATACTGCGTGCCCGTCGCGACGAGCGCGATCATGTGGGTGGCCATGTTCCACGGCAACGTGTCCATAGCGCTCGCAACCCTGCTCGCAAGCGTCCTTATCTCGCCCTTCTCGATCCCCTTCACCCTGCAGGTTCTGTTGGGCACGTCGGTCGAGATCGACGCGGCGGGAATGATCGCCTCGATGGCGGGGATGGTGGCCCTGCCCGCGCTCGCCGGGCTCGCGATCAACGAGGGCACGAAAGGCTGGGGGGAGCGCAGCCTTTCACCTGCGATCGCGCCGGCGGCCCGCATCGTGCTCGTGACGATCGTGGCCACCAACTCGTCGGCCATCGCCGATTACGTGCGCCACCTCACGCCCGAGCTCGTGGGCGTGCTCGTCTTCGTGGGGCTCTTCGCCGTCTGCACCTTCTTCGCGGGCATGGGAATCGCCTGGGTCACGCGGCAGAAGCGCGACCGCTTCATCCCGATGACCTTCGGCTGCGGCATGCGCAACATTTCGGCGGGCGCCGTGCTCGCGATGCAGTACTTCCCCGCCGCCACGCTCTTCCCCGTTATGGCGGGCACGCTCTACCAGCAGGTCCTCGCCGCCCTGTTCAGCAAGCTGATGACGCGCGTCCTGCGCCAGGTGGCCAAACGCGAGGCGGACGAGGGCAAGACGGGTTCGGAAGGCTAGCCGCGCGGGCGCGCCCTACGCGACGGCCGCGGGCAACTCGACGACGAACGAGGCGCCGCCCCATTCGCTTTCCTCCACATGCACCGTTCCGCCATGGGCTTCGGCCGCATGCTTCACGATGGCCAGGCCCAGGCCCGTTCCGCCCGTTTCGCGCGAACGGCTTTCATCGACGCGGAAAAAGCGCTCGAAGATGCGCTCGCGATATTCCTTGGGCACGCCCGGGCCGTCGTCATCGACGGCAAGCACGACCGTATCGCCCGACCGCGCGATACGGACGCGCACGCGGCCGCCGTCGACCGAATAGCGCGCCGCGTTGTCGAGCAGGTTGTAGACGAGCTGTTCGAGCAGTGCCTCGTTGCCGCGCACGAGCGCCTCTTCGGGATGCTTGGACTCTTCGAGCAGCTGGGTCGACAGATGCTTTTCCTCGAACTGAGGGCGTAGGCGCACGCTCACGCGAATGGCCACCTGCGACAGGTCGACCAGAGGAGCGTCGTCGCCCACCATGTTCCCCTCGTCCAGGTGGGACAGGGTAAGCACGTCGTCGACCAGCGAGCGCATGGTCCGCGATTCGGCGAGGATAAGGCCGGCAAAATGCTTGACGTCGCCGGGAGGCACCATCCCGTTTTCCATGAGCTCGGCATAGCCGCCGATGACCTGCAGAGGCGTTTTCATCTCGTGGCTCACGTTGCCGGTGAACTCGCGGCGCAGGTTGGCCGCCCGCCTCAGCTCCTCGTTGGACTTGACCAGCTGGCGGCGCTGTTCGTCGATACGGTCGACCAAGGGCTGCATTTCCTCGTAGTAGGAGCCGACCGAAGGGTGCTTGAGATCGATGGCATCGAAAGGCTTGACGATGCTGCTCACGAGCATGCGGGCGATCAGGTAGGCCACGACGAATTCGACGGCAGTTCCAAGGAGCAGGGCGGGCAACATCGAGCTCACGAAAGCCGGGAAAGACCGCTTGACCTCGCCCAGCCGCACGACCTGGCCGTCGTCGAGTTTGACCGCGGCGAACATGAGGTCCTCCCCCACCGTCGCCGATTGGCGCGAGGACACCGACGAACCCTCGGTGCGCGCCCCCTCTATTTCGGGCCGCCCGTTGTGGTTTTCCATCGTGGAGGCGTCGGCTTCGGAATCGTAGAGAACCACTCCATCGGGGTCGACGAGGGTGCTGCGCACGTCGCTCATCGCAAGGCCCCCCAAATCGCGCACACGGTAATCGGCGTCGACGGCATCGAGCGACGCCGCGACCGCCTCGGTGCGGTCGAGCAGAGAATCGCTCATGTCCCGTTCGTAGGTTTGGTAACAGACCGCTGTGATGATGGTGGCGATCACGAGCGCCGCCGCCACTGCGAAGAGGAATAACTCGAGGAAGAGGCGGCGGGAGAGGTTTTTGCGGGCCACGGCGGACGCCTAAGAATCGCTGCGGGCCCGATAACCCACGCCGCGTACCGTTTGAATCACGTCGCCCGCACCTTTTTCGACGTCGTTGAGCTTCTTGCGCAGGGTTTGGACGTGGGTGTCGACCGTGCGCGTTTCGCCGACGTAGTCGGTATCCCAGACCTCTTTGAGCAGCTGGGCGCGGCTGAGCACATGCCCCCGGTTCTCGACGAGGGTGTATAGGAGGCTGAACTCCTTCAGAGTGAGTTCGACGGGCGCGCCGTTGACGCGCACGTCATGAGCGTCGGTGTCGATTGCGATGTCGCCGCAGCGCACCACTGCGTCGCGCGCGGCCTCGCCGCGCGACGCGCGGCGCAAGAGGGCGTTGCAGCGGCTCACAAGCTCCATCATGCCGAAGGGCTTGGCCAAGTAGTCGTCGGCACCGGCGTCGAGCCCGGTGACCTTGTCGATTTCGGTCCCCTTGGCCGTGAGCATCATGACGGGGATGTTGGCCAGGCGCGCATCCTGACGCAGCTGGCGCAGAATGGTGAGCCCGTCGGTGTGCGGGAGCATGATGTCGAGCAGGATAAGGTCGGGCACCGCTTCCCTGCAGGCCGCGTAGAAGGGTTCCGCTTCAGGAAAGCCCTTGGCTTCGAGTCCCGATTGAGCGAGCGCGTAGAGCGCTAGCTCGCGTACGTTTGCATCGTCTTCAACGTAGTAAATCATAGCCGCATTCTACAATCGTGAAATTCTATCGAGCAAGTAGCCTTCGCGCACGCCGCACTTGTTTATCGTCATGCGCTGGGCGCCCGTGGCGCGGAAGACCTCGCGGATGATCGCACAGCCGGGCACGAGCGTGTGCACGCGCTGAGCGCACACGCGCAGAAGACCATGGGCGAAGGGTCCGGGCTCATCTTGGCAGGAAGCGATGATTTCGTCGACGTGAGCGGGCAGAAGCACGTTCGAGCGAACGCCGCCGTTGCACAAATCGCCCCAAACGCGCGCCGCCGCGCGCACCGAACCGCCCATGCCGAAGAGTTCCGATTCGCCGTGCACCGGCAGCCGGGCCTCGTCGAGAGCGAGGCGGAAGGAGGCGCCGATGCGTTTGATTTCGGCCTTCGTGGGAATCACGCAGTCGACGAACTGGCGGTAGGAGGACAGGGACCCCATGGGGATGCTCTCGCCCGCCACGCTGCCGTCTGCGAAGAGGCGGGTCACTTCGGTCGAGCCGCCGCCCACGTCGATGAGGACGCCCTCTTCAAGGGGGAAAGCCAGGCGCGCGCCCAGAAGGCCCAAGCGCGCCTCCTCCTCGCCGGAGAGCACCTCGACCGCAGCACCCGCTTCCTCTTCCAGCGCGGCGACGGCCATGGCGGAGTTGGTGCAGTTGCGCAGAGCGGCGGTGGCGAACACCCATACCTGGTCGGCGCAGACCACCTGGGCGCGTTTCACCTGACGCTTCACAGCCTTGGCGGCTGCGTCGATGCCCGCCTGCGTCATCGTGCCCAGACGGGACCCGTCCGTGGAGAAGCCGCCCGCAGGCGGCTCCACGAACGCGGACAGACCGATGGATTCCTTCACGTCGATGATCTTGCGCGGCTTCCCCCCGCGCACAGACTTCTTCTTCGGAACGTCGTAGGCGCATAGGCGCACTGTGTTCGACCCTACGTCGATAACCGCGTATCTGCCCACGATAACCGCCCTACGGTTGGGGAACGATGACGGTGGGCACGGCGATGTTCATGAGCACCGAATGGGTGACCGAGCCGAACACCACGCGCCCCAAGGTTGAACGGGAGTGCGTGCCCATGACCAGGTAGTCGAACTTCTTCGAATACTCCACGAGCGTGGCGGAAGGCGTGGGACCTTCGATCGATTCGCCCGAGACCGAAAGGTCGGGATAGGTTTCGCGCAGATGGTCGACCAGGGAGTTCAGGCGGCGCTGGAACTGCTCGCCCACCGGGTCGATGCCGCCGCCCATGGCCTCGGCGGGACGGGTGAGGTAGCTCGGCAGGCCCCACGCCGACACAAGGTCGATCGGCAGGTTGCGGGCCGCGGCATGGTTGGCCGCCCACACGATCGCGCTGTCGCTCGAATCGTCGGCCGCCACGGCAACCATGATTCCGCTCGTCATGTCTTTGGGCTCCCAGTCGAAGGGAACGACGACCGTGGGCACCGTGGTGGAAATCGACACGCGCAGCCCCTTGGCGCCTGTGATGGTCTCGCTCACCGTGGAACCGTGGTGGGTGCCCAAGACAACCGCATCGTGCTGATTGGCCTCGTCGACGATCGTGTCGATGACGGCGCCCGTCTTGGCAAGGGTCTCAACCTTCAGGTCGGGGTAGCGGGCAAGGACCTTTTCCTTGGCCGCCTCGAGAACGGCCTCGATCGAAGCCTCGACCTTTTCGGGAGCCACGCCCGCCTCCTTGGCGAAGTCGGGGTCGCCCACGCACAGGAGCGTGAGCTTGGCGTCCTGGCCCAGCACGTCGCGTGCGGCCCATTCCAAGGCCTTTTCGCCGCGCGAGCTGCCGTCAATGCCAACGAGAATCTTTTTCATGAGTACCGATGTCCTTCCCTATCGGTAGAAGCCTACGTAAAGCGTCTCTCGACAAAAAGAGCCGGACCCTTATGCGTGGCGGCGTTCGGCTCCCCTTCGGTGCTTAGTGGAACACCGGGATGATGAGGTAGAGGGCGTAGATGACAACCGCAACGCAACCGGCGAAACAAAGGTAGGCAAGAGCCTTTCGTGCGCTTCCCACCTGGTTCTGGCGGCCTTCGTCGCCCACGAGCAGACGCAAGCCGCTTGCAAACAGGAAGCCTACGCCACAGACGATGCCAGTGGCGACGGCGAGTACGAGGAAAAAGTTTGCTACCTGCATGACGTTCTCCTATCCCTAAGCCTGAGCAGCGGCATCGTTGGTAGGGTTGAGCTTCACGTCGGTGCCCTCGTTGACGTTGGTGGCGTTGACGGGGTTGCGGCGCGACAAGCGGAAGATGATGAAGGCGCAGGCCACGAAGAGGACGGCGACCGCGATCGTCCCGTAAATGCTCGTCTTCGCGAGAGCGCAGGCAAGAGCACCGACGAGGCCGGCGGCCGGGAAGGTGACGAGCCAGGCGATGAGCATCTTGCCGGCAACTTTCCAGTTGACCGCGTTGCCCTTCTTGCCGAGACCGCAGCCGATGATCGAACCCGAGCAGACCTGCGTGGTCGAAAGGGCGAAGCCCAGGTGGGAAGACACGAGGATGGTAGTCGTGGAAGCGGCTTCAGAGGCGAAACCCTGCAGGGGGGTCACTTCGGTGAGGCCCTTGCCGAGGGTGCGGATCACGCGCCAACCGCCCATATAGGTGCCCATCGCGATGGCGAGACCGCAGATGAGGACCACCCAGAACTGGGGGCCGGTACCCGACGCCTGCTCGCCGACGGCAATGAGGGTCAGCGTGATGATGCCCATGGTCTTCTGGGCATCGTTGGTGCCATGAGAGAGGGCCAGCAAGCACGCGGTGATCGTCTGCCCGTGACGGTAGCCCTCTTCCATCTGCTGCTCGTTCATCTTCTTTACTACCGCCGACATGACCCGTACCGCGCAGAATGCGGCGAATCCCGCAATGACCGGCGAGATGAGCGCCGGGATGAGAATCTTGTTGAGCACGGCCATGAAGTTCACGCCTTCGACGCCCGCGCCCACGATGACAGCGCCCACGAGGCCGCCGAAGAGGGCGTGGGAGGAACTCGACGGGAGGCCGACGAGCCAGGTGATAAGGTTCCACAGGATGGCGCCCACCAGGCCGGCGAAGATGAAGCCCGCCTGGATGGTGACCTGCTGTTCGTTGATAATGCCGCCCGAAATGGTCTTGGCGACTTCGGTCGACAGGAAGGCGCCGATCAGGTTGAGGGTGCCGGCGGCCATAACGGCGGTCTTGGGTTTCAGGGCCCCGGTGGCAATCGAGGTGGCCATAGCGTTCGCCGTGTCATGGAAGCCGTTCGTAAAGTCGAAGACGAGCGCAGTGGCGATAACGAGGATCACGACGGTGAGCGTTACTGGATCCATGCGAAATCCGATCCCTCCCGAATACCCTGCCGTTTACAGGCAAATTGCAAGACGGCATCAATAGTAAGAAACCTTTGTTAAATGTAGGTCAGAAACGACAAGCGGTCGTGTCAGGTTTTTAAGGCGGCTTTTGCGGATTTCATAGAGGAACTCACGCCCTTCACCTGGGAAAATACGCTACGTCTTGAATATAGCACCCCTCAGTTCACGGCGCAGCGCATACAGCGTAAGAACTTTGCAGAAACGTTGCTCGCCCGCAAAGCGATACACTGAAAGAGTTGACCGTCGGTAGGCACGAAGGAAGGGAACCATGCCCGACAAACGCAACAACGTCATTTCTTGGGACGAGTTCTTCATGAAGGTGGCCGTCGCGGCGTCGCAACGCAGCAAAGACCCCAACACGCAGGTGGGCGCTTGCATCGCCAACACCAACCACCGCATTCTTTCGGTGGGCTACAACGGCACGCCGAGCGCCTTGAACGACGACGACTTCCCCTGGGGCGCCTCCGACGACCCCCTGCACGACAAACACAGCTACGTGGTACACGCCGAAGCCAACGCCGTGCTCAACTATCGCGGGTCGCTCAAGGACCTCGAAGGCGCGACCGTGTACGTGACCCTCTTCCCCTGCCAGGAATGCGCGAAGATCCTCGTGCAGGTGGGCATCGGGGCAGTGGTCTACGCCGACGACAAATACAAGGGCACGATCGGCAATCAGATCAGCCGGCGCATCTTCGATGACTGCGGCGTGACCTACCGCAAGTTCGAAGGCGACGACGAAGCCTAGGGGACCCCGCCCTAAGGCCCAGTGCCGCAGCCGCCGAATCATCCCCATCGCCGCTTCCGCTGCCGTCGCCACATCCCCGCAGCCGCCGCCGCTTCCCCGTCGCAACCGCAGCCGCCGCTTTCGCCGCCCCAATCCTCGCAACCGCAGCCGCCGCTTCCCCGTCGCTGCTCCCCATCCGGCGTTTTCGGCAACAGACACGACAGAGGCCGAGAAATGACGTAAATATCTCTATTTCGCGAACGGTAGCTCAGTTATTGGACACTATCAGTTTTTTTGTTTAGAAACAGTCTTCTGCAGAAGGCCAACGGCCCGTTTTCTCCAAGGGAACACGCGAAATAGAGGTTTTTACGTCAAAATCCCCTTCCGCTCATGAAAGGGAGGGCAGCGGCGTATGAAGAACGCCCACTACACCGGGGCGCAGTCGCGGCGTGCGGCATGGACAACAAACCCTCGCAAGAGAGAACGAGCGTCAAACCAAGCGAGGCGCAGCCCTCGACACGCACGCCCGAAAACCCTTGATGGTCTGCCAATCAAGTTTTCGATGCAATTCGGTCTCTGAACCGTGGAAGAGTGCTTCGTACCTGGACATATATTGCAATGTTGTTCATTGTTAATGACCTGAGGAGCGCGAGGGCTCGAAAACTTGGCGGGAAAGCCATAGCGCCGCCGATTTCGTTTCGAGCAGAGGACAAAGCGCACCGCACGGATGAACCACACCAGCGTTCGAAGGCGGCGACACAGCATCCGCCCCGCCTTGCGAACAGATCGCAACCGGGACCGGGGGCGCGAGCGAATATCACGCGCCCCGTCCCGCGGGTCGAGCCAGCCGGTAGCAGGGAGCGCACGCACCCCGTCGCATGGGCGAAAGGTCATCGAGATGCAGACCGCAAGCGACCGCTATTCCGCTTAAGCCCACACGGAAACGAGGCGCGATGATCCGCTTCACGACACTCGGGATACGCCATCGGTTTCTCAGACGAGTTTTTCCCAAGAAGCCCCGACACCGGTTCTCGCATTGTATTGTTGGACATGATTTTCAGTATTGTTCGTTACGACGATTACGGTAAGGCACGATGTGCCGTACCGATTCTCACCAGCAGGGAAAAACTCGTCTGAAAGACCAAAATGACGATCATTTCATGATGTAAAGGTACAGCCAAACACCGGGGCGCAAGCGAAGCGCACGCGCCCCGTCCCGCAGGTTGAACCCGCCCCAAAACGAACCGATGCCGGGGCGGGCGGGCGCGGCGTCCCTCTACACGCGAATGAGCCCATGCGAGGCAGCGTAGTCGAACAACTCGGGTTTGGTATGCAGGCCCAGCTTCCCCATGATCTTGCTCTTCTGGCTTTCGACCGTTTTCACCGAGATATGCAGGTGCGCGGCGATGTCGTTGTTGGAATACCCCCGCACCGCCAGCGAGACGACCTCCGATTCGCGCGGCGTGAGCTCGACGGCCCCCGGCTTGGCCCCGTTGATCGCATCCTGGACGAAAGCGCCCAGAAGCTCGTGGCAGATATAGGTGTCGCCGCGCGCGGCAGTGCGAATCGCGGTGAAGAGAGCGTCGTCTTCCGAACTCTTCAACACGTAGCCCTTGGCCCCGCGCGACATGGCCTGGCGCAAATACTCCTGCTCGTCGTGCATAGACAGCATGACCACCGCAGTGGGCAGGCCCGATTCGACGACGCGTTCGCACAAGAGCAAGCCCGACTTCTCGCTTCCCATCGAGATGTCGGTCACGAGCACGTCGGGGCGGAGCGTGGCCACCATATCGAGCGCCTCTTCGGGCGACGAGGCCTCCCCCACCACTTCCATGTCGGGCTGCAGGCCCAGAATCATCTCGAACCCTTTGATGACGATCCGATGATCGTCGGCAAGCACGATGGTGATCATGCCTCCCCCTTCCTTCCCTGTCCCCCGAAGGGCACGCGAACGCGCACCGTGCATCCCTCGCCCGGCGCCGATTCCACGCTCACCTCGCCGCCGAAGGCGCCTGCCCGCTCCCGCATGCCGGCAAGCCCCAAACCGCCCCCGTGAATCTCGGGGCGATCGACGTTGAAGCCCACGCCGAAGTCGCGCACCGTCAGGCACACGCCCCCGTCGTCGGAAGCGAGCTCGACGTCGAGCGTGTCGGAACGCGAGTACTTGCAGGCGTTCGAAGACGCCTCTTGGAAAATGCGGTAGAGGGCCACTTCGGCATCGGGGTTGACGTTGCACAAATGCTCGATACGATCGGTCACGTGGATGCCGAAAGACCGTTCGATCTGACGACATTCTGCCTCGATCGCCGGTGCCAACCCCAATTCGTCGAGCGAAGCCGGACGCAGGTTCGACGCGATGCGCGACACGTGGGTAAGCACCTCGCGCAGCTCTTCGGACGCGCGCTTAATCGCTTCGGGCACCTCGTCTTCCGGCAGGTACTTGGCCTTGCGCAGCTCGATCTGCACGAGCAGGAGCTCCTGCGCCAAGCCGTCGTGAAGCTCGCGAGCGATGCGCTTGCGCTCGTCTTCCTGCGCTTGGATGATCTTATGGGTGGTTTCGGCGTACACGGGCGTCATACTTTCCGCGCGAAGGACGGAGGGCTCCACGGCCGAGGTTGAAAGCCCGGAAATGCGGGCTGCCCGCTCTTGCGCGGCCGCGTAGGCCCGAGCCGTCACCCGACGGTCGTCGCGATACGCGCATAAGACGACAAAGGCCAGGTCATCGCCTGAAAGCAAGGGGAAGGCGAGCATGCTCGTGAGGCCTTCCGAGGCGACGATCGGAAACTGGTACCACACATCGCGGGCGATGTCGATGCGGGTGTTGCCCACCACCAGGCCCCGCTTGGTAGCCGCCACCGTGCCCAGGGCGCCCACGCCTTCGGGCAGCCAGATGCGCCGGGTGCGCGGCGTAAGGCTCCCCGCCAGGCAGCTCCAGTTATAGAGGCCCCCGCGCTCCCGCGGCGCGAGCGAGACCCCCACGAAATCGAAATCGAAGCTGCTGCGCAAACCGTCGGCAAGACGGTCGCCCACCGTCACGGTGTTCTCCTCTGCAGGCATGGCAATCCTTCCCCAACGCCCCGCCCCCGCGATTCGGGAGCGGGGCCCTTTTGCAAGCTACTTCCTATCGAGGATGATAGCATCGGGGAATTCGAGGTCGCGCTCGCCATGGGCGCGCACGTCATGCATGCGAGCGCGATAGAGCACCGCCTTGCGGCGGGCATACTTGAAGGGCGCCGTGATCCCGCTGAACATATGCACGAGGCGCGTGAAGGGCAGCACCGCGAAGAGAATCATCCAGCAGCACATGTGAATCTTGAAGGCAAGGGGCACCTGCGCCATGAGCGCGATGTCGGGCTGGAAGGCAAACAGGCTGCGGAACCAGGGCGAAAGCGATTCGCGGTAGTTGAAGGCGCCCGACGCGTTCGAGAAGGTGGCCACAAGCCCCATGACGATCGTGGCGGTAAGCACTACGTAGAGGACCTTGTCGGACGTCGACGTGTTGGCCTTCATGCGCTCGTAGCCGCCGAAGCGACGGCGGATGAGCAAGATGAGGGCCAGGCCCAAAAGAACGCCGAACAGGCCGCCCATGCCGAAGGCCGCCATATGGTACATCTCTTCGGAAACGCCCAGGGCGTCGGTGGCCTCATGTGGGATGAGCACGCCGCCCACATGGCCGAAGAAGACGAAGAGGATCGACAGGTGGAAGAGGGGGTTGGCCACCCGCTCCTGCTTGCGTTCGAGGAACTCGCTCGACTTCGACGTCCAGGTGCGCGCGAAGAACACGCGGCGGATGGCCGTCACCACGATGAGCATCGTGAACGAGATATAGGGAGCGATGCCCCACAGAAAGATGTCGATGCCGTTCATGCGCGCACCGCCTCCTTTTCATAGGCGCCGGCGAGGGCAATCGCCGCCCTGACCACCTGCGCGTAATCGGAAAGATTGTGAGCTTCGAGGGCCGCCGCCAGCGAGGCGACGTCGGCGGCGGTCGTGCGAATCATCCGCGCGGCGCAGTCGGGCGCCGCCTGCGCGGCAAGCTCGAGCACCGCGGGCAGATAGTCGGGCGATTCGCTTTCAGGCTGAAAGCCGGCCTCGGTGAAGTAGACCGCGTACGAAAGCAGGTCGGTGCGGCGCTGGGCGTCGTCGCCGCGGTCGCGGCTCGTCAGGTAGAGGCTCGTGTCCTTGTTGAAGTCGAAGGCGTCGACGTAGCGCTTCTCGAATTCCTGCGCGTCCGCCGCACGCGCAGCCGCCACGAAGGCCGCAAGCTGGTCCGCCGGCTCGCCCGCAAGGCGTCGCCTACACGATCTTCACCGGGGTCTTTCCCGAAGGGCAGGGCATCGCGTCGGTGTCCCTTGAAACCGACGAGGTCATGAACGTGGGCTACATCAAACGGGCGGGGGCGCCGCTCACCCCCCTAGCCGACGAGTTCCTCGCCCTGGCGAGCGAGCGCATCTTCGCGCACACCGACATCGTCGAGCCCTCGTCGGTAGCCTTCGACTACCACTGTCGCCGCGCCGAAGGGAGCACACGATGAAACGCACGGGTTCCTCCCAGGTGCGCGGCGTCTTGCTCGCTCTGCTCGGAGGCATGCTCTGGGGCTTTTCGGCCTCCTGNCGCCCGCAAGCGTCGCCACGGCGGCATCGGCCTCGTCGAGGCCCGCGCGCCAGGCGGCGTCGGGATAGGAAAGCAGGAAGGCGGCCGTGCGCAGCCCGTCTTTCAGCTGGTCGGGAGTCATCATGCGTCGAAGCCCCCTTCGGCGCACGAGGTGCAGAAGCCGAACTCGCGCTGGGCCTGCAAGCGCTCGGCGCGCGTCATGTCGGCAGCCGCCGGGATGTTGAAGCGGTCGGGGCGCTTGGCAATCGCGAGCAGGCGGTACATCTCGTCGAGCACCTCGGGCGCGAATTCGGCCTCGGGCTCGGGAGCGCCCACTTCCTTGGCGCGCATGTGCGTGCGCACGGCCACGAGGCGGTTGATGACGGCGCGCACCGGTTCGGGATCGCCGGCGCTGAAGAGCTCGGCCAGGTAGGCGACTGGGATGCGCATCTCGTCGGCCTGCGCCAGATTGGCCGTCGCGGCCACGCGCGACAGGATGGGGCTCATGGGCGGGATGTACCAGACCATGGGCAGGGTGCGGTATTCGGCGTGCAGCGGCAGGGCCAAGCCCCACTCCTTGATAAGTTTGTAGACCGGCGAGTGCTGGGCGGCGTCGATCCAGGAGTCGGCCACCCCGTTGGCGCGGGCGCTTTCGATCACGGCCGGGTCGGTGGGATCGGCGAGCACGTCTTTGATGGCCCGCCAGATCTGGCGCGGGTCTTCCGTCGAAGCAGCGGCTTCCACCTTGTCCATGTCGTAGAGCAGCACGCCCATGTAGCGGATGCGGCCCACGCAGGTGTCGGAGCACACGGTGGGCATGCCCGATTCCAAGCGCGGGAAGCAGAAGGTGCACTTCTCCGACTTGTTGGTCTCCCAGTTGTAGTAGACCTTCTTGTAGGGGCAGGCCGGCACGCAGGCGCGCCACCCGCGGCAGGCGTCCTGGCTGATGACGACCACGCCGTCTTCGTCGCGCTTGTAGATGGCGCCCGACGGACAGGCGGCCACGCAGGCCGGGTTCAGGCAGTGGTTGCAGGTGCGCGGCAGATAGCGCATGAAGAGGTCTTCCATGTCCATCTTGATCTGGGCGCCCTGGGCGTTGGCCGCGATGAGGTCGACGTCGGCGCGGGCATATTGGGCGCCGGAAAGGTCATCGTCCCAGTTGGGGCCCCACGAGATGTCCATGCGTTCCCCGGTCACCAGCGACCGGGGACGGGCCACGGGCTGGTGCGCCTTGCGGCCCGCCGACGTGAGCTTGTCGTAGTCGTAGGTCCAGGGCTCGTAGTAGTCGTCCATGCCGGGCTGGTCGGGGTTGTAGAAGAGCTTGATGAAACGCTCGACCTTGCCGCCGGCGCGCAGCTTCAGGCGACCCTTGTCGTCTAAAGTCCAACCACCCTTCCACTCGTCCTGCTTTTCCCAGCCGCGCGGGTAGCCGACGCCCGGCCGGGTCTCGACGTTGTTGAAGTACATGTACTCGGTGCCCTTGCGGTTCGTCCATGCATTCTTGCAGGTGATCGAACAGGTATGGCAGCCAAGGCATTTGTCCAGGTTCATGACCATGGAGATTTGGGCTTTAATCCTCAAGCCAATCGACCTCCTCCATCTTGCGGACGACCACCATGATGTCGCGTTGGTTGCCCGTGGTTCCGTAGTAGTTGAATCCGTAGCTCAGCTGGCCGTAGCCGCCGATCATGTGGGTGGGCTTCACGTGGATGTGCGTGGGCCCGTTGTGGCCAGAGCCGCGCGTGCCCGAAAGCGGGGTGCCCGGCACGTAGATATGGCGGTCTTGCGCGTGGTACATGAACATGGATCCACGCGGGATGCGGGCCGTGGTGGCTACGCGGGCCGCGACGGCGCCGTTGCGGTTGAAGACCTCGAGCCAGTCGTTGTCGACCGCCCCGATCGCCTCGGCGTCCTTCTCGTTCAGAATGACCGTCTGCCCGCCGCGATAGAGGGTGAGCAGCTGCTGGTTGTCGAAGTACATCGAGTGCGTCGACCACTTGTTGTGGGGCGTGAGGTACTTGAGTGTGATCTCGCGGCGGCCCTGGGCGTCATGCTCGAGTTTGAGCGGCGTGAAGTCGAGGATGGGCTTGTAGGTAGCCAGCTGCTCGCCCCATTCCGCAATGAGCTCGTGGTCGAGGTAGAAGCTCTGACGACCCGTGATGGTGCGGAAGGGCACCTTCTGTTCGGTCGACAGGGTGAAGGGCGTGTAGCGACGGCCGGTGTTGGAACCGGTGAAGGCCGGGGTCGTGATCGTCTCGCGCGGCTGGACCTGGGTCGCCCGGTAGGTGATCTGCTCCTCTTCGCGACCGCGGGCCAGATCGGTCAGGCCCGAAAGGCCCGTCTTGCGCTCGAGGCCTTCGAAGGCCTTCACCGCCACCTTGCCGTTGGACGAGCTCGACAGGGCAAGGACCGCGTCGACCGCCTGTTCGGCCTCGACGATCGACGGCATGCCGAAGGAAGCGAGGTCCTCATCCTCGATGCGCCCGTTGCGGCCCGCAATCCACTCGTACTGGTCGGTGGCGTCCCAGCCGAAGTTCTTCGTGGGAACGTTGGGGCCCAGGCCCACGAACTTGTCGTAGGTCTTCGTGTAGTCGCGCACCACGTGCACCAGGTTGGGCATGGTCTTGCCCGGCACCGGCTCGCATTCTCCCTTGGACCAGTCGCGCACGCGCCCCAAAGGCTGGGCGAGCTCGCCGGCCGAATCGTGCTGCAGGGGCACGGCGACGATGTCGTCGAGCGGTTCGAGCTTGGCCTCCTTGGCCACCGAGCTCACGGCCGCAGCCAGGGTGCGGAAGATGTCCCAGTCGGTGCGGGACTCCCAACCCGGTTCCACAGCGGGGCTGAAGGGATGGATGAAGGGGTGCATGTCGGTCGAAGAGATATCGGTCTTCTCGTACCAGGTGGCCGTGGGCAGGACGACGTCGGAATAGAGCGGCGTCGTGGTCATGCGGAAGTCGAGGCTCACGAGCAGGTCGAGTTTGCCTTCGGTCACTTCGGGGCGCACCTTGATCTCTTCGGGAGTCGCGGCCATGCGCTCCTCTTCGACCACGCCGTTCTTGGCGCCCAGCAGGTACTTGTTGAAGTATTCCGAACCCTTGGCCGACGAGCCCAGCAGGTTGGCACGCCACACGATCAGGTTGCGCGGGAAGTTTTCCGGCGCGTCGGGATCGGCGTAGGCGAAATCGACCTGCTTGTTCTTCAGCTGGTCGACGAGGGCCGCCTTGATGGCCGCGTCGTCGGCCGCCCCGGCCGCCTTGGCTTCGGCGACGATCTGCGCGCCCGGCTTGTTGAAGGTGGGGTAAGCGGGCAGCCAACCCAGGCGGGCCGCCATGATGTTGTAGTCGCCCGAATGATGGTAGCGCGGCGTGCGCAGGGGGCTCGTGAGGTCTTCGGTGTCGATTTCGTCGCTGCGCCACTGGTCGGTCGCGAAGTAGAAGAAGGACGTGCCGTTCTGCAGGCGCGGCGGCATCTGCCAGTCGGTCGCCGTCATGACGGTCTTCCAACCTTCGGCCGGGCGCAGCTTCTCCTGGCCCACGTAATGAGCCCAACCGCCGCCGTTGCGGCCTTCGGTCGCGCAGAAGAGCAGGATGTTCAAGACCGTGCGGTAGATGTCGTCGGCATGGTACCAGTGGTTGATGCCGGCACCCATGATGATCATCGATCGGCCGCCCGTGGCGATCGAGTTGTCGGCGAACTCGCGCGCCGTGCGCACCACGAGCGCCGGGTCGACGTTGGTGATGGCCTGCTGCCAGGCCGGCGTGAAGGCCACCTCGGCGTCGTCGTAGGAAGCGGCGCACTCCCCGCCCAGGCCGCGGTTGATGCCGTACTGCGAGAGAAGCAAGTCGTGCACGGTCGTGATGCGGAAGACGGTGCCGTCGGGGGCGGTGACGGTGCGGACAGGAACGTTGCGCACGATCGTCGCCTTGCCGTCGGTGCCGAAGTAGGGGAAGGCGGTGGCCACGACGTCGTCGTGGCGGTCGATGAAGGACAGCTCGGGGTCGATCGCGTCGCCCGTGGCGCTGTCCTCGAGCTTGAGGTTCCAGTGGGCGGCATCGCCCCAGCGGTCGCCCATCGTGCCGTTGGGTACCACGAGCTTGCCGGCGATTGCGTCGGAAACGAAGAAGTTGAATTCAGGGTTGGCGCCTTCGACGCCCATGTCGGCAGCATTCAGGAAGCGGCCGGGTTCCCAATGGTCGCCGCGCTTCTCCATAATGACGGCGAAGGGCATGTCGGTGAACTGCTTGGCGTAGTCCAGGAAGAAGGGTTCGGGCTTCTTCCAGTAGTACTCGTTGAGGATGACGTGGCCCATGGCCATGGCCAGGGCGCTGTCGGTGCCCACGTTGGGTTGCAGCCAGGTGTCGGCAAAGGTGCAGAACTCGGCATAGTCGGGGCTCACCGCCGCGACCTTGGTGCCCTTGTAGCGCACTTCGGCCAGGAAGTGGGCGTCGGGGGTGCGGGTCTGCGGAACGTTGGACCCCCAGAGCATGAGGTAGCCGGCGTTGTACCAGTCAGACGATTCGGGCACGTCGGTCTGGTCGCCCCAGACCTGGGGGCTCGCCGGCGGAAGGTCGGCGTACCAGTCGTAGAAGGACAGCTGGGCCCCGCCCATGAGCTGGTTGAAGCGGGCACCGGCCGCGTAGGAGAGCATCGACATGGCCGGAATGACCGAAAAGCCGATGTTGCGGTCGGGGCCGTAGGTGTAGGCGGTGTAGAGCTCGCTCGCGGCGACGATTTCGGAAGCTTCCTTCCAGTTGGAGCGCACGAAGCCGCCCAGGCCACGGGCCTTCTTGTAGCGGGCCTTCTTTTCCGGGTCGCTCGCGATCGACGCCCAGGCGTCGTAGGGGTTCATGCCCTGGGCGCGGGCATCGCGCCACATCTCGGCGAGCTCGGCGCGCAGGTAGGGGTACTTGATGCGCAGGGGGCTGTAGAGGTACCAGGAGAAGGAAGCGCCTCTCGGGCAGCCACGGGGTTCGTGGTCAGGCATGCAATCGGGCGTCTCGGGGTAGTCGGTCGCCTGGTTCTCCCAGGTGACGATCCCGTTCTTCACATAGATGTTCCAGCTGCAGGAGCCGGTGCAGTTCACGCCGTGGGTCGAGCGAACGATCTTGTCGTGGGCCCAGCGGTCGCGGTACATGTGCTCCCAGTCGCGGCCGCCCTCGCGCAGCTCCTGATGGCCGCCTTCAGGCTGGCGCACCGGAGCCGGCGCGTCGTCGGCCTTCCTGATGTGGGAGTACTTCCTGAAAAGATGAGACATCTTCATCCTTCCTCGTCTTTTGCGGGGCCAAACGGCCCCGCGCTTCTCTACCTTCCGCAGAAACGGCGCGCGGCGCCTGCTTGCTGCGGGCAAGCTCTTAGGAAATGGGATAGAAGCGCCGCGCGTCGTCCCGCGCGGCGCGGACGGGGACGCGGCACGCGCCGCTCCCCCAGCAAAGGTCTAGCACTTCACTTCGGCGCCCTTGCGGGTGTAGACCACCCAGGTCAGCACGATCGTCGACAGGGTGAAGGCAGCGAGGATCACGAGTGCGGTGAAGTAATCGCTGCGGAAGAGGATCGGCACGATGAAGGCGCCGTAGGCGGCGATCCCGCCGGTGAAGCCCGTCACCTGGGCGGCCTGCTGACGGTCGTGGAAGATGTTGGGGACCATGCGGAAAGAAGCGCCGTTGATGAAGCCGGTCGTGGCAAAGAGGACGAGGAAGGACCCGAAGAAGAGGACGAAGTTCTGCGCCTGGATGCCCAGGATGACGGTGACCGTGGCGATGAACATGATGATGAGCGACACGAAGGTGACTTTGGCGCCCGAGTCGATCTTGTCAGACAGCCAACCGCCCACCGGACGGATGCCGGCACCGATCAGCGGCCCCAGAAACATCATGTAGGAGGCGTCGACGCTGGGGAAGACAACCTTGATGATGAGGGCAAGGGCCATCGAGTAGCCGATGAAGGAACCGAAGCCGCAGGTGTAGATCCAGGAGCAGAACCAGGTGTGCTTGTTCTTGAAGATGGCCGCCATGTCTTTGAAGCTCTGCTTGGGCATGGGCAGGTTGTCCATGAACAGTGCGACAAGCACCAAGGCTACAATCGTGGGGATGACCCATACGAAGCAGGCGTTCTGCAGATAGAGCTGGGTGCCGGCGGGCGTGGTGACGCCAGAACCGATTCCCAGGAAGGTGCCGAGCACCATAGGGGTCACGAAATAGGTGACCGCCACGCCCAGGTTGCCGATACCGGCGTTCAGGCCGTTGGCCGTGCCCTTTTCCGCAACCGGGTAGAAGAAGCCGATGTTGGCCATCGACCCCGAAAAGACCGAAAGCGCAAGGCCCAAGAAGGCGAACCAAGCGGCGAAGACGCCGAAGGGGGTCGTCGTGTCCTGCACCGCCATGCCGATGCCGATAAGGGGGATGAGCAGGATGCCCACCGTTACGAGCGTGAAGTTGCGCCCGCCCATGCGCGCGGGCAGGTAGGTGTAGACGAGGCGGCCGGTGGCGCCCACCAAGCCCGGCAGGGCGGTGAGCAGGAAGAGCTGGCCCGCATCAAAGGAAAAGCCCGCGTTGTTGAGCTGGGCGCTCACCTGCGCGGCAAGGGTGTTGATGCAAAACGTGATGAGCAGCGCGATGATCGAAACGACCAGGTTGCGCGTTGCCGTTTTCTTTCCATAGGCCTTCCAAAACGCTTCGTTTTCCGGATCCCAATGCGCGATGATCTCCTTGCGCGAGGGATGGGGGCCCAGCCCCACTGCAACCGCTGCGGTTTCTTGTGCCATATCTACCTTCTTCTCCTTCGACGCGCTCCCAGGGAGCGCAGGTGTCGGATTACCGATCTGCGGCCATTGTAGTTACCTGAAATGTGCAACTCGACGGGGATGTCCCCATCCGGGCATAGGGGTTTCTCCCTGGTGTGACGACGGGGCGGGCGCCGTCGTCACACGCACGCGCCCGGGGCCGCCGCCCCGCGACAGCGTTCCATGCCACCGCAAGACACATACGGAACGAAAATCGGGGTTCGGTGGCATGGCAATCAAGTTTTCGAGACGATTGCATGGTCTGCGACGTTCAATTCCGTATATTACTGAACATAATAAATGTATATGTTGACTACCGGTTCATTCAATCGAAACAATGAGCTCGTATTCCTCGAAAACTCAATCGACAAGCCATCGGGGCGCTGGGAGCGTTTCGCGGTCCCTGCACGCAGGTGGCGCAGGCCCGGCGAGGCTCGCATGGTAGAGCTTGTGCGCGCGGTTCCATCGCTCAGGCGGATGCAGGGCCGGTGGAGCCCGCATGGGTAGAGCTTGCGCCCGCGGATCCTGCACGCAGGCGGGCGCAGGGTCAGGCGGCCTGCCGATCGCCCCAGGCTCGGCGCTGATTCTGCATGCATATGTGGCGACATCGCCCGCCCCCGCCGTCACGGAATTGCTATAGAATGGGTAGCAATAAGGGAAGGAGACCCGCCCATGATGGACAAAACCCTCTTCGAGCTACCGGGAATGCGCGGGGCCCTCGCGCTTCTGGGCCTGGGTACCCTGGCCAAAGCCGCCTGCATCGTCGTCATGTCCCTTGCGCTGGGCGCCCTGCTCACGGGCCTGTGGGAGGGCGGGGCCTTGGCTGGCCTGATGGGCCTTGTGGTCGCCTTCCTCGCCGGGTTCTTGGGGCAGCAGGCCGTGACCGCCGTCGAAGACGCCCGGCTTTCCTCCTGGGCGCAGGGGCAGACCGCCCGCCTGCGCCGCAGCCTACTCGAGCGCGTCTTCGACACGCGCGGCCGGCTCGTGCGCGATGAGGGGACGGCCGCCGTCACCTCCGGTGCGCTCGAGGGCATGGACCAGATCGACAACTACCTGCGCACGATCCTGCCCAAGATGGTCGAGGTGGTCGTCGTGCCCCTGGCTTGTCTGGTTGCCGCCGCTTGCTTCGACGGGCTGTCGGCCGCGATTCTGGCGGTCAGCTTTCCGGTGATCATCTTCTTCATGATCCTCATCGGCAACGAGGCCCGCGATCGGGCCGAAGCCCAGTTCGGCGTCTACCAGCGCATGTCGAACCACTTCATCGACACCCTGCGGGGCATCGACACCCTGGCCGCGTTCGGCGCAGCGAAAAGCTACGAGGACACCGTCTGGCGGGTGAGCGAGCGTTTCCGCGTCGCCACGATGGGAACCCTGAAGGTGGCCACCCTTTCGGGCGCCGTGCTCGACCTGATCGCCACCCTGGGCGTGGCGGCCGTGGCCGTGATGCTCGGCTTCCGCCTGGTCGACGGGTCGGTTTCCCTGCTCACCGGGCTCACCTGCCTCGTGCTCGCGCCGGAATTCTACAAGCCCGTTCGCGCCTTCGCGTCCGACTTCCACGCCTCGCTCGACGGCAAGACCGCGCTCGCCCACGTGATGGCCCTCGTGGCCGCCCCCGCTCCGGCCTCTTATACACATCTAGATGTGTATAAGGGACAGGGGAAGGCGGTCGCCGGGTGCTCCCCGGCGGGAGCGGCTTGACCGACGTGACGGCGACCCTGCACGGGTTCGAGCGCGTGGGCATCGTGGGCGCGAGCGGGGCGGGCAAGTCGACGCTTGTCAACCTTCTCGCCGGCTTCGCCGACCCCACCGGCGGGGTCATCGCCCTGGACGGCACGCCGGTCGCGACCCTGTGCACCGAAGCCTGGCAGCGCCAGGTCCTCTACGTCCCCCAGGACCCCTACCTCTTCCACGCCAGCCTCGCCGACAACATCCGCTTCTACACCCCCGACGCCTCCGACGAAGACGTCGCAGCCGCCGTTGCCGCCCTGGGGCTCGACGAACTCGTGAGCTCCCTGCCCCGCGGCCTAGACACCGTCATCGGCGATGCGGGACGCACGCTCTCGGGCGGGCAGGCCCAACGCATCGCCCTCGCCCGCGCCCTGCTCGACCCCACGCGCCGCGTGCTCGTCCTCGACGAGCCCACCGCCCACTTGGATATCGAAACCGAACGCGAGCTCAAGGAGCGGATGCTGCCCCTCTTTTCCGACCGTCTCGTGGTGCTCGCCACCCACCGGCTCCATTGGCTGCCCGACATGGACACCGTCCTCGTGCTGGAAAACGGCGCGCTTGTCGAAGCCGGAAGCTACGAAGGGCTCATGGGGAAAGGCGGCGCACTCGCCCGCTTCGTGGACCGCGTGAGAGGAGGCGATGCCGCATGAGAACCACTCGTCCCCGCATCGACGGACGCCGTTGGATCGCGCCCTACCTGGCCCTCTACCGACCGCAGCTCGTGCGCGCCCTCGGGATGGGCGTCATCGCCTTCGCGTGCTCGTCGCTCATGATGTTTGCCGCCGGCTATCTGATCAGCTGGACGGCCACCCTGCCCGGCAGCATCTTCGTGTCGGTGCTGCCGCTCGTCGCCGTGGAAGTCTGCGGCCTGGGCAAACCGATCGTCCACTACCTCGAGCGCCTGGCCAACCACGACTGGGTCTTCCGCATGACCAGCGACCTGCGCCGCCGGCTCTACCGGGTGCTCGCCGCGCGGGCCGCTTCCACCGCCGCTCCTCTGTCGACCGGCGACGTGCTCGGCTACATCGCCGATGACATCGGGCATCTGCAGAACCTCTTTCTGCGCGTGATCTTCCCCACCGCCGTCGCCTGGATCCTGGCCCTCATCGTAGCCGCCGCTTGCGGCCTGTTCTCCCTCTGGCTGGTGGGCATCATGCTCGTCACCTTCGGCGTCACCGGCGTCCTTCTCCCTTACGTGTCGCTTCTGGTGAATCGGGCCCGCGAAGCCGAGCGCAAAGCTCTCACCGACGAGCTCTACGCCGTCCTCACCGACGATATCCTGGGCTCAGCCGATTGGATACTGGCAGGCCGCGCCGAGACCTGCATCGACCGCTTCGAAGAGGCCCAGCGCGCCCAAGCCGCCCTTGCGCGCGACCTCGACGCGCGCGACCGCCGTTTCGCGCTCGTCCTGCAGGTCGTCTTCGGCGCGGGCGCGGTGGCCACGATCGCCTGGGCTGCCGGGTATTTCGGCGCCCAGGGCGGAGCGGCCCTCAACTTCGTGGCGGCCTTCGTGCTCGGTTTCTTCCCCCTCACCGAAGCCTTCGCCCCCCTGCCCCAAGCCGCCAAGCAGGCGACTAGGTTCGCCCAGTCGATCGAGCGTTTGAACGACCTCGACGAAGAGGGCGCCGAAGCGGCAGCGTGCGACCGCACTGCCGTCGCGCACGGGTCCCAGATCAACTTGCGCGACCTCGTCTTCTCCTACCCGGGAAGCGCGCGGCCGGTCATCGACGGCGTCACGCTTTCGATCGCCCCCGGCGAGCACGTGGCCATCCTGGGGCGCAGCGGTTCGGGAAAATCGACCCTGCTCTCGCTCATCCACGGCGATGTGGCACCCACCCGCGGAACCGCGACCACAGGCGGCGTCCCCGCCGCGCACCTGGCCGCTCCCGAGGCCAGCTTCAGCCTCATGCAGCAGCAGCCCTACCTGTTCAACCGCAGCTTGCGCGACAACCTGCGCCTGGGCGCGCCGCACGCGACCGACAGCGAGCTCCTGGACGCCCTGTCCGCCGTGGGATTGGGCGACCTTGCAGGCGACCTGCCGCAGGGGCTCGACACCATGGTCGACGAAGCCGGCCGACGCTTTTCGGGTGGCCAGCGCCACCGCATCGCCCTCGCCCGCGTTCTGCTCGCGCAGGCGCCCGTGGTCCTGCTCGACGAACCGACGATTGCCCTCGACCCTCTCACCGAAGCGGATTTGCTCGACACCCTCTTCTCCGTCCTTTCCGACCGCACGATCGTCATGGTCACCCACCACTTGCAGGGCATCGACCACTTCGACCGCGTGATTTTCCTGGAAGACGGCCACATCCAGATGGACGGAGCGCCTTCCGCACTCGCCCGCACAAACGAGCGGTTCCGCACCCTGCTCGCCTTCGACCGCGGCATGGGGTCGCTACAATAGGGGCATGAGTTCAGCCTCGCGGAAAGAAGGGCCCCATGTTCGAAGAGCTGCGCGCCGACGCCGATGCGATCGTCGCCTCGTGCATCCAGGACGTCCTGCCCGACGCCGCCGTTGAGGGCGCTCTCGAATACTTCTACCCCGGCGCGGGACGCACGATCGTCGTCGCCGTGGGGAAGGCCGCCTGGCAGATGGCCGCGGCTGCACTTCGGGTGCTCGACCACATCGACGCGGGCATCGTGATCACCAAGTACGGGCATGCGCGCGGGCCGCTCGCCGGCTTCGACGTCTACGAGGCCGGCCATCCCTTGCCCGATGCCAACGGCGTGGCCGCCACCGCCCGGGCCCTGAAGCTGACCGATGGGCTTTCGGAAGACGACACCGTGGTCTTTTTGGTGTCCGGCGGGGCAAGCGCCCTCTTCGAACGCCCTTACCTCCCCATCGGCGAGCTGCGCGACATCACCGCCCAGCTGCTCGCGAGCGGGGCCGACATCGTGGAGGCCAACACGATCCGCAAGCGCCTGAGCATGGTGAAGGGCGGTCGTTTCGCCGAGCACTGCGCCCCGGCGCAGGTGGTGGGCATCGCCCTTTCGGACGTCATGGGCAACCGCCCTGACATGATTGCGAGCGGGCCCATCTCGCCCGACCCGAGCACCTGCGAAGACGCGCTCGCAGTGGTGCGCCGGCGCGGGCTGAGCCTGTCGCCCGAAGCCCTCGAGCAGCTGCAGATGGAAACGCCCAAGGACATTGACAACGCCACCCTGCAGGTGGCGGGCAGCGTCGCCCAGCTTTGCCAGGCAGGTGTGAAGGCGGCGCGCCAGCTGGGCTACAAGCCCCTCGTCCTCACCGACCGGCTCGACTGCGAGGCGCGCGAAGCCGGCCGCATGCTGGGCAGCATCGCCGCCACCCAGGCCGAGCACAACCGCAAGCTGGCCCTTTTCGCCGGCGGTGAAACCGTTGTCCACCTTGCGGATGCCGGCACGGGCGGCCGCAACCAAGAGCTCGCCTTGGCCGCCGCCGGCGTCCTCGACGGCAAGCGGGCGGCCGTCTTCTCCTTCGGCAGCGACGGCACCGACGGACCCACCGACGCGGCGGGCGGCTACGTCGACGGCCACACGGCTCTTGCCCTACGGCAGGCAGGCATCGATGCGGCCGCGGCCCTGGCCGCCCATGATTCGCACCCCGCCCTCGCCGCCGTGGACGGTCTCATCGTCACCGGTCCCACCGGGACCAACGTCTGCGACCTCGCCTGCGCCCTCATCGGGTGATCTGACGGCGCCAACGAAGCGCGGGGCGTGCGGGCACGTTCCGATGGCCCCTTCCGCGCTGCCGCCTTCGACCACCTGCACAGCCTTGGTCTCGACCGGCCCTGCCCATTCTGCAGGGCCGGTGCGCGGTTCCGCCCATTCCACAGGGCCGGCGCAATCCCCGTGCTCGTTTCGCAGGGCTAGCGCAATCGCCTGCTCATTTCGCAGGGCCTACGCAATCCCCCTGCTCGTTTCGCAGGGCCGGTGCAATCGCCTGCTCGTTTCGCAGGGCCGGCGCACGGGGTTGCGCTCGTGACCCCCGCATGCGGGGCCCTCTGCTCAGAACGCAGGGGGATGTCGCGCCGAACGGGCAAATCCCGCTCATCCCGCAGGGCCCTTGCACGGTTCCGCTCATAACGCAGGGCCGTGACGGGTTTCGCGTGCCTTACCCCTGCGAAACGAGCTTTGGAAGCGCCATTTCCCGTTCGGCGTGCAAGGGCCCTGCATGTTGTGCAGGCGGGCACAGGGGATAGGGCGATGGCGCGGAGGGCCAGGGGAAAGGGATAGGGCGATGACGAGGAGATGCGGGCAAGGGTAAAGCCGCGGGGCGCGGGCGCGGGCGCGGGCCTCTGCCGCGGCGCATGAGCGAAGACACCGCCAATCGGCAAGGGTAAAGCCGCGGGGCGCGGGCGCGGGCCCCTGGCACGGCGCAGGAGCGAAGGCACCGCCAATCGGCAGCATGGCGCCCCTCGGTGAGTCAAAGGAGTCGCACGTGGTCGACTCGACCGCTCCCCGAAGCTGCGCTAGGCGGTGGCGGTGGGCAGCTCGTTCACGGCGCTTGCGCGCAGGGCCTCGCTAAGCGCGCGCTTCTCCTCTCCCCTGCGAACCCTCGACCGATTCATTCCGAGTCCCCGCATCCCTGACTTTCCCATCGACGTATTAGAGCAGTGAAAAACGGGTCGGAGAGGAACATTTCTCCGACCCGTTTACCGACAAATACGCCCTCTGCAAGCAGGCCGCTTAGGCCAGGTCCTCCTGACGCAGGGCTTTAAAGCCCGCCTCTTCGAGCTTGAAGGTGGCCTCTGCTGTATGGGCATGGCCCGAAATCTTGAAGACGTCGACGGCCTTGTCGCCCTTCGAGCTGAAGCAGTAGCCGTACTCGATGTTCATGTTCAAACTGGCGAGCGTATCGAGCAGGTCGGCCAGGCCGCCGGGGCGGTTGGGCACCTCGATCGCGCTCACGTTGGTTTCCGTGGCGCGGAAGTCTTCGGCGCGCAGGGCCGCAAGGGCGGCATCGGGATCGTCGCAGATGATGCGCACGAGCCCGTAGTCGCTCGTTTCCGAAATCGTGAGCGCATGCATGTTGACGTTGGCCCGGCGCAAGGTGTGGGTGAGCGCCGCAAGACGGCCTTCGGTGTTTTCCAGGAATACCGTGATCTGCTTAATCATTGTAGATGCCCTTCCTCAAGTCGATGACGCGCTTGGCCTTGCCCTCGCTGCGCGCAATGCTCTTGGGTTCGACGATGCGCACGTTGATCTTGATGAGCAGCTGCTCCTTCAGGCGCTTCTGGATGGCGGCCTGGAGCTTTTCGATCGCGCCGATGTTGTCGAAGTCGAAATCGGGGTTGATCTCGACCTTGAGCGTGACGTTGTCGAGCGAGTTCTTGGTCGTGAGCTCGATCTGGTACCACGATGACACCTCGGGGAAGGTTTCCATAACGTCTTCCACCTGACTGGGGAAGACGTTGACGCCGCGCAGAACGAGCATGTCGTCGGTGCGCCCGTGCAGGCGGTCGATGCGGCGATGCGTGACCCCGCAGGCGCAGGTCCCCGGCAGGATGCGGGTAATGTCGCGCGTGCGATAGCGCACCACCGGCGACGCCTCGCGGTCGAGCGTGGTGATCACAAGCTCGCCCCATTCGCCGTCGGGAAGGGTCTCGCCGGTCGCCGGGTCGATGATTTCGCAGTAAAAATGGTCTTCGGCGATGTGGAGGCCCTTCTGCTCGAGGCATTCGATGGCCACACCCGGGCCCATGAGTTCGGTGAGCCCGTAGACGTCGAGCGCCTTGATGCCGAGCTTTCGCTCGAGTTCGGCGCGGAAATTGTCGCTAAAGGGCTCGGCTCCCAAGATGCCGGCGCGCAGTTTGAAGTCCTGCGCCGGGTTCATGCCCTTTTCGATCGCCACGTCGGCCAGGTGCATGGCGTAGCTGGGCGTGCAGGCGATGATGGTCGAACCCATGTCGCGCATAACGCGCAGCTGGCGCTCGGTAGAACCCGACGACATGGGAATGACCGTGCAGCCGGCGGACAAGCCGCCGTAATGGGCGCCCAGGCCGCCGGTGAAAAGGCCGTAACCGTAGCAGACGTGGAAGACGTCGTCGGCGGTGCCACCGGCGTAGCGAATACCGCGCGCGAAGCAATCTCCCCAGAACTGCAGGTCGTGTTCGGTGTAGGCACCCACAGTGGCGATGCCCGTCGTGCCCGACGACATGTGGATTTCCTTCACCTCGGAAAGCGGGCGGGCGAGCATCCCGTAGGGGTAGTTGTCGCGCAGGTCCTGCTTGGTGACGAAGGGGGCCGCCTTCAGATCGTCCAAGGTTTCGACTGCATAGGGGTTGAACCCTGCATCGTCGAAGGACTTCTTGTAGAAGGGGACGTTCTCATAGCAATCGACCACGGTTTTCTTGATGCCCTCGAGCTGGATCTTCTCGATCTCGTCGCGGGACAGGTGCAGCACGTCTGTCTGCGCTCCCATACGTTCACCTTTCACTCGCGCCTGCGGGGCCGGCCGCCCCGCTCATGTGCCCACCTTACGACGTCGGCGACAGGCAGGCGAGAGGAACAGGCGTACTCTACTTCAATTCGAGTATTTGCTTTAAAATTCTCTTATCTATTCGCGTTAGGAGGATTCGTGACGCTCAGTAAGGAACATCTCGGGCGCACCCTGGCGCAACTGCGCAAAGGGGCGGGCCTGTCCCAGCGCGCCGTGGCCGCGCGCGCCGGCGTGAGCGACCGGGCCGTGTCGAAATGGGAAACGGGGGCCGCCTTCCCCGGCATGGACACCCTCGCGCACCTGGCCGACCTTTATGGCATGCCCCTCGCCGACCTCATCGCCCAAGCGGAAGACACGGGGCGGCGCCCGCGCCGCATCGCCTTCGTGAGCGGCGCCCGGTCGGTCGTCGCGACCCTTGTGCCTCTCTGCGCCCGCGCCCTCATGCTCAAGGGCTTCGACGTGGCCGTCGCAGCTCCGCGCGATGACGAGCCCGTACCCGGCCAGAATCCCTGCCGCACGGATAGCGCCCGCGCCGCCTGTGCGCTCGCGCTTGCCCGCGAGGACGCCGCTGCCGCCGGGCTCGACCCCGAGCGCGGCATCGTCCTCTGCGCAGGCGGGCTGGCCGACGCCGCAGTGGGTCTCGATCCCTTCGAAGCCGAACGCCTCCTTTCCGCTGCAGGATACGACCCCGCCCGCGCGGCCGGTCGCTACGACGTCGCCCTCCTCGTCGCAAGCGATGACGGCGCAGACGATGAGCGGGCACGCGCCTGGCGCGCAGCTGGACAGGTCGTCTCCGTCGACGCCTGGACCCACGATGCGGGAGCAGCGGCCGGTACCGCTCTCCTCGCCGCCCTTGCTGCGGGCGCGCCCTTCACCGCCGCCCGCACCCTGCTCGTGCGGCGCGCTTCGCGCCTGGCCCTCGACGCCCTGCCCGGCGTGCGCACCGCGACCGTGGAAACGACCTTTACCCGGACGCCCCACGCGGGCCTCAGCCAGCTCGACGCCATCGAGCACGGAACACGCACCGTCTACCTCGCCGACGGCCTCCCTATCGGCCGCGACCGCTTTTCCTGGATGCTTTCGTGGGCCGACCCCGCCCTCGCCCGCCTGCGCGCCGAACGCTGGACCCTCTGCGACGCGAGCGCCTGCCTCGCGGTCGACCGCTTCCCCTTCATGCCCTACACCGACCTCGTGCGCGCCCACCTTCCCGAAGGCGCGCCCGTGCGCCTGCCCCACGGCATCGAACTCGTGCGCGACGTCACCGAAAGCCCGAGGTTCAGCCTGCCCACGCTCGCGCGGGACCGGGCGCTCGGCCGCCTGTAGCCCGTCAGTTTCAGCCAAATGTCCGGGGTCGGCATTCCGCACCGTAGGGGCGTCGGCTGCATGGGAAGGCCCTTCTTTTCCACCGGGACCGCATGAGGCGGCCCCCTCTATGCGCACACGCTGCATGACCGGCGCGTCATCCCTTTCCCCAGGCTTGGATAATTCGACGAAACCGCACGTCAGAGCCCGTATGCATGCGCTACACTGGCCGCATGCGAAGCCTTGTCCCAAAGGGGGATACCATGGACCACGAAGCCGTCGCCGCGAGCACCGCCCTGCTCGATTTCATCGCCCAGTGCCCGACCGCCTTCCACACGGTGGCCACTATGCGTCGCTCCCTCGACGAAGCCGGCTTCACCTACTTGCCCGAACAGGCAGAGTGGAACATCGAGCCCGGCGGCGCCTACTACACGGTACGCAACTCTTCGAGTTTGGTGGCCTTCAAGATCGGCCTCGAGGTCTTCCCCCATACGATGAGTTTCCGCATCGCCGCCGCCCACAGCGACGCGCCCGCCTTCAAGCTCAAGGCCAACCCCGTTCTCGAAGGCCCCGACGGCTACCTGCGCCTTAACGTGGAAGCCTACGGCGGCACGATCGACGCAAGCTGGTTCGACCGCCCGCTCACGATCGCCGGCCGCGTGATGGTCGCCCGCAACGGGGGCGTCGAGAGCCGGCTCGTGTACATCGATCGCGACCTGCTCGTCATTCCCCATGTGGCCATCCATATGGACGCATCCGTTAACACGGGCTTCGCCCCCAACCGCCGCATCGATCTGTGCCCTCTCTTTTCGGCAGGCGTCCTTTCGACCGCCGATTTCGACCGCATGATCGCCGAAGCCGCCGGCGCGCGCGCCGACCAGGTGGTTGCGCGCGAGCTTTTCCTGGTCAGCCGCACCCCCGGCAGCCTCTGGGGCCAGGCCGGAGAATTCGTCTCAAGCGCTCGCCTCGACGACCTCCAGTGCGCCTTCGCTGCCCACAAGGCCTTCTGCTCTGCCGAAAACGAAAGCGCCATCAACGTGCTCGCCGTCTTCGACAACGAAGAGGTAGGGTCGAACACCAAGCAAGGGGCGCTTTCGACCCTGCTTTCCGACGTGCTCGCGCGCGTCAACGACAAGCTCGACGGGTCGAAGGAGAACCTCTATCAGGCGATTGCCCGGTCCTTCCTCGTGAGCTGCGACAACGCCCACGCCGTCCACCCCAACCACCCCGAGCTCGCAGACGAGGGCAACCGCGTCCTGCTCAACCGGGGCATCGTGGTCAAAGAGGCCGCCAACCAGAAGTACACGACCGACGCCTTCAGCCGCGCCGTCTTCGAAGAGATCTGCGCCCGCGCCCAGGTGCCCGTGCAGCGCTTCGCCAACCGCAGCGACAAGAGGGGCGGATCGACTTTGGGCAACCTGTCGAATATGCAGGTGAGCATGCACGCCGTCGACGTGGGCCTGCCCCAGCTCGCCATGCATTCCGCTTGGGAGACCGCCGGCGCCGCCGACACCGCCTGGGCCATCAAAGCGCTCGAGGCCTTCTGGCGCATCCCGCTTGCCCTCGACGGGGCCGACCGCGCGACGATCGGGACGCTCTAGGATGAGCACGGCGACAAAGGAACGGCCCAGCTGGGAAGATGCGACCCTGCCCCGGTGCTCCTGGCTCAAGCTGAGCAATCCCGCCTACGTGCGCTACCACGACGCCGAATGGTGCCGGCCCCACCACGACGAAGGCTCCCTCTACGAGTTGTTCGTGCTCGAGCTCTTTCAGGCGGGCCTTTCGTGGGAGACGATCTTGAACAAGCGGGACGCCTTCCGCAGCGCCTACGCGAGCTTCGACGTCGACGCCGTAGCCAGCTGGGGCCCTTCAGACATCGATCGGCTCATGCAGGCCCCGGGCATCATCCACCATCGCCGCAAGATCGAGGCGAGCATCGGCAATGCCCGGGCCTTCAAAGCGATTCAGCGGGAGTACGGCAGCTTCGATGCCTACCTGTGGGGATTCACCGATGGCACGCCCCTCCGTTGTGCGCCGAACGTGACGCGCAACGAACTCTCCGACGCGCTTGCGACCGACCTTAAAGGCCGCGGAGTCGCCTTTGCGGGGAGCGTCACGATGTTTTCCTACCTCCAGGCCGCAGGCGTCGTGAATTCCCACGACCCCGCCTGTTTCTGCGCACCGGAACGGATGCAGCCAACCGACGCGCACGCGTAAGGGCACGTGAGCCCACGCGACGGTCCTCGGCTGTCCCTAGCCTTCCGCAGCGTGCAGGACGTCGGTGAGGCGGTGGACCGCCCGCGCCGTCGCACCCCACACAAGCGGGTCGGTACCCCGATAAAAGGGCAAATCGAAGCGACGGCGCAGCCGACCGCCGTCTTCGGCGCCCGGCACCAGGTCGAAGGGGAAATCGGCAGGCGGGTCTTCGACCAGATGCGAATCGTGCAGCTCGGGTTCGTGGGCCATGAACCAGTCGAGCGGAACGGTGAAGGTACCCTCGACTTCGTCGGCCGAAAAGGTGCCCGCGTAGTCCGAAAGAAAGCCCACGTAGGCGTAGAGAGGCAGCCCCGCAGGCCCCATGAGCATCCCCAGGCTGCCGACAATCTCGATTTGTCCGGGCGCGACGAGCAGCTCCTCGCAGGTTTCGCGCAGGGCGGCCTCGCGGGGGCCTTCGGGCAGCTCGACCTTACCGCCTGGGCAGCAGACCTCGCCCGGCTGGGTGCGCAAGCGCGGCGAACGCACTTCGAAGAGGATTTCGAGCCCCGCAGGGCCCTCTACCAAGGGAATGAGGATCGCCGCCCCCGCACGCGGGTCGGCAAGACGGGCCAGCCCCCTTTGAAAGCTGTCGACGAATGCGCGGCGTTCTTGTTTCATGGCGTCCCTTCCCCTGTCCTTCCGTACGAAAAGGGGCGGACCGAAGCCCGCCCCTTCAACGTATCTCGTAGCGACTACAGGTCGAGCTTCTTGATGCGCTCGATAGCCTCTTTCGTCGCGTCGGCATCGCCGAACGCCGTGAGGCGGATATAGCCTTCGCCCGACGGGCCGAAACCCGCGCCCGGGGTCGTGATGATGTTGGCCTCGGTGAGCAACTTGTCGAAGAATTCCCAAGAGCCCATGCCCTCCGGCGTCTTGCACCAGACATAGGGGCTGTTCACCGCACCGTACACGGTGAAGCCGGCCGCTTCGAGACCCTCTTTGATCACGCGGGCGTTGGCGCGGTAGTAGTCGAGCGTCTCTTCGATCTGCTTGTCGCCCTCGGGCGTGTAGACGGCTTCGGCGCCGCGCTCGATGATGTAGGACGCGCCGTTGAACTTGGTCGTCTGACGGCGCAGCCACATAGCGTTGAGGCTCTGGCCCTGACGCACGAGCTCCTTGGGCACCACGGTGTAGCCGCAGCGGGCGCCCGTGAAACCGGCGGTCTTGCTGAAGGAGCGGAACTCGATCGCGCAGGTCTTGGCGCCTTCGATTTCGAAGATCGAATGGGGGATGCCCTCTTCGGTGATGAAGCGCTCGTAGGCGGCGTCGAACATGATGATCGACTCATGGGCGTTGGCGTAGTCGACCCAGGCTTTCAGCTGGTCGCGGTTGAGCACCGTGCCCGTGGGGTTGTTGGGCGAGCACAGGTAGATGACGTCGACCGTCTCTTCCGGGATGGCCGGGCAGAAGCCGTTTTCCGCCGTGGTGGGCATGTAGTGGATGTTCGACCACTCTTCCTTTTCGGGATCCCAGTCGCCCGCACGGCCGGCCATGGCGTTGGTGTCGACGTAGACCGGATAGACCGGGTCGCACACGGCGATCTTGTTATCGACCGAAAGGATATCGCCGATGTTGCCGCAGTCGCTCTTGGCGCCGTCGGACACGAAGACCTCGTCGGGCTCGATATCGACGCCGCGCGCCTTGAAGTCATGCTCGACAATCGCGTTGCGCAGGAAGTCGTAGCCCTGTTCGGGGCCGTAGCCGTGGAAACCCTCGACGGTGGACATGTCGTCGACGGCCTTGTGCATGGCTTCGATCACCACGGGGGCGAGCGGGCGGGTAACGTCGCCGATGCCCATCTTGATCATCTTGGCATCGGGATGCTCGGCCGCGTACTTCGCGCTGCGACGCCCGATTTCCGCGAACAGGTAGCTGCCGGGGAGTTTCTGATAGTTCTCGTTGACCTTGGCCACTGGAATCCGCCTTTCAGCTGAGTGTATGTCCTTGTGGGTACGTGTGACTTCACAGGATAGCGCACCGCGCGGGGCCGCACGGGTTGTATGCTGAAACGCACGCGAATGTAACATTGGGGAGCGGGACGCCCGCTGGCCCGCGACGTCGGACGCCTGCCCGGCCCGCCCGCACAGGCCGGGTGCCTTGCTCCCTCCCGCAAAGGACCCCATGCTCAGCCTGCTGCTTGCCCAGAAGATACTTTCCCTGTTCATCATGATCGCGATGGGCTTCGCCCTCGTGAAATCGGGCGTGGTGAAGGCGCGCGACAGTTGGGGCATCTCCAACGTGGTGCTCTACATCGTGTCGCCTTGCTGCATCATCGCGGCCTTCCAAGTCGACCTCACCGACGACGTGCGGACGGGCTTCCTGCTTGCGCTGGGGGCGGCCGTCGTCATCCAGACCGGCTACCTCTTCCTATCGTGGCTCGCGGGACGCACGCTCAAATTCGATGCGGTGGAAAAGGCCTCGGCCGCCTACCCCAATGCCGGCAACCTGATCATCCCCCTGGTGGCGGGGCTCTTCGGCTCGGAGTGGGTCATCTACTGCACGGCCTTCATGGCCTTTCAGACCATGCTCCTGTGGAGCCATGCGCGCAGCCTGCTCATGGGAACCTCGGGCATCGACTGGCGCGCGATCGTGACCAACGTCAACATGGTGGCCATCGCAGCCGGGCTCGTGCTCTTCTTCACCGGCCTGCGCTTCCCCGCCCCGGTGGCCGACGCGATTGCGGGCATCGGGCAGATGATCGGGCCGCTGTCGATGCTCATCATCGGCATGGTCATGGGCAGCATGGACTTCGCGTCGCTGAAATCGTTCAAGCGGCTGCCCCTCGTCGTGGGAGCGCGCCTCGTGGCCTTCCCGCTCGTGGCCCTCGTCTTCCTGAAGTTTACGGGCTTCACGGCGCTGTCGCCCATCGGCGGGCAAATCGCGGTGATCGTACTCTTGGCCGCAGCGGCCCCCTCGGCGTCGACGATCAGCCAAATGGCGCAAATCTACCACCACAACGCGAAATACGCCAACGCGATCAACGTGGCCTCGATACTTCTCTGCATCGCCACGATGCCCCTGATGGTGGCCCTCTTCCAAATGTAGCGAGGCCCGGGCCGAAAGCCGGGGCGCGCGCCGATGGGCATGTCCGTCGCTCGATTAACGCACAATTTCGTTCGATTATTCGAAAATCAAAGAGTAGACTGTCGAAATTGTGCGTTAATTGCGGCCAGAATGCGTTTGCGGGCAGTGAGTCTCTCGCGACTAGAGGACTTTCGCGGGCGGGCGCCCCTTGCGACCGAGGGCGTTTCTCGACGGCGCGAGCTCGTACGCGCGAGGGCCGAGCTTTCGCCCGGCCCTCGCCTACGCCGTCTGAAAAGCTACAGCCCCAACTCGCCGGCCACGGCAGATGCGCACTGAAGGCCGTCGGCAATCGAGCTCGACACGAGGGTCGACCCCGTGCGGCAGTCGCCCGCAACGAAAACGGGCACGCTCGCCGCCGCCGTGCGGTAGCCCTGCTCGACCGGCAGAGACCGTTCGCCCACGCTCACGCCGAAAGCGTCGAGCAAGGGGCGTTCGGGTCCCGTGAAGCCCTTGGCGATAAGGACGAGTTGCGCGGGAATCGCGCGCTCGGTGCCTTCGACGCGATGGCGGCCGCCTTCGTAGGAAAGGTCCTGTATGCGCACCCCCGCCACAGAGCCCTCGCCCGTAAAGCCGATCGTGTCGGTGCTCCACACGCGAGGGTCGGCCCCGAATTCGTCTTCGGCTTCCGCCTGGCCGTAGGCCTGGGTGTAGACCGACCGATTGCCCGGCCACACGGCGAACACGTTGACCGTATCGGCCGGACGCTGGGCGCGGATGACCTGGGTCACGCTCGAAGCCCCCTGGCGCAGGGCCGTCGCGATGCAGTCGACGCCCGTGTCGCCGCCGCCAACGACCACGACGTCCTTGCCGGCGGCGGTGATCGCCGGCGCTTGCCCGCCCAAGAGGGCGCGGGTCGCCTCTGTCAGGTAGTCGAGCGCATAGACGACGCCGGGCAGGTCGACGCCCGGTACGTCGACGGCGCGCGCCGCCCCGGCACCGCTCGCGATGACCACGGCCGCCGATGCCTGCTGGATTTCGGCCGCGCAGGCTGCGGCGTCCATCGACGTCTTGAAGACGATTCCGCTCTCTTCCATGAGTTCGATGCGGCGGGCGACGACGTCCTTGTCGAGCTTCATGTTGGGAATGCCGTACATGAGCAGGCCGCCCGCGCGATCTGCGCGCTCGATTACCTGCACGCGCGCCCCGCGTCGGGCGAGCTCCCAGGCAGCCGCCAAGCCGGCCGGCCCCGACCCGATCACGCTCACGAGCGGCGCTTGAGCGCGCGGAGCGGTCAGGGGCTTCACCAGGCCGTGGGCCCACGCGTAGTCGCTCACGGCACGCTCGTTGTCGTGGATGGTCACCGGCTGTTCGTGCAGGCCCAGGTTGCAGGCCACTTCGCAGGGAGCCGGGCACACGCGCCCCGTGAATTCGGGGAAGGGATTGGTAAGCGACAGGCGCTCGTAGGCGTCCTTCAAGCGGCCGCGGTAGAGCAGGTCATTCACTTCGGGCAGACAGTTGTGCAGGGGGCAGCCGGTCGGGCGGCGCTCGCCCGAAAAGACCATGCCCGTCTGGCAAAAGGCCACGCCGCAGGCCATGCAGCGGCTCGCCTGGGCCTCCTGCGCCTCGAGCGGCAGCGGGACGACGAACTCGTCGAAATCGGCTACCGTTTCGGCGCTCGCCCGCACCCCGTGGTCGACGCGGTCAAGGTTGAGATACGCTCCAGGTTTGCCCATCCTACTCACCTTTCCTCATGGTTTCGAAGGCGATTTCCACCGCTTCGTCGTGCGATTTGCCCGCGGCTTCGGCCTGGGCCGTGAGCTCGAGCGCTCGTTCGTATTCGTCGGGCAGAACCTTCACGAAGTTCTGCGCCACGTCTTGGAACCGGTAGAGCATCATGATGCCCAGGGGGCTCTTGGTGCGCTGCACGTGCTCTTCGATGAGCCCGTGAATCTCATCGATCTCCGCGCTCGTCGGTGCGCACAGGTGCACCATGTCGAGGTTGCAGCGTTGAGCGAGGGTATGCTCGGCGTCGTAGACAAAGGCCACGCCGCCGCTCATGCCGGCAGCGAAGTTCAGCCCGACCTCGCCCAGCACGAGCACCGTGCCGCCCGTCATGTACTCGCAGCCGTTGTTGCCGCAGCCTTCCACCACCAGCGTCGCGCCCGAGTTGCGCACGCCGAAGCGCTGGCCGGCCAGGCCGTTCACGAAGCCCTTGCCGCTCGTGGCGCCGTAGAAGGCCACGTTGCCGATGGAGATATTCTCTTCGGGACGGTAGGTAGCGTTCCTGAAGGGGTGCACCGAAAGGATGCCGCCCGAAAGGCCCTTGCCGAAGTAGTCGTTGGCCTCGCCGGAAATCGTCATCTCGATGCCGCGCGGCAGGAAGGCGCCGAAGCTCATGCCGCCCGACCCGATGCAGTCGATCGCAATCGACCCGTCGGGCAGGCCCTCGCGATGCTCGCTCGTCACCTTGCTGCCGAGCATGGTGCCCACACAGCGGTTGACGTTGGATATGTAGGCCTTGAAGCGCTGGGGCTCGAGGCGGGCGCGCCCGCGCGCCGTATAGGGAATGAACAAGGTGGCGTCGAGGGTCTTGGGCAGGGCGTCTTCCGGCGCCGCTTCGGGCAGCCAATGGCGGCAGCTCGCCCAGGGGATGTCCGTGCCGAACTCGGCGCGCGCCTCGAAGAGGACCTGGGACAGGTCGACGAGCTGGGCCTTCCAGCTCTTGGGGGCCGCCGTCTGCTTGAGGCGCTCGGGGTGGCCCACCATCTCTTCGATCGTGCGGTAGCCCAGGCGCGCCATGATGCGGCGCATCTGCTCGGCCACGAACAGCATGTAGTTGACCACATATTCGGGTTTGCCGCAGAAATGCCCGCGCAAGCGACAGTTCTGGGTGGCCACGCCCACCGGGCAGGTATCCTGCTGGCAGTCGCGCTGCATAAGGCAGCCCATGGCGATGAGGGGCATCGTGGCGAAGCCGAACTCTTCGGCGCCCAGCAGGCAGGCGATCGCCGCATCGCGGCCGTCCATGAGCTTGCCGTCGGCTTCGAGCTTCACGCGGCTGCGCAGCCCGTTCTGCAAAAGGGTCTGCTGGGTTTCGGCCAAACCCAGCTCGAGCGGCAGACCGGCGTGGTAGATGGAATCGCGCGGAGCGGCGCCCGTGCCGCCGTTGGCGCCCGAGATGAGAATCTTGTGCGCCCCGCCCTTGGCCACGCCGGTGGCGATCGTGCCGACGCCGGTCTCGCTTACCAGCTTGACCGAGATATCGGCCGCGGGATTGGCGTTCTTCATGTCGAAGATGAGCTCGGCCAGGTCTTCAATCGAGTAGATGTCGTGGTGCGGCGGCGGCGAGATGAGGCCCACGCCCGGGGTCGACCGCCGGGTGCGCGCGATCCACGGGTAGACCTTCTTGCCGGGCAGATGGCCGCCCTCACCGGGCTTGGCCCCCTGGGCGAGTTTGATCTGGATTTCCTTGGCGCTCATCAGGTAGCGGCTCGTGACGCCGAAGCGGCCCGAGGCGATCTGCTTGATGGCCGAAAGCTTGCTGTCGCCGTTGGGCAGGGTGACTTCGCGGGCCGGGTCCTCGCCGCCCTCGCCCGTGTTCGACCGGCCGCCCAGCCGGTTCATCGCAATGGCCAGGCACTCGTGCGCCTCCTGCGAAATCGACCCGTAGGACATGGCACCCGTCTTGAAGCGCTTGACGATCTCGCTGGCCGGTTCCACTTCGTCGAGCGGGATGCCCGCCCCCGAGAAGTCGAAATCGAGCAGGTCGCGCAGGGTGACGGTGCGACCCGCCGGATGCACGGCCGCGCTGTACTGGGCGAAGAGTTCGGCGTCGTTGGCGCGCACGGCCCGCTGCAGCAGGTTGACGACCATGGGGTTGATCAGATGGTCCTCACCGTCGATCGGGCGCCAGTTGGTGATGCCCGAAGAGCGCAGCTGGTCGGGCGCCGGCGTCTTATCGAGCGCAAGCGCGGCGTCGTAGCGCTCGTCGCACTCGCGCTGGACATCGTCGATTTCCAAACCGCCCACGCGGCTCACCGTGCCGGCGAAGTGCTCGTCGACCAGGCCTTCTCCCAAGCCCACGGCTTCGAAGACCTGGGCCGAATGGTAGCCCTGCATCGTGGAGATGCCCATCTTCGACATGATCGACACGATGCCGCTCGTCACGGCCTTGTTGTAGTTTGCGATGCCCGTTTCCGCATCGACCGAAAGCGTACCCGCTTCGGCCATGGCGCGAATCGTGTCGTGGGCCATATAGGGGTAGATGCCCGAAGCGGAATAGCCCACGAGCGTAGCGAAGTCGTGGGCCGACACCGCATCGCCGGCTTCGACGATGATGTCGGTGCTCGTGCGCATGCCCTTGCGGAGCAGGTGGTTGTGGATGCTCGAAACGGCGAGCAGGGAGGGCACGGGCACCTCGCCCGCAGCCGCGCGGTCGGACACGACGAGGATGTTAGCCCCGTCGCGCACGGCGCGTTCGGCTTCGCTGCGCAGGCGCGTGAGCGCGTGCTCGAGTGCATGGGGGCCGCCGTCGCGGTCGTAGACGGCGCGCACCGACACGGCCTTGAAGCCCTGGCGGTCGACATGGGACAGCGAATCGAACCCGCGCTCGTCGAGGATCGGCGTCTCCAGCTTGATGAGGCGGCAGTTCGATCGGGCGTCTTCGAGCACGTTGCCGTGGTTGCCCACGTAGAGCAGGGTCGAGGTGATGAAGGATTCGCGCAAAGCGTCGATCGGCGGGTTCGTGACCTGCGCGAACTTCTGGTTGAAGTAGTCGAAGAATCGGCGCGGATGGCTCGAGAGCACGGCCAGAGGCACGTCGGCGCCCATTGAGGCGAGGGGGTTCTTGCCCTGCTGGGCCATGGGGACGATGGCCTCTTCCACGTCGTCGTAGAAGTAGCCATGCACGGCCTGACGACGCGTGAGCGTCTCACCGGCGTCGGGCTCCGCTTCCTCGCTTTCCCGCGCCGTGTCCTCCACGTCGGCCAGGGTGAGCATGTTCTGGGTGATCCACTCGCGATAGGGCTTCTCGTTTGCGAAGGCGTCCTTGATCTCGTCGTCGAAGAGGACGCGGTCCTTGGCCGGGTCGACGAGCAGCATCTGGCCGGGGCCCAAGCTGCCCGACACCAGGATCGTCGCCGGATCGACGTCGAGCACGCCCACCTCGCTCGAAAGGAGGAGGCGGTCGTCGCTGGTGATGTAGTAGCGAGCCGGGCGCAAGCCGTTGCGGTCGAGCACAGCGCCGGTCACGCGGCCGTCGGAAAAGGCGATCGCCGCCGGGCCGTCCCAGGCTTCCTGCACCATCGACTGGTAGGCGTCCCAGGCGCGCCGGCGCGGGGGCAGGGCCTCGTTGTGGTCCCAGGGTTCGGGCAAGACCATCGAAATCGCGCGCGGCAGGCTGCGGCCGTTCATGACCAAAAACTCGAGCACGTTGTCGAGCATGGCCGAGTCGGAACCTTCGCGGTCGATTACGGGCAGGACGTCGGCCAAATGGTCCTGCATGACGGGCGAATAGAGGCGCGGTTCGCGGGCGCGCACCCAGTTCACGTTGCCGCGCAGGGTGTTGATCTCGCCGTTGTGAACGATATAGCGGTTAGGATGGGCGCGCTCCCACGAAGGAGTGGTGTTGGTGGAATAGCGCGAGTGCACGAGGGCGAGGGCCGTTTCGGTCGACGCGTCGTCGAGGTCGCGGAAGAAGCCGCGCATCTGCGTGGCTACGAGCATACCCTTGTAGACGATCGTACGGGAGCTCATCGAGCAGATGTAGAAGATCTTGTCGGCGAGCTCGGGAGCCGCATGCCCCGCCTTCTCGATAGAGCGGCGGCACACGTAGAGGGCGCGTTCGAAGTCCATGCCCGCCGGCACCGCATCCGGGCGGCCGATGAAGGCCTGCTTCATCGTGGGCATGCAGGCGAGCGCCGTGGCGCCCAGGCCGTGGGTGTCGACCGGCACGTCGCGCCAGAAGAGCAAAGGGATGCCCGCATGGGCGCACCCTTCTTCGAAGATGCGCATGCCCGCTTCCACCCCTTCGTCATCTTGAGGGAGGAAGAGCATGGCCACGCCGTAATCGCCTTCGGCGGGCAGCAGATGGCCGTAGCTCTGCGCTTCCCGGCGGAAGAAGCGATGGGGGATCTGGAAAAGGATGCCGGCGCCGTCGCCGGTGTTCTTCTCCAAACCGGCGCCGCCGCGGTGCTCGAGGTTGATGAGCGCCGAAAGCGCGTCGTCAAGCAGCTGGTGCGAGCGTTCGCCCGAAAGGTGGACGAGCGCGGCGATGCCGCAGGCATCGTGTTCGAATTCGGGGCGCCACAGACCGCGCGCGCGCTGGTCGCCGGTGTCCTGCAAGGTGGTTGCGTCTGCCATTCCGTTCCTCCCAATCTAGCTAAAACGGGCCGGGCGCATCGAACCGATTGGGGAAGCCCGATGTGCCCGGCCCATCCAACCGGCGCCGCAAAGCAGTGCGCGAGCGCCAGGTTGATTGGCAGGTTACGGCGCAGGAACGTCGGTTTCGTTACGCACATGTTTCAAGCGCGTTAAATGGTGGGACGGCGCCCTCCGTCCCCGTTGTCCCACGGCGGGTGGGACGACGCCCTCCGTCCCCGTCGTCACGGCGGGTGGGACGACACCCTCCGTCCCCGTCGTCACATTCGTCCCCGTCGTCACATTTGAAAGTCGCACTTGCGTATTATCCTCGGATGAGTATAATGGCAAGCAGTTCGAGAGCCCTCTCCAAGCCAGCTCAAATGAGAAAAAGGGCACTTCCCCCCTTCTTCCACTTCTCTACCCGAAAGAGCACCGTCGTCCCGGTGCTCTTTCACCTTTTCAAGGGCTTTTCGTTCGCCATGACGTCCCGGCCGAGCACACCGGCAGGGGCGCTCGATCGCATCGGCTCGCGAAGCCCGTCCCGTCCCCAACAAAAAAGGCGCCGGAGCCTGCCGCTCCGGCGCCTTTTCAGCAGTTCAGCGCACGCGCGCTACATGATCTTGACGACCCAGCCTTCGGGACCTTCGATTTCGCCGTCCTGAATGGAGGTGAGCGTCTCGCGCAGCTTCTTCATCACGGGGCCCACCTGCTCCATGCCGCTGGCAAACACGATCTTCTCGTCGCCGTTATCGACTTCGCCCACCGGCGAGATGACGGCGGCCGTGCCGCACATGCCGCATTCGGTGAATTCCCCGTCTTCGACTTCCTGGAACTTCACCGGGCGCTCGACCACCTTCATGCCGAGCATCTTGGTCGCCACGTCGACGAGCGAACGACGGGTGATCGAGGGCAGAATCGAATCGGTGAAGGACTGGGGCACCACCAAATCGCCGGCCTTGTCGACGAAGAGGAAGTTGGCGCCGCCGGCCTCTTCCACATAGGTGCGGGTCTGCGGGTCGAGGTACATGTTGTCGGCATAGCCCTGCTCGTGCGCCTCGACGCCGGCCTTCAGGCTCATAGCGTAGTTCAAGCCAGCCTTGATGTTGCCGGTGCCGTGCGGCGCCGCGCGGTCGTATTCGGAAATGCGCACCTTGACCGGCTTCACGCCGCCCGAATAGTAGGGACCCACCGGGGTAACGAGGATGCGGAACTGGTATTCATCGGCCGGCTTCACACCGATCACGTTGCCCGTGGCAAACATAAGCGGGCGCACGTAGAGCGTGGCACCCGAACCGAAGGGCGGCACCCAGGCCGCGTTGGCCTTGACGACCTGCTTCACGGCGTCGATGAACTTGTCGCGCGGGAAAGACGGCATGACCAAGCGGGCGGCTGAATCGTACATGCGGTCGGCGTTCAGGTCGGGGCGGAAGCAGACGATGTCGCCGCTCTTGGTGGTGTAGGCCTTCAGACCTTCGAAGACTTCCTGGCAGTAGTGCAGGATGCCAGAGCATTCGGAAAGCGTGACCGTGTGGTCGGTCGTCAGCCCGCCTTCATCCCAAGCGCCGTTCTTGTAGTTGCACACGTAGCTGTAGTCGGTAGGCTGGTAGGCGAAGCCGAGGCTGCCCCAGTCGATATCCTTCTTTTCCACGATGTCATCTCCTGAAGATGAGGTCCAATGCGTAGGGGTATCGTAGCACTATAGCCGACTGGAGTACAAAAGACCGCGGAAAAGAAAGGGAGCGGGTACCCTCCCCCTGGGAAAGGTACCCGCTCCCTAGCGATGCGCAGGCGGCTAGGCGCGTGCGGCGAGCTCCTTGAGAGGATCGCCCTCCAGGTGGAAGAGGGTCCACCCGTTCAGCTGCTCGGCGCCGAGGACGTAGTAGAGGCCGCTCGTCCGCGCGTTCCAGTCGGGGCTGCGCCATTCGACCCAACCGTAGCCGCGCTCTTGGGCGATGCGGGCGGCTTCGGCGAAAAGCCGGCGCCCCAAGCCGTGGTTGCGATGGGCTTCATCGACGTAGACGCAGGAAAGGCTAAGGCCGGGAACGCCGCTGAAGGGGTTGAAACAGGAGGAGAACACCACCATGCCCACATCGACCCCGTCTACCTGTTCGAACACGGCTTCTGCCTCGCCCCGTTCGAAGATCCAGGTGCGCACGCGCTCTTCAGTCGCCGTGAACTCGTCTTCTACCTTGTTGAACGCGGCAAACGCGCGCATGTACGAAAGAACCTTGGCAGCGTCGTCGACTGTCGCCTTGCGGAATGTGACTTCCATCGTCTTACCTCCTTCTTCTTCCCCAACCATACTGAATGGTCTCCGAAATATCCAAATACATTTTTCTATAGGTTCGAGAACGAACCGGTTCGTGGGAAAACCCGCAGTTGCACGGCCCCGGACGCAGAGCCCTCGCGGCGCGCCCGGGCGCTTGCAACCGCACCGACAGGCCTCGGCGGTCGTTCCTTGCGCCGCCCACCGAAACGCAGGCTCGCCCAAGGCAAAGCCCCGGGCGAGCCTGCATCCGCAAGGATGCGCGCCTTAGCCGCGGCGCTCCTTGATTTCCGCGGTGATGTCGGCGATGAAGTCGTCAAGGTCGCGCTGCACCGTTTCGTTCGAACGGTCGCGCACCGAAATGTTGCCCGCTTCCTCTTCCTTTTCACCCAGAATCAGCATGTAGGGCACGCGGTCGATGCTGCGCGCCTCGCGGATCTTGTAGCCGATCTTCTCGTCGCGCATGTCGACCTTCACGCGCACGCCGGCCTCGCGCAGCTTCTGGGCGACGGCCTGCGAATAGTCGCGGTGCTTTTCGGACACGGGAAGCACCTTGACCTGGCAGGGCGACAGCCAGGTGGGGAACTTGCCCGCATACTGTTCGGTGAGCATGCCGATGAAGCGCTCGAAGCTGCCAAAGCCCGCGCGGTGAATCATGATCGGCTGCTTCTTGGACCCATCGGCGTCGGTGTACTCCAGCTGGAAGTTGTGGGGCAGCTGGAAATCGAGCTGGATGGTGCCGCACTGCCAGGTGCGGCCCAAGCAGTCCTGCAGGTGGAAGTCGATCTTGGGGCCGTAGAAGGCGCCGTCGCCTTCGTTGAGCGTGTAATCGACGCCCATCGATTCGAGCGCGGCCTTCAAGCCGGCCTCGGCGCGCTCCCAGTCTTCGTCGGAGCCCATCGAGTCTTCGGGGCGCGTGGACAACTCGACCTTGTAGGGGAAGCCGAACTGATGGTAGTAGGCCGTGATCAGATGGGCCGTGTCGGTCACCTGTTCGGTGATCTGGTCGGGGCGAATGAAGAGGTGGGCGTCATCCTGGGTGAAGGCGCGCACGCGGAAGAGGCCGTGCAAGGCGCCCTTCAGCTCGTGGCGATGGTCCTTGCCGGCTTCGGCGAGCTTAAGGGGCAGGTCGCGGTAGCTGCGCGGCTTGCTCTTGTAGATCAGGCAGGCGCCCGGGCAGTTCATCGGCTTGATCGCGTAGTCTTCGTCATCGATCGTCGTCGTGTACATGTTGGCCTTGTAGTGGTCCCAATGGCCGCTCGTCTCCCACAGCTTGCGGGATAGGATGATCGGGGTGTCGACCTGCTCGTAGCCGTAGGCATCCTGCATTTCCATCCAATACTGCATGAGGGCGTTCTTCAGGCGCATGCCGTTGGGCAGCCAGAAGGGGAAGCCGGGGCCGGCGTCGTCCATCATGAACAGTTCCATTTCCTTGCCGATCTTGCGGTGGTCGCGCTTTTCGGCTTCTTCGAGCATGCGGAAGTGCTCGGCCATTTCCTCCTTGGTGCGGAAGGCCACGCCGTTGATGCGGGTGAGCATCTTGTTGGAGGCGTCGTTCTTCCAGTAGGCGCCGGAGACGGCGGTGAGCTTGAAGGCTTTCAGGGCCTTGGTGTAGCAGATGTGCGGGCCCACGCACATGTCGATGTAGTCGCCCTGCTGGTAGAAGGTGATGCGGGCGTCTTCGGGCAGATCGCCGATATGCTCGACCTTGTAGGCCTCGCCGCGCTCTTCCATGAGCTTGACGGCTTCTTCGCGCGGCAGTTCGAAGACCGAGAACTTGAGATTCTCTTTGACGATCTTCTTCATCTCTTCTTCGATGGCGCCAAGGTCGTCCTCCGAGATCTTGGTGTCGCCAAAGTCGATGTCGTAGTAGAAGCCGTTTTCGGTGGCCGGCCCGTAGCCGAAATCGGCTTCGGGGTAGAGGCGGCTGACCGCCTGAGCCATGATGTGCGCGGCCGAATGACGCAGAACGTGCTCTTCTTCCTCTTCAGGGCACACGTCGACGTGACCGTCGTTGTAGAGAATCTTCATTCCAACCTCTTCGCAGAAACGATTGCGGTATCAAACGTCCACATGCTACCCCGCCGCGCGCCCCTGCGCCACCGAAATGGCGCATCATCACGGTTTGGACGAAAACAAGAAAGCGGGCGCCCGGCGGCCTTGCCGCGCGAGCGCCCGTTTCCCCTGCCGAAAAGAGCCCCCGATTAGGCGCGCACGATGACCGAAATGCCGTTGGGCACCACGGTGATCTTGGCATCGGCCCCCGCGAGAGCACGCGCCTGATCGAGCGCATCTGCCAGCGTGGGCGCCCAGGCCATCTTCATCTCTTCGACGGTCGCCCGCATTTCAGGACGGGTCACGTAAATCACCGGATGGTGCATGAGGATGCGGGCCTGGATCTGCACCTCCCACTGGTCGGGCGCGGTTTCGTTCTGCGGAACGGCGAGAATCTCGTCCATGAGCGAAGCAGCGTCGGTGCAGTCGCGCAGGGCGGCATGAAAGCCCTCGCCGCCCGTGCCGTCGGCACATTCGGCGCAGATGACGATCGGCGCGCCGTCCTTGGCCGTGGCTTCGGCGGCCGTCTGGCTCTTCACGCACTGGTACATGTTCTGGTCGAGCGGCGCCCCGCCGTTGCCGGTGACCACGATGTCACCGGGGATAGCGGGCACCTCGCAGTAGCCGCGCAAAAACTCGGTTCCGGCCTCGTGGGCGGCGAAGGGGTCGCCGGCGAAGGCGGCCACCGTGCGCTTGTCCTCGTCGATCACGACGTTGACGATGTAGGCGAGCCTGGCCTGGCGGGCGGCGTCGACCATATCCCGGTGCAGGGGGTTGCCCGCGAGCACGCCGGTACGGGCGTGCGGGCTCGCGATGAAGGCCGAGCAGTGGTTGCCGAGCACGGTGACGCGGTCGCAGACACCCGGCAGCACGCTCTTGCGGCCCCCGGAAAATCCGGCGAAGAAGTGGGGCTCGATGAAGCCTTCGGACACCAAGAGGTCGGCGTCGGCGGCGATGCGGTCGATCACGAGGTCGGCCCCGCTGGGCAGCACGCCGATCTTCACGTTCGAGGCGGCGTTGAAGGCGTCGTGCACGGCGATCTTCTCGTGGTCGACGATTTCATCGCCGAATTTGGCCCGCAGCTCGGCGTCGGTGGTGAGACGGTGGAATCCCGTGGCGATGAGCAGGGTGACGTCGATGTCGGGGTTGCCCTGGCGCAGCTCGGCGAGCATGAAGGGGATAATGTGCCTGCTGGGCACGGGGCGCGTGTGGTCGCTGCAGATGATCGTGCAGGTGCGCTTACCGCGCGCGAGGTCGGCGAGCGTGGCGCCCCCGTAAGGGGCGGCCATGGCCGCGCGGACGATGTCGTCTTCGGACCCGTGCGCCTTCATCGCGCCGATGCGGCTTTCGAGCACGCCGGCAATCTGGTCGTCGGGAACGATTGCGGTTTGCGCGAAACGGCCGTAGGGAATGGAGATTTCCATGCTTGTCACCACTTTACGAGGGAAAGGCGGATGTGCTCTTGGCCATTGTAGGCTCCGGCGGCACAACGCGGCCGTGGGCACCGTGCGCATTCTGGCGAACGGACGCCTGGGCGGTGGTAGGGTAAAAGGCGATGAAACGAAGCGCCCGCGTGGGCGCGCCAACGAAAGAGCAGCATATGACCCAGCCGTTACCCTCGCCTACCAGTCGTACCTACGAAGACGAATTCGCCCAGATCGCACGCAGCTTGGGCGGCGACGCCGCCAGCCGCGACGAGGCGGGCGCCTGGCTCGCCGCCGGACCCGCCAACTACCACGGAGCAGAGCCCAGCTGGGACCTGATCCCCAAGATCTTCGACCGAGCAGCGACCGCCCGCCTGGCCTGCGCCGCCGAAACCATGGGACGCATCATGGAAAAGGCCACGCGCCGCTTCATCGCCGATCCCAGCTACCGGTCCCGCTACCGCTTTCCCGCCCGTCTCAACGAGCTCGTCTGCGCGCCCACCGGCTACCCCTACCAGGTGCCCTGCGCGCGCGTCGACCTCTTCTACCATGAGGACACGGGCGACTTTCGCTTCTGCGAGATCAACACCGACGGGACCTCGGGCTTTTTGGCGACCGAAGCGGTGACGCGCGCGATCATGCGCACCGAAACCTTCCGCCGCTTCGCGAAACGCCACCCGAGCGCCCATCCGGCCGACGTCTTCGGCGCCTGGATCGACGCCCTCATCGCCACCTGGGAGGCCTGGGAAGCGCCCGCCGACGTGCGCAAGCCCGCCCTGCCCGCGCTCGCCGTGGTCGACTACGGGGAGAGCGTGAGCGGCGAAGAGGTGGGCGCCTTCTGCGAGCGCTTCGCCGCGCGCGGCATCGAGGCGCATTTCACCGACGTGCGCGCCCTGCGCATCGAGCACCGAGGCGGCCGCGACCGGCTCGTCGACGACCACGGCCCCATCGACTGCGTGTGGAAGCGGGCCGTCACCGGCGAGCTTGCAGAAAAGCCCTGCCCCGGCGCGGACGCCCTGGCACGCGCCCTGGAAGGCAACCTGGCCTGCCTGGTGGGCAGCCATCGCACCTGGGTCACGGCCACCAAGACCTTCTTCGCCCTGCTCTGGGACGACACCTTGGAATCGTGTCTTTCCGCCGAGGAGCGGGCCTTCGTGCGCGCCCATGTGCCCGAAACTCACTTCCTCTACCCTGATACCGACGTGAGCGCCTTCGCCGACCGCGCCCGCTGGATCGCCAAGCCCGCCGCCGGCTACAACAGCGTGGGCGTGGTGGCCGGTCTCGACGCGACGGCCGCCGAGTGGGACGAGGCTCTGCGCACGGTGGCCCGCCAGGGCGGCATCGTGCAGGCCTACGCGCCCCAATACGACGCGCCCACGATTCCCAACGGGGGCGATCTGCCGCACTTCGACGAAGACCCGCTCGATTTCCCACCGGCCCACAACATGGAGGGGCTCTTCCTGTTCAACGGGAAATTCTGCGGCACCTTCAACCGCTGCGGCTTCGGCAACGTGATCGGCGAGTTCCAGGGCCGTCTCAACCAGGGCGCGCTCTACTTGGACGAATAACGGCCGGCACCGCCCCGCCCACCCGCACACGCAAGGAGAACCATGGAAGATACCGACGAACTTACCCGAGCGCAGGCCGACGGACGCGCTCCCTACGCGGTCAAACGCCTCTACAACGCCGACGGGTCGGTAGGCAGCCACTTCCTGTCGCGCGAGCTCTACACCTTCGTCGAAAGCTGGGAGACGGCCATGCGCGACCCCCGCTTCGCCGAGATCATCGACAACGAGCTGGCGATCGAGCGCATCGCCGACGAGCCACTCGGCCACCTGGCCTTGCAGGCCACGAGCGAGCGGGCGCGGGCCCTCTTCCTGGCCTGGCTCGCCTTCATCAACGTCGACCTCGAGCCCTGGACCACGGGTGGGTCGATCCACTTCCGCCCCCATTGGGCGCGCGTGCTCCTGCTGTCCCAGGCCTTGGCCGATGCGGAGGGCCTCTCAGATGCCGACGCCTGCGCCCTCGCCTGCGCCGCCGCCTTCCACGACTCTCGGCGCGACAACCCCTACCTGGATACGGGCCACGGGGCGCGGGCAGCCCGCTACTATCGCGATTTCTGTACAGACGGCGCCCACGGGGTGCCCCGCGCCACGCGCGCAGGAGCCGCCCTGCGCTTCGACGCCCGCGTCTACCTGGCGATTCGCTGGCACGACCGCGATGATGCGGAAGGCGAGCAGGCTATTCGATCGGCCTTCGACGCCGATTGCTCGGCCGAGCTCGGCGACCGCTCGCTTGCCGCAACCGTTCCGGCGGGAGCCGCGACGACGCCCGTCGACCTCTACCGCCTCTTCAAGGACGCCGATGCGCTCGACCGCGTGAGACTGGGGCCCCACGGGCTCGACGAGCGTTACCTGCGCAGCCCCCACGCCGGCGAGCTCGTCCCCTTCGCGCGCGACCTCATCGCCCGCACACGGGCTCGCGACTAACCCGGAGCGCGCGTGCGCTCCGGGCGCGGCGCTGGGCGCTCTATTCCTGCTTGGAGTCTTCGTCGCGCCTACCGAAGTAGTGCGCTCCCTTGTCGGCGTACATGAGGCGGTCGACCCGCGACACGACCGCGTCGACGTCGGGGATGGGCGTCGCATAGCGGGCGGCGCCAAGGGCCACGCTCGCCCCATGCCGCGCGAACCCGCGGCGCAGCTCGTCCACGAGCGCGTCGAGGTCGCGGGCGGCAGCGTTTTCTACGACCATGAGGAACTCGTCGCCGCCCATGCGGAAGACGTTCTCGCGCCCCACGAAGGCGCTCATCACCTGCGCCACCGCCTGAATCAGCTCGTCGCCGCGCTGGTGGCCCCGCTCGTCGTTGGCCCGCTTCAAGCCGTTGATGTCGCCGAAAACGATCGCGATATCGCGCCCCGCGGGAAGACCCCGCAGGCGGTCGATGAGCGCGCGGCGGTTCATCACGCCGGTCAACTGGTCGGTGGTACTCAACTCCTTCAGATGGGCTACGATATCGCGGTTGCGCAACATGACTTCCAAGAAGCGCGTGAGGGTGGTGAGCAGCAGGCTCGCTTCGCGGAAGGTGTCGGGCGACGGGTTAACCACGAGCGAATAGCCCGCACGGCCGCAGGAAAGGTTCAGATGCCCCGACACGATGCTCTTGACGCCGTCGACGTGCACCACAAAACCGGGGTGCGCGGCCCTGAAGGCGTCGATGTCCTCGATCAAGGTCACCGGGGTCCTGTCGAACTCGTCGAGCAGGGCGCGCACTTCGCTTGTCGGGATGTGCACGAGTTCGGGCAGAAGCTCCGGGGCATCGTCGTCGCGGCGCCATTCGAAGGTGGCGTTCACCGTGCCGTCGCCCGCCTCCTCGAACACGTACAGGCGCTCGGCGTCGAGGATGCGCCCCACGCGCGCCAAAAACCGGCGGATGCCCGTGCTCGGGTCGGCCTCCTGCATGCCCACCGCGATGGCGTCGTTGGCCGCCGCCTCGCGGTAGATGAACTCGTTGCGGCTTCGGTCGTTCTCGACGTAGGAGCTCAGGTTCACCGATAGGCTGAAGACGCGGTTCTTTCCCTGCCAGGGAATGAGCGTGTCGCAGACAAGGTAGTCGATGCCCGCTACGTGGTTGTGATGGGACCGGCAGTCGAACCGATCGCGCCGCAGGCCGCTCTTCCTGCAGAAGGGACAGGGCACCTTGTTGCCTTCGATAAGCTCGTGGCAGGTCTTTCCCTGATAGGCGAAATCGGCGGGAAGGCGCAGGTCGCGCAGGTAGGCCGCGTTCATGTAGAGGATCTCGTAGGTATCGGGGTCCCAGATGGCCACCGGGTCGTCGAGGTGGTCGAACTTCTCGCGGTCGAACAGGAGGCGGTCGCCCACGAGCATCGCCCTGCCGTAGGACTGTTCTTCCGATTCGCTCAGGCGCTCGATCATGAGGCGGATGAGCCCGTCGAAGCTGCGGGCTTCCGACCCGCTGCCCAGGGCGTACTGCATGAAGAGGGTGCAGGGGCAGCCGTCGACCTCGGTGATTGCGTGCACGGCCCCGGCAATGGCGAGCACCTTAGAGCGCAGCGCCGCCGCGTCCGTGCCTTTTTGCAGGTAAACGAAGCAGCAGGAGCCGATATGGGCGATCGAACCGCCCGGCGCGCAGATGCGGCCGACCTCCTTGTAGATGCGGGCAAACAGGTCGCGGCGGAAGGTAGCACCGCAGGCCGAGCTCAGCCGGTCGAATTCAGGCACGTCGACCAACACCATCAGGTAGTCCTCGCCGTGCTGGCGCAGGCTGTCGGATAAGCGCAGGCCCGTCATGATCATGCTGCGGAAGCCGGGCAGGCCCGATTCGTGGTTGGCGAGTATCGCCTTTCCATCGGATTCCTCCTGCACCTGCACCTCTTCGAGCATGCGAAAGCCGCCCACGAGCCCCACGATCCGCTCGTTTCGATAGACGGGGTATTTGCTCGCCACCACCGTGCGCGGGCAGCCGCGCACGGCGCAGGACACGGTCACGTCGCGCAGGGGCGTGCCCTCCTCGAGCACGGCCCGCTCGTCGGCGGCCTCCTTCGCAAGGTCGCCGTTCCAGCCCAGATCGTCGTCGGTCTTGCCCACGATATCCCCCACGGAATCCAGGCCGAAGGTCTCGAGGAAAGCGCGGTTGACCCCCAGGAAGCGACGGTCGGCGTCCTTCCAGAAAAGGGGATGCGCAGAGAAATCGGCGAAGGACTGCCAGAGGCTGGCGCGCAGGTCGTCTGCCTGTTGGCCGGACCCCAAGGAGATGCCGAAGGAGGCCGCGAGCGCCGGGAGCAAGGTGCCAAGATCGCGCCGGCGCTCCATAACGTCGTCGCGCATGCAGAGCAGCACGTCCCCCCGCTCGGTGCGGGTGAGCACGACCGCATCGAAGACCACCCATCGATACGACCCGTCGGGGTGCTTCATGCGAAAAAGGTTGGTCGCCTCTGACCGTTGGGATTTCTTGGCAAGGGCGTGAATGGCGTCGATGCGCGCGAAGCGAACGAAGCGCGACAGGTCGTCGGGGTGGATGCGGGCGCGCGCCCAGTCCCTGAAGGTGCGCTCGATGCCGGAGAAGCGCCTGCCAACGGCGATGCGCGTATCCATGGTCTCGACGGCTTCCAACTCGTCGGTATCCGCGTGCAGGTAGTAGATGCCGTCGTAGGTGAGCACCACGCTGCGCACCATCTCGTCGAAGCGCTGAGAGGTCCCCTGGTCGTCGTCGCGCGTGATGTTGGCAAGCGACACGCGCAGCACGTTCGCTTCGCCCACATGGGCCACGAGCCAACCGCGCACGCGCAGGTACTGGCCGTTGTCGACGTACGTCATCGTCTGCTCCTCGCCGCTTGCGATGACCTTGCGCGTGAAGGCGAGAAACTTGTCGTGCAGGGCGAGGTCGCGCGTGGCGAGAATCCTGTTGGTCTGCTCGATCGTAGCCGAACCGATTTCCTTGAGCACGGCGCGATAGGCCTGGTTCTCGCAGAGAAACTCCATTCGGTCACCCTCGACCCGAACGACGGCCACCGGGGCATCGCCCGAAATGTCCACCGATCCCGCTCGGTCGAACAGCTGGCCCTCGAAACGGTTCTCCCCCCTCATGCCCAACCGCTGGCAGCGCGCCAAGAGCGCGGAAGCGATTTGCGGCTCGCCGTAGTAGAAGCCCTGCACCACCTCGCAGCCGATAGACTTGAGGAAAGCGGCCTGGTCGGCCGATTCGACCCCTTCGGCGATCGTGTGAATACCGAGCCCCTTCGCCATGCGGACGATCGACGTCACGATGATGCGCGCGCTCTCGTTGAAGTTGCGCAAGAACATGAGGTCAATCTTCAGGCCGTCGACTTCGTAGTCCTTGAGCATGTTGAGCGAGGACATGCCGCTGCCGAAGTCGTCGATCCATACCCGGTAACCGTTGGCCCGGAAGCGCTTGATCGTGTCGCTCACCGCTCCGGCGCGCTCGGCGATGGCGGTTTCGGTCACTTCGATGCGGAGCAGGTCGCGCGGGATCTCCAAAGAGCGAGCCGCCCGGTCGACCACCTCGAAGACGTCGACGAGGTCGAAATCGACCCGCGAGACGTTGAGGGACACCGGTACCACCGGGTTGCCGGCATCAAGATCGGCCCGCAGGGAGCGCACGACGAAATCGATCACGTGGGCGTCGAGCTTATGGATGAGCCGGGCGCGCTCGAGCACGGGGATGAATTCGTCGGGCCGCAGGCGGTCCCCCTGGGGCGTGTCCCACCGCGCCAGCGCCTCGACGGCGCATACGTTGCCGGTGAAGGCGCGCACCAAGGGTTGGACGAACACCTTGATGCTGCCGTCTTCCAGGGCGTCTTCGAAATGCTCGAGCACGAAAGCCCGCGTTTTCATCCGACGGCCCATCTCTTCGGTGTAGACCGCCCAGCAGACGTCGGCGTTCTGTTTGATGCTGTCGCAGGCGACCTGCGCGCAATCGACGGTGTCCGCCGAGGGGATGGCCCGCAACGCCGCGCTGTTGGCGATGAAGACGCCGGCCTTCGCGCGGATGCGCGGGTTGCCCATGTGGGCGTCGATCGCCGCGCAGGCCGCCTCGATCCGGTCGAAGAGCCCGTCGCCGTCGGGAGCGAGCACCACGAAGCTGTCGGCCGCAAGGTGGGCGACCATCGCGCGGGGGAAGTGCGACCGCAACTCATTGGCGACCATGCGCAGGCAGACATCGCCCGCCTCGATGCCGTGGGCGCGGTTGTAGGCCTTGAAGTTGGCGATGTTGAAGAAGACGGGGAACCGCGTGCCGTACACGCCGCGCTCGCGGTCATCGGCGGCAATCGCGCCGGACTCCTCGAAGAACTCGTGCATGCCCATGAGGCCCGTGACGGAGTCCTTTTCGACGCCCACCGTGCGCTGGCGCATGTCCACGATCAAAAGCGACCAGTAGTCGCGCCCCTCGAAGCTCACGCGCTTGGCCGAGCCCTCCACCTGCACGAAATGACCTTTGGCCCCGCGCAAAGAAAAGGATAGGTACCGATAGTCGCTCGCTTCCGCTTCCGCATCATCGCTGCGCAGGCGGGCTGAAAGGGATTTCGCGAACCCGTCGACCGCCATGCCGCGAAAGCGGCCGCCCGTGAGGCGGTCGAAGGCGGCGCGGTCGTCGCACTGGTACAAGGCGAGCGCTTCCCGATTGACGAAGGCAACGCGCTCCTCGCTATCGGCGGTAATCAGGCATAAGGCCCCGGGAACGGCGTCGAAGCATCCATTGAAATCCCCTTGATCGCTCATGGCTCCCCACAATCGCTCGCGGTACCCCCCACGTTTTCCCAGTGTAGCGTTTCGCAGGCATGCGTCAAAAAGGCTCTAGGGCCAGTTGACAACAAAGGGCAGCCGGAATCGGTCCGACTGCCCTCACGAACCCTCGCCCGCGCGCGCCGCCACGCTACGGCCGTGCAATCGCGCCGTTATTCCTTGGCAGCAGGCTCTTGGGCAAGCTCGCCCTTGCGCCGCGCCTCGCGCCGGCGGGCGAACTCTTCGAGCATGCGCTCGGTGCGCTCGTCTTCCTCCTTCTGCAGGCGCTTGCTTTCCCGATAGTCGCCCTTGATCTTGTCGTTGTCGGAAAGCAGCAGGTAAAGGCCGATGCCGGCGATGAGGCCGATGCCGCCGCCGCGCGCCAGGATGAAACCCGCGATCATGCCGGCGATGCCCTGGTCGAGCTTGTCGCGCGCCAAATCGAAGCAAATCTGGGCACAGACGAAGCCCTGGATGCAGAGGACCACTACCAGCATGGCCGCCGCCGACGCGGCCGCCGCCTCGTAGAGCGGGTAGATGAACAGGCCCACGACCGTGAAGATTAGGTTGGTGCCCGACCCGTCGTAGATCGAGTCCATGCCCTGGCGCCCGCCCTGCTTGTAGCGCTGGTAGGTGGCCACGCAATAGGGGGCCGAAAGCGGGCCGGCAAGGGCAGGATAGGGAGCGAACAGAGCCAGGATCAGGTTGCGGATGCCGCAGATGACGTTGGTGCGGTTGGGGTCGAACTCGATGTACTCGTCTTCGCGCTGGGCCTGCAGGCCAAGCTGCTGCACGGTGACGAAGTCGCCGTAGGCGATTACCCAGGCCACCACCGCCATGGGCAGGGCCGAAAGCCACACCTGGGGGGCCGCCCAGCCGATGAAGAAGGGCGATACCTGCATGATCATGGTCCCGAAATCAGGCACTTTGAAGATCTGGCCGGAGAAGTGGTAGTCGAACTCGCCGGAGATGCCACCGGCGATGAGCATGGCGAGCACGGCCCACAAAAAGCTGTAGTTGCCGAGAACCTGCAGGAAGCGGCTCGTGCCCATGTACTTGCGGATGCGCTTGCTGAACATGAGGAAGAAGACCACCAGAAGGCCCGCCATGCAGCCCACGGTCACCGTGTCGAGGGCGCCGCCCTGCTGGAGTCGGACGTAAACGGCGTTCACGCCGGCGCCGAGCACGATGCCGGCCTTCACCGCCGGCGGCATGAGGGTGTTGAGCTTCTTCGAAAGGCCGGTCATGCCCAATAGGATGAACATGAAGGCCAATTCCAGCTGCACCGCCGTCAAGGCCTGCAAGCGCGCGACCCCGGGGTCGAAGCCTTCCAGATAGACGATGATGATGGCCATAGCCGGGGTGATCCAGCCGCAGATCGACGGCTCGCCTAAAAGCCAGTTGAGCGTGTAGCACATGGTCTCGAAGCACACGAGGGCCCAGGCCACTTCAGGGTCGAGGCCGAGCGTGGTGATGAGCACAGCGAGAGCGCCGTAGGACGTGCAGGCGTTCATGAGACCGGTGACGATTTCCGGCGGCGAGATCTTGAAGTGGATGAAAGGCAGGCGAATGCGCAAAATGCCGCAAGGAATGTAGGGCTGGACCCCACCGTAGGATCTCTTCATGAAAGCCATGCGAACCCCCTCGATGATTGCTCGTCATGCGGGAACCCGCAGAGCAACGAGGCCGGCATCTCCCGTGCCAACCACTGATGAATACCGCCAAGTTTATCACATATTCCGATGATTCCCGTGGCCCGTGAGGGGCATCGAGGCGCACGAAAAATATTCGAATGGATTCTTCTGAAATACATAGATTTTATGTTGTTGGGACAAAATATGCATATTGAGTGGACGAACTGCCGTCATACGCACATCGAAACGTGTGTTGCGCCGTTCGCCGGAAACGACGCCGACGAAATGCGGCTCGACACGTAGCATAAGCCCACTGCCTGGGCCCGCAGCGCCCCGCGCACGCCCGACGCCCAGGTTTCCCATCCGCTCCCGTTTTTTTTGGAAGGAACCGGTATGTTCCAAGCCGAACTTGCCCCCATCGCCGGCAACTTGGGGCTTTCCGCCCTCGTTGCCTGCGTGCCGCTGCTCACCTTCTTCATCATGCTGATGGGCGTGAAGGCCAAGGCCCACGTGTCCGCCGCCGTAGCCCTCGTCGCCGCCCTTCTCGTTGCCATCGTGGGCTGGAAGATGCCCGCAGGCTACGCCCTGCTTTCGGCCACCCAGGGCGCCGCGTTCGGCGCCTTCCCCATCGCCTACATCATCATCATGGCGGTGTGGTTCTACGCAGTCACCCAGGTTTCGGGCCGTTCCGAAGACCTGCGCCGTTTCTTCGATAAGGTTGGCAACGGCGACATCCGCATCCAGGCCATGATGATCGCCTTCTGCTTCGGCGGCCTGCTCGAAGCCCTCGCCGGCTTCGGCGCCCCGATCGCCGTGACTGCCACGATGATCCTCGCCCTGGGCGTGAGCGCCCCGCGCGCGGCCCTCGTTGTCATGCTCGCCAACACCGCGCCTGTGGCCTACGGCGCCGTGGCCACGCCGATCACCACGGCCGGCAACATGGTCGCCGGCGGCGATGCGGCCGTCGCGGCCCAGACCGCCCAGCATGTCGCCGCGATTGTCGGCCACCAGGCGCCGATCTTCGCCGCCATCATCCCCTTCCTCATCATGATCATCCTCGACGGCAAGAAGGGAGCCCGCGACTGCTGGCCGCCCGCGCTCGTGTGCGGCCTCACCTTCGCCGCGACCCAGTGGTGGTGCTCCAACCACTTTGCTTACGAGCTCACCGACGTGATCGCTACGCTCGTGTCCCTGGCGTGCGTGGTCGTCTTCATGCGCCTGTGGAAGCCCAAGAACGTCGACGAGATGCGCGCTCGCTTCGGGCTCGACCCCTACAGCGCCGACACCCATTCCGAGCTCACCGCCAACCGCACGGTGATGGCCCTCGTCCCCTACGCGATCGTGGTCGTCGTGTTCGCCGTCTGCAAGCTGGGCATCCCCAAGATGCTCGCGGCCACCGACATCAAGATTCCCTGGCCGGGCATTTCGGGCGGCGTGATCGCGAACGCCATGGGCAAGGACCCGGGCACCACCTTCACGCTCAACCTCCTTTCGACCCCCGGCACCATGCTGCTCGTGGCCGGCCTGCTTTCGGCGCTCGTCTACTCGCTCTACACCGAAAACGGCCGCTACGCGATGACCGTCGGCGCCGCGGTCAAGCAGATCGGCAAGACCGCCCACGGCATGCGCCTGTCGAGCCTGACCATCATCTTGGTGCTCTCGCTGGCCTACGTGATGAACTTCTCTGGGCAGACGCTTTCGATCGGCCAGTTCCTGGCCGGCTCCGGCGCCGCCTTCGCCGTGATCAGCCCGATCCTCGGTTGGGTGGGTACCGCCGTCACCGGTTCCGATACCTCGGCGAACGCCCTGTTCAGCGGCTTGCAGCATAGCGCCGCAACGGCCAACCCCGCACTGGCCAACGTCACGCCCGACCTCTTCCTGGCCTCGAACACCATGGGCGGCGTCGTGGGCAAGATGATTTCCCCGCAGTCGCTCGCCATCGCGGCCGTGGCCACAGGCGAAAAAGAATCGGACATCATGAAGATGGTCCTGCCCTGGTCGATCACCTTCCTCGTGGGGCTCTGCGTGCTCGTGGGCCTGCAGGCTTCCGTGCTCGCCTTCACCCTGCCCTAACGCAGGCGGCCGCACGCAACGCGCACCGAAAGCGCCCGCCAACCCGGCGGGCGCTTTTTTTGCAGGCGGGCGCCCTGCGCCTGTCTCTTATCCACCTCTATGAAGAAGGGCGATACCTGCACTCTACTGGTCCCGAACACAGTGACTTTGAAACGGTGGCCGGAGAAAGGGCCGTCGGACCGCCCGGGGCGGCACCCGGCAGTGGCAATGCCGCCCGCCCCGGGCCTTCTGCGCTTCTCGTGGGTAGTCTCCCCACCTCGCGCGCGCACGGTAGAATGGCCCTACCGCATTTCAGACCCCACCCCCCGCAAGGAGCAACATGGCTGAATTCATTTACACGATGCACGACGTGCGCAAAGCCCACGGCGACAAGGTCATTCTCGACGACGTCACCATGGCCTTCTACCCCGGCGCGAAGATCGGCGTGGTCGGCCCCAACGGCATGGGCAAATCGACCCTGCTCAAGATCATGGCCGGCATCGAAGACATTTCCAACGGCGAAGCCCGCCTGTCCCCCGGCTATTCGGTGGGCATCCTTCTGCAGGAACCCCCGCTCGACGATACGAAGACCGTCAAGGAAAACGTCGAGATGGCCTTCGGCGACATCATCGCCAAGGTCAACCGCTTCAACGAGATCGGCGCCGAAATGGCCAACCCCGACGCCGACTTCGACGCCCTCATGGACGAGATGGGCACCCTGCAGAACGAAATCGACGCCGCCAACGGCTGGGACCTCGACAGCCAGCTCTCGCAGGCCATGGACGCCCTGCAATGCCCCGACCCCGACGAGAACGTCGCCCACCTTTCCGGCGGCGAGCGCCGTCGCGTGGCCCTCTGCAAGCTTCTGCTCGAAGCCCCCGACCTGCTCTTGCTCGACGAGCCCACCAACCACCTCGACGCCGAATCGGTGCTCTGGCTCGAGCACTTCCTGCACACCTACGAAGGCGCCGTGCTCGCCGTCACCCACGACCGCTACTTCCTGGACAACGTGGCTGAATGGATCTGCGAGGTTGACCGCGGCACCCTCTACCCCTACAAGGGCAACTACTCCACCTACCTGGAAACCAAGGCCGCCCGTCTCGCCGCCCAAGGCCAGCAGAACGAAAAGCGCGCCAAGAAGATGAAGGCCGAATTGGAATGGGTGCGCTCGTCTCCCAAGGCCCGTCAGGCCAAGAACAAGGCCCGTTTGGAACGCTACGAGCAGATGGCCGCCGAAGCCGAGCGCGACAAGAAGCTCGACTTCACCGAAATCCAGATTCCCGTGGGCCCGCGCCTGGGCAACAAGGTCATCGTGGCCGACCACCTGCACAAGGCCTTCGGCGACCGCGTTCTCATCGACGATTTGTCCTTTGATTTGCCGCGCAACGGTATCGTGGGCGTCATCGGCCCCAACGGCGTGGGCAAATCGACCCTCTTCAGGATGATCATGGGCCAGGAAGAGGTCTCGGGCGGGTCGCTGGAAATCGGCTCGTCGGTGAAGATCTCCTACGTCGACCAGATGCGCGCGGGCATCGACCCCGACAAGAAGGTATGGGAAGTCGTCTCCGACGGCCTTGACTACCTCACGGTCGGCGAAACCGAAGTGCCCACCCGCGCCTACATCTCTGCCTTCGGCTTCAAAGGCTCCGACCAGCAGAAACCGGCCGGCGTCCTTTCGGGCGGCGAGCGCAACCGCCTGAACCTGGCGCTCACCTTGAAGCAGGGCGGCAACCTCCTCCTGCTCGACGAGCCCACCAACGACCTCGACACCGAAACCATGGAAAGCCTGGAAGAGGCCCTGCTGCGCTTCCCCGGCTGCGCCGTGATCACGAGCCACGACCGCTGGTTCCTCGACCGCATCGCCACCCATATCCTGGCCTGGGAAGGCACCGACGAAAACCCCGGCTCCTGGTACTGGTTCCAGGGCAACTTCGCCGACTACCAAAAGAACCGCGAAGAGCGCCTGGGCCCCGACCTGGCCCAGCCCCATCGCATCCATCGCAAGCTCACGCGCGACTAGCGCACCGGCACGCACACGGCATGAGAGCGCCCCGTCTCCCCAGGAGGCGGGGCGCTTCGCGTATCGGGATGGGAGGCAGATGCGAACAGGGCGGCCGCCCCATCTGCGCGGGGCATCCCGTCCGTCAGTCAAGGGACGGCGCCTGCGGCACCCCTCCGTCGACGAAATAGACCCAATACCATTCGAGGAAGGAGAACACGATCCAGATCTTGCGGCTGTTATCGGCCACGCCCGCCCTATGGCCGTCGAGCAGCGACAGCAGCATGTTCACGTCGAAGAACTCCAGAGCGGCGGGGCTCGTGAAGGCATGGCGCACGCGCCGGTACCAGTCGTCGTCGCACAGCCAGACGGCGATCGGCGTGGGGAACCCGAGCTTCTGCTTCTGGGCCCAATCGCTCGGGATCGCGCGTTCCGCCGCCTTGCGCAGGGCGATCTTGGTCTGGTCGGGCGAGACCTTCTGGCTCACGGGCAGCGTTGACGCCAGTTCGAAGACCTTCCTGTCGAGGAAGGGCACGCGGCTCTCGAGCGAATGGGCCATGGCCATCTTGTCGGTCTTCAGCAGGATGTCGCCGGCCAGCCAAAAGGCCATGTCGACGCGCTGCATGCGGGTCACGTCGTCAAGTTCGGCCACCTCAGCGTAGGCGGGTGCCACGATGCGCTGGGGGTCGGGCGCGTGCACGTCGCGCCTCAGCAGGCGGTCGCGCTCGGCCGCGGTGAACGCCACGTCGTTGGCGTTGGTATGGTACCAGTCCTCCACCCGGCCGCTCGCGCGCTCAAGGTAGTTGGCCCCGCGCAGACCGACGGCCCGTGCCGCCCGCGACGCCGCTCGGCGCCCATGCCAGACGGCGGCTCGCCAGCGGGGCCTGGTAGACGCGATAGCCGCCGAAGAGCTCGTCGGCCCCCTCGCCCGAGAGCACGGCCTTCACCTGCCGAGCGGCCAGCTGGTCGACGAAGTAGAGCGACACGGCGCTCGGGTCCGCCGACGGCTCGTCCATATGCCACTGCACGCGCCGCAGAGCGGCCCCGAACGCTTCCTTGTCGATGTAGCGGCTCTCGTTGGCGACACCCAGCCGGCGAGCAAGCTCCTCGGCCCAGCTCACCTCGTCGCGATTGCCCTTGTAGAGCGAAAAGCCCACGGTGAAGGTATGGATTGAGGGGTTCTCCTCGGCCAGGCAGGCCGCCAGGTAGCTCGAATCGATCCCGCTCGACAGGAAGGATCCCACCTCCACATCGGCCACGTTGTGGTAGCGCACGCTCTCACGCATGGCCGCGTCGATCGCATCGACGGTCTCCTCTTCCGAACGGCTGCCGTCGACAGCGTACGTGGGCCGCCAGTAACGCCGCTCGCTCAGGGTTCCGTCGGCGTGCACGCGCAGGCAGTGGCCCGGGAGCAGCTTGAACACGCCCTTGAAGAAGGTTTCGGGCAGCGCCGAGAACTGGAAGCAGAGGTATTCCGCCAAAGCTTGCTCGTTGAGCGCGCGCTCGTAGGCGGGATGCTCGAGGATACTCTTGATTTCCGACGCGAAGATGAAGCGCCCCTGCTGCTGGGTGTAGTAGAACGGTTTGATGCCGAAGAAATCACGGGCACAGAACAGCTCGCGGGTCGTCCGGTCCCAGATGGCGAAGGCGAACATGCCGCGCAGGCGGTCGAGCACGGCCTCGCCCCAGGCCAGATAGCCCACGAGCAGCACTTCGGTGTCGGAATCGGTGGAGAACTCCCATCCGTCGGCGACGAGCTCCTCCCGCAGGTCGCGGTAGTTGTAGATCTCGCCGTTGAAGACGATCGCGTAGTCCCCGCGCGTCGCGGTGCCGCACGCATCGGCGCAGGGAGCGCAGGCTGCCGTGCGGGCCGGCGAGGACACGTGGGCCGCCCGAGCGCCGGTCGAGCGCACCATGGGCTGGCTGCCGCCCGCAAGGTCGATCAGCGCGAGCCGGCGATGCCCCAACGCGATGCCGTCGGCCACGTAGAGCCCTTCCCCATCGGGGCCCCGGTGCGCCATGACCGTGCACATGGCCGAAAGGATCGCCTCGTCCCCTGCGCTTGCCTTCGTGAATCCGCAGATGCCGCACATAGCGAAAACCTTCCTTCGCTCATCCCCGCCCCTAAAGCGAAACGGCTGCCGCCGTGTGCAGCGCCGCATCCTTCTTCGCACGCTGCGCCCCTCGAGCGAGATGCCACCGGCACCCCACCATACTCGTGTTCCACGGCATGCCAGCACATGACACAACATCGGTACATCTGAGGCACTTGGAAGCGCCCGTTCGGCACCGCCGCACATGGCCCGGGAACCCGGCCAAGCGGCCGCCTGCCGCCTGCGGTCTGCTACCCTGTGGGGCACGACCCGAACAACCGCCGCATGAAGGAGCTCCGCCGTGAACCCTGCCCGCATTGCCGATACCGACGTCGCGCACGAGCCGCCCGCCCCCAAGAACCTGCGCCCGATAGGCGTCCTCTTCGTCTGCCACGGCAACATCTGCCGCAGCGCCATGGCCCAGTGCATCATGCAGAAGCTCGTCGACGACCGGGGCCTGGCAGACCGCTTCCGCATCGATTCGGCCGCCTGCCGCACCGACGAGATAGGCTCTCCCCTCTACCCGCCCGCCGCCCGCGAGCTCGCCCGCCACGGCGTGCCCGATCTGGGCCATCGAGCCTGGCTGATTACCGCTGCCGACGGCGACGCCTGGGACTACATCGTCTACATGGATGCCGAAAACGAGCGCGACCTGGCCCGCATCTTGGGCCCAGCCCCCGCCGCCCGCGTCTGCCGGCTCATGTCCTTCACCATGCGCTGCGGCGACGTGGCCGACCCCTGGTACACGGGCGATTTCGCTGCCACCTACGACGACGTGCTCGAAGGCTGCACCGCCCTGCTCGACCTGCTCGCCTAGCAGGCACCGGCCCGCGACTCAGCGCCGGCGCTTGCCGCATACGAACGGATGTACTAATATATGCGGTCATGACGATGCAGGGGGAACATAGCGAACCGGCCGACGCGCTCGAAGGGCTCAACGAGGCCCAGCGCGCGGCAGTCACCGCAACCGAAGGCTACGTGCGCGTGATCGCCGGCGCCGGCAGCGGAAAGACGCGGGCGCTCTCCCGCCGGTTCGCCTACCTGGTCAACGACCTGGGTATCATGCCCTCGCACATCCTGTGCGTTACCTTCACCAACAAGGCCGCCAACGAAATGCGCCACCGCATCCACCTGCTCACCGGCGACAACGACACCGCCTACGTGAACACCTTCCACGGCTTCTGCGTGAGCGTCCTGCAGGAAGACGCGAACGCCGTGTCCTACCCCAAGAGCTTTTTGGTGCTCGACAATTCCGACATCAACGCCATGCTCGACATCATCTACGCAGAGCGCGGCCTCACCCTGCGCGACATGACCTACGGCAAGGCCCGCGACATGATCGAAGTGCGCAAGACGATCACGCAGCCGCATTACTACTACGACCTCATCGCCGCTTCGCCCGACCTCGTGCTAAAGAAGTATCGCGCCGCTACCGACGCGGCCGACATCATCTTCTACGGCTACCTTTACCAGGAAAAGAAGTGCTTCGGGCTCGACTACAACGACCTCATCGTCCTCACCCTGCACATCTTCGATACCTGCGAGGACGTGCGCTTGAAATGGCAAAAGCGGCTCGAGTACGTGATGATCGACGAGTTCCAGGACATCGACCCTCTGCAGTACCGGCTTATGGAAGCCCTCTGCGCCTACCACGGCAACCTCTTCGTCGTGGGCGACCCCGACCAGACCATCTACACCTGGCGCGGGGCCAACGTGCGCTTCCTGCTCGATTTCGACAAGAAGTTTCCCGGCACGCACACCGTGCAGATGAACGAAAACTACCGGTCGACCCCGCAGATCACGGCTGTGGCCAACGCCCTCATCGACAAGAACAAGCTGCGCATCAAGAAAGACCTCGTGTCCCAGCGGCCGCACGGGCCCAAGGTGGCCTGCTACCACGCCGAGGGGCAAGAGGACGAAGCGGCGTGGGTGGCCGGACGGCTCGCGCGCCTGCACGAGGCGGGCGCCGCCTGGAAGGATATGTGCCTGCTCTACCGGGCCCACTACGTCACCCGGTCGCTGGAAGACGCGCTCGCCGCCCGCAAGATCCCCTACACCATCTACAGCGGCGTCGCCTTCTTCGACCGCGCCGAAGTGAAGGACGCCCTCTCCTACCTGCGCATGGTGGCCTTCAAAGACGACCTGTCCTTCGCACGCATCGTGAACGCCCCCAAGCGCAACATAGGCGAAAAGCGGATGAAGTTCCTGCGCTCCTTTGCCGACGGCCAGCAGATCTCCCTCTACCAGGCGCTCGTGCGGTCGATCGACGACCCCCTCTTCAAGGGCACCAAGGCACGGGAATTCGTGCGCCTGGTCGAACGCTACAGCGCCGAAGCGGCGAACCGGCCGGTGAGCGAGCTGCTGGCCGTCTTGCTCGACGAAAGCGGCTACGAGCGCGCCCTGCGCACCGAAGGCAGCCAGGAGCGGCTCGACAACCTGGCCGAACTGCGCCAATCAATCTACGAGTACGAAACCACCTGCGGCGAGGAAGCCACCCTCGACCAGTACCTGTCCCACGTGTCGCTGTTCAGCAACCTCGATGCGGGTACCGGCGACGACAAGGTGAAGCTGATGACCATCCACGCCGCCAAGGGGCTCGAGTTCCGCCACGTCTTCGTCTGCGGCATGGACGAAGGCATCCTGCCCTCCCGCAAGACGCAGACGATGGAAGCCATGGAAGAAGAGCGCCGCCTGGCCTTCGTCGCCTTCACACGCGCCCAGGACACGCTTGCGCTCACCTGCGCCGAAGGCACCGCCCACGACGGCATGCCCCGCTATCCCTCGCGCTTCATCCTCGACGTGAACCCGGCCCTCCTCGACTTCACGACCCCGCTTTCCGACTCGCTCATCGCCGAGGCGCGGAAGTTCTACCGCTACAAGGACCGCCTGCTGCACGCAGCCAACGAAGGGCCCGCCTTCGAAATCGGCGATACCGTACGCCACGCCGTTTTCGGCAGAGGCACAATCGTCGCTATCGACGTCGACGAGGGCAGCTACCGCATCGCCTTCGACGGGATGGACACGCCGCGCACCCTGTCGATACGCGCCAAGCTCGAGAGTGCTTAGCCGTTAAGCAAAACGCTCGTGCGGTTGGCCGCCGTGTTGTCGACCAGCGAGAGCGGCACTTCTTCCTGGGTGATGGCCTTTACCGCCGCATCGTAGGTGTCCCAGTCGACCGCTTTGTCGTCGACCGAGACGTCGGTTACGCATATATCCAAGCCAGAATTGTCGAGATAGTCGTTGCCCACGTCCGTGCCCCTATGCAAAGGCTCAGTCGATCCGTGCTCGACCTCATAGATGTCTTCGTCTTCTCCAGCATATGCGGCATGCTGTTTTATCGTGGAGCCCTCGAAATTGAAGTACGCACCCTCATGGTTGCCTACACCCATGTAAGAAGACAGTACGTATCCGCTCGAATAGACAGTAAAGCGCTCAGCGACGCTCACCAACTTTACGTCACCGTCCACATAGGTGAGCAATTCCATGTAGCCATCGACATGAGCGGTTTGATCCGACTCAATCATCAGGTCCGGCACCCCGTCATTGTTGGCATCGACCAAGCAGAACGTCAGGCTGCTCGTAGGAACCGTCTTTCCCGAATCGCCCCAGGGCACCGCGTATTGGGTCAGCCAGCCGGCATAGGCCTTCTTGGCCGCTTGGGCGGTCGAGGCCTGGGAATCGCGGGCGTCGCGCACGTTCTGGCAGAGGTTCTGGGCCTTGCCTTGGTCGTTGGCGTCGTCCTGGGCGTAGCGGGCAACCGCATCGAGGTCGTCGTCGGTCACCTGGGAAGCGGGCACTTCGGTGAAGGTGACGTCCTGGGAAAAGGTCGCATGGGGTCCCTGGTCGGTGTCCTCCACGGTCACCGTCACCTGCGTATCGTCTGCAGGCGCAACGAAGGTGCCGTCCGAAAGGATGGCCCCCGCCGGGAAGGTGAGCGTGAAATCGCCCACGGGAAGCGCGAGCCCCGCGCCCTCGGCATCGAGGTAGCTTACCGTCTCGTAGGAAGCGCCGTCGACCGTGCCGTCGACCTTGACGGGAATCGAGGTGGCCCCGTCGTCGTAAGCTGCGCCCGACGCCGTCCTCACCTGAATGCCCCAGGCGCTCTGCGCCGTGCCGGCATCGACGCCTTGCGACGTCGTGCTGTTGGCGACGCCCACCGCGATGGGATGGGGCTCCTTGGCCTTGGAATCCTGAGCGAACAGGAACGCGCCGCAGACCACGGCCACAACGGCCGCCGAGCCAAGGACGAGCGCCAGGATGCGGCCCGTGCGGCCCTTCCGCGAGGCGCGCGCAGCCGCAGCGGAGCGGCCGGCGAATGCGGGCGCGACAACCGCCGGATCACCAGCGCCTGAACGCGGGGCGCCCTCAGGGCAGGGAGCGGGCGCGCCCGCAACCGGTTCGGGCGCCGGGGCGGCTACCCCCTCGCCAGGGTCGGGCACCCGATAGCCGCAGTTCCCGCAGAAGCGGGCGTTTTCGGGAAGGGGCTGGTGGCACCGAGGGCACTGGGACATGGGGGGGTTCTCCGTTCGTGGCGGGCAGATTTCGCATGGGGAAATCATACCATCCGCCCGCGGTCCCGCTCACCTTCGGTCCATCGCCGCCAGGTCGTCTGCCGTGCGCGCGATTTGCTCGTCGCGCGAGATCGTCGGCGCCCCGTCGCCGTCCTGCAGGCCGTAGTCGCCGAAATAGGAATGGCAGCCGCCCTCGATCGCATCCTCGACCGCCTGGGGGATGTTGCCCCGGTTCTTCGCGTAGGCGTCGCGGTTGAGCACGCCATCGTCCGTGCCGTAGACCGACGTCACCGCAAGGCCCGAGGTGCCCAGGTCCTTCGTCGCGTACGCCCCGCACAGCAGAAGCCCGCGAAAGTCGCCCGCATGATCGGCCGCATAGACGGCCGCCATGGCCCCGCCGAGCGAATGCCCACCGATGTACCAGCGCTCCACCTGGGGAAAGGCCTTCTGTTCCCCGCTGGCGGCGTTGGGGTCGAAGACCGCCAGGTTGAAGGGAAAGCGAACGAGCACACAGGTAAATCCGCGCTCGGCGGCTGCGCGCATAAGGGGCGCATAGGCCCGGGGGTCGACCTTGCCGCCCGGGTAAAAGATGAGCCCCGCCCCGTTAGCGGCCCCTTCGGCCGGCTCGAAGACCAGGTCGCCGTCGTCCTGCACGGTCAGCTGCACCGCCGCGTCACTCGTCAGCGCCACATGCGCCTCGTCGCCTGCCGCATACGACGTGTTCAGGTAGACCGCCGCCGCGACCAACGCGACGGCGAGAGCAACCGCAAGGGCCCAGCGCATCTTCCGTATGCACCCCGCGGAACGCGCACCCGTCCGGCCCACACTACATCAGCTTCGTTTCAGCAAGCTTGCGATCGGCATAGCGCATGAGCCGCATGATGGGCTTGCGGATAACGAAGGCAAGGACGAGGGAAATGGCCACGAGCGACGAAACCGCCACCATCGCAAAGGCCCATTCGTGCCCGTAGGCGCCCGCTATGCAGGCCTGCATGGCCCGCATGCCGTGCACGAAGGGCAGATAGGGATAGAGGCTCTGGAAGAAGGGCGCTGAAAGCTCTATGGGGAAGATACCGCCCGCTCCCGCCACCTGCATGACGAGCAGAATGACCGAAATCGCCTTGCCGATGTTGCCGAAGGACAGCACGAGGGTGTAGACGAACAGGCCGAAGCACTGCCCCACGATCACGCCCGTGAGCACGAAGCGCACCGGGTCGACGCATTGGATCTGCAAAAAGTAGACATCGCCCAGGCAGACGGTGAGGCTCTGGCCGAACAGAAGCAGCGAGAAGATGCCGAACCGGCCGAAATAGGCCTCCCGCGGTTTAAGGTTGGGATAGAGGACCCGACGAGCAGGCGACAGGTGGGTCTGCAGCATGACCGCCAGGATGACCGCCCCCACCCACAAGGTGAGCATGGTGTAGAAGGACGCCATCGACGAACCGTTGTTGGCCATCGAGTAGACGGCGTTGCGCTCCATCTGCACCGGCGCCGCCAGGAAGTTGGCGATAGCCGTGGAGTCGGTTCCCACCAGGTCCTTCACCTTCGAAAAGTCGCCGGCGGCCACGGCGTCGCGCAGGGCGTCGCGCTCGCCTGCGAGCTGGTCGGCCAAGCCGTCGAGTGTGGCAGCCGCCCCATCGAGCGCCGACTTGGTTGCGCCCAGTTGATCGGAGAGGGACCCGGTCGCCGTGGAAAGGGAGTCGGCCGTCGCGGAAAGCTGTTGGCTTACGTCATCGGAAGAGGACGCCACGGTGGAAAGAGAGCCCTTCAGAGCATCCACCTGTGACTTCAGGTCGTGCTCGTAGGAGCCCTCAAGCTGGGTCACGCCGCCCTTCGCCGCGTCGACCGCGTCGCGCACCTCTTGCTTGGAAGCAGACGCGTCCGTCACGCCCTCATCGATGCGGTCGGCGCTTTGCGAAAGCGCACTCGAAGCCGTATCGAGGCTCGAAATAACCCCATCGATCTCGTCGGTGGCGAGGCCCAGGTCGGCCATCGCATCGCGCACCTGCTTGAAAGCCGCGCGCTGGTCGTCCACCTTGCCCGACACCGTACGCAGGGCCGTGCTCGCATCGCCCGCCGACGTGCCGAGCGCGTCGAAGGCTGCATCGCTCTGATCCCGCAGGGCATCGAAGCTGTCGGAACTCGCCGACAGGGCGTCGTTCACGCGGTCGGTCACGCCGTCGAGGCTCTGCGTCGCGTCTCCCAACGAGCTCGAGGCATCGGAAATGGTGTCTTTGGCCGACTGGGACGTCGCGCCCGCGCCCTCCATCACCGAAGACGAGGAATCGACGAGGGTGTGCACCGCGCCCACCAGGTTGCCCAGGGCCCGCACGCTGTCGGCCGCGCCGCGCGCGTCCTGCACCGAGGTGTCAATGCGGGCGCCCACGCGTTCGGCGTAGGCCTGCAGGTTGCCGCTCGACCCGTAGGCCGACAGCTGGTCGAGCAGAGACAGGCCCACGTCGGCCACCGTGCCCGAAAAGGCCGTGCGAATGCTCTCCTGCACCGTATCGGCGCCCACGTCGGTCACGTGCGAGGCGATCGGGTTGATCTTTTCATTCACGTAGTAGTCGATATGAGCGGTTTGGGCGTTCTCGTTGAAGACCGACATCATGTCGGAGCTGAAGGTGGAAGGCAGCACGAGGGCGGCATAGTACTTCCCCGACTTCACCCCTTCTATGGCATCGTCGCTCGAAACGAACTGCCAGTCGAAGCTGCTATTGGACCGCAGTTCCGATTCGACCATGTCGCCGATGTTCACCGCGACGGGCAAGAGGTCGCTTTTGTAACCCTCGTCCTGCGTGGCGACGGCGACTTTAAGGCCTTCGGTGTGATGATAGGGGTCCCAGCTGGCGGCGTCGTTGAACCAGGCGTACATGGCGGGCAGGAGCATAAGGCCCACGAGCACCACGACGGCCAGGGAATTGCCCACGCCGTGCTTAACGTCGTCGACGAAGATGCGCAAGACGTTCTTCATCGGCGATCACCCCCTTCCCTACCAGAACGCCGGGCCTCGCGGCGGTCGAGGACCGCGCGGACGCGCGCCTCGTGGCCTTCGGAAAAATCGTGGTGGCGCAGGGGCACATGGTTGAGCGCTTCGGCTTCCATGCGGTCTTGCGACTGGGAAACCAGCTCGAGTTGGCCGTTCCAGTATTCGTGCAGATATTCGATCGCGATAATCGCGCCGTCGACGACCACCACCGACACCACGAACAGCACGAGCAGCTCGACTTTGGTGTTGGGGTCGGGATCGACCTGTAAGATCGACATGAGCACGATGACTCCGATAGGCAGTAGGAACACGATGAGCTGGCCGATGCCTTCGAGCGCCCGGTAGCTCTTTTCGAAGGCGGCGGCCCGCGCCGCGATCTTCGGGCGAAACTGGTCGTTGTCGTAGAGGGCGCGCAGGACGTTGCGAGACCGGTAGCGCTGTTCGAAGACGCCGTGCTCTTCGGTGATCATGAAGGTCGTTTCGGCCAGACGCTTGTCGAACAGGACGTTGAGGTTCTGGAAGTAGGGGCGCAGGACCATGCCCACGAAGAAGGCGGCGGGCACCATGAGCAGGAGCACAACCAAATCGTGAACGAGCTCGCCCCCGTAGATGCCACCGATGGCCTGGCGCATGGCGTCAATGCCGTAGGTAAAGGGCAAAAGCGGATGGATGGCCTGGAAGAAGTCGGGCATCATCTCTATTGGGTACATGCCCGACGACCCGGGAATCTGCATGATGAGCAGGACGACCGCAAGGGCCTTTCCGATATGGCGGAAGGAGATGGCGAGCATGTAGACGATGCTCACGAAGGCCAGGCTCGTCACCCAGGCGCTCACGAGCAGGGAAACGGGGTCGGCCACGCCGAAACCGAGCAGGAAGATCTCGCCGAGCACGATGACCGTCGCCTGGACCAGGTTCACGAACAGGTAGAGGAAGAAGCGGGCCAGATAGGCCTGAGAGGGCGATATGCCCTCGTAACCCTCGCGGTCGATTTCAAGCTTGATGATGGCCACGAGCATGAAGCAGCCGATCCAAATGGCCAGATTGGTGTAGAAGGGCGCCACGGCGGCCGCGTAGTGGGAAATCGGATAGATCGATTGGGTGTTGATGGCGAGCGGCGAGGACATGAACGAACCCACCTGCGAGGCATCGAGATGCTCGATGTCGACGACGCTCGACAGGTCGAGGGAACCCGCAAGCGCCGACAGGTCGGTGACGGTGGTGGAAAGACCTTTGCTCACGCGCGACAGCGTGCCGCTCGCATCGGAAAGCGACGACTGCATCTGGCCGATCACAGAATCCACCTGGCCGAGCAGGCCCTTCACCTGGTCGATCTGAGGGCCCAAGCCCGCAACGCTGCCCGAAAGCGTACCCAAGGTGGTGGACACGACGTCGGCGCTCGAGGAGAGCTGGGGCAGGACGTCGACGTTGAAGCTCTTGGTGGCGGCGACCATGGCTTGCGCCCCCGAGGCGGCACCATCGTTCATGGAAGTGATCAGACCCGATACGGCCAGGACCGACTTGCCCAGGTTGTCGCTTGCCGTCTGCAGCGAGTCGATGCTCTGCCGCAGGCTGTCGTTGCGGGCCATAAGCGGGGCTAGTACGCGGTTCTCGATATCGGCGCGCACGGAAGAGTCGGCGGGCAGGCTCGACGCGTCGAGGTGCTGCTGCACCGTATCGATCGCATTCTGGTTGCGATCGGCCACCGTGCGCAGGTCGGCCAGGGCGCCGTCGACCTGCGCCTTGGCGCTCATCGTGCGCTCGCGATAGTCGGCAACCTTCTGGTTGGCCGTAGAAGAGGCCTGCGTGAGGGCCGCAGCCGAATCGGTCAAGCCGCCGGTAAAGGCCGTGTTGAAGTCGCTCGAGGCGGTGCGCACCGTCGCGAGCGTGGATTGGGCGTCGGAAAGGGACTGCTCGATGCCGGGCAGGGCTTCGCGCATGGCGTCGAGCGCACCCTGGGCGTTCGCAACCGTGTCGTGCCAGTCATCGAGCCCGCCCGACGTGTCGTCGATCAGAGAAATGACGTCGTCCACCTGGGCCTGCGCATCGGAAAGCGATTGGCCGGCCGAAGAGGCGCGAGCGTTGACGTCGCTTTTGAGGGAGCCGGCCGCCTGCTTGAGGATCTCGGCCATGGCCTGCGACACGCTTCCGGTGAAGGAATCGTTCACCGCGTTGCCGATCGTCGACGACCCCGTGTCGGTCACCTTCACGGCCGTACCGCTGTACTTCTCGTTGACAAAGTACTCGATTTTCGGGTTGTCGGTGCGCCCGTCGAGGACGCCCGCCAAATCGGAGCTGAAGTTTTCGGGAATGATGAAGGCGGCGTAGTATTTGCCCGACTCAACGCCTTCGCGGGCTTCGTCTTCCGACACGAACTCCCACGTGAACGCATCGTTTTGCTGAAGCTGGTCGACGATCTGGTCGCCGACGTTGACTTCGCCCATGCCGTCGACCTGGGCGCCGGCGTCGTTGTTGACCACGGGGATGTGCATGTTGGCCGTGAGCTTGTAAGGGTCCCAGTTGGCCTCGATGCAGTACCAGGCGTACGCCGCCGGAAGCACGCACATGCCCAAGATGACACCGAGCGCGAAGGGGTTCTTCACGATGCGCTTGACATCGCGCCAGAACACGCTCAAGGCTGTTTTCATGGGATGGCCCCCTTCATTTCGCTCATACCGAGCTTATGAATATAGGAAAATTTCAGAGAGCCTACAGGGAAAGCGCGGAAGGCGGCAGACAGTATCTGCAGAGTCTCCACAATGCGGGGCACGCCGCGGACCTGCGCATCCAAGCCCCGTCAACCGCGACGACCTAGATGAGGATCCCCTTGGTATGGTCGACCTCGTGCTGGATGATCTGGGCCGTCCAACCCGTGAAGTCCTCTTCCCGCCAGACGAAATCGAAATCCTGGTAGCGTACCGTAATGCGCTTGTAGCGGCGGGTCGGACGGGTACCCGCAAGCGACAGGCACCCCTCTTCGGTATCGAAGGGCTGCGCGCGCTTCACGATTGCGGGGTTGAACATCACGCGTGCGCCCTCGCCTTGCGCGAAGACGATCGCGCTCTTGTTGACGCCGATCATGTTGGCTGCCATCCCCACGCATTCGCTGCGATGGGCGGCCAGGGTATCGAGCAAATCGTGACCCACTTCCACGTCTTTGGGCGTGGCGGGCTCGGCCGCGCGCGCGAGCATGAGGGGCATGTGCACGATGGGACGGATCATCGCATCCTCCTGAAAACAAGGTAGGCGTTCATACGGCCCGTGCGGCCGTCGGCGTCGAAGCGGGCGACGACCTGCGCCCGGGAGTCGCAGGCGGCAAGCGCCGCAAGGTCGGCATCGGAAAAACTGTGGCAATAGCGTATCGCATCGGTGTCGCGCCAGCCGCTGTCCCTTATACAAATCCCGCACGCCGTTCTTCATCCGCGCTCACCCCCTTCCCTACCCGACCACCGGGCCTCGCGGCGGTCGAGGACCGCGCGGACGCGCGCCTCATGGCCTTCCGCTCCCTCGCCGAGCCGCCCGGGACCATCGCTGCGCCCTCCGGCCGCCCTGCGGTCTGTCGCCTGGGC